>JAYVHB010000083.1:0-73657 GCA_043771555.1 Flavobacterium sp. | reverse complement strand
TCAATTTGAGCATTTACGTTGGCTTCGGCAGCATCAAATTCTGGTGAATCTGTCGAAATTGGACCCATTTTAATATCTGGTGCCAAATAATCTCCGATTGTATATGGCAATACGAAATATCCATCTGCCAAACCTTGCATCAATGCAGATGCGCCAAGTCTATTGGCTCCGTGGTCAGAAAAATTAGATTCTCCGATAGAGAAACAACCAGGAATTGTCGTTTGCAAATTATAATCAACCCAAGTGCCACCCATTGTGTAATGCACGGCTGGGTAGATCATCATTGGCGTTGTATATGGATTTTCATCTACAATTTTTTCATACATCTGGAACAAGTTACCATATTTATTGGCAACAACTTCGGTTCCTAATTTTTTTACAACAGCCATATCATTAGCATCTTGATGTTTCAAATTGGCCTGGTCTTTTCCGTAACGAATAATTGCTGCTTCAAAATCTAAATAAACGGCTTCGCCAGTTTTATTGATTCCAAAACCTGCATCGCAACGTTCTTTGGCAGCACGAGACGCAATGTCACGAGGCACCAAATTTCCAAACGCCGGATAGCGTCTTTCTAAGAAATAATCTCTATCTTCTTCTTTTAATTGTGTTGGTTTTAATTTTCCTTCGCGAATGGCTTGCGCGTCTTCGGCTTTTGCAGGAACCCAAATTCGACCATCATTACGCAAAGATTCAGACATTAAAGTCAATTTTGCTTGGTGATCGCCCGAAACTGGAATACAAGTTGGGTGAATTTGCGTATAGCAAGGATTGGCGAAAAATGCACCTTTTTTATGGATTTTCCAAGCTGCAGTTACGTTGCTTCCCATGGCATTTGTAGACAAGAAAAATACATTTCCATATCCGCCAGAAGCAATAACTACTGCGTGTGCCGAATGACGTTCTATTTTTCCGGTAATCATATCGCGAGCAATAATGCCTCGGGCTTTTCCGTTTACGATAACTAAATCTAGCATTTCGTGACGGTTGTGCGATTTTATTTTGCCTCGAGCGATTTGGCGGTTCATGGCCGAATAAGCTCCGAGTAATAATTGTTGCCCTGTTTGTCCTTTGGCATAAAAAGTTCTTGAAACTAATGTTCCACCAAAAGATCGATTGTCCAAAAGTCCACCATATTCACGAGCAAAAGGAACGCCTTGCGCCACACATTGGTCGATTATATTGGTCGAAACTTCTGCCAAACGATGCACATTGGCTTCGCGAGCACGATAATCGCCGCCTTTTACAGTGTCGTAAAACAATCGGAAAGTTGAATCTCCGTCGCCTTGATAGTTCTTTGCAGCATTGATTCCGCCTTGAGCAGCAATGGAATGAGCTCGACGAGGCGAATCTTGGAAACAAAACGTTTTTACATTATAACCTAATTCTGCCAACGTTGCCGCAGCCGAACCTCCAGCAAGTCCAGTTCCTACAACAATAATATCTAGATTACGTTTGTTAGCCGGATTTACCAGATTGATATGATTTTTATAATTTGTCCATTTGTCTGCAATGGCGCCACTTGGAATTTTTGAATCTAATGCCATAAACTTTAGTTTATATATTAAGTAAATTTTATATTTCTATTTTTAAGATTGGTAAATGATTTATGATAATTCCCCAAATCATTTCATCATCAATATTGTCGTAACTATGAATTATTTGATTTCTTAGACTGATAATTTGTCTTTGAAAACTAATGTCAATTGAATCGTCAATTTTTTTTAAATTATTTATAGCTTCTCCAACTATTTCTAGTTCTCTTTCAATTCCTCTTCTTAGTAATTTATTATTTGAATAATCATTAAAGTTTTTATTTGAGCCTAAATAACTTTCAATTGATAAAATCGATTCTTTAATATCATACAAATATTTAGCAATTCTATGCTGCATAAATCAGCTCCTTAGTTTTATTTACTTCTTTTATAAAAAAAGGATTCTTTAATGATTTTTCAGAAATCAAATCAACTTTTTTATTAAATAAATCTTCAAATGCAAATAACAATTCAAAATAATTATCTCCGTATTCTAATAATGGAATCGATTCATTAAACTTCACAATAAAATCAATATCTGAATTCTCATTAAAATTTTCATTCAAAACCGAACCAAATGCATACAATTTTTCGACTTTGTTTTCTTGGCAAAGTATATCAATTGACGGTTTATTATTTTCAATAATTGAATTCATAGATTTTTTATTGTAAATGTGAAAAATGATGCACCAAAGCAATAACCACGAATAACAAAGGAATAATTACCGAAAAACTGTAGGCAAATGTTTTTAATGCTTTCGAATATTTATTATTGAAACCTACTGATTGAAATGAGGAATTGAAACCATGCCACAAATGTAAAGCCAATAAACCAAAAGAAATACAATAGATTATTGTTCTAGGCAAACTCGCAAATTTATGAACCAACTCTTCATAATATCGATCTTCAACTAATGGATTTACATCTACATATTTATACATCATTTCTGGAAACCAAAAATCATAAAAATGTAACCCTAAAAAAGCTAAAACAACCGATCCTGTTATAATCATGTTTCTTGACATCCAACTTGCATTGGCTCCACCGTTATATTTGGTATAACCTATAGGACGCGATGCTCTGTTTTTATAATCCAAAATAAATCCCATACAAAAATGAAACACAACGCCAACAATCAAAACGGGTTGAATAATGTATTGAACCAAGGGATTATTTCCCATGAAATGCGAAATCATATTAAACGTATCTGGTCTAAAAAGGGAAGTGGTATTAATAAAACAGTGTTGTGCTAAAAATAAAATCAAGAAAAGTCCCGAAAGAGCCATGGCAACTTTTCGTGCAATGGAAGACTTTAATATTGTAGAATTGGACATAATTATTGTTTGAAAATTTAATTGAACAAAAATATAGCAATTCGCAATAATTTACAACGTTTTAGTTATTATTTATAATGATTTTAAATCAGTGAAAATTTGACAACAAAAACATTAGTAGGTTTTGGTAACATCTTTGTCAATAACAATTATATATTCTGCTTTTCCTTCATTTTCTTTTTCAAGCTTATCAACATTTTCTTGTTCTACAGTTGCAATGGTAACAATTGCCATTCCGGCATCTTGTTGTTTCAAATACCAATAGATTCCTTCAAAATTTTCGCTATGATAAGTGCCGTTATAATGAATAAAAATAGCATCGTCTTTCGTGTTTTTAATAATAAAACTAGCCATCGTTGCATCTTTTATGGCTTGTGCTTTTGGCATTTTGTCACCAGCTTTGCCGCCTTGCATAGAAAGCATTGCAGTATATCCAGGCAAATTCAAATCAAATTCTATAGGTAATTTTGCCATTAATTTTTTTTCGTCAAAAGTAAGTTTGTCCAACTCTTCCAATCCTTTTTTGAAAACCAAACTCGCATATTTTCTCGGAATATTGGTTGCAATAACCTTGTATTTGTTTTCTTTTGCAAAATCTATAATGGGCTTGTAATCTGTTTTATAATTCGGCCAAAGGCGAGCAGTTGAGTCCAAAACCTTTTGGTTAATTTGTCCTTTCAAATAGGCATCAAGCTGGCGTTGGTTGTCAGTTTCGATCATTTCTGCACCAATAACGATATCGGTTTTTGCTGCAATATCTTTTGCAAACTCCAACTCCAACCAATGAATTATAGAATTATCATGCAATTCGCCAAACAATACAACTTTGCTTTTTAGAGCCGATTTTAGTAATTTTTCGTACGAAGTTTTATTTCCTGATTTATCAAAAATTTGATACGGTTGCTTGTTTTGACCAAAAGAAGTGATGAAAAAAAATGTAAAAATGATTTTGTAAAAAGTTTTCATATTCAAACGATTTAAAATTTATTGCTAAATTAGTTTTATTTGGATAGAATTCAAAATATAAATTCAAAAAGTCAGGTCAAATTACTACACTTTTTTTCAAATTCATAAAAATTAAAAAACGACTTATTTTGTATTCAAAAAAAATAAGAATTTCAAGTCTTGGATTGTAATTTTACGTTCAAATTAAATACAAATGAAAACCGGAATTGATGCTATTGCTTTTGATGTTGCCAAAATACATTTACCAATAAAAACATTGGCAATTGCCCGAAATATAGAACCCGAAAAACTCGAAAAAGGATTGGGACTACTCCAAATGACATTACCTGATGCCAACCAAGATGTTGTTGTTTTTGGAGCTAATGCCTTTACGAAATTAATTCAGGATAATAAAATCGACTTTTCTGAAATTGCTCGTATCTATGTAGGAACCGAAAGCGGCATCGATGTATCTAAACCTATTTCGTCTTTTCTTATTGCTTTGATGGAACAAAAATTTGGCGAAAATGTATTAGAAAACTGCGATGTTGTCGATTTTACTTTTGCATGTATTGGCGGCGTTGATGCTTTGCAAAACTGTATCGATTTTGTGCGACTAAATCCAGATAAAAAAGCGATTGTTGTAACGACCGACATGGCAAAATACGACCTAAATTCGACTGGCGAATATACGCAAGGCGCTGGAGCTTTGGCGATGCTAATTACTTCAAACCCGAAAATTATGGCTTTCGAAAACCATTGGGCAACAAGTACCAAAGGTGTTTTTGATTTTTTTAAACCATTACGAACTATTTCAAAATCTGTAATTACAGGAAATAATAATAACGAACCTTGGTTTGACAATCTAGAAGCCGAAATCGAAATTCATAAAAGTCAGCCTGTTTTTGATGGGCAATATTCCAACCAATGTTATATGGATCGCACTCGAAATGCCTATTTCGAATTCAAAAAATTAAAAAACATAAACGAAAATTTATACAATTCTTGGACATCGATTGTCATGCATTTGCCGTATGCGTTTCAAGGTCGCAGAATGTTATCCGAAATTTATGCTTTGGATGCCGAAACTAAAATTCTTAATGGCGACGAATCTGCTGCTGACTATCAAAATAAATTGAAAGAAATTAGCAAATCAGAAGCGTATCAAACTTTTGTGTCGGAAAAATTACAACCTGCCGAAATTGCTTCTTCGTTAATCGGCAATTTGTACACAGGTTCTATTTTTATGGGATTATTGTCTACTTTATGTCATTTTTATAAAATTGGCAACCAAATTTCTGGGCAAAAATTTGGATTTCTAGCCTACGGAAGCGGTTCTAAATCGAAAGTTTTTGAAGCTACCATTCAAGACGATTGGAAATCAAGAATAAGCAACGTAAATCTTTTTGAAACGCTCGAAAAAAGTCACGAAATAGATTTTGAAACCTACGAAAAACTTCATAAAAAAGAACAAAAAAAAGCCGTACGAACTCCAAAAAACGAATGGATTTTAGACCGAATCGAAAAAGAAAACCCAAATTTAATCGGTGCTCGATACTACAAATGGGTAGATTAGAAAAATCTGCTATTTTTGTACGATGAATTCGCAAGACCTAAACCAAACTTTATATCAATTTATGCTTCCTTTTTTGGATTCCAAAATAGAAGGAATTCATGATTTGGCAGAGAAAGCTGTTTCCTATTTTGAAGTTTTAAATTTAAAAAAGAACGACTATTTCGTTAAAGAAAATAAAGTTTGTCTCGATTTTTGTTTCGTAGAAAGCGGAATTTTGCAACATTCTATTCTTGTTAACGACGAAGAAAAAACAACTTATTTGGCGTTGCGAAATTCGGTTACAACTTCATTAGACAGCTTTCTGAATCAAAAATCCTCTCGAAAAAGCATCAAAGCCATTGCCGATTGCAAGTTGTGGGTTATCGATTTGGAAACTTTCACTAATTTGATTGAAAACAATCTTGCTTTTCATCAGTTTTATTACAATTTGATCGAAAAACAAATTTGCCTGATTGACGATTATCGTATTGATTTATTGACACTTACGCCAGAAGAACGCTATCAAAAACTACTCAAAACCGAACCCAAGTTATTGCAAGAAGTGCCGTTGCATTATTTGGCTTCTTTCCTTGGTATTTCTTCTCGACATATGAGCCGAATTCGGAAAAGTGTTTAAGCGTTTTGTCATTCCGAGGCACGAGGAATCTCATAATGAGATGCTTCTGCGTCAGCATGACAAGTTAACGGATTTGGAATTTAAAAAATAACGCCATTTGGCTACTACTTAAGAAAATAGTTTCTGTATTTTTGATAAATAAATTCTAAAGATCTAACAATCTAATAATCTCAATAATGAAATACCATCAAATAGATTCCCAACTTTTCGTAAAAAACAGAGCGAAATTTACTTCGCAAATGAAACCAAACAGCGTTGCGGTATTCAATTCCAATGATTTGTATCCTGTTTCGGCCGATAGTCATTTGCCGTTTGCGCAACATCGTGACATTCTTTATTTATCTGGCGTAGATCAAGAAGAAAGTATTTTGTTGCTTTTTCCAGATGCGCCATACGATAATTTGAAAGAAGTTTTGTTCTTGAAAGAAACCAACGAACACATTGCGATTTGGGAAGGCGAGAAGTTGACCAAAGAAAGAGCGTTTCAAGTTTCGGGAATCAAAACCGTGATTTGGTTGCAAGATTTTCATAAAACGTTGAAAGAAGTTATGGCGTATTCCGAGACGATGTACATCAATACCAACGAGCATTATCGTGCCGTTATTGAAACTGAAACTCGTGAAGCAAGATTTGTAAAATGGTGGAAAGAAACCTATCCAGCGCATCAAGTGGCGAAGTCAAACCCTATTTTGCAACGCATTCGATCCCTCAAAGAAAGTGAAGAAATAGATTTGATTCAGAACGCTTGTAACATTACCGAAAAAGGCTATCGACGTTTGCTTTCGTTTGTAAAACCTAATGTAATGGAATATGAAATCGAAGCCGAATTTGCGCATGAATTTCTTCGAAATCGCTCCAAAGGTTTTGCTTATACGCCAATAATAGCCTCAGGAAATAACGCCAATGTATTACATTATATTGAAAACAACCAGCAGTGCAAAGCAGGCGATTTGGTCTTGCTCGACGTTGGTGCCGAATATGCCAATTATTCCAGCGATATGACCCGAATGATTCCAGTTTCTGGGCGATTTACAGATAGGCAAAAAGCGGTTTACAATGCCGTTTTGAACGTAAAAAACGAAGCCACTAAAATGCTCGTTTCTGGCACTTTATGGAAACAATATCATATTGAGGTTGGCAAAATAATGACTTCAGAATTGCTTGGTTTGGGATTAATTGACAAAGCCGATGTACAAAACGAAAACCCAGAGTGGCCAGCCTACAAAAAATATTTTATGCACGGCACGTCGCATCATTTGGGTATGGACACGCATGATTACGGCTTGTTGCACGAACCGATGAAACCTAATATGGTTTTTACCGTTGAGCCCGGCATTTATATTCCTGCCGAAGGTTTTGGGATTCGTTTGGAAGATGATGTTGTGGTACAAGAAAAAGGCGAACCATTTAATCTGATGAAAAATATTCCGATTGAGGTTGACGAGATTGAGAGTTTGATGAATTCTTAGTATTAAAACTTTAGATAAAAAGATAAGAGATGAAAGACGGCTTGCTGGAATGTGAGCTGTTTTTTTAGTTTTATGCTAAGTTTGCTTTAAGTAGCCTTGTCATTCCGTAGGAATCTCATTTGAGATTTACTTTATGTGATTTCTCCTTCGTCGAAATGACAAAAGCTCGTTAATAAATATTGCTTTTTTTCCTTTGCGCTAAATTGTCATTCCGTAGGAATCTCATTTGGGATTTACTTTATGTGATTTCTCCTTCGTCGAAATGACAAAACTATACTTTTTTTGGTAATTGAATTTGTGGTAATGGCTCACAAAGCGTTTTATTTACAATTTTTGCTCGCATTAATTTTTTGTTATTAAAATGCCGAGAAATATTTTGAGTAATCTCTGTATAATTATCTGATCCATCTTCTTTTTGATGATAAAATATTTTAATTGAACGACAATTTTTATGTTCAAAAATAGTATTCAGTAATGTTCTATCAGATAAACCGCAAGAATGACCCATAATGTAGACTTGAAATTTTTCGCCGTCAATATATTTTAGTAAATCACTGTAATAAGAATTTTGAAGATATTGAAATGACTTGAAATTTTTTAGATATTCGTTATCATTTATGTTTTCAATTGTTTTGTAGTCATCATCCATTTCGTCTCCAAAGCCGAAATTGATTTTATGGCTTTTTTTATTATCTAAAATTCCATGAATACAATTTACACTACTTTGAGTTCTAGAATTTCTGTTCAAATAAATACTGTAAATATTAGTTAGTTTAGTGAAGTTAAAATTTACAAAATGAATATTATTTATTATTTCTTTAAATTTTTCATTTTCAAAATGATCCTGAATTTCTTTGATGTCTTCTTCAAAAATAAACTCTTTCAAAATTTTATCTTCATTACTAAAAATAGAAATTGGTTTTAAAATATCATAAGTTCGGCACATCTCAACATCAACATTTTCTGATAATAAATATTTTTTTTCTACTTTTTCAATTAAATATTTTTCTAAAAGTTGTTTTACTTCTTCAAATTCTTCATTTAATTTTTCTACTTGTTTTTTTTGTTCTTTAGACCAATACTCTTTTGTAATAGAAATATCTAAGCTTTCTTTTAGAATTATTTTTTTGAGTTGATAATAATACTCGTTTTCAATATCAACCCAATTTTCAGAATTTTTGTTATTAATTATACTGAAAAAATTATTTTTAAATTCTAGTAAATTTATTTTACCAAATGGTTTTGGCCTTTCATAGATAACCATATCTTCATAGACCTCTAATTTGTGATCATATCCTTCCAATGCAGATACTTTTGTTTGCATAAAAGCAATTTACTCTTTAAAATTTTTGGTCTCATTTATTGGGTCTATCGGTTTTATATTTACGTTTAATTTTATGAATTCGTCTTCATGATTAAAAGATGTAATACATGCCCAATAATCCTCTATAAAATCCCTGTAACTCGTTGGTAAACCATGAGCCAAATCAAAACCATTCCCAATAATAATTAATCTATTCATAAATTATATTTTCACAAAGTTAACATTTTCCTCAAACTTGTCATTTCGACGCAGGAGAAATCTCATTATGAAATGCTTCATAAGTCAACCAGACAACTTTGGGAAACAAAAAACCCAATAACTTTCGTGATCGGGTTTGACTATTATCTAAAGTCCTTCCCTTTGGGAAGGATTAGAATGGGCTTAATCATTCAACTTCAATACTGCCATAAAAGCTTCTTGCGGAATCTCGACGTTACCAACTTGACGCATGCGTTTTTTACCTTTTTTCTGTTTTTCGAGTAATTTTCTTTTTCGTGAAATATCGCCACCATAACATTTAGCAGTAACGTCTTTTCGGAGTGCTTTTATGGTTTCGCGAGCAATGATTTTGGCACCAATTGCGGCTTGAATCGGAATGTCAAATTGTTGTCTCGGAATCAATTCTTTCAGCTTTTCGCACATTTTTTTCCCGATATGATAGGCGTTACTTTCGTGAATCAATGCCGACAAAGCATCGACCGTAGTGGCGTTAAGCAATACATCAAGACGAACTAGTTTAGAAGTTCGCATTCCAATTGGCGAATAATCAAACGATGCGTAACCTTTAGAAACGGTTTTCAATCGATCATAAAAATCAAATACAATTTCGGCCAACGGCATATCAAAATTCAATTCGACACGTTCGGTAGTCAAATACGTTTGGTTGGTAATCACGCCTCGTTTTTCGATACACAAACTCATTACATTTCCTACAAAATCGGCTTTGGTGATTATCGTAGCTTTTATATAGGGTTCTTCTACACGGTCCAAACTTGAAGGATCGGGCAAATCGGTTGGATTATTGACAATCATGATGTCTTCAGGATTTTTTTTGGTAAACGCATGATACGAAACGTTGGGAACCGTAGTAATTACGGTCATATCGAACTCACGCTCGAGTCGTTCTTGAATAATTTCCATGTGCAACATTCCCAAGAATCCGCAACGGAAACCAAATCCCAAAGCCGCCGAACTTTCAGGAACAAAAACCAACGAAGCATCGTTGAGTTGGAGTTTTTCCATCGAGTTGCGTAACTCTTCATAATCTTCAGTATCAACTGGATAAATTCCAGCAAAAACCATAGGTTTTACATCTTCAAAACCAACAATCATATTGGTTGTAGGCGTTTTGGCATCGGTAATCGTGTCGCCCACTTTTACTTCTTTGGCTTCTTTAATTCCAGAAATTAAATAGCCAACATCGCCTGCCGAGATAACACTTTTCGGAACCTGATTCAATTTCAACGTTCCAACTTCATCGGCAAAATATTCGTTGCCTGTTGCCATGAATTTTATTTTCTGCCCTTTTCGAATTTCACCATTTTTAACTCTAAAAATAACTTCAATTCCTCGAAACGGATTGTAATGCGAATCAAAAATCAAGGCTTGCAATGGCTCGTCAACGATGCCTTTGGGAGCAGGAATTTTTTCGATAATGGCCGCCAAAATATTTTCGACACCAAAACCTGTTTTTCCACTTGCGTGAATAATATCTTCCAATTTACAACCCAACAAATCGATAATATCATCGCTAACTTCCTCAGGATTAGCACTTGGTAAATCCACTTTATTAAGAACCGGAATAATTTCTAGATCGTTTTCCAGAGCCAAATATAAATTAGAAATCGTCTGCGCCTGAATACTCTGCGCCGCATCTACAATAAGTAATGCGCCTTCGCAAGCGGCAATAGATCGAGAAACTTCGTACGAAAAATCCACATGACCAGGCGTATCAATCAAGTTCAAGATATATTCTTGACCTTGATAAGTATATTCCATCTGGATGGCATGACTTTTTATGGTAATACCACGTTCGCGCTCAAGGTCCATATTATCAAGTAATTGCGCCTTTTCTTCACGAGCAGTTACGGTTTGTGTGGCACCAAGCAATCGGTCGGCAAGCGTACTTTTTCCGTGATCAATATGCGCAATAATGCAAAAATTTCTAATGTGTTTCATTTCAACTTCTATATTTTTATTTGGGCGTTACCCTTCGCGAAAAGCTACGGGTCGGGCTTTCCGTTTCAATCTTTTGCTTTTTTAAAGAAAAAAAAGCAAAAGGATTTCCACTACAATCCCTAACGCGACCCTACGGGCTGCAAATATAGTCAATCTTTTCTAAGAAAAATTAGGATTAACTATTGTTCACACAGAAGAAAAATCAGAAATCAACAATCGTTTATTTGCAATCATAAATCTTACTATCTTTGCAAAAAATCTTTTCTTTTGATTAAAATTGGCGAACATATTATTCTACCTGATTTCCCCTTACTTCTTGCACCAATGGAAGATGTGAGCGATCCGCCATTTCGTAGACTTTGCAAAGCGCATGGTGCCGATTTGATGTATTCAGAATTTATTTCTTCAGAAGGATTGATTCGTGATGCTATAAAAAGCCGCCAGAAATTGGATATTTTCGATTATGAACGACCTGTTGGAATTCAAATATTCGGCGGCGACGAAGAAGCGATGGCCATGTCTGCCGAAATCGTGTCGACCGTAAATCCCGATTTGATAGATATAAATTTTGGTTGCCCTGTAAAAAAAGTAGTTTGCAAAGGAGCTGGAGCAGGCGTGCTCAAAGACGTAGATTTAATGATACGATTGACCAAAGCCGTTATACGAAGTACCAATTTGCCCGTAACGGTAAAAACACGTTTGGGTTGGGACGAGCAAACCATTAATATAGATGTGGTTGCCGAGCGTTTGCAAGATATTGGTGTTCAAGCACTTTCTATTCATGGGCGCACCAGAGCACAGATGTATAAAGGTCATTCGGACTGGTCGCACATTGCTCGCGTAAAAAATAACCCTCGAATTACGATGCCCATTTTTGGCAATGGCGATATTGATAGTCCAGAAAAAGCCCTAAAATTTAAAAATGAATATGGTGTTGATGGTATTATGATAGGTCGTGCCGCGATTGGATATCCTTGGATTTTTAACGAAATAAAACATTACTTTGAAACTGGAGAGTATTTGCCAGTTCCTACAATTTCAGATCGGGTAGAAGCCGCCAGAAATCACCTAACTTGGTCTATGGATTGGAAAGGCGAACGTGTTGGGATTGTTGAAATGCGTCGTCATTATACCAACTATTTTAGAGGAATCCATTCGTTTAAAGAACACAAACAAAAACTTGTAACGCTCGACGAACCCGAAAATTTATTTCAAGTTTTGGATGAAGTTGCCGAGATATATTCGGGGTATGCGTTTGTGTAGTATACAAAATTATTGCTATTTCAAAAAGTAAAACTTAGTAGTAATGTTCAAAAAATCTATTTAATTTATACTTTCTAAAAAAATAAAATATCTTTGCCGAGATTATCAAAAATGATGCAAAAATATAGTTTCCTTTTTTTATTTGTACTGATTAGCAATTTTGGAAATTCTCAATCCAATGATTCAATAACTGTTCAGAATTATCAAACCAAGAATGGCGAAATTTTTAGCTACAAAAAGCCAAGATTATTTGAGCCCATTTTATGCTTGCCAAAAGATGTTGCTTTGTCTGCCATCGCAATGACCAAAACAAATAACATTATTGCCTTAGGAGCTGCCACTTTTGCTACTACGGCTTTGGTTCCTGTTGACGAATATTTTATTGACAAATCTAGAGATATTGGCTACAAACTCCATTTTAAAGAAGTAGCACGATATCGTAATTTTGGACCAATTTCTATAATTCCTACAGATGCCTCGTCTGCAATATACCTTATCGGAAATGGCGCTACACCTTTAATAATGGGAATGGGATTTGCTACTTACGGACTCATAAAAAACGATTATCGTTCCTTAAATGTTGCTTCAGGGCTTGTAGAAGGCATATTGACGACAGGAGTTTTTAGTCAGACAATTAAACGAGTAACAGGCAGACAAAGTCCAGAACCTGCCTATACTCAAGGTACAGGAAATGGCGATTGGAATCTGTTTCCGAGTTTTGCAAGTTATGCTAAAGATACGCCAAATTATGATGCTATGCCTTCTGGACACATGATGACAGCTACGGCTACTTTATACATTATTGCCGAAAATTATCCAGATAAAAAATGGATAAAACCTTTAGGTTGGAGCCTTATTGGCGTGATGGGATTCCAAATGGCGCAAAGCAAAGTACATTGGGTGTCTGACTATCCTATTGCGCTGGTTATGGGTTATATTATTGGAAAAAATATTGCAAATAACAAAATTGAAAAAAGCGGATCGAAAACAGCAGAGAAAAAATATACTCTTAAGCTACAAGCTAATAGATTAGAAAATTTCAATATGATAGGAACAAAAATTACTTTCTAAACATGAAAATAAAATTACTTTTCTTAATAATTGTTTTGGTTAATTCAAATTTTTTTGCGCAAACATCAGACAGTACGACAGTAAAAAAAGATGCCTTTTCATATAAAAAAGTAGTGCTTCCAGTGGCATTAATTGCTTCGGGATTGGCACTCAAAAATACCGAAACCAACAAGAAACTTCAGAAAGATATTCAGAAAATATTTGGTCCTGATTTTGAAACAAAAGCGGAAGATTTTTTCCAGTTTGCTCCAATAGTTCAAATTTACGGCGGTCGTTTTTTAGGATTTAAATCAAAAAATAATTTAAAACAACAAACTATTAATATTGTTTTGGCAAATTTAATTTCTACTTCAATTGTAAAAACAGGAAAACATAGTTTTTTGGTAACAAGACCCGACAATACCGATAATTATAGTTTTCCTTCGGGTCATACCGCAACAGCATTTACAAATGCATCGTTACTTTTTTACGAATACAAAGACAGTAATATTTGGTATGCATCGTCAGGATTTATGTTTGCATCGGCAACAGGTTTTTTACGAATTGCGAATAATAAACATTACACTTCAGATGTTTTGGCTGGTGCTGGTATTGGTTTGGGTGTTGGACTTGCCGTTTCGTACTGGTCGCCGTTTAAATCTTTTGCTTTAGGAAAAAACAAAACCCATGCTATAATTTATCCTCAAGTAGGAGAAAATTATGGCATAGGAATGATAATAAGTAACTAAAAAATTTTAGAAAGGCAAATCGTCGTGTTCTTCTTCATTTATTGAAGTTGCTGGCGCAAATGCTTCTGCTGCAGGCATTGGAGGTGCTTGTTGCGCTGGAGCATCAGATGCCATTCGCTCTATTTTCCAACCTTGAATGTCGTTAAAATATTTGGTTTCGCCAGCTGGACTTACCCACTCGCGACCACGCAAATTAATTCCAACTTTAACGACTTCTCCAACTTGATAATTATTGAGCAAATCACATTTATCTTGCACAAAATTCATACTAATGTATTGCGGATATTGCTCTTCTGTAGTAACAACCAATTCTCTTTTTCTAAACGAAGCACTTACTTGTACCTCCGGATTGATAACCTTAATTTTTCCTGAAACTTCCATCTTCTTTATTATTTATAGTAATTAAATTCGTTTTGCTAAAAGTAATTTCCATGCAGAAAAAACTTCATTATTGTCCAAAAATTCCTTTGCTTTAAGATGAATTTTAAGCTCATCATCTGCACTCAAAATACCTTTTATTTCAAAATTTTGGTGTACAAATATAGTAACTTCTTCCAAAGTAGGCAATGCCTCAATATTTGCTAGTTTTCCTAAATCATTTCCATCAAAAACAACGCTTTCTTTAATAAAATCTGGTAAAGCATCTACTCCAATTCCTAGGCTTACCAATGGTTTTTCCACTTCAAACAAACCTTCTTTGGCTCTAGAATACCAATTGCCACCAAGTCGTGCTACCAAATCTATCTTAACTGGATCTATGGTTTCATTTTCGTCCAAAACAGATTCGTCAATATGCATTTTCAAAACCTCGCAAATGATCATATTTCCAGCACCGCCATTTTCGCCAAGTGCAATAATTTCGTTAACCTTACATTCAAATTGAACAGGACTTTCGCCCACACGATACGGTTTTACAACCAAAGACGGAACTTGCGTTAACCCCGATTTTAGAAACTCATTTACACCGTCGCCATATTCAGTGCTTGACAGCGACATTTGTTGCACAATATCAAAATTGACCACATTAATAACCACTTCTTTAGTCGCCTCACAATTAAGTAACGTATGCTTAACAGTGTTATCTCGTACTCGTCGCGCTGGCGAAAAAACCAAAATTGGCGGATTGGCACTAAAAATATTAAAAAAACTAAACGGCGACAAATTAGGCTTTCCGTTTCTATCAACAGTGCTAGCAAACGCTATAGGTCGTGGCCCAATTGCACTCTGTAAGAAACCCTGTAATTTTGCAACCGAAACATCTTTTGGGTCAATAGTCATTGTATAAATTTCTTGTACAAATATAAATTTTTTTATTTTCTGGAGCCAATCGTTTGGGCTTTTTTATTAACCATTTTCCAACTCTTGCCTTTATCTTCTTTTGCCCAAAAAATGGGCAAAGAAGGATATCGGCGCGATCTGGGCTAGCGAAAATCCATTTTTGTAACCGAAAGTTTTTTTTACTACTTTTAAAAAAAATTAAACATGCAGTTTTCCGAAAGAAAAACCCAAACCCGTTGGATATTAATTGCCGCTTCGTTTGTAATTATCTTATTAATTCTCTGGAATACTTATACTTTTTTTCAAATATTTAAAAACGAAGAAAGAGTCAAAATGCAACATTGGGCAGAAGCTCAAAAAACCCTGCAAAATGCAGAAATCAATACCGATATCGAACTTCCGCTCAAGATTATTCAAAATGCAAGAATCCCAATCATACTTACAGAAAATAATTTGATAATCAATACTGCAAATATTGATGATGATCTACAAAAAGACAAGGCCAAAGGAAAAACGTACATCCAGAAACTAAAAAACCAAAACAAGCCCATACAGATAGAATATGTACAAGGCAAATTTCAGTATTTGTACTACGGCGATTCAAGTTTGCTCAACAAACTCAAATATTATCCAATAGCTTTAGTACTTATTATTGTGCTTTTTGGAGTTGTGGTTTACAATTTTTATAGTAGCACCAAACTCGCTACGCAGAACAAGCTTTGGGCCGGAATGGCAAAAGAAACGGCACATCAAATAGGTACGCCACTTTCCTCACTTATTGGTTGGCTCGAAATCATGAAAGCCGATAATGTTGACCCAACAACGATTACTGAAATAGAGAAAGACATTCTGCGGCTACAAACAATAACTGATAGGTTCTCGAAAATTGGCTCCGAACCTATTTTGGAACAAAAAGATATTATCAAAGAAACCCAAGAATCTTACAATTATTTGCAATCTCGTTTTTCTAAGCAAGTAGAATTTTCGTTCAAAGCACCAAAAAACTCAGTATTTGTTGCGCTAAACCCTGCGTTGCACAGTTGGACTATTGAAAACTTAGTCAAAAACGCTATCGATGCCATGAAAGGAAAAGGAAAATTGAAAGTAAAAATTGAAAACGACGCCAATTTTGTAAAAATTTATGTTTCAGATACCGGAAAAGGCATTCCGAAAAAAGAATTCAAAGCGATATTCGAACCTGGATTTACAACCAAAAAACGCGGTTGGGGATTGGGTTTATCACTCACAAAACGAATTGTAGAAGAATACCATAAAGGTAAAATAAAAGTCTATAAATCCGAAGTTGGCAAAGGCACGACGATGGAAGTAAGTTTTAGGAAGGCGTAAAAAACTATAAATTAGATTGTATTGTTGTAACCAAAGACTCAAATTCTTCTTTTGATAAAGAAACTTTATTTACAAAACGCATTTCGTCCATTTCGTTCAACGGAATCAAATGTACATGAGCATGTGGCACTTCGAGACCAATTACAGCCATGCCAATACGCTTACAAGGAATTGATTTTTCGAGCGCAATTGCAATTTTTTTAGAAAACTGCAGTAAACCAATATACAATGCATCGTCAATATCAAAAATTTTATTGACTTCTTGTTTTGGAATACACAAGGTATGCCCAGCAGCATTTGGGTTTACATCCAAAAATGCCAAAAAATCTTCGGTTTCGGCAATTTTATAACAAGGGATTTCGCCGTTTACTATTTTGGTAAATATGGAACTCATATTTTTTGATTTTAAATGACATTAATATGATATCGTATTTGTTTTTAATCGTTTTTAACATATGAAGGCATAGAATTTAGCTTTACAAAAGAGATTTTAAGACATTTTATTTTACATAGTTTTGATACTTTATGTGTAAAATATAAACCAAATAAATGCTCAAAACTTTTTCAATATTTTTAAAAACTGCTTACTGAAAACTGCTACTGAAAACTGAAAACTAATCCCTGGAAATCTCCAAAATCTCGAATTTTAATGTTCCGTTTGGCACTGTAATTTCAGCAATATCGCCTACAGATTTTCCTAATAATCCTTTTCCTATAGGCGATGTTACTGATATTTTTCCTGTTTTGAGATCGGCTTCGCTTTCGGCTACCAAAGTATATTTCAATTCCATTCCGTTAGCTTGATTCTTGATCTTTACAATTGATAATACCAATGCCTTCGAAAAATCTAGTGTGGATTCGTCAATCAATCTTGCATTAGAGTGAATTTCTTCCATTTTGGCAATACGCATTTCAAGCATTCCTTGCGCTTCTTTGGCGGCATCGTATTCGGCATTTTCAGACAAGTCGCCTTTGTCTCTGGCTTCCGCTATATCTGCGGATGCTTTAGGTCGCATCACGCTTTTTAAGTGATCTAGTTCGTCTCGTAATTTTTTTAATCCTTCTGCTGTGTAATAAGATACTGCGCTCATAATTTCCTCGTTTTATATAAAAATAAAAAGAAATTCTACCGCGATAGAATTTCTTTTTGCAAATATAGTAATTTTTTTAAATCGTAAATTAAATGTTAATCATTCAGAAATCAAATTTAAATAAATTATTTTTGTTTCATCAAATTTTTATAAAAAAAATGAAAAAGTATTTATATTTTGCTCTTTTTACGATTCTATTTATTAATTGTGATGATAATAACAAGCGAAACGTAAATCCGTTTTTGCCAGATTACTCTTTTTCATTTCCTATAAATTTGAATTTGCCAAGCTTCTATGGTTTAAGGTCCAATATTAATCCTGTTTACCTTTCGGCTCAAGGTCTTGGTGTAAAAGGAATTGTTATTTTAAGAATATCTGATACTGAATATCGCGCTTGGGAAGCCGCTTGTCCCAACCAAGCTCCTAGCGATTGCTCTTTACTCAAAATTGTTGGCTTGGAAACAAAATGTGATTGTGACAACCAAAAATACAACATTTTTACAGGTGTTGGCACAGGACAATATACCATGAAACCCTATCAAGTCGAGATTTTGAATCCAGAAAATATTCGAGTTTATAATTAAAATTTTAAACTCAAGCCCATCAAAAAATTGATTCCAGCTTGTGGGTAATATCCAGCTCCTTCGATTGTGGTAACTACTTGAGGAATTGAATAATCATCGTCGAAAGTATAAAAATAACCATTGTTTTCGTATTTCTGATTAAAAAAATTATTGACTAAGCCATTAATTATAATTGATTTGAAAATGGTTTTCGGTATAATTTCATACGAAATAGAAAAATCATTCACGGCATAAGATTTTAACTTAGAATTTTTAGAATCGATGTTTCCCATGTATTGCTCACCAACAAACTTAGATAAAAAACCAATTTCTAGATTTTTTATGGGATAAATTAAAAACTGATTCCCAAAAATAAGATTTGGCGAAAAAGCAATGTTTGTAGATCCTAAATTTTGCAAAATACCATCACGTTGGAAATTGAAATCTTTATTTTTATTTTGACTTACGGTAAAATTTGGTTTTAGTAGAAACTTCTCAGAGATTTGTAAATTCATATCAACCTCAATTCCTGCTCGATAACTTTTTCCTGAATTGGCTCGCAATGGGTTTCCAACGTCGTCTAAAGCTCCAGTCAAAACCAATTGATTATTGTATTGCATCAAAAATCCATTGATGTTGATTTTGGTTTTAGAATTCGTAAATCGCCATCCAAGCTCATAATCGTCTAGACTTTCGGGTTTTGGCTTACCGCTTTGAAAATCGGTTCGATTGGGTTCCCGACTGGCTTTGGCGTACGAAAAATATAAATTTTGGTTTTTGTTCAGCGCAAAAGTGGCACCTACTTTTGGATTAAAGAAGGTATAAGTTTCATTAATAGGTTCAAATGGATTGAAATTGGCTTTATAATTCACATTTCTTATCTGTATATCGCCAAAAAGATTTAGTTTATCTGTTATTTGATAATTTGTTTTTGCAAAAAGGGTGATGTCAGTCTTAATTGAAAAGTTGTCATAATAACGATCGCCGGGAGCAGGAATAAGCATACTTGCAGCCCAAATAACTTTTCCGAAATGTTTGCCTTCATACTTGTTGGCACTTCCTCCAATGATGAAATCTATTTTTCTATTTCTATAATTGACAGAAAAAGTGCTGCCATAAAAATCGTTATCTAGCCATTGCTGATTGATTAAATCTGTATTTAAAATTACTTGAGTAAGATCTGTTTTTAAGCCATAATCGGCACCGTTTACATCAACTTTATAATTCTCATAATAGCCTTTTCCTTTTGTGTAATGAACTGCCAAATTACTCTTCCAATTGTCTGATAACCTTTCATTCCAATGCAACTGATAATGGTCTTGTTGGTAATTGTCTGTTTGATTGTCGTAAAATTGTATGCTGCCAGCAGCATCTGTATACATTCCTGCTATATTATAAGTTCGATCATTTTGCAGCTTTTCAGGATCTTCAAGTCCATACCATGATTGATATGTTTTTTCGGTTCCACCAAAAACCAACGCTTTTAATAAGGTTGTTTTGCCAACATAGGTGCCTTGTAAGAAATACGATTTTAAATCGGAAGAAGCTCTGTCTATATAACCATCTGATTTCAAATTAGAAACACGACCTGCAATCTCGAAATGATCGTTCATCAATCCAGTACTGAATTTTACAGTGTGTTTTCTAGAATTAAAACTTCCGATGGAGTTGTTAATTTCGCCAGCACTTTTCTGAGAATACGAATCGGTTAGCATATTTAAACTTGCACCAAAAGCTCCCGATCCATTTGTAGATGTGCTTACGCCACGTTGCAATTGTATACTTTCGAGCGACGAGGCAAAGTCGGGCATGTTTACCCAAAAAGTACCTTGACTTTCGGAATCGTTGTACGGAATCCCGTTGATGGTTACGTTAACGCGTGTGGCATCGGAGCCACGAACGCGAATTCCGGTATAACCAAAACCATTACCCGCATCAGAAGTTGTTACTACAGAAGGCAAGAAATTCATTAAAATAGGAATGTCTTGACCAAGATTTCGTTTGGCGATTTCTTTTTTGGAAACGTTGGTAAACGACATTGGTGTTTTGGTGGTCGCTCTAGTGGCAGAAATTAGAATTTCGTCGAGTTGGTTGACTTGTGTCGAATCTTTTGCTTGCGAGAAGACGAAAAAAGAAGAAAGAAAAAAGAAAAAAGAAAATAGATTTTTAGATAAATAATTCATTTGTAAAGTTTTTTACAAATAAAAAGAGGTAATTATTATGTTTATTAATAGAAAATATGACAAACAGCTTTCGCCAAATTTGTCTTTTCCCTTAGCAGCATTACCTGCTCAGGTTCATTGGGTATAATCTCAGCCCTTGGTAGAGCACCCCTTTTGAGACGGTACAAAATTACAAAATTCAATTGCAATATCAAAATCAAATTCAATATCAAAAATCAATTTCAAAAATCAATTTCAAATGAAGATTAGTTTTTATTGACATTGTAATTGAAATTGCAATTTATAACTCGGGTTTTTTGCGGGTTTCTTTTACAAATGCTTTCGTAGCTTTGTTTTTAAGTCGTTTTTCAATAACTGATTTTGGTGTTTTGGTGGGTTTTCTTGGTTTTGGAACGACTAATGATCTTTTAATAATATCGAGGAATCGTTTGGTTACCAATGCTTTGTTTTTGAGCTGACTTCGGTCTTCATCGCAGTTGAGAATTAAGATTCCATCGCTGGTAAGTTTGGATTTTAGTTTTATTTTTGAAAGTTCTTTTTCATCGTCAGATAAAGATTGAGAGTTAGCAAAATCGAATGTCAAAACTACTTTTGAAGAAACTTTATTAACGTTTTGACCACCTGCGCCCGAGCTTCGGACGGCTTTGTAGGTGAGTTCGGATATGATTTTTTCTTGATCCATTATTGAGGTTGATGTGCTGCCTTTAGCAAGTCGTTTACAGTTTTTACTGGGTTGAAAGTAATGAGTGGCACTTCCACGAAAACAGTGATCCATTTGGCCATCGCACCGTTCCATAAACCAGGAAGTTCATAGCCTTTAAGGTTTTTTCCATTTTTGGTTTTGGAAACTATAAAACCACGATTTTCGTTGACAAAACTTGCTAAATCGAATTTTTGTCCTTTATAATTTTTGAGCCCACAAACCAAATCTACAGGATTGAAATGCGTGGAGGCTTCTAGAATATTTTTCTGAGAAACATCGTTCAAATCTACTTGTGAGCTTTCAATTATTTGCAATGAAACTTTGCCTTTTTGCCCTACTATCCAAAACGGTCCGCCACCAGGTTCGCCTTCGTTTTTTACCATCCCGCATACGCGAATAGGGCGATTGAGGATAGCGGTTAGGTATTGAATTTTGTTTTCTAAAGTATATTTATCAAAATCATCAATAATTTCAACATTCAATTTTTGCGTTGCAAAGTCGAAAATTTCTTGAATTTGCTTTTCCTGAATTTGGTTTTTCTCAATTTGAATTAAATACTGAAATACTTTTTCTTGAATTTTCAATAAAATTCCAGCTAAGGTCTTTTTGTATTTGGCTACATATTCAACATGATTTTGAATCACATTATCTATGTTTTTTACAAAAACTAAATCGGCATCGAGCGTATTCAAATTATCGATTAATGCACCATGACCGCCTGGACGAAAAACTAAGTTTTGGTTTTCATCCCGAAATGGATTGTTGTCCAAATCTACTGCTATGGTATCCGTATTTTTATTTTGGTATGAAAAATTAATGTCTATTTTAACCTTTGAAGTTTCTTCGATTGCTGGCTTTATAAGGTTGATTATAGTTTCAAATTCTTGTTGATGCTCTTCGGAAATGGTGAAATGCAGAAAAGCTTTATTGTTGGAGTTGGCGTAGGAAACAGATTCTTTGAGATGTTCTTCTACTGGTGTTGCAATACTGCTTTCATAGTTGTGAAACGGCAGGATTCCTTTGGGTTTGTTGGCAAAATCTAGTTGGGTTTTATCTAAAAGGATTTTGATAAAATGCAGGTTTTTTTTATCGCGATCCCAAGACGAAAAATCTGGAAAATTGCTTTTTATTTGGGAATGAATTTTTTCGAAAAAAGGAAATTTTTCCATTCCTGCCAAAAAAACAGAAAGATTGGTGTCGTTTTTTCGATTTATATAACCGTTTATGGTTTCTTTTTCGATGTCAAATTCGTTAAGGAACTCGCTTAAAAATTTGAACATTCTGCTGGCTGCACCCGATGCAGGAACGAATTTTTTGATTTTCAAGTTTTGCTTTTGCTTGTCAAAAAAAGAGGCGTATCTTGATGCTTCTTCTTCAGAAACTTTTAGGATTCCGTCATCGATTATAGCAGGTCGATCTAGGATAATTTTTGCGATACCGTTTCTAAAAAACTGAAGTTGTTGTTCGATTTTTTGTAACGAAATTCCGTGTTCGTGTATTTGATCTAAATCTTTTTTGCTAAAATTTTCTTCCATTGTATGTATGCTAAAACGGCAAGTACTGTAAAAATGATGTATTGCAAGGCCAACATTCCGAGTCCTCGATGAACAAAAATTGGCACTACGATGCAATCGCCAAGTATCCAAAGTGTCCAGTTTTCTATTTTTTTAAGCGCCATGAACCACATGGCCGTAAAAAATATTCCTGATGTAAAAATATCAATATAATTGGGAATTTCAAGTTTGTAATCGAAAAAAAGATAAACCAAGTAGGTAAAAATTATGGTGAGAATAAACATCAAAAATCCAATAATCTTTTCTTTGGTGTTGGTTCTGGTAATTTCTAATTCTTGTTGGTTATTATTTGATTGCCATCTGTACCAGCCGTAAACACTCATAATTGAAAAGTAGAAGTTCATGGTCATATCTCCAAAATACTGTGCTTGATATAATAAATAGGTAGTGATAATTGTGGAGATTAATCCTGTTGGATAGACCAAAATATTTTCTTTTTTGGCAAGCCAAACGCTTAGAATCCCGAATACAAAAGCGATAGATTCCAAAATAATTTGGGTTTGCGAAGCGTTTTTATAGGCATTTAAAAAAAAATCAATCATTTAGTTTTGTTTAGACCTGACAGGTTTTAAAAACCTGTCAGGTCTTGTTAAAGAAATCAGAATCATTTTCAAAAGCGGTACCAATAACGACCAAATCGGCGCCAGCTTGATAGGCTTTTGCTATGTTGGATAACGATTTGATTCCGCCACCAACGATAAGCGGAATTGAAATATTTTTGGAAACTAATGAAACTATTTCTAACGGCACTGCATTTTTGGCGCCGCTTCCAGCTTCAAGATAAATAAGTTTGCTTCCTAACATTTCGGCGGCTTGTGCAGTTTGGACAATATAATTTGGATTAGAAATAGCTAAAGGTGTGGTTTGGCTAACTCGTTCTACGGCAGTTTCTGCACCGCTCTCTATTAGTAAATAGCCTGTCGAAATGATTTCGAGATTGGTTTTATTGAGAATAGGAACGGCATTTACTTGATGTTCTATCAAAAAATTGGGGTTTCTGCCCGAAAGTAAACTTAGGAACAAAATACCATCTGCTTTATCCGAAATTTGAGATGGATTTCCCGGAAAAAGTAATATTGGTAATTTGGTGTTTTGTTTTAATTTCAGAATTAGTTCGTCCAAATGATTTCCAGCGAAAGAACTTCCGCCAACAAAAATATGCGTCGCTGGCGATTGGTTTATTTTTTCGGAGAGCGATTCGATTGCTTTTACTTTTACCTTATCGGGATCGATCAAGATGGCGAGCATTTTTTGGCTTGCTGCTTTTGATTGTAGTATATTTTGATAAATGTTTATCATTTGTTTAATGCAGATAACTCTGATTTTAGTGGATTAAAAGGTATTTTTCTTCAAATGCATACACCAACATATAATTTTCTATTTCTTGAAAATAAACCTCGTAGTTTTCGATTACATTTTCAAAACAAAATTTGGCTTTTGTTTTTTTGTCTTTCAAATCAAATTGGTTTTCGAAAATATTATTTTGAAAACTAATTCCTTTTTGGTTTTTGATTTTGAAAACCGACTCTTTTATGCCCCAAATGACGGTTACTTTTTTGATTTGATCCTCGTGCGAAAGGTTTTCGAGACGGCAAATATTCATAAACTTTGGTGCGATTTTCAAAATTTTTTCTTTGCAAATTTCGAGATCGATACCAACTGGTTTTTCGCTAATAATGATCGATGCAAAATCGTGTGAGTGTGAAATAGACACTTCGACAGGCTCAGTTTGACAATTATTTGGTTTTAAATTTGGTTTTCCTTCATCGGTATAAACTAAATCGAAGTCTGAATAACCAACTTCTTGCAACAACTTTCGAACTGACAAAAATCCGCGTTGGTGCATTTCGGATTTCATTGATTGCAGACGCGTTTGTGATTTTTGGTTAAGTTCTATTTCAGATAAAAGTTGGGTGTAGCTTTCGGAAATTTTCCAGATGAGGATTTTGGTGGAAGGATCATGATTTATAACGAGATGTAACGGCATGGCAAACGGTTGATAATAGCCCCGATAGCAACGGAAATCCTTTTCTTTTTTTTCTTTAAAAAAAGAAAAGATTGTAGTGAATAGCGGGATTAGCTCCTGATCCTTCGACAAGCTCAGGATGACAAATTTGATTTTATTTTTCTGATTTTTAAAACTTTACAAATTGGTATGTTTTATAAATTTGTATAAATAGTTTTTTATTACAGACTTAGTTTGTAAATTTGCAAAATATTTTAAAAAACAAATATACTATATAATATGAGTACATCAACTATGCCATTTGTGGCTTTTAAAGTAAAAGACATTTCTCTAGCGGCTTGGGGAAGAAAAGAAATTGAATTGGCTGAGGCCGAAATGCCAGGATTAATGGCGCTTAGGGCGGAATACAAAAACGAACAACCTTTGAAAGGTGCTCGTATTGCAGGTTGTTTGCACATGACAATTCAGACTGCGGTTTTGATCGAAACGTTGATCGCTCTGGGAGCAGAAGTTACTTGGTCGTCTTGTAACATTTTCTCTACTCAAGATCAAGCGGCGGCTGCCATTGCTGCAGCTGGAATTCAGGTTTATGCTTGGAAAGGTTTGAATGAGCCAGATTTTGATTGGTGTATTGAGCAAACGTTGTTTTTTGGTGAAGACAGAAAACCGTTGAACATGATTCTTGATGATGGTGGCGATTTGACCAACATGGTTTTTGATCGTTATCCAGAATTGATTCCTGGTATCAAAGGATTGTCTGAAGAAACTACAACTGGTGTACATAGACTTTATGAAAGAATGAAAGCAGGAACGTTGTACATGCCAGCTATAAACGTAAATGACTCGGTTACTAAATCGAAATTTGATAATAAATACGGTTGTAAAGAAAGTGCAGTAGATGCTGTACGTCGTGCCACTGACGTGATGTTGGCTGCAAAACGTGTTGTAGTTTGTGGTTATGGTGATGTTGGTAAAGGAACTGCAGCTTCGTTTAGAGGTGCTGGATCTATTGTTACAGTTACTGAAATTGACCCAATTTGTGCTTTGCAAGCGGCTATGGACGGGTTTGAAGTGAAAAAATTATCATCAGTTATTGCTAATGCAGATATTGTTATTACAACTACAGGTAATAAAGATATTGTTATGGAAAAAGATTTCCGTGGCATGAAAGACAAAACTATTGTTTGTAACATTGGTCATTTTGACAACGAAATCGATATGGCTTGGTTGAACACAACTTATGGTCATACTAAAGTTGAAATCAAACCTCAAGTGGATAAATACACTATTGATGGTGTTGAGATTTTGGTTTTGGCAGAAGGTCGTTTGGTGAATTTGGGTTGTGCTACAGGTCATCCAAGTTTTGTAATGAGTAACTCGTTTACGAACCAAACTTTAGCTCAAATAGAATTGTGGAAAAACAGCGCAAATTATAACAACGAAGTGTATATGTTGCCTAAGCACCTTGACGAAAAAGTGGCATTCTTGCACCTTGGAAAGTTGGGCGTAGAGTTGGAAACTTTGCGTAAAGACCAAGCCGATTATATTGGCGTAGGTGTTGAAGGACCTTACAAACCAGAGTACTACAGATACTAAATTAAAAAATATTCTTTTTATAAAAAAACCACTAACGAAAAAGTTAGTGGTTTTTTTGTGGAGAATACCGGAGTCGAACCGGTTACCTCTTGCCTGCCAGGCAAGCGCTCTAGCCAGATGAGCTAATCCCCCAATTTTTTGTAAAAGTAGTAAATTAGTTGATAGTAGAAATTATATTTTATTCAAAAAAATCAAAAATATTTTTATCTCAATCGTTTTTGGCTTTAAATGTTAAAAATCAGTCTTTTGAAGTAATTTAAAGCCCTAAAGTTAACTATATAATGATATTTAATTTGTATTATTGCTTTTCTATAAACAACATAAAATAAAAACCATGAAAAAAATTATTTTTTTACTATTTGTATTAACAACTGTTTCAATTTCTTTTGGGCAAACTATTGTTAGCACCACACCACAAAACAAAAAAATTATCTTGGAGGAATTTACTGGGGTTAATTGTGTTTATTGTCCTCAAGGGCATGCGATTGCAAACTCCATTAAGGAAGCGAACCCAGATAATGTATTTTTAATTAACATACATGTTGGTGGCTTTGCAACACCTAGTGCTGGTCAACCAGATTTTAGAACTCCGTTTGGTACTGCAATTGCAAATCAATCAAATTTAGCAGGATATCCTTCAGGTACAGTAAATCGTTTGCCGTTTTCAACCGCTATGAATCCAGGTGGTACAGCAATGGGAAGAGACAAATGGGTTGCTGCTGTAGCACAAACATTAACCCAAAGTTCTTATGTAAATGTTGGGACTACTGCTACAATTGATGCTGTTACAAGACTGCTTACCGTAAATGTAGAAGCATATTATACGGGTTCTAGTCCAGTTGCAACAAACAAACTAAATGTTGCTTTGTTACAAAACAACACTTTAGGAGCACAAACTGGTGGCGGTCTTGGTAGTAATTATGTACATCAACATAGATTAATAAATATGCTTACAGGACAGTGGGGAGAAGATATTACAACAACGACTTCGGGATCTTTGGTTACAAAAACGTATACTTACTCTATACCCGCATCATACAATTTAATTTCCGCAGAAATGGGAGATTTTGAGGTTGTTGCTTTTGTTAGTGAAGGTACGCAAACAATTGTGAGCGGTGCAGAAACCACACCACTTTATACAGGTTTAACATCAAATGAAGTTGAGTTTAAGAAAGTAGAACCTTTAACTGCTCAATGCGCAGCAACGGGAAATGTAAGTCCAAAAATCACAATAAGAAATAAAGGTCAAAACACTTTAACTAATCTTGCAGTTCAGTACTCGGTTAATTCTGGAGCAATTCAAACTTATAATTGGTCTGGTAATTTAGGAACTTTTGAAAATCAAACAATAACACTTGATCCAATTAACTATTCTATATTAAATACGAATACTGTTAATGTTACTTTACCTTCGGATGACGTAATAACAAACAATAGTGGAAGTGGAACTTTTGCTAAAGCAGTTGAAACGGCATTTACTAATATTACTATAAAAATAACTACGGATGCTTATGGATCTGAAACATCATGGGTATTGAAAAATTCAGCAGGAAGTGTCGTGCAACAAAGTCCTGTTTATACCGATTCTGGAACTACGTCTGGAACCTATCCTCAACCTGACATAAACTTAACGCTTCCTCTAGATTGTTATAATTTTGTTGTTTCAGATACATATGGAGATGGTATGAGTCCAGGTACATTTAGAGTATTCGCAAATGGTGTTCAAATTTCAGGAATCTCTGGAGGAACTTTTACAAACCAAATAACCAAAACCTTTGGTGTTATTGCCAGTTTGGCAAGTGAAACATTTTCAAAAAATGCAACAGGAATTTATCCTAATCCTTCAACAGGAATTTTGAAAGTTGAAACTAATAATAATGTATCTGTTCAATTAGTAGATATTTTAGGAAAAGTTGTTTTCAAGGCTGATAATGTAAATGGTCAAAGTGAATTAAATATTTCTTCTCTTCAAAAAGGTTTATACATTGTAAAAATTACTGATGGTGATATCAATTATACCGAAAAATTAATTCTAAATTAATAGACATGAAAATAAAATTATCACTTTTATTATTTGTATTTTTTTCATTTAGTTATGCTCAAATGAGTATAAAAAAGCTTGACGGGACAGTAATAAACAATAATGATGTATTTGTTTTTAATGAGGCAAATGAAACAGATAGTTATTTAGGGCTAAAAGTTTTTAATACTTCCTCTAGCCCAATTAGAGTAAAATTGAAAGTTGAAAGCATAGTAAATTCTGATGGTAACAATCTACAACTTTGTTTTGCCGAACTTTGCTATGGCAGCATAGTTGCAGGCGAATCATATCCAAGTTCTGGAACATTAATCCCTGCAAATGGATCAAACGGTAACTTTGACCATTTTTTGAATACTAACACAGGTATAGTAGCGGGACAAAATGTAGATTATGTTTTAAAATTTGTTCAAATTGACAACAATAATATTGAACTTGCCAACTCGGTAACTTTTACTTATCGTTATAGCTCAAATCTAGCAACAACCGTATTTAATCAATTAGATTCTGTTAGTGTTCAACTCAAAAGTTCTATTGTAACAGCATGTTTAGATTTTTTCGCAAAAAATCCTGTTTCATCAACAGTTTATGACTTGAGTGGTAAGGTTGTTACTTCAACTAAAATGAATTCTGGCAACCAATCTTTAGATGTTTCGGGATTGTCTAAAAATATTTATCTTGCTCAATTTAAAACATTGGAAGGAAAAGAAGTAATCGTTAAGTTTATAAAAAATTAAACCTCTTTTTAAAATTATTCTAAAATCCCAACAAATAAATTGTTCGGGATTTTTTTATGATTGGTAGTAAAATTAAAAACTTGTATTCAAAGATAGTGATAATCCGCTACTTGTTGGTACATTTCTACAAACGCCACCAACACAAACTAATCCGCCGCGTTGACGTCCATAATTAAGTGCTATTCGGGTAGATTTTTTACGGTAAGCACCGCCAATATTATAATAATGATTTTGATAATAGGTCAAATCGTTTCCATAATTATACAAATCTGAAATATAAAACGACACTTTAGAATTCAAGTTGAACTCTGTTGTTGCACCAGCCCAATTTTTCTTGTCATAATCTGCCCATAAATGTTCTGCAACAAATCGCAAAGAACGTTTTGGAGATAGTTTATATGTTGCTTCAGCTCCTACTATCGAGGTATTTACTTCGCCCGAAGCATCTTCAATAAGTTTTCTGTTATAATATTGATTGATGTAACTCAACACAAATTGCCATTTGGCATCCCATTTTTTGGTAATTTCTATATTATAATCGGTATAATAACGTTTTCCAAATCCAAGAAAATCGGTTTTATAATCTTGAGGATTATTGATGTAAAATTTACCACCCAATGCATTCCAATTAGAGAAATTAAAGGCAAGTTTCATTCCGTTTTTTCCACCTAGAAGCGTTTCTTTTTTTAGGTCATAAAAAACATCTATTTGCCCTCCAATTTCGCCAGCTTTTACCTTAGTTTCGTCTTCTAGAAAAACATTAGGTTGTGATTGATATACATAAATATTGGCCAAATTGAGATGTTGCTGCTTTGTCAAACTCGGAATAAAATTCATGATCCTGTCGTTGAACGTATTTCCTTTGGCCGCTCTTTCTGAGAAAAAACTCATATTTTCCAACCTACGAAATGTAGCATCTATACCAAATCCTTTTCTTGAATATCCAGTATTAACGAGTAGCGCGTTACCAGGTTTTACGAATCGATTGTCGATTTGACCTTCTGATTGAACCACAGCATCATTGGATTTATAATTGTATTCTGATGACAAATAATAAGCATTATGTGTTATCGAAAAACGTCCTGCAAAGCCATTGGTTGCATCTTTAAAATTTGGGTTTTCAAGAGCTGTTTTTTCGTCTCTACCCACATAGGTCAACCCTAGTGAAAGCTCTGTTTTTTTTAACTTTAATAACTCAGAGATTCCGATTTCAATGTCAGAACCATAAATTGTACTATTAGCAACATCAAACCCAGTACGTTGATTACCATAAATAGATTTAAAAGTTAGGTAATTCGTAGGTTTAAAAATCAGTCGACCACCGCGAAGTGCATTATTTATTCCCAAAGCTCGATCTTCCCAACTTCTGTATAACAAACCACTGCCAAATTGTTCATAAAAATAACCCGCGGTAAGATCTATTTTATCATTTTTATAATTTACAAAATAATTGGCAACATTGGTTTTTTCGTATTTGGGATTGTAATTAAGAAGTCTGGCTTTCGTGTAGGATTCTGCCTGAATTCCTGTAGACCAATTTTTGTTTTTATAATTGACAAACAAGTAATTATTGGAGCGCAATGGAATTGAATCTTGCTTTGTCGAATTATTAAATTCATCTTTTAGTCCTTTGTCATTGAGGTACCATTGCGAATTGGACTCAAAACCTCCAAAAAAATTTCCTTTTTCTTGCGCACTTGCAACTAATGAAATCCAAATTAAAGCAACCGTTATTTTGAATTTCATAAATTATAAAGTTTTCAATTTCTCAAATAATTCTAGCTCATTACCAGGAACATAACCGTTTTGAATATGCACTATTTCATTATTTTTTACAACTATTGTGTAAGGAATATTTGCTATCGAAAGAGCTCTTTTCAAATCTTGATTGGCATCAAGCAAAATTTTATAATCCCAACCTTTCCCGTTTACTAATGGTTTTACGCGTTTTTGAGTTCGAGCATCATCTGTAGACACTGCAATTATTTCAAAATTAACTTCTTTTTTCCAGTCAACTTGTAGATCGTTCAACTCATCCAATTCATTAATGCAAGGTCCGCACCATGTTGCCCAAAAAGAAAACACATACAATTTATCTTTTTCAGAAAAATCAGATTTTATTGACATTTGTTTGCCTTCTATAGAGGCAAGATTCAAATCGGGTACTGTTTTTTGAGAAAACATATTGAAACAACTCATTAAAACCAAAAGAAGTATTTTTTTCATGATAAATGTTATTATTGTTACAAATTAATAAATAATAAAGTGAAGTTTAAAGCTTTTTTTAGTTTATTTGTATTCAATAACTGTGCTAATTTTTTATAACCATGAAAAACTCAATTATTATATCGTTATTTTCTATATTTTCTCTAGGAGTTACTTCTTGTAGCGATACCGAAGTAGTAAAAGAAATTGCCGATACTAGTGTTACTGCTCCGCCAGTTTCAGGCTATTTTCAAAAGCATGTACTCATAGAAGATTACACAGGTACTTGGTGTGGCAATTGCACACGAGTGTCACATGCTATCGATTTAGTTAAAGAGCAAACTGAAAAAGCCGTTACAGTTGCTATCCATAACGGTAACGACCCTTATAATTTTGAAGGTATTGCGCCACTCAAGAATTTGATTTTACCAAATAGCCAACTTGCACTACCAGTTTCAAGATTGAATAGAGTAACCAAATGGACTTTTCCCGAAACAACAAATACAAAAGAAGCAATTGACTTGACTGGAAACAATTCTGGACTTGGAATAGCAATGAACTCTACAATTGCTAATGGAAATATAAATCTTGATGTAAAAATTAATTTTGCACAAGCAAATTTTACCAACATCAAACTGGTAGTTTATTTGCTAGAAAACAAGTTGGTTTATAAACAATTCAATTACACTAATTTTTATAATGCAATAAATCCAATCTTAAATTACGAGCATAATCATGTTTTAAGAAATAGTTTGACGAATATTCTTGGAGATCCAATTTCAGAAAATATAGCTGTAAATCAAATAATTACTAAAAATTTTACCCTACAAATACCGTCAAAAATTTCAAATTCAAACAACATATCATTTGCAGCATTTGTGATTGGTGACGATAATAAAGTAATTAATGCTCGTGAAGCTAAGGCAAACGAGAACCAACTTTTTGAGCAAAATCAATAACTTTTCGTTGCATTTCAAGAAAATAAAATGAGCAATATTAGGATTACCAAACAGTTTTCTTTCGAAACTGGTCACGCACTTTACGGCTATGATGGCAAGTGCAAAAACGTTCACGGACATAGTTACAAGTTATCGGTCACAGTTATTGGAAAACCTATTCTAGACAACACCAACGTAAAATTCGGAATGGTCATTGACTTTACGGATCTAAAAGCCATCGTTCGAGAAGAAATTGTCGACTTGTTCGATCACGCCACTGTTTTCAATAAAAATACGCCACATGTAGAACTAGCCAAAGAACTTTCGTCGCGAGGTCATCATGTTATATTAGTTGATTATCAACCTACTAGTGAAAATATGGTCGTCGATTTTTCTAATAAAATCAAAAAACGATTGCCAGTCAATATTCAATTACACTCGTTAAAACTACAAGAAACTGAAAGTTCCTTTGCAGAGTGGTTTGCATCTGATAATTTATAAAATTCCAATATAAAAAATTCCAAATTTCAATAAAGTTATTTGGAATTTCTATTTTTACAAAATGCAAGCAACCAAAAAAATCTATTTTGCCTCCGACCAGCATTTTGGTGCACCAACACCCGAAGCTAGTTTTCCTCGCGAACAAAAATTTGTTGCTTGGCTAGACGAAATAAAAAAAGATGCTGAAGCCATTTTTTTGCTTGGCGATTTATTCGATTTTTGGTTTGAATATAAAACCGTTGTTCCAAAAGGATTTGTGCGTGTTTTGGGCAAACTAGCCGAAATTCGCGATGGCGGAATTCCTATCTATTTTTTTGTAGGCAACCATGATCTTTGGATGAACGATTATTTTCAAAAAGAATTAAATATTCCAGTTTTTCATGATAATCAGGAATTTACTTTTAATGATAAAACCTTCTTGATTGGTCATGGCGATGGTAAAGGTCCAGGTGATTTGGGTTACAAACTTATGAAAAAAGTCTTTACAAATCCTTTTTCAAAATGTTTGTTTAGTTGGTTACATCCCGATATTGGTGTGAAATTGGCACAATATTTATCTGTAAAAAATAAACTCATTTCTGGCGAAAGTGATGTGAAATTTCTTGGAGAAGACAATGAGTGGCTTATTTTATATGCCAAACGCAAGCTAGAAACCAAACATTATAATTATTTAATCTTTGGACATCGCCATTTGCCAATGATTGTTCCTGTTGGAGAAACTGCCAATTATGTTAATCTTGGCGACTGGATTGGTTATTTCACTTACGGCGTTTTTGATGGCGAAAAGTTGGAATTGAAAACCTACAACTAGTTTATCGCAAATCCTTCAATCGCAACTGCAAATCTACTTTGCCGTTGAACTCGTTTTCGTCAATTGTGTAAACCGCTTCAAACGGCTGTCGGTTTTTGGTCATTTCAAGCTTTTTTCCAAGCCCAAAACCAATAGCCCCAATTCCTTCAGAGTCGTTTTGTTTTACAAATAGTTTTAAGTGTTCGTCTTCTTTGCCCATTGTTTTTGCATAACCTGTATCTTTCATGTTTTTGGTCATAAAAATAGGTGTCATGTTTTGAGGGCCAAACGGCTCAAACTGACTTAGCAACCGCATAATTTTTGGCGTGATATCCGAAAAATTAATTTCGGCATCGACCGCTATTTCTGGCAATAATAATTCGGGCGGAATCGTTTTTTGAACTTCATTTTCAAAAGCATTTTTGAAATCTTGGTACTTTTCGGGTAACAACGTCATTCCTGCGGCATACATGTGTCCGCCAAATTGTTCCAAATGCTCGGCACAAGCTTCTAGCGCATTGTAGACATCAAATCCTTTTACCGATCGTGCCGAAGCGGCCAATTTATCGCCACTTTTTGTAAAAACCAGCGTTGGTCTATAATAAGTTTCTATCAGTCGAGAAGCTACAATCCCAATAACGCCTTTGTGCCAATTTTCTTGAAAAACAACTGTTGTAAAGCGTTTTTGCTCGTTATTTTCTTCTATTTGTTGTAAAGCTTCGATCGTAATTTGCTTGTCGAGATCTTTTCTATCCGAGTTGTATTGCTCAATTTCTGAAGCAAATTGTTCGGCTTGGTCGATGTCAAATTCAGTTAATAATTCGACTGCATGATTGCCATGTTTGATTCGACCAGCAGCATTTATTCGTGGTGCAATTACAAAAACAACATCGGTAATCGTGAGTGTTTTTCTCTTAATGTTTTGAATTAGGGCTTTAATCCCTGGACGCGGATTTGCATTGATAACTTCTAACCCAAATTTTGCCAAAACTCGATTTTCGCCCGTCATTGGTACGATATCGGCGGCAATAGCTGTGGCAACCAAGTCGAGATACGGAAGTAAGTCGTCAATTGTCTCGTTTCGGATTTGTCCTAAAGCTTGTATTAATTTAAAACCGATGCCACAACCGCATAATTCGTCATAAGGATATTGGCAATCGTCTCGTTTTGGGTCTAAAACTGCGATGGCATTGGGTAAAATTTCTCCTGGTCGATGGTGATCACAAATTATGAAATCGATGTTTCGTTCTTTTGCGTAAGCGACATGATCTATAGATTTTATACCACAATCTAGTGCGATTATTAGCGAAAAACCATTGTCGTCTGCAAAATCGATTCCTTTATACGAAATGCCATAACCTTCGTCATAACGATCTGGAATATAGGTGGCAATATTGGGATAATAAGTTTTTAAATAACTAGAAACTAATGAAACTGCCGTGGTGCCATCGACATCATAATCGCCAAAAACCAGAATATTTTCGTTGTTTGCTATTGCGTTTTCTATTCTAGTTACGGCTTTGTCCATATCTTTCATCAAGTACGGATCGTGCAAATCGTCTAAAGTTGGTCTGAAAAATTGTCGTGCCTCGTCAAAAGTTGTTATGCCTCGTTGTATCAAAAGTGAGGCAACAAATTTTTCAACTTGCAAAGAAGCCGTCAATTGGTTTATTTTTTCTTCTTCAGGTTTCTGTTTGATTGTCCAACGCATAGCTTTATAAAAAATGTTTTTACGAATGTAATTTTTTTTAAATTAAAAAATGTTTAAATGATGTGATAAATATTTTTTTTATCAGAAATGATGTAGTATATTTGTAACTAATTAGAGTCAATAAGATATAATTATGTATACATTGGATCAATTTAGTTACAAAAGAAACTGGTACGGAATGACCAATGTCACGATTGTAAAAGAACTTTGCAAGAGCATTAAACAAATGCGATTGAACCAAAATTTATCGCAAGAAGAACTTGCCGAAAACTCTGGTGTAAATCGCGTCACGATAAGCCGCATGGAGACTGGGCAAGCCATCAATTTGCTTACAATGATCCAGTTGCTTCGCGCTTTGGATCGACTCGATTTGTTAAACACATTTATCATTGAACCCGAAATTAGCCCTATTATGGTTATGGAAGAACAGTCCAAATACCGCAAAAAAGCTTCGTCACCTAGAAAATAATGGTTGTTGCAAGTGTAAAAATATGGAATCATAAAGTAGGCGTTGTGCTTTGGGATGCCCGACAAAACATTGGCGTTTTTGAATTCGATAAAATTTTTCCGAAACTAGGATTGGATATTTCGCCTATCATGATGCCTATTGCTGCCGTCGACAAAGGGCAAAAAGTGTTTTCTTTTCCGAGTCTGAATCCAGAAACTTTCAAAGGATTGCCGGGTTTGCTTGCGGATAGCTTGCCAGACAAATTCGGGAATCAAATAATCGATGCTTGGTTGTCACAACAAGGCAAAAACAGTAAAGAATTTACTTCTGTTGATCGTCTTTGTTATATCGGGAAACGAGGCATGGGCGCACTGGAGTTTGAGCCTGTAAATTCTATAACGAAAGAAAATTCTAATACAATTGAAATTGAAGAACTGGTAAAATTTGCCAAAGAAGTCTTGGATGAGCGCAACGAATTTAAAACCAATACCGATTCGGAAAAAGGTTTTTCGGACATTTTGCAAGTAGGAAGTTCGGCTGGTGGTGCTCGTGCCAAAGCTGTTATTGCCTATAACGAAACAACGCACGAAGTACGTTCTGGTCAAATAGATGGCTTGGAAGGTTTTGATTATTGGTTGATAAAATTTGATGGTGTTACCAACCACCAACTTGGTGATCCAAAAGGCTACGGCAATATAGAATATGCCTACTACTTGATGGCTCGTGATGCTGGAATCAATATGTCGGAAAGCAAATTAATGACCGAAAACGGACGTTCGCATTTTATGACCAAACGTTTCGACAGGCAAAACAATCAAAAAATCCACATGCAAACCCTTTGTGGCATTGCGCATTTTGATTATAATATGCCAAGAGCTTATTCGTATGAGCAAGCTTTTCAGGTAGTGCGCCAAATGAAGTTGCCTTATTCAGATTCTGAGGAATTGTATCGTCGAATGGTTTTTAATGTTTTGTCAAGAAATCAGGATGATCATACCAAAAATATTTCTTTCTTAATGTTTCCTGACGGAAAATGGCAGCTTTCGCCAGCCTATGATATTACTTATGCTTACAATCCTGATAATTTTTGGCTAAAAGCGCATCAAATGAGCGTGAACGGAAAACGGGAAAATTTTTCCTTAGAAGATTTGCTCGCTGTTGCCAAAAATGTTGCTATTAATAAACCTTTAGAAATTATAAAAAAGGTGTATGATGTCATTGCCAATTGGGAGCATTATGCAGGCATTGCAGGAATTGAAACGCTACAAAAACAACAAATTTCAGAGCAATTGATAAATTTAAATTTGTAACTTTATTGATGCAATATAGTCTATTATTGCTTTTATTGTATCAATAAAGTTACATTTTTTAATACATAAATCCAAACATCCAAACGGGTATATTATTACCAAAGCCTATTTCAATATTGTCTTTGGCAATGTATGCGTTTTCTAGCGTTGCAATTTGTTTTTTAGATTTATTTTTGCCTCCAATTTCAAAAGTATATTTTTTATCAACTATAAAATCTGATTGTTCCGATAAATTAATTTCTTTAATACCTTTAAATTGATTTAAGAAAAACGTTTCTCGGACGTTTCCAATATTTATATTTTCTTTAGCTAAAACATACATTAAATTGGTGTTATTCAAAAATAATTTTTCAGGCTTTGTTAGCACACCAATTCCAGATGCATCTTTATATAATTCGTTTACTAATTCTGCTCGGTCTAAAATCTTTATGGCTTGAATCAATGTGTTTCTAGACACGCCGACTTTTTCGCTTAATTTTGTAATATTTGGTGTGAAAGGCGCACTCGAAGCAATTGTAACTAATAGTTTTTTTAGTTTTACTAATGTTTCAAAATTCAAATCTTCTACCGCATTAACATCTATCTCGATTATTAAATTAATAGTATTTAATAACTTCTGATTATAATCTGCTTCGTTTTCTTTAAAATAAGGATAAGCACCCATTTTTAAATATTTTGAAAATAAGGCAAGTGGTTTTATTTTATGCAATAACTCGGATGCAATTTGGTTGTGATTCACTAGAATTTCTTCAAATGATAGTATTGGCAACTCAATTACGGTATCTAAAGCGATGAATTCTCTAAAAGATAATTCTTTGAGATTATACGAAACGGCTCTTCTGCTTAAATCAGATTCTGCTTTGTATATTTCTAAGATGGATGAAGAAGTAAAAATTACATTTATAGAAGGAAAATTGTCATAAATTAATTTTATTTCTCTTGACCAATTTGGATATTTATGTACTTCATCCAAAAGCAAATGGGTTCCGCCAGTATCTGAAAATTCTTTAGCTAAATAATATAGTTTTTTTTCAAAAAAATAAATATGATCTAAACTTACATACAATGTTTTACTCAAGTCAAATTTTTTCTTGGCAATTTGTAAAAGCAAAGTTGTTTTTCCCGATCCACGAGCCCCTTTTACAGCAATTAATCTATTTCTTAAATCTATTTTTTCTACTAAATAGCGTTGGAAAACTAATGATAATTGGGCTATTTTCTGCTGAAATTCAAATTTTAATTCTTCCATTGTAGGGTTATTAACAATGCAAATATATTAAATTGTTAAACATAAACAACGTTTGTTGCATAAAAATGTTTATCTCACTAAACAATTTATATCTATTATTGTTTAGTATACACAACAAATAAAAGTATCCTGTTTTAAATTTTAGATAAAATTTACTTTTAATAATGATTTATGAAAAGTATTATATGAAATTATTTCATGTTACACATTAAATAATTCAGTCTTTTAATCTTTACAAAAATAAAAATAAAGAAAATGGAAAAATTAATTTTGGTATCTATTATTACTCCAATAAGTTTACTTTTAAGAAAATTCACATCAGAATTTTACAAATATAAGAGATTTAAAAAATTCAAAAAGATATATCCTAACGAATGCTTTGAAAAACTATCTGAATATGAAGAAAAATCAAAAAGAAACTATTTCCTAATAAAGAATAATGAAAATTAATTACTTCAAACTCTTCCCACCAACCACCACAACAATTTCTCCTTTTGGTGGTTTAGCTTCAAAGTGTTTTAGCACTTCTTCGGCAGTTCCGCGAATGGTTTCTTCGTGTAGTTTTGAGAGTTCTCTTGAAACAGAAACGGGTCGATCGGCTCCAAAATAGTGTACAAATTCCGCCAAGGTTTTTAGTAATTTATGTGGTGAAACATAAAAAATCATGGTTCGGGTTTCTTCGGCAAGTGCCAAATATCGAGTTTGTTTTCCTTTTTTGTCAGGTAAAAATCCTTCAAATATAAAACGGTCGTTGGGCAAACCGCTATTTACTAATGCTGGTACAAAAGCCGTTGCGCCAGGTAAACATTCTACTTCTATTTTGTTTTCAACGCAAGCGCGTGTGAGCAAAAATCCAGGATCGGAAATGGCTGGAGTTCCAGCATCACTAATTAACGCAATGGTTTCGCCACCTTTTAATCTACCAATTATGTTTTCAATAGTTTTATGCTCGTTGTGCATGTGATGACTGTGCATGTGCGTGCCAATTTCATAATGTTTGAGCAATTTTCCACTAGTGCGCGTATCTTCTGCCAAAATCAAATCGGCTTCTTTAAGCACTCGAATGGCACGAAAAGTCATGTCTTCGAGATTTCCGATTGGCGTTGGAACAATGAATAATTTGCCCATTTAAGAGAATTTTTTCTCGATAATTTCCATAAATCGGGTTTCGTAGTCTTCTTTGCCTTTCCAATCGTTATAATCGGGTTTTACCATATCGGCTATAAAAGTTTGCGCTTCTTGGTAGGTGTCAAAAGTAATGAGTTGCGACAAAACACGGTTATAATCTTCGCTGCTATTGGCAAAAAGATGTTTCATAAAAGCCACACGATCGTTCAACCCGATAGTAATTCCTTTAGTATTTTTCTCTAACGAAATGAATTTTTCTGCTGTTTTTTCTTTTTCTTTTTTCTCGATTTCTTTTTCGATAGCCAAATCTTCAGGCTTTATAAAAACAGGATCGGCATAATTTGGGCCGAGAAAATCATCAAAAATAATTTCGTTGCCTTTAGGTTTTTTGTCTTCATTTATTTTGGAATCAAAAGTCAATTCAAAATCTGGTTTTGAAACTACTTCTTCGATAATTTCTGGTTGAATTTCAGTAATTTTTTCTTCCACAATTACTTCTTCAGCAACAATTTTGGGAGCTATTTCTTCTTTAGTTTCAACTTCTAGAATTTCTATTTCTTCTTCAACAACTTCTGGAGCGATTTCTTCTAAAGTAACAACTTCAACAATATTTTCTTCTTGATTATTTTCTATTTTTTCTTCTTCAATAGCAATCATCGGCGCAGAAATTTCAGCTTTTGTTTCCTTTTCTTCAAAAGAAGCAGTTAACTTTTGTTCCAAATCATTTTGGGAAACCGAATTTTTCACTAAATCAAAATTGTCGTTATAAAATTTCAAAACGGTAATCGTTTCATATAATTTTTTAGTTTCGATATACAATTGATCAACTTCCGATTTGTTCTTAAGCTTCAAAACTCGGTGGGCAATGCTTATTAATTCGGCTTCTAATCTTTTTTTCATAACTTTTGAAATTATAGTGAAATGGGTTACAGTTTTTTGATAAATTTGTTTCGATTACAAACAAAATATTTAAAGCACGAAAATACAAAATGTTTCTCGAAAATACAGTAAATCATAAAGAACAATTTGGTTGGATCGAAGTTATTTGCGGATCAATGTTTTCGGGCAAGACAGAAGAGCTTATTCGTAGGCTCAAAAGAGCGCAATTTGCCAAGCAAAAAGTTGAAATTTTCAAACCATCAATCGATACGCGTTATGACGAAGAAATGGTCGTGTCGCACAACCGCAACGAAATTCGCTCAACGCCTGTTCCTGCTGCTGCAAACATTGCAATTTTGGCGCAGGGTTGCGACGTTGTGGGCATTGATGAAGCGCAATTTTTTGATGACGGAATTATAAAAATTTGTAACGATCTTGCCAATCAAGGCATTCGTGTAATTGTGGCTGGATTGGACATGGATTTTAAAGGAAATCCGTTTGGTCCCATGCCAGCGCTTATGGCAACTGCCGAATATGTGACCAAAGTGCACGCCGTTTGTACGCGAACAGGAAATTTGGCGCATTATAGTTTCCGAAAAGCCGATAGTGAAAACCTTGTTTTGCTTGGCGAAATCGAAGAATACGAACCACTTAGTCGCGCAGCCTATTACCGCGCTTTACGCGAAAATATGTTAGTGAAAGATGTTGAAAATGTATCTAAAAAAACTAAAAAATAGCCTTTGCCTTTCCTTCTAAAAAATAGTATTTCTGTTATTAAAGCTACTTTTTATGGCGAAAATAAAGAGTCGTTTATAGACCATGTTTCTATAGACAGTCGCTCGTTGCAAAACGGACAATTTACGCTATTTTTTGCCATTGTTGGTGCTAATAATAACGGTCATGATTATATAGAAAGTCTTATTGACAAAGGCGTTTTTAACTTTGTTGTGAGCAAAATTCCAGAACATTTAGCTCAAAAAGCGAATTTCTTGCTGGTCGAAAACACGACCGAAGCTTTACAAAGTTTGGCGGCGTATTACAGAAGTTTATTCGATTTTCCGGTTATTGGCGTTACGGGCAGCAATGGCAAAACGATAATTAAAGAATGGATCAATTTTTTGTTAAGTCCAGATTATAATATCGTAAGAAGTCCAAAAAGTTATAACTCGCAAGTTGGCGTTCCGCTTTCGGTGATGGCGATTGACGAAAAACATAATTTTGGAATTTTTGAAGCCGGAATTTCGACCATCAACGAAATGGAAAACCTTCAAAAAATTATTCGACCAACGATAGGAATTCTCTCAAATATTGGATCTGCACACGACGAAGGATTTGCAGATATTGGTCAGAAAATCAAAGAAAAACTAAAACTTTTTTCAGAAGTTCAAACGTTGATTCTTAATAAAAACAAAACTACGATTGCTTTTCTGAATCCGAAAATTAAAACATTTTCGTGGAGCTCGGACGATAAAAGTGCCGATGTTTTTGTGATTGTAACTTCGCACGGCACAAAAACCGATCTTAAAATAACGTTCGAAAAATTGTGTTTTCAAATTTCGATTCCGTTTCAAGACCAAGCTTCAATAGAAAACGCCATACAATGTTTGATGGTTTTATTGTATTTGAAATACGACCAAAATACGATTCAAGATCGAATGGCGTTGTTGTTTCCTATCGAAATGCGCCTCAAAGTAAAAAACGGAATCAAGAAAACAACCTTAATTGATGATAGTTATAGTTCGGATTTTCAGTCGTTAAAAATAGCATTGGATTTTCTGGAAAATCAAAAACAATACAAAAAGAAAACGGTGATTTTGTCGGATATTTTTCAAAGTGGTTTGGCTGTCGAGGAATTGTATGCCAAAGTTTCGCAATTGCTTGTTTCCAATAAAATACAACGTGTTATTGCCATTGGCAAAACGATTTCAGAGTTTAAAAATAAATTTCCAAATTGCATTGCTTTCGAGTCGACTGAAGCATTTATAGCGACAATAAACCAGATTCCGTTTGGCGAAGAAACCATATTGATAAAAGGTTCACGGAATTTTCATTTTGAAGATATTGTAAGTTTATTAGAAGAAAAAACACACGAAACTGTGCTGGAAATTAACCTAAATGCCATCAGCGAAAACCTCAATTTTTATAAAGCCAAATTACTGCCGAAGACCAAAATTATGGTTATGGTTAAGGCGTTTGGTTATGGAAATGGTGGTTTTGAAATTGCAAAATTGCTCGAACATCATAATGTCGATTATCTTGGTGTGGCTTTCGCCGATGAAGGAATTGCGCTCAAAAACGCTGGAATAAAAACCAAAATCATGGTTTTGAATCCCGAAAATTCGAGTTTTCCAGCCATCATTCAGCACGAACTAGAACCAGAAATATACTCTATAAAAGGCTTGTTGGCTTTTTTGAAAATTGCCGATCAAAAAGCACTTTCGCAGTTTCCGATACATATTAAATTGGATACTGGAATGCATCGTTTGGGTTTTGAAGAAGAACAGTTGGACGAGTTGATTTCGATTTTGAAAAATAAAAAAACGGTTCGCGTGCAAAGTGTTTTGTCGCACATGGCCACTAGTGACGACGGCAAACATTATGTTTTTGCAATGTCGCAAATTGCATTGTTTGAGAAATTATCTTCGAGATTAATGAGCGAATTACAAATCGACCCAATTCGACATATTTTGAATACCTCTGGGATTTCAAATTTCGCGAAAGCGCAATACGATATGGTGCGGCTAGGTATCGGTTTGTATGGGATTTCTAACGATAACGAAGAGCAGAAACAACTCGAAAACGTTTCGACTTTAAAAACCATTATTTCGCAAATCCGAACAATTGACAAAGGCGAAAGTGTTGGTTATGGACGTCGTTTTGTTGCCGAAAGAAATACTACAATTGCCACATTACCAGTAGGTTATGCCGACGGAATTGCTCGCCTTTGGGGCAACTCGGTTGGCTATGTAATGATTAACAACCAAAAAGCTACGATTGTCGGCAGCATTTGCATGGACATGATGATGGTCGATGTTTCAGATATTGAATGCCACGAAGGTAGCGAAGTGATTGTTTTTGGCAAAAACCCAACTATAAATCGTATTGCCGAAAAAACACAAACGATTGCTTATGAAATTTTAACGAGTATTTCGCAGCGTGTGAAACGAGTTTTTTATAGAGAATAGAATTTATTAAATATAAAATCATTAATCAAAATCAAATATTTCTTTCCATTTTAACGGGATTTTGTCGAGTATCAAAAACGTCATAAATTTCAATTAAATTTTCTTGAAACTTAACCAAATAAATGATCTTGTAGTTTTTATAAACCAAATATCTAAATTCTCAAGAATCTGATTGCAACAAATCTTCTTCTTGACCAATAAAGGGTTGCTTTTTTAGTTTTAAAGTTTCTTTTGCAATTCCAGACACAAGTTTTCTGGCTATTGTTAGACTAGCATTATCTTTATGATATTCAAAAATATTTTTAAGTTCTTTTTTTGAAAAATCAGTCCAAACTATCTTTAACTCCATTTTTCAATCTCGGACAGTAAGTTGTCAACATCGGTAACTTTTCCGTTTTTAGAATCTTTGGTTGACTTGGCAATTCTTGCTTCAAATTCGTTTATAGACATTGGCTTGAAGGAAGCATTGTTTTGCGTTTCTTTTTGTAGTGACTTTTCAAATTGCGCAACAATTTTATCACTTTCTAATTTCAGAAAGTCTTGAATGAAGTTTATTTTTCGAGTTTGTAAATCCATTTTTAAAAAATATAACCAAAGTTACAAATAAAATTTTAATCTTTTTTTACAGCAATAAATTATTTTTTACAAATTTTTGGTTACTTTTGATTTTTAAACCATTTCAAATTATGAAAAGACCTTACTTTACTCTAAATTGCTTTTCTTTTTTTGAGTTTTGCCCATGCGCAGATTGTGAATATTCCTGATCCAGTTTTTAAGGCAAAGTTGTTGAGTGCTAGTTCTAGTAATCAAATTGCTTCTACAGAAACTCCATTTAACGATAATGGCTTTTGGTCTGTTTTTAATCACAATACGATTGATATAAATAATGACGGACAAATTCAAGTTAACGAGGCATCAACAATTAAATTTCTTAAAATAAGTAATTTATTTTTAAGCGACGCCGATATTACAAATATGTCTGGAATTGAAGCCTTTACCAACTTGGTTTATTTGGATTGTGGTGTCCATCAAATTACAAGTCTAAATGTTTCAGCATGTACTGATCTTAAATTTTTGAACTGTTCTAACAATCAAATTTCCAATTTAAATGTTTTAGGGGCAATAAATCTTGAATATCTTAGTTGTAGTTTTAATCAAATTTCAAATCTAGAAATTTCTAGTTTAATTGTCTTGCAAACTTTATCCTGTTCTGGTAATCTAATCGCCACATTAAATTTAAATGGTTTAAGTAATCTGCTAAGCCTAAATTGCTCTCTAAATCAACTCCAAAATTTAAATGTCACTTCTTTAACAAATCTAGTAACCTTAAACTGCAGTAGCAATTTACTTTCGGATTTAAATCTGAATGGATTGATAAATTTAAAATATTTATTTTGTAATTACAATCCATTTCTAAATCCAAATATAAATGGATTGTCGAATTTGATTGAATATAATTGTAGTAATAATCAATTACAAAGTCTTGATTTAAATAATTTAGTAAATTTAAAAACCTTGAATTGTAGTTATAATCAAATTTTAAGTATTGACATCAGTAACTTAATAAATTTAACAACATTAAATTGCTCAATCAACCAATTAACAAGCCTTAATATCAAAAATAATAGTAATGTTATCTGGAATGATAGTTTTTTAACATTTTTTTCAAATCCCAATCTTGTATATATCTGTTCCGACAGTGAAGACCTAACGCTAGTGCAACAAAAAATTAATGGTTATGGCTATACTAATTGTCATACTAACAGTTATTGTAGTTTTACACCCGGAGGAGCTTTTTATACTATTCAAGGTAACAATAAAACAGACAGCAACAATAATGGTTGCGATTCTCTAGATCCAGTTTATACAAATTTAAAATTTAATATAAACAATGGTACAACCTCTGGAAGTTTAATTTCTAATGCTTCTGGAAGTTATTCTATTTCTGTTCAAGCGGGAACTCATACTTTAACGCCGCAATTCGAAAATCCAAGTTATTTTACTGCTTCGCCTACAAGTGCAACTGTAATTTTTCCTGCTACAACCAGTCCATTTAATCAAGATTTTTGTATTGCTCCCAATGGTATTCATCACGATTTAGAAATAGTTATAATTCCAGTAAATGTAGCTCTTCCTGGATTTGATGCTAACTATAAAATTAAATATAAAAATAAAGGTAATCAAACAGAAAACACAACTATCAATTTCAATTACAACGATGCCATTTTAGATTATGTTTCTTCAAGTGTTTCGCCATCAACGCAAGCAACAGGAATACTTTCTTGGGCTGTTGGTACAATTGCACCATTTCAAAGTGGTGAGATTCTTGTTACTTTAAATGTAAATTCTCCTATGGAAACGCCAGCAGTTAATGGCGGCGATATTTTGAGTTATTCAGCAACTGCCAGTGGCTTGAGTACAGACGAAACACCAGATGATAATACTTTTACATTGCCTCAAGTAGTTGTAAACTCGTTCGATCCAAATGATAAAACGTGTTTAGAAGGCACAACCATTAATCCAAGTAATATTGGTAAATATGTGCATTATAAAATTCGTTTCGAAAATACAGGAACTTTTGCTGCACAAAACATTGTAGTAAAAGACATGATTGAAACCACGAAATTTGATATTGCTAGTCTACAGATGACCGATGCTTCACATTCTTGCTTTACAAGAATTACCAACACCAACAAAGTAGAATTTATTTTCGAAAACATCAATCTTCCTTTCGATGATGCTACTAACGATGGTTATGTGGTTTTCAAAATAAAAACGAAACCAACGTTGGTTGTTGGAAACACAATAAGTAATTCAGCCAATATTTATTTTGATTATAATTTTCCAATAGTTACCAATACGGCAACTTCTACGTTTACGACATTGGGCAATGATACTTTTGCGTTTGACAACTATTTTACCATTTACCCAAATCCAGTAGCAGAAGTGCTTTCTATAAAAGCAAAACAAGACGCAAAAATTTTAAGTTTGACTATTTATACAATGTTAGGTCAATTGGTGCAAACTGTTATCAACCCAACTGTGACTTTGAATGTAGCCGATTTAAAAATAGGAACTTATTTTGTAAAATTAACTACTAATAATGGTGTTGCGAGTAGTAAGTTTGTGAAAAAATAATTTATTTTTCAACTTGAAATTTAATAACAATAGTAAAAAACTTAATCAATATTTAATGAAATGTTAAAATTAAATATATATTTGTACCGTTAAAACAAATAAATACTAACTAAATTTGAATTATTATGTTAAAAGAATTTAAGAATTTCATTATGACCGGTAACGTAATTGAGTTTGCTATCGGTGTGATTATGGCAGGTGCTGTAGGAGCAGTAGTAAACGGATTTGTTGCTGATATCGCAATGCCACTTGTAGGTATGCTAACTGGTGGAGTAGATTTTTCTGCCTTGAAGTATGTACTTTCTCCAGAAGTGAAAGATGCAGCAGGCGCAATCACTAGCCCAGAAAATGCAGTTCGTTACGGTGCTTGGATTAACTCTATCGTTAGCCTTGTAGTTGTTGGAATGGTAATGTTTATGATCATCAAAGCTTACGCTAAAATGAAAAAACCAGCTCCAGATGCGCCGCCAGCAGGGCCATCTCAAGAAGAATTGCTAACGCAAATTAGAGATTTATTAAAAAAGTAATTTCCGCTACATTATATATTCTAACCAAACCGCTTCATAATTGAGGCGGTTTTTCTTTACAATGGCAAGCTCAATTTCAATGTCAATTTCAAAAAATAATTTCCAAATCGTAATTAAAAACCAATTTTCTAGCTACTTTTGTGTTTCAAAATATTATTAAAATCTAACTATTTTATATGAAAATAGCCGTTGTAGGTGCCACCGGAATGGTAGGTGAAGTAATGCTTCAAGTTTTAGCAGAAAGAAATTTTCCAATTACAGAGTTGATTCCTGTAGCGTCAGAAAAATCTATCGGAAAAGAAATCGAATTCAAAGGAACAAAATATAAAGTAGTAGGCATGCAAACCGCAATCGATATGAAAGCTGACATTGCACTTTTTTCGGCTGGTGGCGAAACCTCTTTGGAATGGGCTCCAAAATTTGCAGCAACTGGAACAACAGTGATAGATAATTCATCTGCTTGGCGCATGGATCCAACCAAAAAGCTAGTAGTTCCTGAAATTAATGGAAACATTTTAACTAAAGAAGATAAAATTATACCAAACGCCAATTGTTCAACAATTCAGTTAGTCATGGCTTTGGCACCGTTGCATGCCAAATATAAAATAAAACGAGTGATTGTTTCTACCTACCAATCTATTACAGGAACTGGTGTGAAAGGCGTGCAACAACTCGAAAACGAATATGCTGGCGTTCAAGGCGAAATGGCGTACAAATACCCAATTCATCGCAACGCTATTCCGCAATGCGATAGTTTTGAAGAAAACGGATATACCAAAGAAGAAATGAAACTGGTACGCGAAACCCAAAAAATTCTTGACGACCGCACCATTGCTGTGACAGCTACAGCAGTGCGAATTCCAGTTGTTGGTGGACATAGTGAAGCCGTAAATGTGGAGTTTGCCAATGATTTTGAAGTGAACGAAGTGCGTCGCATTTTACACAATACCTCAGGTGTCGAAGTGCAAGACAATTTGGACACTTTTACCTACCCAATGCCGTTATTTGCAGCCGGTAAAGATGCTGTTTTTGTGGGTCGTATTCGTCGTGACGAGAGCCAACCAAACTCTTTGAATATGTGGATCGTAGCCGATAATCTTCGTAAAGGTGCAGCAACAAATACAGTTCAGATTGCTGAGTATTTGGTTAAGAATAGTTTGGTTTAAAATCAAGCACTATCAATTTTAATAAACGTTTTTGTATTTTTTGCAGAAGCGTTTTTTATTTCTGTAAAATTTAAAATAATTTTAACAATGACTTTAATTACATTTGTTAAAATAATTTCTCATGAAAAAAATAGTTCAAATAGGGGCACTTATTTCAATATTGAATTTAAACGCTCAAATACGCATGATCGATCCTTCAAAACCAATTGAAAATATAAAATATCCCAAAACGGCACAAATAAATCATACAGATTCCTATTTTGGAACCAAAGTTGAAGATCCTTATCGTTGGCTCGAAGATGATAAATCTCCAGAAACTGGTGCTTGGGTAAAATCTCAAAATGAAGTTACAAACGCCTATTTTGAAAAGATTCCTTTCCGAAAAGCTATAAAAGAACGCATGACCAAACTCTGGAATTACGAAAAAATTGGAGCACCTTTCAAAGAAGGAAATTTTAATTATTACTACAAAAATAATGGGCTTCAAAACCAATCGGTGCTTTACAGACAAAATGCCAGAGGTGAAGAAGAAGTTTTTTTAGATCCAAATACATTTTCTAAGGACGGCACCACATCGCTAGACCAAGTAAGTTTTTCCAAAAACGGTGCCATTGCAGCCTATTCTATTTCAGAATCTGGAAGTGATTGGCGAAGTGTCGTGTTTATTGATGCCATTACAAAAAAAGTCTTGTCAGATAGATTAGTCGATGTAAAATTTAGCGGTTTGTCTTGGAAAGGAAATGAAGGGGTATATTATTCTAGTTATGACAAGCCAAAAGGAAGTGAACTATCTGCCAAGACCGACCAACATAAACTATATTACCACAAGTTAAAAACGCAACAAGTTACCGACAAAGTTGTTTTTGGAGATAAAGACAAACGCCGCTATGTTGGTGGATATGTGTCTGAAGATGATGCCTACTTGTTTGTATCTGCTGCCAATTCAACTTCAGGAAATGAGCTGTATGTATTAAATTTGAAAGATCCTAAAAGTAAATTTATAACGATAGCCTCTGGTTACGATAACGATGTAGATGTTATTGATAATTTTGGATCAAAATTGTTTATTGTTACCAACTTTGAAGCACCCAATAAAAGAGTAGTTTCAGTCGATGCCTCAAACCCAACTTCTGAAAATTGGAAAGATGTAATTCCAGAAACAAAAAATGTACTTTCTCCATCTACTGGTGGTGGCTATATTTTTGCAAATTACATGAAAGATGCCGTTTCTTTTGTGCAACAATATGGCTATGACGGAAAATTAATAACAGATATTAAACTGCCTGGAATTGGAACTGTTGGTGGATTTGGCGGCAAACGTGAAGACAAAACCCTTTATTATTTTTTTTCAAATTATATAACGCCCGGTGCAATATACAGATACGAAGTAAATGAACAAGGTTCTGCTTTATATAAATTTCCGAAAATAGAATTTAATACTGATAACTTCCAATCCACTCAAGTTTTTTATGCTTCAAAAGATGGCACAAAAATTCCGATGATTATTACCCATAAAAAAGGATTAAAACTAGACGGTAACAACCCAACCATTCTTTATGGATATGGCGGTTTTAATATTAGTTTGACTCCAAGTTTTGGAATTGCAAATGCAATTTGGTTAGAAAATAATGGAATTCTTGCTGTAGCAAACATTCGTGGCGGTGGCGAATACGGAAAAAAATGGCATGATTTGGGCACAAAAATGGAAAAACAAAATGTATTTGATGATTTTATTGCTGCGGCAGAATTTTTGAAATCTGAAAAATTTACGTCTACCAATTTTTTGGCACTTAAAGGCGGTTCAAACGGTGGATTATTAGTTGGTGCCGTTATGACCCAACGTCCAGATTTGGCCAAAGTGGCTTTGCCAGCGGTTGGCGTTTTAGACATGTTACGTTATCATACGTTTACAGCGGGAGCAGGTTGGGCATATGATTATGGCACTTCAGAAGAGTCTAAAGAAATGTTCGAATACCTTAAAAACTATTCGCCACTACATAATATTAAAAAAGGAGTACAATATCCTGCAACGCTTATAACTACAGGAGATCACGACGATCGAGTTGTTCCTGCACACAGCTTTAAATTTGCGGCTACCTTACAAGATAGGCAAGAAGGGGATAATCCTACTTTAATACGAGTTGATGTAAAATCGGGTCATGGAGCAGGAAAATCTACAGCAGCAACCATTCAGGAAAATGCAGATACTCAAGCCTTTACTTTATTTAATATGGGAATAAAAGAATTGCCTAGAAATTAATAATTTTGTTAATTTTTTTTTAATGAAAAAGAAGTTTCTTATATTAAATGTAATCATTACGGTACTAGTATTGTTTTCAATACTATTTCAATCTGCGCATAGTTATGAGCATTTAGTTAAGCAATTTTCTGAAAAAAAATGTGAGCACACTCATAAATTTAAACACGAAATAACCCACCAACATAATAATTTAGACCATTGTCACGCTTGCGGATTTACTTTTAGTACTTTCACTTCAACAACTACTTGTGTTTGTTCTTTTCAATCACAAGTAGTACCTTCTAAAAAACCTTTTCAATTTTCAAAAAATACTGTTACTTCTTTCAAAGGCAGTCTTTTTTTGCTTCGAGCACCACCGATTTTTATTGTTTAAATCAAATTTATTCTTCTAATTTTTTTTAGAGGAAAATTATTTATACTTTAAAATTCAATTCAATGAAAAAGAAATTAACAATCCTTTTTTTGGGATTTTGTGGCATTATTTATAGTCAAAAAACGTTAACCGGAAGAATTTCTGACGCCAATAACCAAGCGTTAAATACTGTTTTGGTTACTATTCCAGAACTTCATAAAACAACAATTTCAGATGAAAACGGCACTTATATTCTTCAAAATTTACCATTCGGAAGTTTTACAATAATTTTTTCTTTTGATAGTTTTGAAACACAAACTATCGAGTTTAAGTTCCTAGAAAAAACACCTCTATTAAATATAGTTTTGATAGAGAAATCGCACCAAATGGACGAAGTAATTGTGTCTACAGCCTTCAATAAAGTTCAGTCTCAAAATGTAATGAAAGTAGAGCATCAAACCATGAAATCTTTAAAACAAAAAGGTGCTTTAACTTTAATTGAAGGCTTGGCTACTATACCTGGTGTTTCTCAAATAGCTACGGGTGTTTCTATTGGAAAACCTGTAATACGTGGATTGAGCGGAAATAGGGTTTTGGTTTATTCGCAAGGTGTGCGATTAGAAAATCAACAATTTGGCGAGGAACATGGTTTGGGACTTAATGATTCTGGGATAGAAAGTGTTGAAGTTATTAAAGGGCCTGCGTCATTACTTTATGGATCTGATGCTATTGGTGGTGTTTTATATTTTAATCCAGAAAAATTTGCAAAACCCAACTCGAACGAACTCCATTTTAATCAAAAATATTTTTCGAATACAAATGCATCCAACACCTCTTTAGGATATAAATTATCTGGAGATGATCTTAAATTTTCAACTCGCATAAATAAGAGTTCACATTCAGATTATAAAGTTTCAGATGGCAATCGAGTAACCAATTCTCGTTTTAACGAATTGGATTTCAAGTCGGGTCTTGGATATTCAAATTCGGTTTTATCTACAGTTATTCGATTTAACTTCAATAAATTAGATTTAGGAATTCCTGAAGAAGGCTTTGCTAATCAATCACTATCCAAGAAACCTGAATTTCCAAAACAAGTAGTAGAAACACAAATTTTTAGCTGGAATTCTAGTTTCTATTTTAAAAACTCCAAACTTGATGCTGACTTCGGATATATTGCTAACGATCGAGGCGAATTTGATGAAAAAACGATTGCTAATTTACAAATGAAACTGAAAACTTTTAATTATAACATCAAGTATTATCTTCCTAGAATTAAGGCTTTAGAAACCATCATAGGTACGCAAGGAATGAGCCAAACGAATACCAATTTTGGAAAAGAATATCTTATTCCAGATGCCTTTACTAACGATTTTGGAATTTTTGCAACTTCAAATTATAAGTGGAATAAATACACAATTCAAGTCGGAATGCGTTATGATAAAAGAAAAGTAGCCACTTCTGAAAACGGGAAAGTTGGTCAAGAAGGTTATTTTCAAATAGTAAATAAACAATTTGAAAGTAATAATTATTCTCTGGGTTTCAAGACAAACTTAAAGGACAATCTAATTTTTCGTGCCAATCTTGCTTCAGGATTTAGAGCGCCAAATCTAGCCGAATTGACTTCAAACGGAGTTCATGAAGGTTCTAATCGTTATGAAATAGGAAATTCTAATTTACAAAATGAACAAAATTTTCAATCTGATTTGAATTTAGAATATAGAAACTCACATGTTGAGCTGTTTGCAAATGGGTTTTACAACCTTATTAATAATTATATTTTTATTTCACCCAACGGCAATAGCATCGAAAGTAATGATGTTTACGACTACCTACAAACTAATGCTAAATTGTATGGAGGTGAGGCTGGAATTCATTTTCATCCACATCCATTAGATTGGTTGCATGTAACCAGTAGTTTTGAAAGCGTGTCCGGAAAACAACAAAATGGGGCTAATATTCCACTAATTCCAGCCAATAAATGGAACAATTCATTCAAAATCGAATTCAAACCAACAAAATATTTAAAAGATAGTTTTGCTGTGTTTTCTGTTGATCATACTTTTAATCAGCGAAGACCTAGTCAATTTGAAAGCACTTCTCTGGATTATACATTATTAAATCTCGGATTAGGCACAACTGTAACTTTAAAGAAATTAGTTTTTGAAATAAATTTCAACATTACTAATTTATTTGATAAAAAATATATTTCTCATTTATCGAGACTTAAAACAGATGAAATACCAAATATTGGTAGAAATATTATTTTCGGAATTGATTTTAAAATTTAAAAAAAGTAAACAATTCTTAAAACTAATATAAATATTTAGTAATTTAGTAAAAATTTTAAACAACTACTAACCCAAAAAACCGAATTTTATGGATTCAATGTTTACTAAAATTGTTCGAATTGCTTTGGCAATTTTACTTATTATTTTTGGAGCAAATAAGTTTTTGCATTTTATACCTTTGCCACCAATGGTTGGCGCAGCAGGTGATTTTATGAACTCGTTGGGAGCGACGGGTTATATTTTCCCGATAGTCGGAATTATAGAAGTTTTTGTTGGTGTCATGCTTTTATTACGAAAATGGATACCGTTTGTGCTTATTGTATTGGCTCCAATATCATTAAACATTGTTTTGTTTCATTTGTTTTTGGATATTCCGGGTGTTGGTGCCGCATTATTAGTCGCAGTGCTTAATGCTACACTTATTTATAAAAACTGGCGTTCCTACCAGGCGTTGTTTATTTAATTTAAAAAGGGTTTCAAAATTTTTGAAATCCTTTTTTTAGTACTTTATTTTCTTCATTCTATTCATCACACGAAGAATCCTAGTTTTACGTCTTTCGGTATAACCAGAAGAATTTGTAGCCTTATAAATCCTTGGATTAGGAAGTATTGCCGCTATTGATGCCGCCTGAAGTTTTGATAAATTTTCAGCATCAGTTTTAAACCAATGTTGCGATGCGGCTTGAGCACCATAAACACCTTCGCCCATCTCGATCGAGTTGAGGTATACTTCCATAATGCGTTCTTTGCTCCAAAAAATTTCGATTAAAACAGTAAAATACGCTTCTAGAATTTTACGAACATAACTTCGTCCTTGCCACAAGAAAACATTTTTTACAGTTTGTTGCGAGATCGTACTGCCGCCTTTTATGCGTTTACCTTTAAGATTTCCTTTAAAAGCTTTTTGCATTGCAGAAAAATCGAATCCATAATGCGATAAAAAAGTGCCGTCTTCACTAGCAATAACTGCTTTTTGAAGGTTTGGCGAAATGTTTTCTATGGGTTCCCAATCATGACTTAAAGTCATTTCTTTGCCTGCTATTTTTTGATCAATGCAACGTGTAATCATTAGTGGCGTAATCGGCACGGGAATAAATCGGAAAAGTATTACCGATAAAATTGAAATTATAAAAAACCATTTTACAATTTTTTTTGCCAGAAGAAGTATTTTTTTTATCATAAATCTAAATAAGTTCTGCTAATTCCTTCCCTACCAAACTGCCAATTGCAACACCCATTCCACCAAGGCGAACGCCGCAATATATGTTTTCCGAAATTTGTTTTACAATCGGGTTTTTGCTGTTGCCCAATCCCATAATTCCTGACCAGCGATGCTCGATAGTATAATCAGTAGTTGGCAAAATTACTTCTTTTAGCAATTGCTCCAGCCTTTTTTGGATAATTTCTGTTTCGCCAAATTCGGTGGTGTTTTCGGTTTCAAAATCCAAATTTCGTGCGCCACCAAGTAAAATACGATTGTTAACATTTCTAAAATAAGTATAACCTTTGTCAATATGAAATGTTCCTTTAATGTCGAGATTCGGAATTTCAGAAGTTATAAGAACTTGTGCTCGTGCTGGTTTTACTTCATTATTTGTTAATTCAGAAGCAAATCCATTGGTAGCAAAAAGAAGTTTTTTAGTTAGAAAAGAAAAATCATTTAAGTGCACTTCAACGCCGTTTGATATTTCATTATGATTGGTAACTTCTTGATTATTCAAAATTAAAATGTTGTTCGAAACAGCTTTTTTTAGCAAAGCTTGCATCATATTTCCAGTATCAATTTGAGCTTCAAACGGATTAAAGACCGAATATTTTTTGATATTTTGGAAACCAAAACGATCAATTTCCTTTGCAAAAACATCAGCTTTGAAAATAGGTTTCAGAATTTCGTTTACAAAAGGAAGTTTTTGTAAACATTCCATAAAAGTAGATTCGTCTTCCTTTAAAAATAATTCATATCCGCCGAAAGGTTTAAAATCGATCGAGTTGTCTCCCAAATTTTTGCGTAAAATTTGCAAGCCATCCCAACGTTTTTGTATCAACTGAATTACATCTTCTTCCGAATTGGATTTTAGATCATCTACAATTTCCGAAATACTCCCGAAACAAGCAAAACCTGCATTTTTGGTACTGGCGCCTTCGGGTAAAAATCCTTTTTCGAGCACCAAAATTTTACTTTCCGGAAAACGTTCTCGCAAGTTCAAAGCGCAATGCAAGCCTACAATGCCGCTTCCAACAATCGTGAAATCTACATTGGTAAACCAATTTTTTATTTCCCAGTAGCTTAAATTCATCACTAAATTTTTTATAAAAATACTATTTTTCTGATTATTTGAAAATAAAAATTTAATTTGAATTGAATTTCATGGATTTAAATGTTAAAATTTGATAAATTGTTGATATCTTTAGATTGCGTTTACAATTCTAAATTATTTACTTATTACTTTTGAAATCTATTAATTAACCAAAAAAATATGTTATGAATTTCAAATTACTACCTGTTGCTCTATTAGCGATGACGAGTTTCGCTTTTGCACAACAAAAACCAATGTGGAAAACAGCATCAATCGAAAACAGTACTGTTTTAGAAAGTAGCAAAGCGCTTCCGCAAAAAAATCTAGTTGCACTTGACGTTGCGTCACTAAAAACTTTGATGGTAAATGCACCCGAAAGAAAATCGGTTACTTCGTCAAACAAGATCCTATCCTTACCAAACGAAGAAGGAAAATTAGAACGTTTTAGAGTTTATGAAAACGCTATTATGGCTCCAGAATTGTCGGCAAAATATCCAGAAATCAAATCGTATATAGGTATTGGTATTGACAATCCAACGGCAACGGTTTATTTCAGTATTTCGCCATTAGGATTCAAATCGATGACGCTTCAAGCAGACAAATCGGCGGTTTTTATTGAGCCGATATCTGAAGATTTAAAAAAATATTCTGTTTACACAAAAGCTGATAAAAAAGTTGCATTTACTCCTTTTGAATGTGGTGTGATCGAATCTATTGCTACACAAACTGGTGGCGAACTGTTACGTCCAAATGCCGACGATGCAGTTTTGAGAACATTTCGTCTTGCTGTGTCTACAACAGGCGAGTACACTGCTTTTTTTGGAGGTACTGTAGCGCAAGCTTTGGCAGCAATAAATGCAACAATGACAAGAGTTAATGGCGTTTTCGAAAAAGATTTTGCTGTTCGAATGGTATTGATTGCCAACAATGATGCTGTTATTTATACCAATGCCGCTACTGATCCTTATACTACAAGTTATAACAGTCAGTTGCAAAGCACTTTAACTTCCGTAATTGGCGATGCAAACTACGATGTTGGTCATGTTTTTGTTAGAGCAGCAAACAACGGAAATGCAGGTTGTATAGGTTGTGTATGTGCTTCTGGAAAAGGAAGTGGTTTTACGGCCAGTACATCGCCAACTGGAGATACTTTTGATATCGATTATGTTGCACACGAAATCGGACATCAATTTGGTGCAAACCATACTTTTTCATTCAATAATGAAGGAACAGGAGTTAATATGGAACCAGGATCAGGATCTTCTATAATGGGTTATGCGGGTATTACACCACAAGATGTACAACCAAACTCTGATGCCTATTTTCATGCGGCAAGTATTCAACAAGTAACCAATAATGTAAAAGCAAAAACCTGTCAAACCAATACTGCAACAGGAAATTCAGTTCCAACTGCCAGTGCTGGATTGGATTATACGATTCCGAAAAGCACTCCGTTTATGTTAACAGGTTCTGGAACTGATGCAAATGGAGACGCATTGACCTACAATTGGGAACAGTTTGATAGTGCTGCGTCTACAGCTACAGGAGTAAATTCTGCTGCAAGTGCCACAAGAACATCGGGTCCAACTTTCAGATCTTATAATTCAACTACTTCTCCATCAAGAAGTTTTCCTAGAACCCAATCGGTTTTGGCTGGAGCAACAACAACTGCTGGTACAGAAATAAGTGTAGAAGCAGTACCATCTGTTGCACGAACTATGAATTTCAGGTTGACCGTTCGTGACAATCGTGCTGGAGGTTCAGCAAATAACTCAGACGATATGATTGTAACCGTCAATGCAACCGCAGGGCCTTTTGCCGTAAGCGCACCAAATACCGCAGTTTCTTATGTTGGCGGTAGTGCTCAAACCATCACTTGGGCCGTTGCAGGAACAACTGCAAATGGAGTAAACTGTGCCAATGTAGATATTTTGATTTCTACCAATGGTGGAACAAGTTACACGACACTTTTGGCTGCAACTCCAAATGACGGTACAGAAGCTGTAACAATTCCAAATACAGCCGGAACTACCAATAGAATTATGGTGCGAGGAACCAATCATATTTTTTATGACGTTTCAAATACCAACTTTACGATTACTGCTGGTTCTACAGATACCGTTGCACCAATTGCTGCCACTTTATCGGCTTCGGGAACTACCCAAACAGGAACTACCTTATCTTGGACAGGCGCGACTGATAATGTAGCTGTAACAACTTATGATGTGTTTAGAGGAGCAACTTTATTGGCAACAACAGCTTCAACAACCTATGCCGTTACAGGATTGGTAGCTTCTACAGCTTATACTTTTTCTGTAATTGCTAAAGATGCTGCTGGTAACGCTTCTGTTGCTAGTAATACGGTAAATGTTACTACACTTGCACCAGTGGCAGACACAACAGCTCCAACAGCACCTACATTATCGGCTTCAGGAACTACGGCAACAGCAACCAATTTATCTTGGACAGGCGCCACAGATAATGTTGCAGTAACGGGTTATGATGTATTCAGAGGAGCTACTTTAATAGGTACTACCACAACAGCTACAACATTTGCAGTAACAGGATTAACAGCTTCCACAGCTTATACTTTTAACGTAAGAGCTAAAGATGCAGCAGGAAACCTATCTGTAAATAGTAATACGGTTTCAGTAACAACAACAGCTGTAGTTGCGGTAACTTATTGTGCTTCTGCTGCTACAAACACCAATGATGAACGAATTGGAAGAGTGCAACTCGGAACAATAAATAATCCATCTACAGGAGCAGCTGGCTACGAAAATTTCACAGCTTTGTCCACAAATGTTGTTCGAGGAACTTCAAATACCATAACCATAACACCAACTTGGACGGGAACTGTTTATGCCGAAGGATATGCAGTATATATTGACTACAACCAAAACGGAGTTTTTACAGATGCTGGCGAAACCGTTTATACAAGGGCGGCAACTACTGCAACTCCAATTTCTGGAGCATTTACTATACCAACAACAGCTACTTTGGGCGCAACCAGAATGCGAGTAAAAATGAACTATAATGCTGCACCAACTTCTTCTTGCGGATCTTTTACTTACGGTCAAGTTGAAGATTATACAGTAAACATTACCGCTTCTGCAGCTCGTGAAAATGAAGTTACTTCAAATGAAATGGCTTTGAGTTTGTATCCAAATCCTACCAAAGAAATATTGAATGTTGCAGGATTGGAAGCTACGGCAACGTATAGAATTGTTAACTTATTGGGTCAAGAAATTTCTAAAGGAACTGTTCAAAACAATAGTATTTCGGTTTCTACTTTGGCTATTGGAACGTATTTATTAGAAATTACTTCTAACGAAAAAACAACTGTAAATCGTTTTATCAAGGAGTAATTTTCTGCTATTAAAGTTTAAAGTCCCGCTGAAAAGTGGGACTTTTTTTTATCCTGTTATTTTGAACAAGACATGTATTTAATCAATTGCTTTTTTCTTGACAAAACCAAAGTAAAACTTTATCCCAAAACCCAGAGTTTGCCGAGTTTGCAAATTTCCCTTTTTAAATTTCAGATTTGCTATTGCATCACCAAACTCGATATTATTGTAGTATAGGTTAATCGCTATCGATTGAAAAGTTTCATTAGACAAATCGCATAATAGACCAAGACCCAATCCAAAAGAATGTCTGGTATCTGTATACTTGTCACTATCTGTTTTTACAAATTTTGTCTTATCACCATTTAATTCAAAAAATGCGCCTTGGGCTACAACATTTGTGATGTTAAACATTGGAATTATTTGTAAATGTGCTGTTTCGTCATCATCGCCAAAACAAATTTTTGGAGACAAACTTATGTTAGAAGCCGTAACGGTTCTTGTTAGAAGTTCAGTTTCAATACCATTAGCATCACTAGTAGTATTGTCTTGCAATGCAATCAAAAAATAGCTTACTTTTATTTCAGGTTTTAATACTTTGTAAGCCCTAAACTCTAATCCACCATCTATTGAGACAAATGCAGACTTTTCAAATTGTGTGTTCCGATAATAACCAAAACCAGCAAATCCGCGCACAGTTTGAGAATAAGTACTTGTTGAAAGTGCCACAATTACTGTAATAAATAAATCTATAAGTTTCATAATTTTGTAAAATTAAAATTTTTGTTTAGCTTTTTAATAAAAATAAACTAAATTTATAACAATTAAATTTTTTTAAAGAAATGAAAAACAAACTCTTATTAATCATCAGTTTTATGGGTTTAACAGCTGCAGCTCAAAATGTATTGTCGCCAGAAAAACTCTGGGAATTGGGTCGAGTTTCGGTTCTTGGAATTTCTAAAGATGCCAAAAATATCGTATACAAAGTTTCATATCCTTCCGTTGAAGAAAACAAATCAAATTCCAAATACTACACCATTCCAGTTGTTGGTGGCAATGCAACCGAAGTAAAAGAGACTAGTAATATATTGAAAGATAAAAATATTTCGCCCGACGGACAATATGTATTAACGACACAAGAAGTAAAAATTGATAAAGTTCATGGTAAAGATTTTTATCCCGAATTGCAGAAATCGAATGTACAAATCTATAACGGACTCGATTATCGTCACTGGGATGCTTGGAACGAAGGAAAATTTAATCATGTTTTTTATGCCGAAAACATAGAAAAAGTAATTCCTGTTGACATTATGCCAAACGAAAATTTCGATTCACCTCAAAAGCCATTTGGTGGTGATGAAGATTATATTTGGTCGCCAGACAGTAAAAGTATTTTGTATGTATGCAAGAAAAAAGCAGGAACCGATTATGCTATTTCGACCAACACCAATATTTATGAATACAATATCGAAACCAAAAAAACCATAAACCGCACCGAAAGCAATTTGGGTTATGACACCGATCCAAAATTTTCGCCACAAGGCTATTTGACCTATCTTCAAATGAAACGCGACGGTTATGAAGCCGACAAAAACGACATTATTGTAGATTTTAAAGGAACAAAAACAAACCTAACTGCCAATTGGGACGGAAGCGTTGATAGTTTTAAGTGGAGTGATGATGGAAAAAAAGTGTATTTCGTTGCCGCAATTGATGGAACTAAGCAATTATTTGAAGTAAATTTTCCTGGTCTAACCAAAATAGCAATTACCGTTAACCAAGTCACTAGTGCACCCGAAGTTTCGGGATTTGACGTGTCTGAAATCATTGGATTTTCAGGAACTTCGGTTTTGGTCACTAGAACCGATATGAATCATGCTGCCGAAATTTACAGTTATGATTTGAAGAAAAAAACGTGGAAACAAATTTCCAAAGTTAATGACGAAACCTATAGCAAGCTTGCGTTACCAAAATACGAACGACGCTATGTAACTACAACCGATGGTAAAAAAATGTTGGTTTGGTTAATTCTTCCGCCCAATTTTGATGCATCAAAAAAGTATCCTACTTTACTCTATTGCCAAGGTGGACCACAAAGTCCGTTGACACAAAGCTATTCTTTTCGATGGAATTTTTCATTAATGGCGTCGCAAGGTTACATTGTTGTTGCGCCAAATCGTCGCGGAATGTATGGTCATGGTGTGAAGTGGAACGAGCAAATTTCGGGCGATTGGGGCGGACAAGTTATGGACGATTACCTTTCGGCGATTGATGACGTTAGTAAAGAAAAATATGTCGACAAAGCCCGATTGGGTTGTGTTGGTGCTAGTTATGGTGGTTATTCGGTGTTTTATTTAGCAGGAATTCACAACAACCGTTTCAAGAGTTTTATTGCCCACGATGGCGTTTTTAATACCCAAAGTATGTTTGGTACCACCGAAGAAGTGTTCTTCAATATGTGGGATTTTGGCGGTGCCTATTGGGAAAAAGACAACAAGATTGCGCAAGATTCGTATACTAAATTCAACCCAATAAATTTTGTAGATAAATGGAATTCACCTATTTTAATCATTCAAGGCGGAAACGACTTTCGGGTGCCAATTGGGCAAAGTCAAGAAGCGTTTCAGGCGGCACAATTGCGGGGTATAAAAAGTAGATTTCTCTATTTTCCTGAAGAAAATCATTGGGTTTTGAAACCTCAAAACGCACAAGTTTGGCAAAAAGAATTTTATAAATGGTTGAAGGAGACGTTATAAGAAATTCTCAAAAAAGAACTTCAATATTTAAAAGTTATTTCAGGAAAATATAATAAAAATCTAAAAATCAAGTTACTATACTACTAGAATCAATTGTATGAATTCTAAAAGTACCATTCCGAGTAAGGTGATTTTGAGTTATTTGGCACTAACGGCTTTAGTTTGTACCGTTGGTTGGATTTTGTATGGCCAAAATACGTTGTTTGCAAACTCCGAGAACAAAAACGAAACCGATAACAATAAAATTCTGAAAATCAGTAATTTATTATCCTCTATCTACAAAACCGAAAGTCTTTCTCGAAAAACTATTTTTTCTAATTCAGAGCTAGATTTTGAAATTTATACTCTCAAAAAAGACAGTTTAAATATAGAAATAAACGATCTGAAACGCCTTGTTGCAAATAATTATCAGGCAAAACTGCTGGATAGTGTTCAAATTCTGTTAGCTCAAAAAACAGAGAACATTAAAAAGCTTAAGGATATCAAAAATAAAAAAAAAGAAGAAGTTGCTGTAAAAAAAGCCATATCTAAGCTATCGAAAATGGAAGTTTCGTTAGAAAAACTTCAAATGAAAGATTTTGTTCAAAACCCTAATAAAATGGCAAGTTACCAGCGAAGCGTTCTTGAAAAATATGTCAATTATCTTAACCAAAATATTCCTGACGATAGCACCAATACGTTAACAAAAAAAGTAGCCGATTCGGTTTTGGCATCTTCCAAACGAGTTCTCAATAAAGTAAATACTGCATCCCAAAATCAAAATCAAGCGACTATAATTGAAGAAAAAAAGTTATTTGAAAATGACATTCTAATTTCTGAGCAACTAATAAAAATTCTAAATATCATTGAACGGGAAATTATCCTAAACAATTCCAAAAATGAACTCGTAAAACAAAAATCCTTAAAAAAAATCAATTCGATTGTAACAATTGCCGCGATTATTGGATTTTTATTGACTGTTTTCTTTTCGATTTTAATTTTAAATGATTTTTCAAATACCGAAAATTATAAAAAACAATTAGAAATTGCCAACAAAAAAACACAAAAGCTACTTCAAAACCGCGAACAGCTTATTGCAACCGTTAGTCACGATCTTAAAACACCGTTGAGTACAATTGTAGGTTATACGGCACTTTTGGGACAATCAGATTTGACCAAAAAGCAAAGCTACTTTACAGAAAACATAAAAGGATCGTCAGAATATATTTCTAACTTGGTGCAAGATTTACTTGACTTTACCCAGATTGAAGCAGGGAAAATCACTATTGATGTCATTCCGTTTTCATTACTTGAATTGATCGAAACAGTTTCTCAAGATATTCAATCGGTTTATACGACCAAACCAATTGAGCTTCTTGTAGAAACAGATTCTCAATTTGAAACTAACATCATTGGAGATCCTTTTAGATTGAAACAAGTGCTTTCAAACATTATTGGAAATGCTTATAAATTTACCGAAAAAGGCATTATAAAAGTAACTGCGGCAATTTCTAAATCTACTTTATTGGTTATAAAAATTGAAGATTCTGGTATCGGAATTGCAAAAAACAAACAGCAATTAATTTTTGAAGAGTTTACACAAGCCGATAATCATATCGAAAAAAAATATGGCGGCACCGGATTGGGATTAACAATTTCGAAAAAAATCATCGAAATTCTTGGTGGGACATTAACTTTAAAAAGCGAAATCGACAAAGGAAGTATTTTCGAAATTACACTGCCTTTACTTTTTGATAAAAAAACTATTCCTGTTATAACAAAACAAAATCGGACGGTAATTGTAGTTGACGACGATCAAAATTTATTGAACTTGACCAAAGAAATTTTGATGATGAATCAATTTGTAGTCCATACTTTTCTGGACGCAAGGACAGCTTTAGCGTTTTGTTTAAACACTCAATTTGATCTCGTTATTACCGATATACAAATGACCGAAATGGATGGCTTTGATTTTTTAATAAAATTAAAAAAAATCAAAAACTACACTAATCAACCTGTTTTTGCTCTAACTGGACGATCCGATTTGGACAATCAAGTTTATGAAAAAGCTGGTTTTGCACAGGTAATTATGAAACCCTGTCATCCTAAAAATTTGATTTCGATTATTAATAATTCTGAAATCATAGAGCAACAAATAACTAAAATTACAGATCCTAATGCGAAGTATTCCTTCGATACTATAAAACAATTTTTGCCCGAAACTCAAAATGCCTTACCCGATTTTATGACTGTTTTTATAGAAACCACAAATTCAAATTTGATATTGTTAGAAAAATATCTTGTTGAAGAAAATAAATCTAAAATCAAATCTATAGCGCATCGAATGACGCCTGTTTTCAAGCAAATTCAAGCTGCAGAAATAATTGTTGTTTTAGATCATTTAGAAAACAATTCTGAAAACGTAGCTGAAATAAAGACTAGAATTGAAGATTTAAAACAAAAAGTGAAATTGTTATTTCATGAAATTCAATCTAATTGATATGATATAATTTCAGTTTATTATACAAAGTTTTTCGGCTTATTTGTAGCAGTATTGCAGCTTCCGACTTGTTGTTTTTTGCTCGATCCAAAGCAATTAAAATACTTTCTTTCTCAGATTCTGATAAAGAGAAATTAGTGCTTTCTTTACTTTGAAATAGTTCTTGAGGCAACACATTTTTTTCGATAAACTCGCCTTGACTTAGCAAAGTGGCACGTTTGATTACATTTTGGAGTTCTCGCAAATTTCCTGGCCAATGGTATTTATTAAAAACAGCAAGTACTTCTTGTGAAAAACCTATAATTTCTTTATTTAACTGGCTGTTTGCTTTTTCCAGAAAAAAATCGGCAAACACCAACAAATCTTCGTTTCGATCTTTTAATGAAGGCGAATCTATAGAAAATTCGTTGATACGATGGTACAAATCTTCTCTGAAATCGCCATTTTTTATCGCTTGCCGCAAATCTTCGTTGGTTGCAGTAATAATACGAATGTCGACATCGATTTCTTTGTTGCTACCAACAGGTTTAACCTTTCGTTCTTGCAAGGCTCGCAACAATTGAATTTGGTTTTCATAGGACAAATTTCCAATTTCATCCAAAAAAATTGTACCGTGATTGGCAGCTTCAAAAAATCCAATTTTGTCGTTTATTGCGCCCGTAAACGAGCCTTTTACATGACCAAAAAATTCGCTAGAAGCCAATTCTTTTGGAATGGCACCGCAATCTACAGCTATAAAATTATTATTTCTTCGCGTACTTTTTTCGTGAATTGTTTTGGCAATGACTTCTTTGCCTGTGCCACTCTCGCCAATGATAAGCACCGACATATTTGTGGGACTTACCAACGAAATATAATCGTTTAATTTTTTGGAAGCAATAGAAATTCCGGTTATAAACTTTGAAGTAGGAGTTTCTTTTTCGATTTTTTTAGTTTGAATTACTGCTGTAGTATGTGCTGTTTTAAGGAGTGCATTTTTAATAACCAGTAAAACTTCTTCGGGATTGAATGGTTTCGAAATATAATCAGAAGCACCATTTTTTATAGCTTTTACGGCAGTATTCACATCAGAATAGCTCGTCATTAAAACAATAGGAACTGTAGGATGCGTTTTTTTAAATTCAGATAGTAATGCAATTCCATCAGCATCTGGAAGCCTCAAATCAGTAATTATCAAGTCGAAGTTGGTGGTATTTACTTTAGTTTTGGCTTCTTCAGCAGAAAAAGAAGTGGTAACGGCGTAGTTATTTTTCGTCAGAAATTTATCTAACAAGTTGCAAAAAGCGACGTCATCTTCGATTACTAGAATTTTTTGCATTAGTTTGGTTTTATATAACTAACGTAAAAGTAGTGATTTTGTTATAAATAAAAAGAGCGATTGCTTTTTGCAATCGCTCTTTTCGAAAGTGAAAATACATAAGCTACCCAAACTTATCTTTTCAACCACTTTCCAGCGGCATCCGTAAAAACAAAAGTTTTTTGATCATCTACGGCAATTTCCAATTTGTATTCTTTCTTATCGTTTACATAAACTTTAGAAAGAGTTGCATCTGGATATGCAGTTTTCAACGCTTTTGTTACGGCCTCTGGAGTTTCTTCGGCTTTAATCTCTTTGAAGTTGTCTTGAACCGCTTGCACTTTTGCTTCGGTTAGGACTTCTTTAGGTTGTGCAAAAGCTGTAAAGCTTCCGATGACTAGTGCTAGTGTTACAATTAACTTTTTCATTTTTTCTAATTTTTAATTTTTAACCTAATTTATGACAATTAGGATATAGAAATTATGATGCCAAGAAAAGCAATTTTTGTAAAATATTGATTTTCAAATATTTAAAATTATACTATTTAAAATTTAATATAAAAAACTGTGTAACTGTATACTGAGGTGTGTAATATGGTAACAGTTTTGAAGTTTTTAAAAACAAGAAAAATCCCGACTTTCGAAGGGATTTTTGTAATAATAATAAATGTTTACTGAATTATGCTTCGAATGGAAGTATAGAAACAAACGATTTATTGTCTTTTTTCTTTTGGAACTGTACCACTCCATCTACACGAGCGTGTAAGGTGTGATCTTTACTGATGTAAACATTTTCACCTGGATTGTGCTTAGAACCTCTTTGTCTAACAATGATATTTCCAGCTATTGCAGCTTGGCCACCATAAATCTTCACGCCAAGACGTTTTGATTCTGATTCTCTACCATTTTTCGAACTACCGACACCTTTTTTGTGAGCCATGACGTTTTAGTTTTTATGGGTTATAGAATTAAACAGCTTTTCCGCCGTTTAACGCATCTTGTAATGTTTTTAATTCGTCCATTTTACCATCTGCAGCAAGTTGTGCTTGTTGCGCCCAAGTTGTTGGGTCTAGATGTTGTACTTTGTTTGTTGAAGCGTCAAGAATCGCTTTAACATCTGCAGCAGCTGTATTTGCTAATTTTGCGAAAGAATCAATACCACCAGCAATTAATGCTTCAGCAGCTTTTGGACCAATTCCTTCAATTAGTGTCAAGTTATCTCCTTTAGAGGATGCTTTTGGAGCTTTAACTTCTGGAGCTTTTTCTGTTTTTACTTCTGCAACTTTCTCTGCTTTTGGAGCAGCAGCCACTTTCTCTACTTTTACTTCTGGAGCTTTTTGCTTCGCCTGTTCGCTAACGCTCGGGTCAGCTTTAGGAGCCGATTTTTTTCCGCCAGTTGCAGCGATAGTTTCTATTACAATTTGAGTAAGATACTGTCTGTGACCGTTTCTCTTTTTGTAACCTTTTCTTCTTTTCTTTTTGAAAACGATTACTTTATCTCCTTTTAAGTGTTGTAACACTTTGGCTTCTACTGAAGCACCTTCTATAGCTGGGGCGCCTAAAGTTACGCTTCCATTATCATCCAACAAAAGAACTTTATCGAAAACAACTTTCGATCCTTCTTCGTTAGTCAAACGGTGCACATAAACCTTTAAGTCTTTGCTTACTTTAAATTGTTGCCCTGCTATCTCTACGATTGCGTACATAACAAATGTTTTTATTGATTTTTAAATTTCCCTCCCGAGGCTTCGGGATTCGGGATGCAAATATACAACTAATTTGCAATCGTGCAACAGATTAGAAAAAAATATTATTTTATGAATTAACTAAAAAATTTCCCCTCCAAACAAAATAAGTTACAGCTAAAAATGACCCAATAAATATTGAGATTTTGTAGTTTTTATAAATTTCTTTTTTCCAATCAAAATTAGAATTTTTGCACATTAAAATTGCTAAATAAAACATTCCTATGAAAATAAATATTTTATTAAAAAAATCTAATGAAAAATTAAGCCAAAATTGATTTAATGTGTTGCAAACAAAAAATGCTGTAAAATAAGTTGTAACCATTAAACAATAACCAATTAGCAATTTCAAAATCAACTTACAATTGTATATGAGTATCGCTCCAAACAAAATAATATATAATCCAACAAACAAAAATTCGTTTAGATCCATTACAGTACTTTGATATGATATATTTGTATATTTTCTTTCTTCAAATATGTCAAGAATAATGTAATGTGCTTGGTTGATAAATTCAAAACCTTTAAAAATTAATAATATTCCTAAAATTATTTTTAGTGTTTTTAATATGTTTTTTTTCTTCATTTTTTCTTATTTAAAATCAGTTTCATTATTTCAGAAATAAAATAAAATAAAACAGAAACTATTCCAATTATAAAAAAAAAGGTAAATGATTTTATATATGGTCTAAAAAACAATTTTAAAACAAGAACAATTGCACTGATAATAGATGAAATATTTGATATTTTTTTCCAAAAATCTATTTTAAGCATTAAGAATCTGATTTTTTAAATTTTTTCGTAGTGTTTATTGTTTTTAATATTTTTGAAAATCAACACAATCTAATTTCAACTCTTCAATTATGTCATTTTTTTTATTAATCTTAAAAATATACCATGACTGATAACAATTATTCATTTTTTCAAAGTTTTTAGAATTATCAATCAAAACATGATTATTACCATTATTTAATTCTTTACAAATAGTTTTTATATCTTGACTATATTCTATGTTTTTCTTTTCTAAAGAAATAAAATAATTATCTTTTTTATACTGATATATTTTATCATCAATTGAAACATGACTAAAATATGTACCACCCCAGTCAATATCGCAATATTCAATTATGTAATAAAAATCATTTTTAGAGAATTCAATTTCCTTCAGATGCATTTTTAATAATTTTTCTCTAAGTAAAACATTTTTTTCCCTAAATTTAAAAATCGACTTTCCTTTACTGCCATATTCAAGTAATATTTTATTCTCGATTGATTTTGATAAATTAGAAATTGAACTTTTACAACTTAAAAGTAATAACAAAAAACAATAATATTTTAAAGATAATTTCATTTTAAGATTTTAGAAATTGCATATTCAAAAATAGGGTTTTAGAAACTAATATGAATAATTTTTACAAAACATATTTTATGTTTTTATTTGGATTAAAATTTTCTATTTTTGGAAATAAAAACAAAGTAGCTATTAATCAATATTTATTATGAAGAAAATAATAATGGCTTTAAGTACTATGCTTATGATATCAGAAGTTGCTGTGGCACAAAAAGTAGTTTTCGACGAGTATAATTTGGATAACGGACTTCATGTAATCTTACATCAAGACAATTCTGCGCCTGTTGTCATAACCTCTGTGATGTATCATGTTGGATCCAAAGATGATAGTCCGGAACGAACTGGGTTTGCCCATTTTTTCGAACATTTATTATTTGAAGGCACCGAAAACATAAAACGTGGCGAGTGGTTCAAGATTGTTTCGTCAAACGGCGGGACCAACAACGCTAATACTTCGGATGATAGAACCTATTATTATGAAGTTTTTCCGAGTAATAATCTCGAACTTGGACTTTGGATGGAATCAGAGCGGTTGATGCATCCTATTATTAATAAAATTGGGGTCGATACCCAAAATGAAGTGGTTAAAGAAGAAAAACGCCTTCGTGTAGACAACCAGCCTTACGGAAGTTTGATAGCCGAAGTCAAGAAAAATATGTTTGTCAATCATCCATACAAAAATACTACAATCGGAAAGATGGAACATTTGGATGCCGCAACGCTCGAAGAATTTCAGGCATTTAACAAAAAATTCTATATCCCGAACAATGCCGTTTTGGTCGTTGCGGGACAGTTTGATAAAAATCAAGCCAAAGATTTGATCCAGAAGTATTTTGGACCAATCAAAAAAGGAACACCTATAAAAAGAGAAACGTATACAGAAAAACCCATTACCGAAACAATCAAAGCCAGCTACGAAGACAACAATATTCAGAAAGAAATGGTCGTGGCTTCCTACAGAACCCCATCGATGAAGACGCGTGAAGCTAGAGTTCTAGACATGATATCGACCTATTTGAGTGACGGAAAAAGCTCTAAACTGTACAAGAAAATCGTAGACGATAAGAAAATGGCGCTTCAAATAGGAGCTTTCAATTACAGTCAAGAAGATCACGGAATGTACATATTATATGGTATGCCTCAAGGCGAAAATAAAGCCGAAGATTTGATTCGAGAAATCGATGCCGAAATAGTAAAACTACAAACCGACTTGATTTCTGAAAACGATTATCAAAAACTTCGAAACAAAAACGATAATAATTACGTTAATGGCAACGCAAGTATTGAAGGTATTGCAGGAAACCTCGCTTCGTTCTACCTATTATATGGTGATGTAAATTTGATAAACACCGAAATTGAAATGTACCGTTCTATAACGCGCGAAGAAATAAGAACGGTTGCCAAAAAATACCTCAATCCGAACCAAAGATTGCTATTGGATTATATTCCGACTAAAGAAAAAGCTAAAAACTAGAAATTATTTAAACATGAAAAACACAGTAATTGTTTTAACAAGCTTGTTTTTATCACTACTTATGCAAGCACAACGAACACAACCCACGCCAGGACCAGCACCTAAAATTAATATCAACAAACCTCAAACCTTCAAACTCAATAATGGGCTAACGGTTATGGTGGTCGAAAATCATAAATTGCCGCGCGTGTCGTATAGTTTGTCTACCGACAATCCACCTTTTACTGAAGGAAATAAAAAAGGCGTTGACGATATTACGTCCAACATGGTTGGCAACGGATCACTCAACGTTGCTAAAGAAAAATTTAATGAAGAAATAGATTTTTTGGGAGCCGACATCAACTTTTATTCGTCGGGAGCTTCTGCAAGTGGACTGTCAAAATATTCCAAACGAATTTTAGAACTCCTAGCCGACGGTGCTCTATATCCCAACTTTACGCAAGACGAATTCGATAAAGAAAAAGAAAAACTCATTGAAGGACTAAAAACCCAAGAAAAAAGTGTTTCTGCCGTTTCTCGTAGGGTCGAAAATGTTTTAGCCTATGGCAGAAGCCATCCATCGGGCGAGTATTTGTCTCCAGAAACCATTAATAATGTATCCTTAATGGATGTTCAGAATAATTATTATTCGTATTTCGTTCCCGGAAATGCCTATTTGGTAGTTATTGGCGATGTCAAGTTTGCCGAAATTAAAACACAAATCGAAGACCTTTTTAGTGCTTGGCCAAAAGCTATGGCACCAAAATTATCGTATTCCGATCCAGAAAATGCAGATTTCACCCAAATCAATTTGGTCGACATGCCCAATGCCGTGCAATCTGAAATTTCGGTTATCAACACCGTAAAACTGCGCATGTCCGATCCTGATTATTTTCCGGTAATAATTGCAAATCAGGTTTTGGGAGGCGATTTCAATAGTTACCTTAATATGAATCTTCGCGAAGCCCATGGTTGGACTTATGGAGCAAGTTCCAGCATTGGAGCCAACAAATACAGCCCAATGAAATTCAAGGCCAATTCGCAAGTGCGCAACGCTGTGACCGATAGTGCTGTAGTTGAATTTCTCAAAGAAATAAAACGCATTCGCACCGAACCAGTAGCCGCCGAAACTTTAGCCAACGTAAAAGCCAGTTATGTAGGCAAGTTTGTCATGCAAATCGAGAAACCACAAACTATAGGTCGCTATGCCATGAACATTGATGTCGAAGGATTGCCAGCCGATTTTTACGAAAACTACATCAAGAACATCAATACCGTAACTGCCGACGATGTGCTGCGTGTCGCTAACAAATATATTAAGTATGACAATCTACGAATCATCATTACTGGCAAAGCCGACGAGATAAAGCCTGCATTAACGAACTTAAAAATCCCGATTTTTGACTTTGATAAATTTGGTGTTTTAATAAAGAAGTAGTTTTTTTCTGGAGCAATTTCCAGCCCTACATTTCAAGTTTTTTATCTCAAACTATTTTAGTATGCCCAAAAACGAGCTTCCGTTGGTCGCTGTTTTTAGGCAACAAAAATTAGTTTTCAACTGCAAAAGCTTTCCATTGCTGTCTGGGCTAGGGCGAATAAAATTGATAATTCATAAGGAAAACTCTAAAGTAAATGTATAAATCTAACAATAATAAAATTACAAAAAATATTTATTACGTTTTATTAATTACAATTTTTATTTTCCAAAGTTGTAGCAAAAGATCTGATTCATTTGAAAGAGTTACTGGCAATAAACTAAAACAAATAAAGTTAGGAATGACAATAGAAAATGTCATTTCAAATATTGGCAAACCAATAAAAATAAATGCTTCAAGAACACTACATGATGGAAACTGCAAAAACCCTAGATTAGGTCTGGAGAAAAAAATTAATTCTACATCTGATATAAGAAACATAATTGATTCTTATTACAAGGATAAAAAATATTGCTGCGATGGTAATAAAGAAGATTTAAAAGAAAAAGTCATTACGCTGCAATACACTAAACCAAATTATCTTTCAAAGAAATATCCTATGCTCTGGATTCATTTAGACGATAATTATAAAGTAAATTGTGTTTATGCAAAAGAATATTCAGGCTTTTTGGATTTTGATGGATTCGAAATTTATTCATTATCATGGGAGTTTGATTTAAAAACTAAAACACAAAAAAATAATGTCGATTATTTTATTGACAATGAAAAATTTAACGAATATTTTAATTGATATAAAAATAACTCACTATTTGAAGTATTCAATTCTATCGTTAAGCAGTGCTATTGTCCAACGACTTCACAGTAATAACAAAACTCATATAATGAAATTGACACATATTTTTTAAGTGATATGTTGAGATGGATACGAGGTAGAAATTAGAATTAAAAACTAATTTTTTTTTAAAAAGATGAAAATAAATCCAAGTAAAATAAACGAAAATTTACTAGTTTTAATGGCTATTGAAATATTAACTTTTCCTTTATCCATCAATATTGATTCCGTTTTCCCTTTTTTAGTTTGGTTATTAATTGTATTTATTTTGAATAATATTGCTGTTTATCTTTTAATAAAATACAAACCGAAATACTATAAAGCTTCATTATCGATATTACTCTTATTATTTTATTATCTATTCTATTTTTAATTTTTGCAATTACTTTTTCAAATTTATATAATCACATTGAATCTAATTAAAAAAACGATCGCTCAGAGATATCAAAACATTCTCGTGATCGATATCGAGGATTTTTCTAATCCTTTCTTTCTAATAAAAATATAAATTTCAACCAAAAAAGTTGTCGTTTTTTAGTTATTTTCTCAGGGATAAATTATCCAAAATAAAAATCACATTTTCAATAATTTGAACTTATAATTTGCCTACTAAATCCTATTTATAGCAAGTTTAGAATGTCGTTTATTGTGAACAATTGCAGTAAAAACAACTGTTTCATTAAGTTCGTCAATATAAAAATGAATATTGTATGGAAATGTTTTTGGGTGTGCTATGCGAACATTTTTGTATCGTGGTGAGTAAGAAGTAGGCATTATTAAAACTTTTTGAATTGCAGTTTCAATTGCAAGAGCAAACTCAACTTCGAGACCTTCTTTTTGTTCTTTGTACCAAATTTTTGCTTCTTGAATGTCTGTAAAAATTTGGTCAAAATATTGAGCAATATGCATTAAATCTTGCGTTTTAATTCTTCAAATAGGTTTTCAATTGGCTGTAAACGCTCAAGATTTTTTGTAATTACCTCTAATCGTTCATCTATTAAATCTTTTTCCCATTGCGGTAGTTCTTGTTCTATCGTTTCAATATCCGGATAGCTGTTTTTTATTAAAGTCCAATCTTCAATAGGAATAAAAACACCAGTTGGCAACCCATTATAATCTTGTATGATTTGTGCTTTCATGATTTAAATATTATTTAAATTTAATATACTCGAATACAAAGTTATAAGAAAAAGTATTGGCACCAATAAATTTTTTTAATTTTCGAAGTCAAACCGCTTTTTTCCTTAAAACAAACCCAAAAAATCCACCATTACAAATTCCTGTAAAAATTTCTTAGACAAGCATTTGCATTTACAATAAAAAAGTGTACTTTTGCAGTCCAAAATTCGACTAGTCGTAATTGGAATAATGTTTAATTAAAATAATTTATTGTGAACGCATTAAGCTACAAAACAGTATCAGCAAGCAAAGCAACCGTATCCAAAGAATGGATTGTGGTAGACGCTGACGG
>JAYVHB010000082.1:0-17707 GCA_043771555.1 Flavobacterium sp. | reverse complement strand
TACATTCAGCGAAATATCACAGTATGCATTCCCTCTGCTAAGAACAAATATATAAAAATTAACAATAAAAAATAGGAACTTAAGATAGTACCTAGGGCTTACCGATTGGCAAATTCATAAAAATCCAACTTCATGATTTCCCAATTTTTGTCAAGCAAGCAAACGGGTTCAAAATCAGATTCGGCAATTTCAAAGTTTGTAATTTGCTTTTTTATTTTATCAAAATCATCGGTATACGGATATCGTTTTTGAAAAAGCGCAATCATTTCGTCCAAAGTCATTTTATCAATAAAATAATGCAAATCCCAAAAATCTTTTTTTCTTCCGCCACGCAAAACAACATCGAGTTTCATCGCAATAATTTCGTTGGTCGTTGCCATTCTTATATTTTCAATAATAATAGCTTCTTCAATAAATTCATCGGTATAATACAAATCGATTTTCACAAAATCATCTTTAGAGTTGCCAACTTCAAAGTAAGTTCCAAAAGCAACATTGTCCAAGTTTCTTGAGCTACAATAAGGATATTTTAATTCCAAAAATTCTCTTATTGCCTTAAAATCTATTGATTTGTAGGTTGCATCAGTAAACAAATCAATATCTACCGACATTCTATGTCCCAATTGCAAACTCAAAGCGGTGCCACCAACCAATCGAAAAGGATAGAAAATTTGTTCGTCAATACAATCTTGCAAAACATCTTTAAGTAAAGGTTTTACAGTATTCCAATATAATTTTTTCATCGCAATTTGATTGTTTTTAGCATTCTTTCAACGTCTTCTTTTCCGTAAAAATGTTTAATTTCTTCCTGCTCAGATAGATCTCCATAAGAAAAAACTCTTTGAATAATAGCTCTTTTCATCAGCTTCCAATCGATTCTGTCAAAAGTTGTATCCCAAAAAACACCTAGTCTAAATTTAGATAAATCGGGTTTATAATCCACATCAATTTTAGATAGTTTTATATCATGAAATACTTGCAAAGTCATCAAAAAACCTTCGTCAAAATCCAATTCAGTCTCAATTTTTAAAGACAAAGCAAGATTCATATTTCTATTTCCTTTAATAATAGCACCCAACGTTTGCGGATATTCATCTATAGAAAGCGCAAATTGCCTTTTGCTGATTTTTCTTTTCAGCAATTCGCGTTCTACCATTTTTCCGGGATGCACTCCTTTTACAATTTCAAGTGTTGTTTTCATGACACAAATGTAAACAAATTTGTTTATACTTATTAGCTTATTTTTAATTTCTATTTTCAATTTTTTTTTCAGGTCAATAATATTTAAAAAAACTTCCTACTTTTGCCACATCAATAAAAAACCTATGGCAAAAAATTTAGTTATCGTAGAATCTCCTGCAAAGGCAAAAACAATCGAGAAATTTTTGGGCGCAGATTTTCAAGTAGAATCAAGTTATGGTCACATTGCTGACTTACCGTCCAAAGAAATTGGTGTTGATGTTTTAAATGGTTTTAAACCAAAATACGAAGTTTCGGCCGATAAAAAAGCATTGGTTGCAAAACTTAAAGCACTTGCCAAAAAAGCCGACATGGTTTGGTTAGCGAGTGATGAGGATCGCGAAGGAGAAGCTATTTCTTGGCATTTATCAGAAGAGTTAGAATTAAATAAAAATAAAACCAAACGTATTGTTTTTCACGAAATTACTAAAACGGCCATTCTAAAAGCCATTGATAATCCCCGCGAAATCGATTATAATCTAGTCAATGCCCAACAAGCTCGACGAGTTTTGGACAGATTGGTGGGTTACGAATTATCACCTGTTTTATGGCGCAAAATCAAAGGCGGATTGTCAGCTGGTCGTGTACAATCGGTTTCTGTAAGACTAATTGTAGAACGCGAACGCGAAATTATCAATTTCAAAGCTGTTGCAAGTTATTCCGTTCAAGCCGAATTTGTTAACGAAGCCGGGAAAGCGTTCAAAGCCAAGTTGCCAAAAAATTTTAATACCAAAAAAGAAGCCGAAGAATTCTTGAACAAAAATATTGGATCTATATTTAAGGTAGGAGATTTGGAAACGAAACCTACCAAAAAATCACCTGCTGGTCCATTCACGACTTCGACGTTACAACAAGAAGCCGCTCGAAAATTATATTTGCCAGTAGGAATCACGATGTCGTTGGCACAACGCTTGTACGAAGCTGGATTGATTACTTATATGAGAACCGATTCGGTTAACCTTTCTAAAGATGCTATGGAAGCCGCTGCTGCCGAAATAACCAAATCTTACGGAAAACAATTTTCTAAACCGAGAACATTTGTCAATAAAAGCAAAGGCGCGCAAGAAGCACATGAGGCGATTCGTCCAACAGATATGTCTCGCCACACGGTAAACATTGATCGCGATCAAGCTCGTTTGTATGATTTAATTTGGAAACGAACTTTGGCATCACAAATGGCTGATGCGGAATTGGAACGCACCAATGTGAAAATTGAAGCCAACAACCATCAAGATGTTTTTACCGCTTCGGGCGAAGTCATCAAGTTTGAAGGTTTCTTGAAAGTATATCTCGAAGGCAACGACGACGATGACGAAGAACAAGAAGGAATGTTGCCAAGTTTGAAGGTAAATGAAAAATTACAAAACAACTACATAACAGCAACCGAACGATATTCTAGAGCTGCGGCACGATATACTGAAGCAGCGTTGGTAAAAAAGTTAGAAGAATTAGGTATTGGTCGACCTTCTACTTATGCGCCAACGATTTCGACGATTATAAATCGTAATTATGTCGAAAAAGGAAACCTTGAAGGTCAAGAAAGGAACTATTCTCAGTTGACGTTGCAAGCAGGTAAAATTTCAGATAAAATGCTGAAAGAAAATACAGGTTCTGATAAAGGAAAATTGGTGCCAACTGATATAGGAACAATCGTTACTGATTTCTTAGTTAAAAATTTTGATAATATTTTAGATTACAACTTTACAGCAAAAGTTGAACAAGATTTTGACGAAATAGCCGAAGGAAACGTAAACTGGAGCAAGATGATGCAAGAGTTTTATGATAAGTTTCACCCAGCAGTTAAGAATGTTGAAGCCAATGCTGAACGGGAAAGTGGCGAACGAATTCTTGGAACCGATCCAAAATCGGGCAAACCAGTTTCGGTTCGTTTAGGGAAATTTGGGCCAATGGCACAAATAGGCGCGACTGATGATGAGGAAAAAATATTTGCCAGTTTGTTAAAAGAACAAAACATTGGCAACATCACTTTAGAAGAAGTTTTGAATTTATTTTTATTGCCAAAAAATTTGGGTACATATAAAGGAGAAGAAGTAGAAGTTTCAAACGGTCGTTATGGACCTTTCATTCGCTTTGGTGCATTGTTTGTTTCCTTACCAAAAGGCGAAGAGCCATTAAACGTAGATTTGCCACGCGCTCAAGAACTTATTGATGAGAAATTACTTGCCGATGCACCAGTTGCCGTTTACAAAGGCGAAGGCGTTCAGAAAGGAACAGGTCGTTTTGGACCATTTTTGAAATGGAACGGCATTTTCATCAACGTGAGTTCCAAATACAACTTCAATAATTTGTCGCAACAAGATATCGAAAACATTATTGAAGACAAATTACAAAAAAATATCGATAAAGTAATTCATAATTGGGAAGCCGAAGGAATTTTGGTTCAGAAAGCCCGTTGGGGACGATCCGAAATTACCAAAGGTAAAATCAAAATCGAATTGAGCAAAGATATCGATGCTTCCAAACTAACGTTAGCGCAAGTGCAAGAAATGATCGAAAAGAAAACGCCAGCCAAAAAAACACTTGCAAAAAAACCTGCAGCAAAAAAAGCGGTAGCAAAAAAGAAATAATATGGCGTTAGATTTTTTATCACCAATCAAATCTGAAATTCTTGACTATGCAAGTACACTTTCTTCACAACATTTGGGAAGTAAAATTGTTTTTCATACAGCTATTGATTTTCCTGATTTAAAAAAAATAAAAATTGCAATTATTGGGGTTTTAGAAAATCGTGGCGATATACATGCAACTTCCGAAGTCAATTTGGATTTCATACGAAAAGAGTTATATAGTTTATTTCCAGGCAACTGGGAAAGCACAATAGCCGATTTAGGTGATTTATTACCTGGAGAAACCAAAGAAGACACTTATTTTGCATTACAAAAAGTTACCTCATTTTTATTGAAGAAAAACGTATTGCCTGTAATAATTGGTGGAAGTCAGGATTTGACCTACCCTTTATATAGAGCTTATGACGATTTGGAGCAAATGGTCAATTTGGTGGCAATAGATAGTAAATTTGATTTAGGGTCAAATACGTTAGCTTTATTAGACAATTCTTATTTATCAAAGATTATTGAAGACGAACCTAATAATTTATTTAACTATAGTAATCTTGGATACCAAACCTATTTTAATTCGCAAGAAGAAATTGATTTGATTGAAAAGTTATATTTCGATGCCTATAGATTGGGAGAAGTTACTAATAAATTAACTATTGCTGAACCGGTACTACGAGATGCCGATTTTGTGACTTTAGATTTATTGTCAGTAAAATCGTCGGATTCGGGAAATTTATCTATATTTGTTCCAAATGGATTTGATGGAAAAGAAATTTGTTCTTTGTCCAGATATGCTGGGATAAGTGATAAAACAAGTCTTTTTGGTGTTTTTAATTATAATAATTCGACTCAAGAAGCAGTTTTAATAGCGCAAATTATATGGTATTTTATAGAAGGTTATAATTTTCGTTCCAACGAATATCCTTTTGGAAGTAAAGAAAATTACTTACGATACATTGTAGCTTTTGAAGATGAGGATTTGATTTTTTATAAAAGTAACAAATCAGATCGTTGGTGGTTAGAAATTCCATTATTATCTAAAGAAGACAATAAAATAAAAAATCATGCGTTGTTACCCTGTTCTTATGATGAATATCTTTTGGCTTGTAACCAAGAGTTTCCAGAAAGATGGTGGAAATTTCAAAGAAAGAGCATGATTTAGGCATGAAATAGGAGGTCGAGCCTTAAAAATTTCGATTTGTTGAAAACTTTAAACACACTGTTTAACGGTTTTTTAGCACTGTTATCGATATTTTTTGCATTTTATCGAGAAAATATTTTTTAGTTTTAATTTTAAATAGTACTTTTGTTCCGAGATTTTAAAATTAAACTTTATAAATTGTTTTTTTAAAAAATAATAAATAGGTTTACGCCCTCAAAATATGTACACAAAATAAACCCAAATTAATATGAAGAAATTCATTTCATTTTCAGTGTTAACAGTACTCCTAGCCAGTTGTGGTGGATCAGGAGACAAAGGTGAATTGGTTGGAGTTAAAGGAAGAAAATGGCATCCTGAGAAACCTTATGGTATGGCATTAGTTCCAGGAGGCTCTTATACTATGGGTAAATCAGACGATGATTTAGCCAATATTGGTGATGCCCAAGTAAAAACCGTTACGGTTCGTTCCTTCTATATGGACGAAACTGAAATTACAAATAGTGAGTACCGTGAATTTGTAGAATGGGTAAAAGATTCTACAATTCGTGTTCGTCTTGCCATACTTGCTGATGAAGTAGGTGGCGGTGGTACGGCAGGTGGTGCAGCAACTACAGGAAAATCATCTGGTAAAGGCGGAAAAACTGGAGGAAGCATCGGTGACTACGCTTTTAATGATGCTGAGCCAGAAAAAATGTCTCCTTACGACAAGTACATGTATGAAAACTATTACAGTGTAGGAACAAAAGATGATGCTTATGCAGGTCGTAAGTTGAATAGAAAAGTTGCATTAATAACTGATGTAAATAAATATCCAGATGCCTATTATGTGGAAGTTATGGATACTATGATGGTTCCAGTAGCCGAATCATACAACGGTTTGAGAAGCGTTGATGTAGATAAGTTAAAGTTTCGTTACTCTTGGATGGACATTCAAGCTGCTGCTAAAGCAAAAGCTGGTAAAAGAAAAGAGTTTATTAAAACAGAACAAATTAAAGTATATCCTGATACAACGGTTTGGATAAAAGATTTCGCTTATTCTTATAATGAGCCAATGCATAATGACTATTTATGGCACCAAGCTTATGGAGATTATCCTGTAGTAGGCGTAAACTGGTCGCAAGCCAAAGCTTTTTGTGCATGGAGAACTTTAAAGAAAAATACTTATATCAAACAAAAAACAAAAGGTAGAGATTTAGTGAACTCTTTCCGTTTGCCTACAGAAGCAGAGTGGGAATATTCTGCAAGAGGTGGTTTAGAATCAGGTGCTTACCCATGGGGTGGTCCGTACACTAAAAATGATAGAGGATGTTTCTTAGCCAATTTCAAACCTAATAGAGGTGATTATGCCGCAGATACTGCTTTGTATACTGTTGAGGCAAAATCTTATGAGCCAAATGGTTACAATCTTTATAACATGGCGGGTAACGTTGCCGAATGGACAGATTCTGCTTATGATGCAAGTTCTTATGAATATGTATCTACAATGAATCCAAACGTATCAGACAACAACAATCGTCGTAAAGTAGTTCGTGGCGGTTCTTGGAAAGATGTGGCCTATATGTTACAAGTAAGTACAAGAGATTTTGAATACCAAGATACCGCTAGAAGTTATATCGGTTTCCGTACGGTACAAGATTACATGGGAACAAACATTACTCAGGCAAAAAACAAAAAAAGATAAATTGAATTTATAAGATTACCCAATTAAACTAAACTAAATTAACTAAATTAAAAATTATTATTATGGCATTATTAAGTAAAAAAGCAATGAACTTCGCTTACGGTATGGGAGCAGCAATTGTTATCCTTGGAGCATTATTCAAAATTACACACATTGAATTAGGTCCTTTAACTGGAAATTTAATGTTAACAATTGGTCTTGTAACTGAGGCGTTAATCTTTGCTTTATCAGCATTTGAACCAGTTGATAACGAATTAGATTGGTCTTTAGTTTATCCAGAATTAGCTGGTGGCGATGCCAAGAAAAAAGATGCTAAAAAACCAGAAGATGCACAAGGATTATTATCTTCTAAATTAGATGCCATGTTGAAAGAGGCCAAAATTGATGGAGAATTAATGTCAAGCTTAGGAAATAGCATCAAAAATTTTGAAGGTGCTGCTAAAGCAATTTCTCCTACTGTGGATTCAATGAACGGTCAAAAGAAATATGCAGAAGAAATGGCAATTGCTGCTTCGCAAATGGAATCATTAAACGGTTTATACAAAATCCAGTTGGAAAGCGCTTCTAAAAATGCTCAAATAAATAACGAAATTGCAGAAAATAATTTGAAATTGAAAGATCAAATGCAATCATTAACCTCTAACTTGTCTTCATTGAACAATGTATACGGTGGAATGTTATCTGCAATGAGTAACAAACAATAATTAGTTTTTTAACTATACCTAAATTATTAACTAACTAATTAAAAAATAAAATGGCAGGAGGAAAATTAACCCCTAGACAGAAGATGATTAACCTGATGTATCTGGTTTTCGTCGCGATGTTAGCATTAAACATGTCCAAAGAAGTATTATCTGCATTTGGATTAATGAACGAAAAATTTGAAGGATCAAATACGGCTTCGATAGCTTCTAACAAACAAATGTTAGAGAGTTTAGATAAAAAAGCGGCTGAATCTAAAGGAGACTTTATTGCGGCTGCTGCAACTTCTCACAAAGTTGAAACAGTAACAAAAAACTTTTATGATTATTTAGCTAAACTTAAAACAGATGTTCTTGTTGGAACAGAAGTTGATCCTGAAACTGGAAAGCTGCCTTATGAGTCTATGGACAAGGCAGACAATATTGATCACTTATGGTTTGCTCCAGAAGGTTATTCTGATAAAGGTAAAGAAGTTGTTGCTACAATAGAAAAGTTTAAAGCTGATATCAAAACAGCTGTTGGAACTGATCCTAAGTACAAAACTTTGTTAGATGAAATTGGTAAGAAATTTGATTTATCTAAAGTTAAAAATAAAGATGGAATCGAAATTGATTACTTAGATTATCATTATAAAGGTTTTCCTGCGGTGGCTTCTTTAGCTAAGTTAACTGCTTGGCAAAATGATGTTAAAAAAGCAGAATCAGATGTATACAGTGCAGCTTTAGGAAAAGCGGCCGTTAGTGAAGCATCTTACAGCAAATTTCAAGCTATCGTAGTTCTTGATAAAAATGCTTATTTCCAAGGTGAAACTGTAACTGGTAAAGTTGTTTTAGGTAAATACGATCCAAATGCTCAATTTTCAGGATTTAAGGGTCCAGGTAAATTAGTAAACGGACAAGCCGTACTTTCTATGACTGCTGGTGGTGTTGGAGAACAAAACATTGGTGGTTCATTTAACTTTATGGAAAACGGAAAACCGATTAATCTTCCATTTAAAGGAACGTATGTAGTTGTACCTAAGCCAAATTCTGCGACAATTTCTGCAGACAAAATGAACGTTGTTTATCGTGGTGTTGTCAATCCAATCTCTGTATCTTTTGCAGGTATAGGTGAAGATAAAGTTTCTGCTTCTGCTCCAGGATTATCTCCTGCGGGTGGTAGAGGTAAATACAACATGAGTCCAGGTCAAGGATCTGAAGTAAAAATTGTATGTTCTGGTAAATTACCAAATGGTCAAACAGTTTCTGATAGTAAATCTTTTCGTATTAAGGGTATTCCTGCTCCAGCTGGAACCGTTAGAGGAGAAGATGGTGTTGTTAAAGGACCAAAAACAAGTTTAGCTGTTTCTACAGTTGGTGCAAAAATGATTGACTTTGATTTTGAAGTTGGCTTGAATGTTGTTGGTTTTAACTTTAAAGTACCTGGTCAAGCAACTGTAGTTGTTCAAGGTAGTAAAATTACACCACAATGTGTTGCTGCAATGTCAAAAGCGGGAAGAGGCGATCAAGTTACCATTTCTGAAATAAAAACAAAGTTAGTTGGTAGTACTTTGATGTTACAAAAAACTTCAGCTGTAATTTACGAAATAACACAATAACAATATAAATTAGTCGTTATTTAAAATAACCTACAATTTTATAAAGATGAATATCAAAAAATTAATATTAGCTGTATCTTTTTCCATCGGAAGTTTCTCTTCTTTTGCTCAGTCAAATTTGCTTAATGCTAAAACTCCTGATGAGATTGGTAAAAAAACTGCCGGTCAATTAAAATCCGATAACGACAATCCGTTGCCATACGGATATGTTCACGATCGTGATGTATTGATGGGTAAAACTACATGGGAAACAATTGATCTTGATGAAAAAATCAATTTCCCATATTATTACCCTATTGATTCTGCAAATATTGGTAAAGATAGAAGGTCTTTGTATGATGTTTTGACTAAAGCTATGATTGCGGGTAAAATAACCGAAATATATACGGATAGTTATTTTAACACAAAAAAATCAATGAAAGACATTCAAACTTCTCTTTCAAAGATTGATACTACTAACCCAGGAAGAGAGCAGTTAAACGCTGGCTCTCCTATTTCTCCTGAGTATATCGTTAAAAGAGATATTGTTTCTGCAGATGTTTCTGATTATAGAATAAAAGGATTTTGGTATTTTGATAAACGTCAAGGCGAATTAAAATACAGACTTTTAGGTTTATGTCCAATTACTCCTGATGTATATACAATTGATGCTGAAGAACCAGATTATATCGAGTTATTCTGGGTTTATTTTCCAGCTGTAAGAGATATTCTTCATAAAGCAAATGCTTTTAATGACAGAAATACGGCTATGCCTTTTTCTTTTGATCATTTATTAAATTCAAGGCGTTTTAACTCAGTCATTTCCAAAGAAGAAAATGTTTATGGTGACAGAGAAATTCAGGAATACATGAAGGAAAATGCTCAAAATCAATTGATAGAATCAGAACGTGTGAAAACAAAGATTCGTGATTTTGAACAAGATATGTGGAATTACTAATTTCATTATATTATTGTAAAAACTCTCACATTTGTGGGAGTTTTTTATTTTAACTTTTTATGATGATTGACTTTATTATTGTTGGTAGTGGTTTGGCTGGAATTGCATTTGCTGAAACAGCTTTGCAAAACAATAAGTCGCTTGTGGTTTTTGATAATAATACTCAAAATTCTTCTAAAGTAGCAGCGGGTATCTATAATCCCATTATTCTTAAACGGTTTACAGTTGTCGCTGATGCCAAAGAGCAGCTTGATTTATTGGATTTTTTTTATACTTCACTAGAAAAAAAATTAGCTGTACCGATTGATTATAGAATTCCTGTTTTAAGAAAATTTTTTTCGGTAGAAGAACAAAATAACTGGTTTGTTGCTCAAGACAAGCCTAAACTAGAACCATTTCTCAATAAAAATCTTGACTTTTCGAAATTTAAAGCGATAGATGCACCTTTTGGTTTTGGCAAAGTTTTACGAACAGGTTATGTTAATACGGGTTTATTGGTTGCTGCTTATACTTCCTATCTAAAAAATATTGATGCATTTGCAGAAGATAGTTTTGAGTATGATAAATTAATTGTTCATAATGATTGTGTAGAATACAATGCTATAAAAGCACGTCATATTGTTTTTGCAGAAGGGTTTGGTATGCATTTTAATCCTTATTTTAAACATTTGCCGTTAGATGGAACGAAAGGTGAAGTTTTGGTCATAAAAGCTCTCAATTTGGATTTGAAAGTGATTCTCAATGCGAGTTTGTATTTGGTTCCGCTCGGAAATTACTTTTACAAAATTGGCGCTACTTATGAATGGGATGACAAATCACAAATCCCTACTGAACAAGGTAAATTGGAGTTGGTTCAAAAACTCCAAGAAATTATTAACTGCGAGTTTGAAATTGTGGAACATCTTGCTGGTGTTCGTCCTACGGTTCGAGATAGAAATCCACTTGTTGGTTCGCATCCATTACATAAAAATATTCATATTTTAAATGGTTTAGGAACTCGTGGTGTAATGTTGGCACCTTTTTTGGCACAGAAACTATACGATTGTATCGAAAACGGAATCCCTATTGCCATGGAAATAGATTGTAATCGCTACGATAAATTTCGTAAAGATTTGTAATCTTGCTCCTAGCCCAAATAAAAGTGAAAAGCATTTTGGGCGGAATTGCATTTTTTATAGTCGTAAAAGAGCGACCGCAGGAAGCTCCTTTTATGACCTAGAAAAAAGCAATTGCAACCAAAATCTTGAAGCGGATAGTTGGAATTGCTCCCAAAAATTATTTGTAAGTGGCATCATAACGTACAAACATATTGATGTAAATGGTTCGTGACAAGCGCAATACAACTGGAAAAAAGACAAGCATGCTTGCAATTATGGCAATAAAGGAAGTACCGATGCTAGTTTTGAAATACAAAAACGATACTAGAAAAGCTAAAATACCTAGCCCAACATTGAGACCGTAACTAACGTACATAGCACCATAAAAAAAGGAAGGTTCGAGCATATATTTGAGTCCACAATGGCGACAAGATTCGTTCATTTTGATGCAATTGTGCACATGCAACAGGTTTTGGTCCACATACATGCTTTCTTTTTGGCATCGGGGACAACTTCCTGTTAAAATGCTATTTAGTTTGGATCCTTTTTTTAACATTTGCAAAAAATTTCTGTAAAGGTAAAGCAATACATTTATTTTACAGCGATTATAACTAATAGGTTTTTGGATTTTACTACTGTTTTAAACTTTTAAACCTTTAAACTTTTACACTTTTTTAATGTTAAACATACACAATTTATCGGTTTCCTTTGGCGGAACTTTTTTGTTTGAAGAAGTAACTTTTAGGATGGGAGCTGGAGATCGAGTAGGACTCGTCGGCAAAAATGGTGCAGGAAAATCAACAATGCTCAAGATTTTGGCTGGCGATTTTAAACCCGATTCGGGACAAATTGCCACCGAAAAAGAAGTACGAATAGGTTTCCTGCGTCAAGATATTGATTTTGAACAAGGGCGAACCGTACTCGAAGAAGCCTATCAAGCGTTTACCGAAATTCAGATTGTAGAGAAAAAACTCGAAACCATAAACCATCAATTGGTTAGCAGAACTGATTATGAAAGTGAAGAATACAGCCAAATCATTGAAGATTTGTCTGATTATACCCATCGTTTTGAGCTACTTGGCGGATACAATTATGTTGGTGATACCGAGAAAATCTTGTTAGGTTTGGGTTTCAAACGCGATGTTTTTAACAACCAAACCGAAACCTTTTCGGGCGGTTGGCGCATGCGTATTGAATTGGCGAAATTGTTGCTCCAAGCCAATGACATCTTATTACTTGATGAACCCACGAACCACTTGGATATTGAGAGTATCATTTGGCTTGAAAGTTTCTTGAGGAATTATCCGGGCGTTGTGGTGATCGTGTCGCACGACAAGATGTTTCTTGATAATGTAACCAACCGAACCATAGAAATTTCGTTAGGGAAAGCCTACGATTTCAATAAACCGTATTCGCAATATCTCGAGTTGCGTCATGAAATTCGTGAAAAGCAGTTGGCTACCCAAAAAAATCAAGCCAAAAAAATTGAAGAAACCGAGAAGCTGATTGAGAAGTTTCGTGCCAAAGCCAGCAAGGCATCGATGGCGCAATCGCTTATCAAAAAATTGGATAAAGTAGAACGAATTGAAGTTGACGAAGACGATAACTCGGTGATGAATATCTCGTTTCCTGTATCGAAAGTTCCAGGAAAAGTGGTTATCGAAGCCGAAGAAGTAACCAAAGCCTATGGCGACAAAACCATCTTAAAAGATATTTCGTTGTTGGTAGAACGTGGTTCCAAAATAGCTTTTGTTGGACAAAACGGACAAGGAAAATCGACGTTTATCAAAGCCATCGTTAACGAATTTGAATATTCTGGCAATATAAAGATGGGTCATAACGTGCAAGTGGGCTATTTTGCGCAAAACCAAGCCGAATATCTCGATGGCGAAATCACACTTTTGCGCACAATGGAAGACGCTGCGACTGATAGCAATAGAAGTAAAGTTCGAGATATGTTAGGTTCTTTTTTATTTCGTGGTGACGATGTCGAGAAAAAAGTAAAAGTACTTTCGGGTGGCGAGCGCAACCGACTAGCATTATGCAAGTTGTTGCTCCAGCCTATCAATGTTTTGTTAATGGATGAGCCTACTAATCATCTTGATATCAAGTCCAAAAACGTCTTGAAAGCAGCGTTGCAAAAGTTCGAAGGAACACTGCTATTGGTTTCGCACGATAGGGATTTTCTGCAAGGAATGTCCAATTTGGTTTATGAATTTAAAGACCAAAAAATAAAAGAATACCTTGGCGATATCAACTATTTTCTAGAAATGCGCAACCTCGAAAACATGCGCGAAGTCGAGAAAAAAGATACCATCAAGAAAGAAGAAGTAGTCGTTAACAAAGCACTTTCGTACGACGATCAAAAGAAAAATAAATCGCTACACAACCGATTATCTAAAATTGAAAGCCAAATAAAACAGCTCGAAAACGACATCCAAGCCGACGATAAAGCACTAGCGTCCAACTATGACAAGCACATCGAGGATGCCAATTTCTTTATGGCCTACAATAAGAAAAAAACCGAACTCGATAAACTTCTCGAAGAATGGGAAGTGGTTCAAGAAGAAATTGATAGCTTATAGTTTTTGGAGCTAATCCCGCTTTTAGTTTCAAGTCCTCACAAAAAAAGTCAAATTTCTAATGTCCTAAAAAGAACTTCCGTTGGTCGTTTTTTTAGCACAAGAAATTTTGACTTTTTTTGTTCCGGGCTTTTCACTGTAATCGGGGCTATTGACGGGGGACATTGCGACTATTTTGAATATTTTTTTTAAAGCTTTATTTTTTCAAATTTTCAGTTTTGATGTATTTTTTTTAAAAGCAATAAATTCAAGAAACAGAAATTGAACTAACTACAATACACGCATTTTTTATTCTTTTGTTAAATTTATTTTGAAACAGCCATTATTATGTAATAAAGTTACAATATAGATTATTGTTATTATTTATAATAATTTAATAATAAATAACTATGAATAAGTGCCTTTTTTAAACCGTTTTAAGCAGTTTTTAATTTTTAAACATCGTAATCCTTTATTATAATGTTTAATCCTTTAAATCTTCTTAAAATCGGTTTTTTGTTATTTGAAAGGATTTCTTTCTTTCCAAGTTGTTTTTGGTTCGATGTAGGTAAAAATTCGTTCCATTTGCCAATTTAGTAGCTTGTTTTCATGTTCGATGAGTCCAAACATGTCTATAGGTTGCGCTCCAACCGAGCTTTTTATTTCCAATGCCGTTCTTGCAAAAACAATTTTTTTGAATTTCTTTTTTATACTGTATCCTATCATATCGTATAACATATTCAAATACAGCATTTTGTCTTTTTGGATGGCTTCGTCATAACCCAAGAAATAGGTTTCCATTACAGCACCATTTTTAACTAGAGTATTAAAACCAATCATTGTGTTGTTCAAGTAATACCCATAAAATAAAAAATGATCTGTCATGTATTCTTTAAAAACAGAAAAATGATTTTTTGGCAAGAAAAAAGTATTAAATGGAGCATTTTGAGCCACATGTAAATACAAACTATAAATTGCATCTTCTTGATTTATAATGTCTTGCAAAGACAGTTTCCTTTTTTCGATGCCTTCACATTTTTTTCGAGCGCGTTTGTATTGATCTCGATATTTTTTGGATAAAGCAGCAACATAATCCAGTTCTGATAGCCATAAATCAGGTATTTCAAAAACCATGTTTGGTTGCGTACAAAACGTATATAGTTTATTTGTTTCTTTAGATTTTATGTTTTCAATATCACTTTCATGAAAATCTTTATAACTAGTAAGATGTATTTTTTGCCCTTTAGATTTGTAGCGTTCTTTTAGTTTCTGTGTAGCTTCTGTCAATGATTGAAATGCTATTTTAGGATCAATTTTGGTGTCAAATTGATAAGCATTTTGTCCCGTTAACATGTTGTTTCCCATCATTAATACATGAGAAGCAAGGTTTTTGAATACGAAATTCCGTACTGAAGTTTTGATGCAACGATCTCGTTTGCCAAAGTTTTTTTGTTTATTTAAATCAAAAAACTGTGCAATTGCAATACCTACTAATGCTTCATTTCTATAAAAACCAATATAATGACAGGTCATATTTTCTGGTGAAGCGAGATCAAGAATTTTGAGGTACTTGGTACTTAAAAAAGTGTTTGATTCTGCAAATTCATCCCAAAGAGTTGGTATTTCTTCTGGCGAATTAAAAATTGTGAAAGATAAGAAAGTGTTCAAAAAAGCTAATTTTATTCAAAAATAATAAAACTACATTCTATTTCTCTGTTATTTTTTTATTTTTTAACTAAATTTAATTAAAAATCGTGTAATTGGTATTGTTGAATTTCTTCATATCTCATTTAAATGATTTATCGGTTTGATTTCTTTTTTTATAAATAAAAAAAGCACACTACTATTAGGTGCTTTATTTTGAAACAATTTAATTTTCAACTTATACCCATCCGCAAATGATTGCGCCCATTATTGTTAAAGTTACTATCCAATATCCAGCATGTATAAGTATGTATTTCCACGATTTTCTTTCAAACAATGCATTTATAGCTATTATGGGCAATATCAAAAATAATCCTGTTACAAATCCATGCAATGCACCATGTTTGAAGGTTCTAAAATGAGTTCCATAATCATTCATAAAAGCCATAAAAGAAGGTTTGGTGGTTGCAACATCATAGGTTCCGCCAATCATTCCGTAGGCTCCAAATTGATGAACAACTAAACTACTTACTATCATGGTAATCATTAAGGAGTAAATAATTGTTAGACCAAAAATTTTGAGCATGTTGCTATTTTTCAATTCTTCGCGATTAAGACCAGATTCTTTTAGCCAAATTTTACCGAATCCAGCATCGCTGTACCAAAACATTCCGACAAGTAGTGTCGATAGTGCGGCAACAATTATTGCCATCCAATTCATTTCCATAATGTAGTTTTTAAGATTAGTGATTCAAATATAATTATTTTCTGTGATTTAATGAATTTCAAAATTTTTACCATAATTGTTATTTTTAATATTTTGTAAGAAATAACATAATTATTTAATTATTTAATGCATTTCATCGATTTTATTTGTCTATAAACGAATTTATATTGTACGTTTACATCAACCAAATAAGAAACCCTATTTCTAAATATAAATTTAAAACCTACAAATTATGAAAACTTTAGCTACTATCGCATTATTTCTTTTCGCATCTGTATCTATGATGGCAGAAGTATCTACTTCAGAAAAAGAAGCATTAATTAAATTGTATAACCAAACTGGTGGTTCGCAATGGACCAAATCTTGGGATTTGAAAAAAGCGGTTGCCACATGGTATGGCGTAAAAGTGAAAAACGATAAAGTTGTTGAACTTAACTTATCAGACAATAATCTTGTTGGCGTTTTTCCAGAAGCAATTGTAAACCTAACAAACCTTGTAAAATTAAACTTATTCAAAAACGAATTGTCTGGAGTAATTCCTGCTAATATTGGAAATCTAAAAGAATTACGATTATTGAATTTGTCTTTTAATATGTTGTCTGGAAAAATACCTTATTCAATAGGAAGTTTGCCAAAACTACATTCTTTAGAATTATCTATGAACAGCCTTTCTGGAAAATTACCTTCAGAAATTGGAAAATTGGATAAACTAACAACTTTGGCACTTTATAACAATGCTTTGGAAGGAACAATACCTAATTCATTCTATCAAATGAAATCACTAAAAACATTGTTGCTAAACAGCAATAACTTATCAGGAAAATTAGACAAAGCTATTGGTGATCTTGAGTTCTTGGAGCACCTAAGTTTATTTGATAATAACTTTGAAGGTCAAGTACCTTATGAGTTAGAAAAATTATTAGGATTGAAAGAAATGAATATCTCTTATAATAACTTTGACGGATTTGTTTCTCGTAAATTGGTTGCTTTAGATACTTTAAACATGACAATGATCAATACAAGAGGAGTTGCGGTTGCGTTGCCTATAAAATCTAAAGAAGTTAATACAGGGCAAACCGCTATTGCTGCAGAAGATTAATTTTTTATTACTTTAAAAAAAAAAGAGCTGTATTTGAAAAAATACAGCTCTTTCTAATTAACTCATTTTAAACTTTTTAACATATAATTGTAGTATTTGTTCTTACAAATTTTAAAAAAAGTATTGTTTTGTTGTAGACTTTTCTTATGTTTGCATAATCTATACTTGTATACCTACGCAAAAAAGTATAGATTTGTTAAAAACTTATAACCAAATCATACACAAGTATGCGAAATTTTACTTTTACTACGACCAAGATTAAAAACGCTTTTTTAGTTTTAATTTTAACTTTTTTAACGTCACTAGCTTTTGCAGAAGGAACACCTACGGTTTCTCCAAATGCCGCAAACAGAACGGCACTTTTGTCTGCGCCTTTTATAAATCTAGGATCCTACTTCAATTGTCCAGAGGATAATCGTGTCAAGTTTTTAATTACAAACGCTACTGCCGAAAATATGTATTTCGGTTTTGATTGGTTAAATTATGCAGCAACACCGACAAGATTAACTAATATGTATTGGCGAATTTTAGATTCTGCTACCAATACTGTCCAAGCTTCGGGCTTGTGGAATAATACTGTTGGAGCCGCTGGTAATATTAATACTTATGCACAGGCATTAGCTGGTCCAAATATTGGGGTAGTAACCACAGGATATGTTCCTTTGGTGTTTGACCCAACTGC
>JAYVHB010000081.1:0-27301 GCA_043771555.1 Flavobacterium sp. | reverse complement strand
CTGACTGCAACTTGGTGTGCTTCCTGTCGTATTGGTCGCACTGCTTGTTAAACTATATACGGTGGTCGTGGTCGTTGCAACAACTGTCGTGTAGGCTTGTGTGATCGTTGCGATTCCTGTACCGCCAATGTTGATGCTCTGGTTTACACCATCTTTGGTATAGCTTACTGTCGTGTTTGGCGTGCCTGTAAAGGTTACTGTAGCACTATCACCACTGCATATTGTTGTATTTCCTGTAATGGTAACTATTGGTAATGGTAAAATATTTAAATTAATTTGAGCATAGGAATCACAATTGGTAATTGGAGAAGATAATCTGACGAAAACGGTTAATGGATTTGAAGCTGAATTGGTATACGAATTTGGATTTAATATTTGGTTTGCAGGATTATTGGTTTGCAATTCAGCTAATGTTCTAAAATAAGTAAATGTTAAAGCCGAAGTGGTTGAATTTAATTGAACTTCGGCGTTAGTAAGATTAAATGTTTCTATACTATCACTATTAGTATCGCACTGCAAAAGCGAAACAATAGGTTGCAAAATAGGCACATCTGGAAGGTGTAACAAAACAACTTCTTTAATTTTATTACAACCATTAACATTAGTTCCTTTTACGAAAATACTTAAAGGAAAAGTAACGGTATAATTTGAAAAATTTAATATCTCATTTTGATTATTGAAAGCATCATTATAAGATAAATAATATTGAAAAACGTAAGGCAAAGGATTTTCTACAACGACGCCATTAAGTACATTAAGATTTAATGTATAAACTCCATCTAAGTTAGTATCACAAAATTCATACGAACTATTAACAAACTTCGGTAAGTTATAAATTTGAAGTTCAATTGTTTTAACTGTAAAACAACCTGTTGCATTATCTACAAATCGGATATATACATACGATGTTTGCTGAGCATTTACAATGTAAGTTGCAGGTGTTGGGATCTGAACTCCTGTTCCAGAATTGGCACTTGAAGAACTAGAATAATAAGAAATTGTATAATTAGAAGGATTTAAAATCATTCCTGATAGAATACCTCCAATATTGGTGCGAGGTATTAATGAGGGCAAATTAAATAGCCCTTTTAAATCATTATCTAACGAAATATCACAGGAATAAGCAATTGTATCATAAGCCTCAATTAACGGTCGTCTTTGAAACTTTAGCTCAGCAATTGAGAAACATCCAGTACTATTATCGGTAACTCTAACAAAAATACTTGTTGACAAACCAGACGCATCAAAACTAGGAATTGTATACGATGCACTTATCTGATTGCTATTAATAAAAGCGTTATTTTGTGTTTGAAAATAAGTAAAGGAAAGACCCGTAATTGTCGAAACCAAATTTGAATGATAGTTGCTAAAATTTACAGTTTCTTGACCATTACCAAGATTATCGCATATTATTGCAGTATAGTCCGTGACTAAAGGCGCGGTTTTGAATTGAATTGTAATTGGAACAATTCTCGAACAACCAGCAACGCTTCCATTAGAAATACTAACATAAACTACCTGACCGTCAGAAATTAAAACATCTGCAGGAATAATTGGAGTTCCTGCATTTGCATTTGCTTCTGTCAAAAAGTAAGCGAAATTATAAAGAAAATAGGTGGATGATATTTGAGGATTAAAAACCTGCATATTCGGGATAACTTCAGTTCCATTATTTTCAAAATCACATATTTGAACCGTTGGATTTGTAGCCAAAGGAAATGATTTCATTATCAAATTTATAGGTACAACCCTATCGCAACCAGTTGTTCCATTTAATAAATACATCCAAATAGTGGCATTTGTTCCAAGAATTGTACTATTATAATCAAAATTTGAAATATCTAAAATCTCAAATGGACTTGAAGGAAAATGCGTTAAAGCCGCAGCTTGATTGGTGTATAATAAATACGAAATAGGATCAACATTAGAAGTACTTATTATTGAAGAAATTGTCGAAATCAAATTTAAAGTAACTATTGCGTCACCATCTGTATCACATACCTCAACAGCAGGAAATACATTGATGGCAATTGAACCAAAAAAACCAAAATTTAGTTGTTGAATTGTTGGACAATTTGTACCATCTTCTATTCGAACCCATACATTAGTTGTAGGCGTAACAAAAAAACTAGTGGTATTAAAAATTATATTTGTCTCATTAAAAGCTCCGTTTGAAGTTGAATGGTAAGTAACTACAGGAGTAGTAAAAACTCCAAAGTCAGTTATCGGAATTAAACTCAAGTTATAAAACTCTGAACCGTCGGCATTAACATCACAAACTTGTTTTAAAATAGGAGGATTTTCAGGAAATAATTCCAAAATAAATTTTAAATCATAAGTAGAATTACATCCATAAGAAGCCATTTTTATATAAACAATACCACTTGGTGAAAAAATATTTATAGCTGTTATTGGATTTGAATTATCATCAAAATCTTGTTGTGTAGCATAAGCCGTTATTGTTTCTCCAGGGTTTTGTAACTGGATTTCAGCTAAATAACTAGCCAACTGTATAAATTCAGAACCATCATTATAGGTATCACAAATAAAAACTTCAAGACTATCGTGTTTTTTATACTTTAACGGAATGATAATTTTTTTTATTCCTACAACTCCCAATGCATCAGTATAACGAACCCAAATTGGTGTGAAAGGAGAAATTGTAGGCTGAAAATTTGCTAAATCAACAATTGATAATTCTGTACCATCTTGAGTTTGTGCTCCGAATAAAGTGGGATAAAAATTGATAGGCGTACCTACCGCAGGTGATAAAACTGCATTAAAAACCAAATTTAAATCAAATGCTGGAACGGGATCTCCAATTTCTAAACACGCCCCAAAACCTCCAAAACCGCCATTTCCTCCACCGCCTCCACCGCCATCTCCGCCTTCAGCTGCACAAATAGTAATCACTATTGGTTCGATTGTCGTACAATATCCAGTTAAATTAGCAACCACATATAATGTAGCATTTACAGCGGGATTCTGTATGCTAATGTTATGATTTGTGGGATTTAAAATTGGATTCGACTGATTTTGTGCATTTGATAATGACGTGAAAAATGTATAATTTGGAACAACTACAGGAATATTGCTATTTGTAATGGCAATTGAAGTCAAATCTGTAGTAACAATTCCATCAAAATTAGGATCTTCTATACAAAAAGTTGCAATTGGAGTCAACTCCAGTTTTGGTAAAATTTTAATTGTCAATTTTGTAACACTCCAACAATTTAGATTTAAAGGATTTGCAACTCGAATAAAAACATCATAAAAACCCGGCGGTTCCACAACGGTTATACTAGAAAATGGATTTGAGTTTCCAAGTGCGTTTGCCTCATTCTGAAAATAAGTATAGTTATAACTTGGGTTATAACCCACAAGAGTAGCTGCCAAAGCATTATTAAGCGCAATTGTTTCTGTTCCACTATTATCTGGATCACAAACAGAAATTTCTTGATCAATTATATCTGGTGTAATAAACAAATTTAAAGTAATTGACGCCACCGAATAGCAAGCTCCTTGCGTCACCCTGTAATAAAATACTTTAGATGGTGTTGTCATCTGGTAAACATCCATTCCAGATAATGGCGTTGCAATTGGGGATCCAATATTTGCTTCTGCAGATGTATTAAAAATTTCTTTTACACGACCTGCTTCAGGAGTTAGTAAAGAGGCAACATCTACAATTTGATCATAAAAAGGAGCTATTTCATCACAAAAATTAGCAACAATATTAGGCGCAACAGGATAATCAAGATCAAAAACAACATTAATATTATCTGTAATTTGCAAGGGCGTACAAGTATTATAATTAACGCGCACATTGTAGGATGTATTTACTGTCGGGATAACATCTATAGGGTTGTTTGAACCCAAAAAAGTACCCGCAGCATTATACCATTGTATTGTGGTAGCACTTGTTCCTGAAGGTTTAAAAACATAAGATTCATCTGTTGCAGACCATGCCGAAGTATTTCGATTAGGAGTTGTTGGAGCAATTCCGAGTGTTCCAGTTGCATTATTCAACCCAATTAGCGAATTAATATTACCGTTACTAGAACTATTAAAGCAAGTTGTTGGCTTCGACTTTACATTTATTTCAATAATATTTGTAGTTTCGTTTAGAATAATCTGAAAAGTAGATTTGGTATTGTTTACAGGGCTTGCAGTGTTTGAACAATTAAAATGGTTTACCCTATAATAATTGACAATAAATTTTCTGAAAGGAGCTACACCTGTCGTATAGGAAGAAATTATGCCACAATTATCTGGTGTGATACATCCAAAAGATCCCGGAGTAACCACCATATCTTGATATCCGCCAAAAATAGCATTTCTAATTAATGATGGACTAGGTACCGTATTGGTAATATTGGCTACTGTAGATTCTACAACACTACTATTATAACCAAAACGAACTACGCCATTATCACCAACATTCACTGTCGTAAATTGATTGCCATAAAAACAGAAATTAAAACCAATAGGAATGTTAGAACTCCATTTATCATCACCCGGAATCGTTATTGGAGCGCCTTCATTAAAATTTCCAATCGGATTATAAGTAGTAGATGCAACTGTATAATTTGTAGTTGTATTTAAGGTAGGATATGTTGCGGTCAATCTTACTGTTTTTGGTGGAACAAAAGAGTAATCACAATCAATATTTACAGTACCAGTATTGTTATTTTGATCGGTTATAACAACAGAAGGATTCTGTGCCTGAACATAGAAACAAGAAAAACATAAATATAAAAATAATACGGTAGTTTTCAATTTCATTTGTTAACTTAATATATTGATTACAAAGTTACTAAATTACCAAAAAATAAATTACAATTTACAAAAAAACCGATTTACAACCATATATATAGGATGAAATGAAACTCAAACGTTAAATTATTGAAAAATAATACTTCTAAATATAATTTCTAGCCCTGATAGAAGTGAAAATCCTTTTTTTTAGCGGCGAAGCAAGCTCAAAAAAAGATTGAAACGAATAGCAGGAAATAGCTCCTAAAAAAACTAAAATAATTTTTGAAAATATTGATCGAAAAATGTTATTTTTGCTACAATCAAAAAAGTCAAAACTCCATTATGAACATACACGAATATCAAGGGAAAGAAATTTTAGCAGGTTATGGCGTTCGCATTCAACGCGGCATAGTAGCCAATAGCCCTGTAGAAGCTGTTGCCGCTGCCAAACAACTTACAGCAGAAACAGGAACGAGCTGGCATGTTATCAAGGCGCAAGTTCATGCAGGTGGACGTGGCAAAGGTGGCGGAGTAAAATTGGCCAAAAACCTACAACAAGTTGAAGAGTTGGCAGAACAAATTATTGGCATGCAACTCATTACGCCACAAACACCGCCAGAAGGAAAAAAAGTACATAAAGTTCTTGTTGCCGAAGATGTGTATTATCCTGGTGAGGCCGAAACTGAAGAGTTTTATATGTCGGTTTTGTTGAATCGCGCCACTGGAAGAAACATGATTGTTTACTCTACGGAAGGCGGAATGGATATTGAAGAAGTGGCTGAACACACGCCACATTTAATCCATAACGAAGAGATTGATCCTGCTGTTGGTTTACAAGGTTTTCAAGCACGAAGAATCGCTTTTAATCTGGGAGTTTCTGGAAATGCCTTCAAAGAAATGGTAAAATTTATTGAAGCACTTTATAATGCTTATGTAGGTTGTGATGCTTCAATGTTTGAAATTAACCCAGTCCTTAAAACATCTGATAACAAAATTATGGCTGTAGATGCCAAAGTAAATATTGATGATAATGCTTTGTACCGTCAGCCAAAATATGCTGATATGCGAGATATTCGCGAAGAAAATCCTATTGAAGTAGAAGCCAAAGAAGTAGGCTTAAACTACGTAGATCTTGACGGAACTGTTGGTTGTATGGTTAACGGTGCAGGTCTTGCCATGGCAACCATGGATTTGATAAAATATGCTGGTTTTGAGCCTGCTAACTTCTTAGATGTTGGTGGAACTGCTGATGCAAAACGTGTAGAAACTGCTTTCAGAATTATCTTGAAAGATGCCAATGTAAAAGCAATTTTGATTAACATTTTTGGCGGAATCGTTCGTTGCGATCGAGTTGCCCAAGGTGTTGTTGATGCTTATAAAAATATGGGTGATGCAATAAAAGTACCAATCATTGTTAGGTTACAAGGAACTAATGCCGAAATTGCAAAAGAATTGATAGACAACTCTGGAATGCCAATTTTGAGCGCAGTACAATTTCAAGAAGCAGCCGACCAAGTTAAAGCGGCATTATCGTAAAACTTATATAAACAATTGACTTGTCTCAAATAGTATAATTTATGACAAGTCAATTATTTTTTTATTCTTTTCCAGCCAAATAACGCTCAGCATCCAAAGCTGCCATACAACCAGTTCCTGCAGCAGTAATAGCTTGACGGTACACATGATCGGCAGCATCGCCACCAACAAAAACTCCTTCAATATTGGTTTTGGAAGTTCCTGCTTCGTTGATAATGTAGCCTGTTTCGTCAAGATTTAAAAACTCTTTGAAAATATCGGTGTTGGGTTTGTGCCCAATAGCAACAAAAAATCCTGTCGACGGAATGTCAAACGTTTCGTTAGTGGTTTTGTTTAAGGCTTTGACACCTGTTACTACTTGCCCATCGCCCAAAACTTCTACGGTATCGTGGTTCATAAGAATGGTGATGTTTTCGGTTTTTTTGACGCGTGCTTCCATGATTTTGGAGGCTCTAAACTTTTCACTTCGAACAAGCATCGTTACTTTTTTACATAATTTGGACAAATAATGGGCTTCTTCACAAGCAGAATCACCAGCGCCAACAATAACTACTTCTTGATTGCGATAGAAAAAGCCATCACAAACGGCACAGGCCGAAACGCCACCGCCCATTTTGAGATAATGTTGCTCGGAATCCAATCCTAAATATTTTGCAGATGCACCTGTAGAAATGATTACGGTTTCGCAATGCAATTCTTTACTATCGTTAATCCAAACTTTATGAATGTCGCCCGAAAAATCTACTCGTGTTGCCCAACCATCGCGCACATCGCTTCCGAAACGTTCGGCTTGTTTTTGAAGACCAATCATCATTTCGGGACCAGTGATTCCTTCTGGGTTTCCTGGCCAGTTTTCTACTTCGTTGGTTGTTGTTAATTGTCCGCCGGGTTGTGTGCCTTGATACAAAACTGGGTTCATATTGGCCCTTGCGGCATAGATGGCAGCGGTATATCCTGCTGGTCCTGATCCTATAATGAGGCATTTGATTTTTTCGATGGTGTCTGACATGATTTGAATAATTTTTAGAAATGCAAAGATACCATTTATTGTAAAATTCTGGTCGCAAAAAAATAGTTAAAAGTGATTGTGAAATATTATTTTTCTATTTGAATAATTATGTTTGCTTATACCAAAATAAGTTTTATATTTGCACTCGATTTCGGGGTGTAGCGTAGCCCGGTTATCGCGCCTGCTTTGGGAGCAGGAGGCCGCAGGTTCGAATCCTGCCACCCCGACAAAAGTCTTTTCAATTTTCTGAAAAGACTTTTTTTTTAGCCCAGATTGAAGTGAAAAGCGTATGGCGAAAAAAACTATTTTTTCTTGACGCAAAAGAGCGACTGCAGGAAGCTCCTTTTGTGGCTGTAGAAAAAAAGTTTTTTGAGTCATACCTTGTAACGAAAAGCTGGATTGGCTACTGAAAACATTTCTGAAAAAATAAAAGTAGCATCGGATAAATTTGTTATTTTTGTAACGTAAACTCAACCTTTTTTTTATGCTAATAATAGGAATTGCCGGCGGAACTGGATCTGGAAAAACTACAGTTGTTCATCAGATTATGAATGAGTTACCTGATACGGAAGTGGGTATTATTTCGCAGGATTCGTATTATAAAAAGAACGATCATTTGGCCTACGAAGAACGTGCTTTGATAAATTTTGATCATCCTAGAGCGATTGATTTTGAACTTTTGGTGGCGCATCTCAAGGAATTGAAAGCTGGATATGTGATTGATCAACCAGTTTATTCGTTTGTGACGCACAACCGCACGGATGACACGATAGCGACGCATCCAAGAAAAGTAATGATTGTGGAAGGAATTCTGATTTTGACAAATCCTGAATTGCGTGATTTATTTGATATTAAAATTTTTGTGCATGCCGATTCCGACGAGCGATTGATTCGCCGTTTGAAACGTGATATTGCAGAGCGTGGTCGTGATATGGAAGAGGTCTTGAACCGTTATCAAACTACGCTAAAGCCTATGCATCAGCAGTTTATAGAACCTACAAAGGCTTTTGCAGATATTATTATTCCGAATGATAAGTTCAATACGGTTGCTATTGATGTGGTTCGGGCAGTGATTAACCAACGTTTGTCTTAGTTTGTAAAATATGATTCAAAATCCTTTCAAAAATATCAATTACGCCAATCTAATAAAGAACAAATACGTTTGGGTTTTGTTATTTTTTATAGTTTGGATGTTGTTTTTGGATAACTATTCGTATTTTGATAGTCGGGTTTTGAACAAGCAAATTGACGAACTTGAAACTAATAAAAAATACTACCAAGAGGAAATTGCCAAAGATCAGGAAAATATCAAATTGCTAAAAAATCCAAATCAAATTGAAAAATATGCGCGCGAAAAATATTTTATGAAAAAAGATAGTGAAGATATTTATATCATAGAATTCGAAGAACAACGTATTAAAGACAGTATTTTTGAGGTTAATAAAGACGAATAATGGCAGATATAAAAATTTTTTCTGGATTTGAAACCGTTTCTGCCAAACAATGGAAACAGCAAATTCAGTTTGATCTAAAAGGTGCTGATTATAACGATACTTTGGTTTGGGAAAGTCCCGAAGGCATTAAAGTAAAACCGTTTTATAATTCAGAAGACATTTCAGAAAATCAAGTTGGTACTTCTTCGTCTGGCTTTGAAATTCTGCAAGATATTTATGTTTTTGATGTTGCGAAATCCAATTTTCGAGCTGTTGATACTTTAGCGCGTGGTGCCGAAAGTATTCGGTTTACGATCGAAAACGAAACTGTTTCGATTGCCGAATTGATGGTAAATTTACCGCTAGAAAATGTTTCTTATTTTTTCAAAACAAAATTTTTGTCAGTCGATTTTATTGCTAAAATAAACGATTTTAAGTCGAAAAGTAAAGCGGATATTTTAGTTTTGGTAGATCCAATTCATCAATTGGCTCAAGACGGAAATTGGTTTGAGAGTCTAGAAAACGATTTTGAAAAACTGAATAAAATTTCTGAAAAAACAGCAATAAATTTTCTGAGTATTGATGCCACTTTATATCATAATGCAGGGGCAACAATGGTTCAGCAATTGGCGTATACGTTGGCACATGTTAACGAGTATTTCAATCGAATTTCTGAAATAAAAACGTTAATTATGATTGAAATTGCTGTTGGAACCAATTATTTTTTTGAGATTGCAAAACTTCGAGCGTTGCGATTGTTATTCAATACATTAGCCTTAGAATATAACTATGCATTAGGTTCTAAAATTATTGCCGTTCCAGGCAAACGCAACAAAACCTTGTACGATTATAATACTAATATGTTGCGTACCACCACCGAATGTATGAGTGCCATTTTGGGCGGGGCAGATTATATTTCGAATCTAGCATACGACGCAATCTATCATAAAGACAATGAGTTTGGCGATCGAATAGCAAGAAATCAATTGTTGATTCTAAAAAACGAAAGCTATTTTGATAAAGTTTCAAATCCTGCTGACGGAACGTATTACATCGAATCATTAACGCAGCAACTTGCCGAAAAAGCACTAGTTTTATTTAAAGAAATCGAAAAAAATGGTGGTTTCATTTCGGAATTAATGCACGGCACTATTCAGAAAAAAATTACCGAAAGCCATAAAAAAGAACAAGAATTATTTGATTCTGGAAAAGAAATTTTGTTGGGAACAAATAAATATCCTAACAAAAACGACCGCATGAAGGACGATTTAGAATTATATCCTTTTGTAAAACACAATCCTAGAAAAACATTGATTGTTCCAATTTTAGAAAAACGATTGGCTGAAAAAATGGAACAAGAACGATTGAAAACAGAGATTTAATAATTTTATTCGTTATATTTGAACATCAAAAAATAAAGTATGGAAGCTATTCGACAAACCGTAAAAGTAAAAAATCATTCGTTCAAGATTACGTTGCCAGATAATTTCAATGCAGACGAAGTAGATGTGATAATTATGCCGAAACAAGATGATTTTATTTTAACAGATGAAATGAAAGCCATCTTGGATTAACGCGCAAAAGAAGATAAATCTACTTTTATTACCGCAGAAGAATCGATAAGGAGGCTCAGAAATAGAAGGCATGTATAATATTGAGCTATCGTTAAATGCTCAAGAGGAATTGGAAAATGCAGAATTTTTCTATTCGACTATATCCGAAAAAATCGGCGATAAATTTATAGATACTGTTTTTAAAACTTACGAGTTACTAAAACAAAATCCCTATTTCAGTATACGCTATAAAAATAATCGAGCAATATTCATAACTAAATTTCCATAATCTATTAATTTTTGAGATTGATGAGCTAAATCAAAATATTTATATTTTATCTTGTTTCCACACTTCTCAAGACACTAAAAAATATCCTATTTAAACTTACCAATATTGTAAATTGAGAAAAAACATCCAACATATTATCCTTTCAAATACCAAAATAGAAGAACCAAATTCCAATACAGCTCCATTTGAAACTGCTGAAGGAATCACTTTAAAACACCATTATTCGAAACAAAATCTTGAAAACCTAGAACATCTTGATTTTGCAGCAGGTTTTGCTCCTAACCTTCGTGGTCCTTATGCCACAATGTTTGTACAAAAACCTTGGACAATTCGGCAATATGCAGGATTTTCAACTGCTGAAGATAGTAATGCTTTTTACAGACGTAATCTAGCTGCTGGTCAAAAAGGCCTTTCGGTAGCGTTTGATTTGGCTACACATCGTGGCTACGATTCGGATCACGAGCGCGTAACTGGCGATGTTGGTAAAGCTGGAGTAGCTATAGATTCGGTGGAAGATATGAAGGTTTTATTTAACGAAATTCCGCTTAACGAAATGTCAGTTTCCATGACGATGAATGGTGCTGTGCTTCCAATTATGGCATTTTATATTGTTGCTGCCGAAGAACAAGGCGTTTCGCCAGAGCAACTTTCGGGAACGATCCAAAATGATATTCTCAAAGAATTTATGGTGCGCAATACCTACATTTATCCGCCAACACCATCGATGAAAATTATTGCTGATATTTTTGAATTTACTAGTAAAAAAATGCCCAAATTCAACTCGATTTCCATATCGGGATATCACATGCAAGAAGCTGGAGCAACTGCCGATATTGAACTAGCCTATACCCTAGCCGACGGTTTGGAATATATTAGAACCGGACTTTCAACAGGAATGAAAATTGATGAATTTGCCCCACGATTATCCTTTTTTTGGGCAATTGGCATGAATCATTTTATGGAAATTGCCAAAATGCGTGCTGGTCGCATGTTGTGGGCAAAATTAGTGAAACAATTTGACCCGAAAGATCAAAAATCGTTAGCCTTGCGTACCCATTGCCAAACTTCGGGTTGGAGTTTGACCGAGCAAGATCCGTTTAATAACGTTGCTAGAACCACTATCGAAGGTTTGGCGGCAGCTTTAGGCGGAACCCAATCTTTGCATACCAATGCACTTGACGAAGCTATTGCTTTACCAACAGATTTTTCGGCTCGAATTGCCCGAAATACGCAAATCTATTTGCAAGAAGAAACCAAAATTACCAAAACGGTCGATCCTTGGGCTGGAAGTTATTATGTAGAAAGTTTGACCAACGATATCGCTCAAAAAGCTTGGCAACTCATTGAAGAAGTGGAAGCACTTGGTGGCATGACCAAAGCCATTGAAGCTGGAATACCGAAAATGCGAATCGAAGAAGCAGCCGCACGAAAACAAGCTCGTATAGACAGCAGTCAAGACGTGATTGTAGGCGTCAATAAATATAGATTAGAGAAAGAAGATCCTTTGCATATTTTGGATGTTGATAACCAAATGGTGCGCAAGCAACAAATGGAGCAGTTAGTAACCATAAAAGCAACTCGAAACTCCGAGAGAGTAGTTCAAAACCTAGCACAACTAACCGAATGTGCCAAAACAGGCAACGGAAACTTACTCGAACTTGCCATTGAAGCCGCTCGAAACAGGGCTACACTTGGCGAAATAAGTGATGCTCTAGAACTAGTTTTCGGACGATATAAAGCACAAATTAAAACCTTTAGTGGCGTGTATAGTAAAGAAATAAAAGACGACAAAAGTTTTGAAAAAGCACGACAACTTGCCAATGCTTTTGCAAAAACCGAAGGACGACGACCCCGAATCATGATTGCTAAAATGGGCCAAGACGGTCATGATCGTGGTGCTAAAGTAGTAGCCACAGGTTATGCTGATATTGGTTTTGATGTAGATATAGGTCCGTTATTTCAGACGCCCGCAGAAGCAGCAAAACAAGCTATTGAAAATGACGTGCACATTTTGGGTGTTTCTTCTTTGGCAGCAGGTCATAAAGTTTTGGTTCCTGAGGTCATTAAAGAACTAGAAAAATACGGACGTCAAGACATAATGGTTATTGTTGGCGGCGTAATTCCTGCGCAGGATTACCAATTTTTGTTTGATGCTGGTGCTGTTGCCGTTTTTGGTCCTGGTACCAAGATTAGTGAAGCGGCGATTACGATTCTAAATGTATTAATTGATTAAATTATTAAAATGGGATTAATAAAAATATTTTCGGGAAACGAAGGTTTGGCACTCGAACTTCAAGAAAAAATAGAAGCTGAAAGCATTTATTGTGTCATTAGAAACAACAATCAAATCACTTCAGGGTCAAAAACGACTTCAAAACCCGTTGAATTATTTATTCAAGAAATCGATTTCAATAAAGCCAATCCTATTATTGAGGATTTTAGAATGAGTTTATAATTAATGAAAACCTTACGATTTATTACCTCAGTTTTCATTTGTATTTTTGCTTTAATCTATTTTCTATATATAAGTTATATATACATAAATCAGGGCGAAATGGTTTTTCTTGCAAGCAAACTTGACAAAAATTTTAAGTTTGAGTTTGACAACGATTATGAAGAAATAACAATTTCGTCTTTCGATTCTATTAAACTTCATGGAATTTTATTCAAATCTGTCAATGCAAAAGGGTTAATTTTTTATCTTCATGGCAACGCTGGCGCACTCAATACATGGGGAAATATTTCAAAAACATATACTGATTTGGGGTATGATATTTTCATTTTGGATTATCGTGGTTTTGGTAAAAGTGAAGGAGCTTATGAAAACGAAAATCAAGTTAATCAAGATATTCAAATTGTGTACAATACATTTTTAAAAAAGTATCCCGAAGAACAAATTGTAGTTTTAGGATATTCAATAGGAACTGGACCTGCAACCTATTTAACTTCCAAAAACAAACCGAAACAGCTTATTTTGCTTGCTCCATATTTTAATTTTAGAGAGTTTTCGGAAAGTAGAGTTCCCTTTTTTCCAGATTTTTTGAAAAAATTTAATTTTGAAACAAACAACTTTATTTCTGTCATAAAAGCACCAATTTCGATTTTCCACGGAGATAAAGACCAATTGATTAATTTTAAAAATTCAGTACGACTACAAAAAATAATAAAACCTACTGATTCTCTTTATATACTAGAAAATCAAGGTCATATTGGTATTAATGAAAATGAAGATTTCAACGAAAAACTAAAAGTTGTTTTGTAGTGATTTTTCAAATTGCAAAAACCAACTTTTCAATTACCTTTGCACCTTCAAAAAAATGATAATCTAATTATCTAAAATTCTAACAATCTATCATGATTACAGTTAACGATATATCCGTTCAGTTTGGCGGAACAACACTTTTTGCAGATGTTTCTTTTGCGATAAACGAAAATGATAAAATTGCCCTTATGGGCAAAAACGGAGCTGGAAAATCTACTTTGTTAAAAATTATTGCAGGACAAGCAAAACCTTCAACTGGAAATATTTCGGCTCCAAAAGAAGCCGTAGTTGCCTATTTGCCTCAGCATTTGTTGACCACCGATGGCGCAACCGTAATGGAAGAAACTTCCAAAGCTTTTGGAGAAATCTTCTCGATGAAAGCCGAAATAGATGAAATAAACGAACAACTTACCGTACGCACAGATTATGAAAGTGACGAGTACATGAAGTTAATCGAACGTGTTTCTGATCTTTCTGAAAAGTTTTATGCCATAGAAGAAGTAAATTATGAAGCCGAAGTAGAAAAAATTCTAACTGGTTTGGGTTTCATGCGGGAAGATTTTTCACGTCAAACATCTGAGTTTTCTGGCGGTTGGCGTATGCGAATTGAACTAGCAAAAATCTTATTACAAAAACCCGATTTGATTTTGCTTGATGAGCCAACCAACCATATGGATATTGAAAGTATCCAATGGCTAGAAGATTTTTTAATCAATTCGGCTAAAGCAGTTGTAGTGATTTCGCACGATAAAACCTTTGTCGACAATATTACCAACCGTACTATCGAAGTAACCATGGGACGAATTTATGATTATAAAGCAAAATATACCCATTATTTGGAACTTCGAAAAGACCGCCGCATGCACCAACAAAAAGCCTACGACGAGCAACAACGCATGATTGCTGATAATCAAACTTTCATAGATCGTTTTAAAGGTACTTTCTCCAAAACTGATGCCGTACAATCGCGAGTAAAAATGCTAGAGAAACTGGTTATCGTTCAGGTTGATGAAGTGGATACATCGGCTTTAAAGCTTAAATTTCCGCCAGCTGTTCGTTCTGGAAATTATCCAGTAATTGTAAAAGATTTGCACAAAAGCTATGGCGAAAAAATAATTTTTAAAGACGCCAATATTGTTATCGAACGTGGACAAAAAGTAGCTTTTGTTGGCAAAAATGGTGAAGGAAAATCGACGATGATCAAAGCCATCATGAAGCAACTGGATATTAATTCGGGTTCGGTAGAGGTTGGTCATAATGCACAAATTGGCTATTTTGCTCAAAATCAAGCCGCTTTACTTGACGAAAACGCTACAATTTTCGAAACTATAGATGATGTTGCCGTTGGCGATGTGCGTACCAAAATAAAAGATTTACTAGGTGCCTTCATGTTTCATGGTGATGATGTGACCAAAAAAGTAAAAGTACTTTCAGGTGGCGAGAAAACCCGATTGGCGATGATAAAATTATTATTAGAACCAGTCAATTTATTGATTCTCGATGAGCCATCGAATCATTTGGATATGAAAACCAAAGACATCATCAAAGAAGCTTTACGAGATTTTGACGGTACTTTAATATTAGTTTCTCACGATAGAGATTTCCTAGATGGATTGGCAACCAAAGTTTTTGAGTTTACTAACAAGCGTGTTATTGAACATTTTGAAGATTTGAATGGCTTTTTGGCACACAAAAAAATGGAATCGGTACGCGAATTTGAGAAGTAAGCTTTACAAAATTAACCAATCCGCAATCCATTTTCAACATTAAAATTTGGGGACAATAATACAATATCGTTATCATTTACAGATCCTAAAACCAAACATTCGCTCATAAAATTTCCGATTTGCTTTTTCGGAAAATTGACCACAGCAATTATTTGCTTTCCTACCAAGTCTTCTTTTAAATAACGCTTTGTGATTTGCGCTGACGATTTTCGTATTCCGATTTCTAGTCCGAAATCAATGGTAAGCTGATAGGCTGGTTTTCGGGCTTCGGGAAAATCGTTTGCCGATAGAATTGTTCCAACACGCATTTCAACTTTTTCAAAATCATTCCAAGTTATTGGCTCCATAAATATCTATTTTGAGGTAAAAATACAAAATGTATAGTTTATTTATACGCTAATTGAACAAATACCAAAATTAAATTCATAACTTTATAAAACTTTATTTTTTAAATAATTAAAAGAATGAAAATAGCACTTTTTTCTAATGAATTTCCGCCCAATATATATGGTGGTGCTGGCGTACATATTGATTTTTTGAGTAAAGAATTGGCAAAAATTGCACAAATTGAAGTTCGTTGTTTCGGAAATCAATTGGAAAAAAACGAGGCTATGAATGTGATTGGTGTTCAATCCTCACTAACCAAAATGGAAGATGCTGGCAATTCACATATCAAAATGTTTCATAATTTGAGTAAAAATGTAGAAATGTCGCAACATACTTTGCAAGCTGATATTATTCATTGTCATACTTGGTACACGCATTTAGCTGGAATTTTTTCGCGTCAATTGTTGCAAGTTCCACTTATTTTGACAACGCATAGTTTAGAAACGCATCGACCTTGGAAAGTAGAACAATTGGGCAATGGTTATTATCTTTCACGATGGATAGAAAACCATGCTTACAAAACTGCCGATGGCGTAATTGCAGTAAGCGATCAAATGAAAACCGATGTTGTAGAAGCGTATGGAATCGATCCTGAAAAAGTAACGGTAATTGCCAATGGTATTGATCCAGAATTTTACAAACCCACTTTTGATAACAATTTGTTGATAAAATACGGTATAAATCCAGAAATTCCGTTTGTACTTTTTGTAGGACGAATTACACGCCAAAAAGGGATTTCGCAATTGATTGCTGCGGCAAAATACTTTGATGCCAATTGTCAAATTGTGCTTTGTGCTGGTGCTCCAGATACCCCCGAAATTGCAAAAGAAACTGAGGATTTGATTGAAGATTTGAAAATCTCTCGAAGTGGAGTAATCTTAATTTCTGAAATGCTGCCCAGAGAGAAAATAAAAGTATTGTATAGTCATGCCAGGGTTTTTGCTTGTCCTTCGCTTTATGAACCTTTTGGGATTATAAATTTGGAGGCAATGGCCTGTGAAACGCCTGTTGTTGGAAGTGCTGTTGGTGGAATTCCAGATATAATCATTGAAGAAGAAACGGGTTATCTAATTGCATTAGAAAGTGTTTCGAGAACTGATTTTAATCCAAAAAATCCTGTTGCATTTCAGAAGGATTTTGCTTCCAAAGTAAATAAATTGTTGGCAGATGAAGAGTTAGCAACAGCAATGGGAAGAGCAGGAAGAATAAGAGTTTTAAAAAAATTCAGTTGGGCATCGATTGCTAAAATCACTTACAATTATTATGAAAAAGTGATTTCAAAATTTGAAAAAGAAAAAGTATAAGATTGTTGATTTCTAATTAACAGTTGAAGATTTCAGATTTACACTAACGCCCGCACCCCGACTTGAACGCAGCTCTTTTTGTTTTTTCATTTTCTGAAAAAACAAAAAAGCGGGAGTGGAAGGCGGAAAAGGTGCCCAAAAAAATAAAAAATTAGAATACTAATTGATTTTTAGAAACGACAAGAAAATGAAGAAAAGTACATTAGCCATTATTTTGGGTGGCGGGCAAGGAGCGAGATTATCTCCACTAACAGAAAGTAGGTCTAAACCAGCAGTTCCTATAGCTGGCAAGTATCGACTGGTGGATATTCCGATAAGTAATTGCATCAATTCAGATATTAAACGGATGTTTGTTTTGACGCAATTCAATTCGGCGTCGCTCAACCAGCATATCAAAAACACCTATCATTTTAGTCATTTTAGTACGGCTTTTGTAGATATTTTGGCAGCAGAACAAACGCCTGATAATCCGCAATGGTTTCAAGGAACTGCCGATGCAGTAAGGCAATGTATGAATCATTTTTTGAATCATGATTTTGATTATGCGTTAATCTTATCAGGCGATCAATTGTATCAAATGGATTTTAACGAGATGATAAAAGCGCATCAAGAAAGTGGTGCCGAAATATCTATAGCAACGTTGCCTGTATATGCCAAAGATGCCCCAGAATTTGGGATTTTGAAAACAGATTCTGATAACATTATTACCTCGTTTATTGAGAAACCAAAAGCCGATTTGCTGCCCGATTGGACGTCGGAGGTTAGTGAAGAATCAAAAGCTGAAGGCAAGCATTATTTGGCTTCAATGGGAATTTATATTTTTAACAGAGATTTACTGGTTGAATTGATGTCAAATCCTGACACGAAAGATTTTGGTAAAGAAATTATTCCGCAAGCCATTGGTAAACATAAAATATTGAGTTATCAATATGAAGGATATTGGACTGATATTGGAAATATCGATTCGTTTTTTGAAGCTAATTTAGGATTGACAGACGATATTCCAAAGTTTAATTTGTTTGACAATTCGGGAAAGATTTATACGCGCGCAAGGGTTTTGCCACCGTCTAAAATTACTGGCGGATCGACTGTTGACAAGTCAATAATTGCAGAAGGGTGCATCATTAACGGAACCAAAATTGAACATTCGGTTATTGGAATTCGTACCCGAATAAATCGTGATTCGATCATCACTAATTCCTATTTGATGGGCAACGATCATTATCAGAATTTAGACGATATAAAGCACAATGTTTATAATAATATTGTGAATATAGGCATTGGTGAACGTTGCTTTATAAACAACACCATCGTTGATAAAAATTGTAAAATCGGTAATGATGTAAAACTCAATGGCGGCAAACATTTGAAAGATCGAAATACTGATTTATATACCATAAAAGATGGAATTATTGTCGTAAAAAAAGGAACAACTTTACCAGATGGTTTTACGATTTAAGTAAAAAAAATATTTTAAGTTTTGACCAATTTTTTAGAAACTAGAAATCAATTAAACAAACAACTCATCTACATCAACACAATTATTATGAAAAAATTATTTTGTTTATTTACCACTTTTCTTTTTTTGCAAAGTTTTGCACAATCATTAGAAAATAAAAAAAATGGCGATTTATATAAACAATCACCAGCATGGGCGAAGTTAATGTATTCTGAAAATCCGAACGTTAACGAAGTAGATCAATTATATAGAGATTATTTTAAATCCGTTAAGTATTCGAAGTCTTATCATACACAATATTATAAACGATGGAGAAGAGCTATTAATCCTTTTTTAAATAATGAAGGATTTGTTGACAGTTCAAAGAAAACCAAAGCAGCTGAATCTATAAATACATTGAGAAATGCTCAAGAAAACAGCCAAAGACCTGGTAATAATTGGACTGCATTAGGTCCATTTAAAGATTTTGAAGTAGGTGGAGTTACTCCAAGTGGTGGTCAAGCCAACGTATATTCAGTTGGGCGATGTGAAGCTTCGCCAAACGTTATGTATTGCGGCACCGAACCTGGAGAAGTATATAAAAGTATAAATGGCGCAAACACTTGGGTTAACGTATCAAAATCTTTGGTTACAGCTTATACGCCAGATGCCGTAACGGGTAATGCTGGCATACATGCGCTAGCGGTACATCCAACAAATCCAGATATTGTTTATATAGGCTCTGGAAGACAAGTATTTAAAACTACGGATAGTGGTGCAAATTGGGTAGCAGTTTTTGATAGTGAAGTGCCTCTTGGCGGATATTTAGAAGATCCTTCCGAAATATTTATACATCCTACAAACCCACAAATTGTTTTAGTCGCAACAGAGGGAGGAATATTTAGAGCATCCACCGATGGAGGCATATGGAATCAAGTGCTATCTGGTGACTGTTTTGATATTAAAGCAAAACCTAATAATCCGAATATTTTGTACACCGTTAGAAATGATGTTGCTACCAATAAACATCAATTTTTAACTTCTATAGATGCTGGTGTAACTTGGACTACTCAAACAACAGGATGGTACAACTCTACAAATTCAAGTAGAACCGTTGGTGGAGCTCGACTTGCGGTTACTGCGGCAGATCCTAACCGAGTTTATGCCTTTTTAATTGGAGATTCTAAGCCCGGAGACAACGGATTTATTGGTGTTTATCGCAGTAATGACGGTGGAGTTTCTTGGGCAAATACAATGGGTTTTGATGGTGCGCCTTATTCCGCTGATACTCATCCAAACTTAATATCTTCAAATCCTGTTACCGATCCAAATTTCGGTTTTAATCAAGGTTTTTATAATTGTGCTATTATGGCTTCAAATACCAATGCCGATGAAATAGTAGTAGGTGGAATTGGGATGTGGCGGTCTACCAATGGCGGTCAGTCCTTTCAATGTAAGTATAATTATGTATGCGGAAGTTTCAATCTAATGCATGTAGACCAGCAAGATTACAGAGCGTTTGGCAATGAGTATTGGGCAACCACAGATGGTGGTATTTATAAATCTAACGATATGTTTGCAACCCAACCCGAATTTAAAATGAATGGTGTTCGCGCAGTTGATTTTTGGGGATTTGGACAAGGTTGGAACCGAGATATTTTGGTTGGTGGTACTTTTCATAATGGAGTTGATGCTTATGCAGAAGGTTTCCCAAATGGAGATTTTTTAAATTTAGTTGGCGGAGAACCAGCTTCAGGTTATGTTAATCCAAGCAATCAGTCGAGAGTCTATTCTAGTTCAATGGGAAGTCGAATCTTGCCGCAAACCATTACTGGACCCGTACTTTCTGCCCCTTTCGAAGTGTATGCAAACGGACAATCTTTAAACGAAGATGCATGGTTTGCAGAATCGTCAGAATTAGAGTTCCATCCCAGTTGTTACAATCACATGTATAAAGGTTATAAAAATAAACTTTTTAAAAGTACAGATGGCGGTGCAAGTTTTACATCAGTTTATACTTCAAATGTCAGTACGCAACAGGTACTAGGAATCGAAATTTCAAGACAAAACACCAAAACTATGTACATCGTTGTTTGGCCATCTACAAATTTAGAGGGAAGTAGTTATATCGTAAAAACAACCAACGATTGGGTTACCAATTCAATAATAGCATTGCCATTTCCTCAAAAATTGGTTACTATTAGTATAGATCCTGAAAATGATCAAATAATTTGGTTGGCCTATCCTCGTGGCGAAAATGGAAACAAAGTTTTTAAATCTATTAACGGTGGAGCTAATTGGACTAGTCAATCTTCTATTGAACTAAATAATCAAAATATTCAGGCCATGACTACTGTTGGAGGTACGAATGGCGGCGTTTATATTGCTACAAACACGACAGTTTATTACAAAAATAATACGATGACAAATTGGGCTTATGATAATCTCAATTTACCTACAACAATTGGCACCACAGGAATAAAACCATTTTATCGAGATGGTAAAATTAGAATTGCTAGTTATGGTAAAGGAATTTGGGAATCGCAATTGTACGAGCAACCAACAAGACCAGTGGCAAAAATAATGGTCGATAAATTAACAGCTGATTTGTCCTGTAATAATGTCTTTAATTTTGACGATTACTCCATGCTAAATCACACAAATGCAACTTGGGCATGGACCTTTCAAGGTGGAAACATAAGTTCTTCTTCACTTCGAAATCCTCAAGTAACTTTTAATACCCTTGGCGATCATTTGGTAACACTAACTGTAACAAATGCTGGCGGAGTTTCATCCACAGATACATTAATTGTTAGTAATTTACTATCTAATACACCCACGTCAATTAGCCATAATTTTGAAGCTTCATTGACTCCGCAAGGTTGGTTTCAGGATTCGTCAGCTGGTATTCCATGGTCATACAACAATCAAGTTGGAGGCTTCGGTTTGAGTACAAATTGTATGATGGTAAATAATTATGATATCAATGAACAGGGAGTTTTTGCTGATATGGTAGCACCTATTGCTACGACAAATCTTAGTGCTGCAAATGCATCGCTTACTTTTGATGTAGCGTATTCGTTTTATTCAAGTGCTTATGCAGACCAACTACAAGTTTTAGTGTCTACAAATTGTGGTATAAATTATACAGTAGTTTATGATAAAATAGGCCAACAGTTAGCAACAGCGCCTAATAATTCAAGCGCGCTTTTTGTGCCTACTGCATCGCAATGGAGAAAAGAAACTGTAAATTTATCTTCCTATGTTGGAAATCCAAACGTTTATATAAAATTTAGAAACATCAATCAATTTGGACAAGCACTTTATGTTGATAATATAAAATTAGGAACTGCATCGTTAAGTAACACCATTTTTAATCAAGATAAACCGTTAGTTTTTCCGAATCCTGTATCAAGTCAATCTTTTATAACAGTAAAATCAGCAGATACAAGTGCAATTAAATTTAATTTATTTAACACATCAGGAAAACTAATTGATACTGTCTTTACAAAATTCAATACACCAATCGAACTGGAAAAATACAACTTAGCGCAAGGAACCTATTTTTATAAAGTTGTTTCTGAAGATAAAATACTTACCGGGAAAATTATAGTATCCGATAGGAAATAATATTTGTAAGTAAAAGTGTAAACGATGTTGACTTTATTTTATAACTCTTGGCATATTCGTCAAAGCATTAATTGCTAGTTAATAAAAAACAAAAAATCCCAAACTCAAAAAAGTTTGGGATTTTTATATTTATTATATGTAGTCTAAAAACTGATTACTGAAAACTGAATACTGAAAACTATTTAACTTCCATCAACTCTACATCAAAAATCAAGGTTGCATTTGGCGGAATTGCACCACCAGCACCACGAGAACCATAACCCAAGTGCGACGGAATCACAAAACGTGCCTTATCGCCTACTTGCAACAAAGCAATACCTTCGTCCCAACCTTCAATAACTTGACCTTGACCCAAACGGAATTCAATTGGTTTTTTTCGAGGATACGACGAGTCGAAAACCTTACCCGTTTCTAAAGAACCTTCATAATGCACGGCAACCGTTTTGCCACTTTCGGCTTTTTTGCCCGAACCACGTTGTATAAATTGGTAACGTAAACCACTTTCAGTTTTTTCGAAACCAGCCGCAAGTTGTTCCATTTTGGCTTCGGCAGCTTCTTTTTCGGCAGCTTCACGCTTAGCACGAGAACCTTCAAAAGTTCTAAAAGCTTCCACCGAATTCCATTTTTCGGCATCAGCACCAACACGAACAATTTCTAATGTTTCTAACAAATCACCTTGTCCAACCGCATCAACAACATCTTGACCTTCAACAACATGTCCAAAAACAGTATGCTTGCCATCCAACCAACCCGTTGGCACATGCGTAATATAAAACTGCGAACCATTACTTCCTGGACCCGAATTGGCCATTGCCAAAACGCCCGGCTTATCGTGCTTCAAACTTGGATGAAACTCATCGTCAAATTTATACCCAGGATCACCCGTTCCAGTGCCCAACGGGCAACCACCTTGTATCATAAAATCTGGAATAACTCTATGAAAATTCAATCCGTTATAAAAAGGAGTGCCTTGCGGTTTTACTTTATTTTCCAAATTTCCTTCGGCCAACGAAACAAAGTTCCCAACCGTTCCGGGCGTCAAATCGTGCGTTAATTTTACCAAAATCGAACCGCTAGTAGTATTAAATTTAGCGTATATTCCGTTTTCCATCGTTTGTGTTTTTTATTTTTAAGGTGCAAATTTACAAAAAAATACTTAAATTTGGAGCACAAGATTTCGTTTCTGTTTCAAGCTTATTCCTGCTGTACGTTGCAATCTTTTTTCATTTTGTCCTTCGACAAGCTCAGGATGTCAAAATAAAAAAAGGATTTCCACTGCCACGTGCCCGCCGCAGGTTGGTCAGGGCTAAACAAGAACATTTGGAATTCTTTCAACATTCAAAAAAAAATAAAAATGCAACTTATTTACAATCCTAACGAAAACCAAGCGACTATAGATCGTATTAATAATTTAAAAGAAAATTCTTCAGGGCTTTGGGCCAAAATGACAGTTTCTCAAATGCTCGTACATTGTCAACAACCCTTATTATTTGCCGAAGGAAAAATCGAAATAAAAAGAAGTTTTATTGGTTTTTTACTTGGGAAAATGTTTAAAAATAAATTTTTGAAACAAGATTTTGGAAAAAATTCGCCAACGGATAAAAAATTTATAATTACTAATAGTCCAGATTTTGAAAAAGAAAAAAACGAATTAATAAAATTAATTATTCGTTTTAAAGAAAAAGGAATCCATTTTTTAGTCAGTACACAACATCCTTTTTTTGGAGAAATGACTGCCGAAGAATGGGGAATTATGTCTTACAGACACCTGGATCATCATTTGCGACAATTTGGGGTATAATTTATTAAAAATGAAAGACTATATAACACTCAATAAACAAGCTTGGAACAACAAAACCGATGTTCATATTGCCTCCGATTTTTATGATAACGACCGTTTTTTGAAAGGAAAATCAACGCTGAATTCGATTGAATTAGAACTACTTGGAGATATAAAAGGAAAAAGCATCTTGCATTTGCAATGTCATTTTGGACAAGATACCATGACGTTTTCTAGAATGGGTGCAAAAGCTACAGGCGTAGATTTTTCGGAGACAGCTATTGCAAGAGCTAAAGAATTCAATATGCAACTTGGTCTTGACGCGAGCTTTGTGTGTTGCGATATTTATGATTTGCCAAACCAGCTTACCGAAAAGTTTGATATTGTTTTTACGAGTTATGGCACCATCGGTTGGTTGCCCGATCTCGACAAATGGGCAAATGTTGTTTCACAATTTCTGAAACCTAATGGTAAATTTATCATAGCCGATTTTCATCCCGTAGTTTGGATGTATGACAATGATTTTAAGGAAGTTTTTTATAGTTATTTCAATATTGAGCCTATTATTGAACAGGAAACAGGCACTTATGCCAACCAAGATTCTAAAATTGAAACAACATCTGTAGGCTGGAATCATCCTATTTCGGATATATTAAATTCGTTAATTTCAAAAGGCTTATCAATTTCTAGTTTTAAGGAATACGATTATTCGCCGTACAATTGTTTGAATGAAATGGAAGAATTTGAACCCAATAAATATCGTATTAAAAAATTTGGAAATAAAATACCAATGGTTTATTCTATTGCTGCAAGTAAGATTTAGTTTGATTATATTTGTAAAAAATGAAAAATGAAAAAAATAATATTCTTTATAATAATTACTTCTATTGGTGCGTTTTCGCAAAATTTTTATGTTATTGGTTCGGATAACAATATTACTAACAAATGTGAATATGTAAATTTAACAGATTGCTCAAAAATTCAAATACCATTATGTTCCACATTTGGAACTTCTGGAGATATTGCGGTTGATTCTTCAAATAATTTATTTTTCATAAACAATGGAAGGTTTTTATTTAAACAAAATGAAAATGAAACTTCTTGTATTCAATTAGGAGAGTTTCCAATTATTTCTCAAAATAATGTGGCATCTATAAATGCTTTAGTTTTTTCGGGAAACGGAAAACTATATGCAGTATCAAAACAGAGTTCGGGTACATCAAGATTATATGAATATTCATTTGCAAACGGAATTGTTGAATTAGGATTACTTCCGGCGCAAACAATATCGCTTGGAGATTTGTTTTTCTTTGAAAACAGACTTTTTTTAACTTGCAAAAATCAAAATGGTACAGAAGTAAATTTACTTGAGGTTAATGTAGAAAACCCTATACAAAGTCAGATACTTATGCCATTAATTGATGTTGTTCCTCCTTTTGGTGCATTTAGTACATACATAAATGGGATGTCAAAAAGTTATTTATTAAGTAGGTCATTTATAGAAAATGAGGGGAAAGTTTATGAACTAAACATTCCATTACAAACAACTACATTGTTAAGTTGTGGTGTAAATGCTTTATTGAATGGAGCGGATTCTTATTATGAATTATCAACTCCTCTCAAAACAAATAACTTCTTAAAAAAAGATATCCAAATTGTAATAAATAATCCTGCAAAAAATAATATAATATTTAACTCTAAATTTGATTTTGATTTACTGGAGTCAGTAATTATATACGACATTGCTGGGAGATTAAGTAAAAAATTTAATTTGAACATAGATATAGATTTACCAATTTCAAATCTAAAAAATGGTTTATACCTTATTGAAATTAAAACGAAAAAAGGTCAAATAATTAACCAAAAACTTATTATAAATAACTGAAATTTATAACCCTTTATACTGTTTTTATTCAAAAATATGAACACTTACTAAAAATGCGAATAGACATCATTACACTTTTACCCGAATTATTACGAAGTCCGTTTGAGGCATCGATCATGAAACGTGCCGTTGACAAGGGTTTGGTGGAAGTTCATTTTCATAATTTGCGGGATTATACGACCAACAAGCAGAAATCGGTAGACGATTATCCGTACGGTGGCGGAGCGGGAATGGTCATGAATATTCAGCCGATTGATGATTGTATTGCGCATTTGAAAGCCCAACGAAGCTACGACGAAGTGATTTATATGTCGCCCGATGGTGCCACTTTGAACCAGAAAATGGCCAACACGATGTCGATGTTGGGCAATATTATTATTCTTTGCGGGCATTATAAAGGTGTTGACCAGCGGGTTCGGGATCATTTTATTACTAAAGAAATTTCGATTGGCGATTATGTGTTGTCGGGTGGCGAGATTGGTGCTATTGTTTTATGCGATGCTTTAATTCGCTTGATTCCTGGTGTTTTGAGTGATGAGACTTCGGCATTGACCGATAGTTTTCAGGACGATATGCTTTCTGGGCCAATATACACACGACCAGCCGATTACAAAGGTTGGAAAGTTCCTGAAGTTTTAACGAGCGGCAACTTTGCCAAAATAGACAAATGGCGAGAAGATATGGCGTATGAGCATACTAAAAATAGACGACCTGATTTGTTGGAATAGTTTTCAGTATTCGGTCTCAGTTTTCAGTCTCAATTTTACACAGAAAACTGCGACTGAAAACTGAAATAAAAATTTGTTTTTTTGAATATTTATATTACTTTTGCAGTCCATTAGACCAACCTCTGGCGAAGACCGTGAATGTTGCTCCGATTTAAAACCATAATTAAAGAAATTATCATGGCAGATTTAATGAAGTTCGTTAAAGACGAATATGTTGCTAAAAAAGATTTCCCTGTGTATGCAGCTGGAGATACCATCACCGTTTATTACGAAATTAAAGAAGGTGAAAAAACAAGAACACAGTTCTATAAAGGAGTTGTAATTCAAAGAAAAGGTTCAGGTAACACTGAAACTTTCACAATCCGTAAAATGTCTGGTGCAGTTGGTGTAGAGCGTATCTTCCCAGTAAACATGCCAGCTTTGCAAAAAGTAGAAGTGAACCAAAGAGGTAAAGTTCGTAGAGCTCGTATCTACTACTTTAGAGAACTTACTGGTAAAAAAGCAAAAATTAGAGAAAAAAGAAGATAATCTTCCGATTTCTATTCATAAAAAAAGTCCTGATATATTCGGGACTTTTTTTAT
>JAYVHB010000080.1:0-26785 GCA_043771555.1 Flavobacterium sp. | reverse complement strand
TATAATCAGTACCAGCAGTTGCCAAATTACTTCCCGTATTATTAGTTGTTGATAGTAAAATGGTTGTATCTACTGAGCTAGGATTACTCAAAGAAAGTAGAAAAGTAATAGGGTTTCCTTCTACAGCAGAGGCATCGGCAATACTGAAAGTAGGCGTTGGGTCATCATCAGTTATTGTTCCAATTCCAGAAGGATTATTATTTACTGTATTAGTAGATGTTACTGTACCGTTGACCAAATAATTTTCTGTAATTTCATTTGTCGCATCTTCTGTTGTTATAACCTGAAATGTAATTGAAGTTGCTCCAGCTGGAATAGTTATAGCATTGTTTACTAACGATGTGAAATCTGGACCTGTAGCTGATCCAATGGCTGTTCCGTTGGCAGTATTAATTGTAATTGTAGTTGGTAATGAGCTAGGATTTGACAGACTAGCAGTAAATATAGCTATGTTTCCTTCAATTACTTCCACACTATTTATGGATACACTAGGTACAATATCATCATTTAAAATTGTTCCTGTTCCGAATGGATTTACGTTTGACGTATTGCCAGAAGTAACTATTCCGTTAAGTGTAAACGTTTCGTTTGGTTCGTTAATTGGATCTGGAGTTGTATCAACATTAACAATAATCGATGTTTGTCCAGCAGGTATTGTTATAGTTGTTGGTAAAATCGGCGTATAATCATTGGCATCAGCTGTGCCATTAACTGTACTAATAGTCACAACAGTAGGAAGGTAACTTGGATTAGATAATAATACTTCAAAATTTAAAGTACCTCCTTCTGTAACACTTTCATTCGAAATACTTATATTTGGTAGCGTATCATCATTAGTTATTGTTCCTGTTCCTATTGCTGTAGGATTGGATGTTCCGGTTGATGAACCATTAAGCGTGAAGGTTTCATCCAATTCAAATTGTGAATCTTCAAGGGTTATAATTTCTTGTGTAAAAACTGTTTGACCAGCAGGAATTGTGATAGTTGTTGTAATAGGTAATGGAATATAATCAACTCCTGCCGTTGCAGTAACAGGTACAGTTGTCACATTGATTACAGTTGGTAAATAACTTGGGTTGGACAATGTTACAACAAGATTTATTAGATTGCCTTCAGATGCAAAAGCGTTGGATATAGAAAAAGAAGGTATGGAATCATTATCTGTTATAGTACCAATTCCAAAAGGATTGGTGTTAAAAGTGTTTCCTGATGTTACTGTTCCGTTAAGAGTAAAGCTCTCTGTTATTTCATAAGTAGTATCACCAATTGTTACTAAATTAACAGTTGCTGATAATTGACCAGCAGGAATTATAATTGTTGAAGTTATTGGATTATAATCCAAACCACTTATTGCAGTTCCGTTTATTGTAGCTAAATTTATAACTACATCTGTCGAACTAGGATTTGATAAAGAAACAGTAAAAGTTCCAGTATTGCCTTCTACAATTATTTGATCAGAAATTGTAACTCTTGGCAATTGATCGTCATCTAAAATGGTACCTATTGCCGTAGGATTTGTGTTTGTTGTATTTCCAGAAGTAACATTACCATTTATCTGATACGTTTCTGTTGGCTCATTTGTTGTATCATTTATTATTGATACAGAAAAGGGTGCTGATAGTTGTCCAGCAGGAATAATAACAGTAGTGTTTACTGAATTAAAATCGGTTACTGTGGCACTTCCAAATGAAGAAGTTATCACAACAGTAGTTGGTACAGAACTGGCTACATCAAGTGAAACAGTAAAAAATGCAGTAGGATTTACGCCTTCTGTGACAGTAATATTTCCAATAGTAACTGTTGGTAAAACATCGTCATCATTTATAGTACCAGTTCCTGAGGCAGTAGTATTTGTTGTTAATCCGGGTGTTGTAGAACCGTTTAAGGTATAATTCTCAGTAGGCTCATTTATTAAATCTTCAATAGTATTTACAGGAACAGTTACAGAAAGTGATCCAGCAGGAATTGTTACACTTGTGTTAATTGGTATAAAATCTGTTGCACCAGCAGTACCATTTACAGACGTAATAGTGATAGTTATAGGCGAAGCACTAGCGTTAGACAGCGAAACTGTAAAAACAGCTTGATCGCCTTCAGTTACTGTTACATCAGAAATATCAAAGGTTGGATTAGCATCATCATCAGTAATGAAGCCTGTTGCTGAAGTTGATGTGTTAGAAGTATTGGTTGATGTTACAGATCCATTTATTGTAAAACTTTCTGAAGTTTCCGCTGTTAAGTCTGGAACTGTAGTCGCAGTAAAAGTTCCTGTAGTTTCTCCAGCTGGAATTGTAACTGTAGTCGAAACAGGAACAAAATCAGTTCCGTTTGCAGTTCCATTTGTAGTAGTTATGTTAACCGTTGTTGGCAAATAACTAGGATTGGATAAAGTTACAGTAAAAGTGCCTACATTACCAGCAGTGTTGCCTTCAATTATGGTTTGATTTCCAATTGAAACACTAGGTGGATTATCATCATCCAAAATAGTACCAACAGCAGTATCACTTGTATTACCTACAATTCCTGTTGCTCCAGAAATAAATACGGTAAATGTTTCGTCTGGTTCATCAATGAAATCTTCGTTGGTCAGCACTAGTAAAGTTCCTGAAGTACTTCCTGCAGGAATTGTTATCGTAGCAGGAACTGGAATAGTATAATCTCCGTTTACTGTAGTGATATTGGTAAAACCAAAAGTTAACGTTATTGCGGTACCAGAGGGATTACTCAAGTTTATCGGAAAACTTAATTGATTTCCTTCTAATATTTGAGCATTTCCAATAGTTACAGATGGTGGTGCAATTGGAGTAGGAGTTACAGTAAATGTATTATCAGCAGGAACAGCTTCTTCATTATCGCCATCAATAGTTGCTGTATTGGTGTAAATAATACCTGGACCAGCAATATTAATTGAAGCTACAATTGTTAAAGTTGCCGTTTGCCCCACATTTAAGTTTCCAATGGTCCAAGTATTTCCTACAAATGTTCCAACTGATGTTGTTGGTGGCGTTGCTGTAGATATCGTATAACCATTTTGAAGGATATCCGTAACAATAACATTGGTGTTATTACTTCCACTAATATTTGAAGCTGTAATGGTAAATGTTATTTGACCTCCAACATAATTTGGATTTGGAGCAAATGTTTTTACAACTCTCAAATCCGAACAACCTTTAAAAATTGTTGTCGTTACAACATCAGATTTAATACCATATCCCCATGTATTTATCAATCGTACATTCCCAAAATCATTACACACCAATCCATCAGTTTCGCTTGCTCCTACACTTGGCGCAGGGATTGTTTGGGTTGGGTTTCCATCACCGTTCCATGCATGTGCTGGACTATCGGTTCCAACTATGGAATTATTTATACCAGGACTTGTAACGTTGTTTTGATCATTAGCAGCATTGGTTACACAAGCCGTACCAACATTTGTTAACAGTGTATCGTCCCAATACATTCTTGTATTTGCAATTTGAATAGGTTCAACAATTGCAATATTAAATCCACCTTTGTTAATCTCCGCATCATAAAGTGGAATATTAAATCGACCTTTCAAATAACTCAAAGTCATTTGTATTGTCCCGCTATCTACAACTTGATTTCCTAATCCGTCTAATCCATTCCAAACGACTGTATTATTTCCTGCAAGAAGATCTGTTGCTTCTAGGATTCTATCCGAAGTATTTGCTTGAAATCCTGCAATTCCATTTAGATTTAAAAAAAGTTGCACATCTCCACGCTCACTTATATTAAAACGAATGTTAAATGGCCCACAGCCTGTAATTGCTGGAGTCAAAAATGTAGGTAAACCCGGAATTGAGGCAATAGGGTAGTAAGTAGCATCTGGTTTATTCAAAAATATTTTGAAACCATCAGGCAATGGTGGTGCAGCGATAGCATTTACAGAACGTCTAGTATTTGCAAACGAGCCTGCATTAGTTACACCATAACTATTTACAGCAAGGTCATAAGCTACTGGCTGGAAACCATCTTGAAACGTTAATCTCAAAATTACTTGATCTTGAGTGTAAACAAACAAATCAGGTTTAGAATTGAAATCAAATCGATTTCCGAAAGTTGAATTTGTAGCCAACAATCCCCATTTATCACAGTGTACACGACCATTAAATTTAGTAAAAGCTCCCGAATTATTGGCAACCGTCATGTCAAAATAAGGTGAAACAATCCTAGAATCTTGCCCAAGTACATCAGCCGTAGCACCACCATCATTACTTCTAAAAAACTCAATCCAGTGTTCACCAGCAATTGTTGGTTGAAAAGTTAGAGCATTATATCCACCAGTTGTTGATCCAATATTTGGACCAACTATGGCTTTGTTGTACCCTATTGTTTTTTGACCGGCACTATCACCACCTCCATCAATACTTCCTGTAGAACCAAAAGCTGGATTCCATTGCGTTGTATTCACAGCAATTGATCCATCAGGACGACGAATTCTATAGTATACATTTGTAGCTCTTAGTGGACTACCAACGCCATAAGTTCTAAAATCAAAACCAAAATAAAGGGTTTCGCTAGCAAAGTTGGTTCCAATCCTAAAATATATCCTGTTGTCCTCCAAACAATTCAAGAAAGAACCAGACGATAAATCGGGTGCAATTAATACAGCAGAAATAGTATTTTGATTTGGAGATAAAGTAGGAGTTCCTTCTGCAAATGAATTGGAAACATGTCCTAAAAAATATAAAGCAACTAAAAAATTAATTTTAAAAATAATTTTTTTCATATCATAAAAAATGTTAAATTATTGTAGGTAATAATTTGGGTTAAATTTGGATAGGCAAAATTCACAACAAAATTATGTTATTTTAATAGTGGTTTCACCTATTTTCTTTAAAGTGCAATTAAAATCGTTAAAATGTTAAATTTTAGGCATTAAGACCAAAAACAAGAACACTATTTTTTAAAATTTCTCTTTTTTTCTTCTAAAAAATTTTCAAGGAACAAAAATAATAATAGATTGTTAATAAAAATAATTTTTATCGATAAAAAGCTAATAAATGCGCTCAAATTTAAAATTAATTCTATAAAAAGTATAATAGTATGTTATTTTTTTGTTCATAACCATCAGATTTGACTATTTTTAGATTCATTTTTGAAATAATTTTATTACTTTTATAAAATGAAAAAGTTAACCTTAATTCGTCATGGTAAAGCATCTCAAGATTATAATTTCAAAGATTTTGATAGACCACTTTTGCCCTCTGGAATAGAAAATACATTAGTTATTGCAAACAACTATTTGCCAACCATTATCCATAATGCAACTGTATGGTCAAGTGCTTCAAGACGAACTTCTGAGACCGCAATTGCCTTTACGCAAGTTTGCAATATTGATGTTTCTTTAATTAATTTTAGAGTCGATTTATATACTTTTGAAAGTCGTGAACTCGAAAGAATTATCCTAACTTGTTACAATGAAATAGAAAATTTGATTATTTTTGGTCACAATAGTGCCATAACCGATTTTGTTAATAAATTTGGAGATATTTATATAGATAATGTTCCAACATCTGGTTTGGTAGTGCTACAATTTGAGACCAATGATTGGCAAACAATTTCCAATGGAAAAACAATAAAAACACTTTTTCCAAATCAATTTTAAATAATGAGTTTAGATAAAAAATACACTTACATAGATCGCGAAAAAAGTTGGTTGGCATTTAACGGTCGCGTTTTGCAAGAAGCTGCGGATGAAGCAGTTCCGCTTTTAGATCGCTTGCGATTTCTCGGAATTTTCTCTAACAATCTCGACGAATTTTTCCGAGTTCGTTTTGCCGCAATTCGCCGTTTGAGTATGGCAGGAATTTCGGGCGAAAACCTTCTTGGCGGCACAACAGCCCAAAAATTACTTTCCGAAATCACCGCAATAGTTATCAAACAACAGTCCGAAAGTTTACGAATTTTGAGCATCATAGAGAATAAGCTCGTAAAAGAGAATATTATCATCGTCAACGAAAACGAACTTTCGCAAGAGCATCAAAATTTTGTAAAAGAATTTTTTATTCAAAATATTAGTCCTGAACTAGTTACTATTATTTTGAATGATCTTGATGAGTTTCCAATCTTGAAAGATACTGCGGGTTATTTGGCCATAAAATTAGTAATCAAAAATAGTGCGATTGACGAAACTACCGCTTCAGAAAAATCAAAAAAAGAAAAAAGATACGCACTTATTGAAATTCCGAAAAACACCAATAGAATTGTAGTTTTACCATCGCTGGACGACAAGAAATACATCATGTTGGTTGATGATGTAATTCGTTATAATCTCGAAAGTATTTTCAATATTTTCGATTACGAAAGCATTTCGGCACACATGATAAAAATTACTCGTGATGCCCAATTAGATATCGATTCGGATCAAAGTAAAAGCATGCTCGAAAAAATTTCTAATTCTGTAAAAGACAGGCGAATAGGCGAGCCAGTTCGGTTTGTTTATGACAAAGAAATTAATAAAGATACACTCAAGTTTTTCCTGAACCGAATGGGAATTCATGCCACCGATTGTATTATTCCCGGTGGTCGTTACCACAACCGTCGCGATTATATGGATTTTCCTAATCTTGGACGATTTGATTTATTGTATCCGCCAAAACCCCAATTGCCAGTTCCTGGATTATCGCTCGACGGAAGTATTTTGAGTAAAATCGCCGAAAAAGATTATCTGGTTTTTGCACCTTATCAATCATTTTCATATGTAATAAAATTTTTGAGAGAGGCAGCACTCGACCCGAAAGTAACGACCATAAAAATAACGTTATATCGTTTGGCAAAAAATTCACAAATCATAAGTTCATTGATAAATGCTGCCAAAAACGGAAAAAAAGTAACGGTACAAATAGAGCTTCAAGCGCGATTTGATGAAGCAAGTAATATTTCCTACGCAGAGCAAATGCAAACCGAAGGAATTCAACTCATTTTTGGGATTAAAGGTCTTAAAGTACATTCCAAAATATGTGTAATAGAACGCATAGAAAATGGAAAAATTACCCGTTTTGGACTTATATCAACTGGAAATTTTAACGAGTCAACAGGTAAAATTTATACCGATGTAACCTTGTTTACCAGTCACCAACAAATTCTGAAAGATGTAACCAAAATTTTTGAGTTTTTTGATGTCAATTACCGAGTAAATCGCTACAAACATCTTATAGTATCACCACATTATTCTAGATCCCGATTCAATAAACTTATTGATAGAGAAATCTATAATGCCCTAGCTGGAAAAACGGCGTATATCAACTTGAAAATGAACAGTATGTCTGATTATGCCATGATTGACAAATTGTATGATGCCAGTAATGCAGGTGTGAAAATAAAACTCCAAATTCGTGGTATTTGTTCCTTAATTCCTAGTGTAAAAGGAATGTCTGAAAACATTGAAGCTATAAGTATTGTTGATAATTTCTTGGAACATTCGCGGGTATATATTTTCGGAAATGACGACGATCCAGAAGTGTTTATTTCTAGTGCCGATTTTATGACCCGCAACCTCGACGGTCGCGTAGAAGTAACCTGTCCAATTTATCAAGAAGATATCAAGAAACAGCTCATCGATAACTTTAATATTGGTTGGAAAGGAAATGTAAAGGCTCGTTTTCATTCAGAAAAATTGGATAATAAATACCGAATCCGAAAAGAAAACGAATCTGTTTTTCGAGCACAACAAGAAACGTACAAGTACTATCAAGAGGATGTTGCGGAAGTTATAAATTCCAATTCCTAAAATCCCAAATCTCAAAACAGGAATGATCAAAATAAAAAAATATGCAGCTATCGATATTGGCTCCAATGCCATGCGATTGCTCATAACCAACATTGTCGAGCAAGAAGGCAAAGAAACACAGTTCAACAAGAGTGCGCTGATTCGTGTACCTATTCGTTTGGGTCAAGATGCCTTTACCGTTGGCGAAATTTCCGAAGAAAATATCGACCGAATGACCGATGCCATGACTGCTTTTCGGTTATTAATGAAAGTCTATAAAGTCGAAAAATACAAAGCCTGCGCCACATCTGCCATGCGAGAAGCCTACAATGGTAAAGAAGTTACCGAAATTATTAAAGAAAAAACCGAAATCGATATTGATATTATAGACGGCAAAGTCGAAGCGGCAATCATCGCCTCTTCAGATTTGCATAGCTTCCTACAAACCGACAAGACCTATCTTTATGTTGATGTTGGTGGCGGAAGTACCGAATTTTCTATTTTTTCTGACGGAAAAATGGTCATTTCAAGATCTTTCAAAAACGGCACCGTGCGCTTGCTCAATAATATGGTACACGAAAGTGTTTGGGAAGAAATCGAAAAGTGGATCAAAACCGCAACCGAACCTTATGACAATATTACTCTAATAGGATCGGGTGGAAACATCAATAAATTATTCAAACTATCGGGCAAGCAACTAGATGCGCCTTTATCGTATGTCTACTTAAACTCGCAATACCAATATCTCAATTCGCTCACTTACGAGCAACGCATTGCCGAACTCGGGCTTAATACTGACCGAGCCGACGTAATTATTCCTGCCATTACAATTTACTTGAATGCAATGAAATGGAGTGGAGCAAGACAAATTTATGTGCCAAAAATTGGACTTTCGGATGGAATTGTTAAAGCGATGTATTTTGGTAGGATTTAGTTTTTTTTTGACTTCAAAATCAAAGCCGCTACCAACGACACCAAAATCCCAAAAGGAAAGACTTCTACATAGGAAAGAAGAATCACCATAATTGGATTTTTGTACCATTCTTTCATCTGGTTTATTTCGGCAGTTTTGGCTGCAAGATCTTCTGGTTTTGAGTTCTTTAGCACTAATTTTCCATATTGTTCCATAAAATCTGGAAAATACAAATAATGAATAAACAGCCAAACCAAAACATACATCGTCGAAATTACTAATGTTATCAAAGTTCCAGTAAGCAAACCTTCTTTGAAACTCAAGTTACCATTTTGCGCTAATTTTTGTTGTTTTAAACCCAAATAAATAAACCCGAAAGCCAAAAGCATTCCGCCAAAACCCATGATTGGACTTGGCTCGTAGTTGGGATTTAGTTTCATGTAAACAGTCATTATGGCAAGTAAAGTACTTGCGATAAGCCCACCAAAAATTCCGTTAATTAAGATTGTTTTTTTCATAGAGTTTTTAGTTTTTATTTAATTGAATCAATCGCTCTCGCCAAATCAAAATCCTTTTGAGTTATTCCTCCAAAATCATGCGTTGACAACCTGATTGTTAGTCTATTATAAACATTCGTCCATTCTGGATGATGCTTTTGTTCTTCGGCTACAATAGCAATTTTATTAATAAAAAGCATCGTCTCTTTAAAATTTTTAAACACGAATTTTTTTTCTAAAGCGTGATCAATTAATGTCCAATTTAAAACAATTTTTAATCCTATTTCTATTTCGTTTGGTGTAAGTAACATTGTTATTTTTTTAATGTAAATTTGCATAAATAAACTTTATAAAATGAGCTTTCTTAAAAATATTTTTGGCACTTCTGAAACAGAAAAACCTGCATCACAATTGAATTGGAATCACCTTGAAGATTTAGGACAATTGGACGAAGTAATACAAGTTTCGACCACAAAACCAGTTTTAATTTTCAAACACAGCACAACGTGTAGCATCAGCCGAATGGCTTTCAAGAACTTCGAAAACGAATTTGATTTGAATTCCGAAATCGAAATTTACTATCTCGATTTGCTGAATTTCAGAGAAATCTCAAACGAAATTGCAACTCGTTTTGGAGTTGTACACCAATCGCCTCAAGTTTTATTGATTAAAAATGGCGTTTCGGTTTACAACACATCGCACGAAAATATTGATGCAGCAAAATTGAAACAGTTGTTTTAGTTTTTTTGTAAAAAATATCATTTAGAAACATTTTACCTAAGTCTTTTGTCATTCGTCGAAATGACAACAGCGTTGAAAATATTTATCTAAAAACCTAAACCGTAAACGGCCACCATTTCAAATCTGAATTTGATGAATTCACTACATTTTCTATAAACGCCATACCACGAACACCATCGTTTTCATTCGGGAAATCGAGCATGATTTCGGTAGGTTTTTCTCCATTTTTTTCTGACATCAAAGTCAAAGCAAAGTTTTTATAAATATTGGCAAAAGCTTCGAGATAACCCTCTGGATGTCCGCCTGGTGTTCTACAATTGGAGGTCATATACGGGGAAAGATTGCCATAATTACTTCCAGCTCGCAAGATCTGAGTAGGAGCATCCAGCCATTTTAGTAACAAAGTATTCGGTTCCATTTGATGCCATTCGAGTCCGCCTTTTTCGCCATAAATTCTTATTTTCAAAGAGTTTTCTTCGCCAGCAGCCACTTGCGTTGCCATCAAAACGCCCGAAGCTGCGTTTTCAAATCGAAGTAAAACCGCTCCATCATCATCGAGTTTTCTGCCAGCAACTTTTATGTTTAAGTCGGCACATATTTCAGTAATTTTTAATCCCGAAATATATTCTGCCAAATGCGCTGCATGCGTTCCAATATCGCCCATACATCCACTTTTACCACTCTTGGAAGGATCAGTGCGCCAAGCAGCTTGCACATTTCCTTCGACTTCTGATAATTTAGATAACCAACCTTGCGGATATTCGACCCAAATTTTTCTAATCGTTCCCAAATCGCCATTTTTGACCATTTGTTTAGCTTGTTTTACCATAGGATATCCCGAATAAGTATGTGTCAAACACAATTTTAATCCTGTCTGTTTTACTTTGGCTTGGAGCAGTTTGGCTTCTTCTAAAGTGAAAGTCATTGGTTTTTCTAAAACAACATGAAAACCTTTGTCAAGTGCCATCATTGCGGGCTCAAAATGTGCGTGATTTGGTGTCACAATAGTCACAAAATCTATTTTTTTATCGGCTGGAAGTGCTGCTTCTTTGGTAAGCATTTCTTCGTAATTGGTATAAATTCTATCCGAATCCAAAAACAATTCTTTACCCGATGCTATTGCATTTTCGGCATCTATACTCAAAGCGCCGCAAGTCAACTCAATCAATCCGTCCATCAAAGCGGCATGCCTGTGAATCGAACCTATAAAAGCTCCTTTTCCGCCGCCAATCATTCCCATTCGTAGTTTTCGAGTTGCCATTTTTTTAATTTTATTCTTATGCAAACTTGCGTAAAATTTCTAGTTTTCGCAACTTTTTGGATTTAATTTCTTTTATTGCTTGAAAATGAAGCAATTGTTTTTTATTTGTAAAATTAATTCAAAATTATTCCAAATCAATAAAAATTAATTTGTATGTTTGGTTTATCAAAGACTTCAAAATCAAAATTATTCAAATAAAATACGAACTAAAATTACTATAAAACATGAAATTTAACACAAAAATTCAATTGTCAATAATGATGTTTTTTAACTTCTTCATTTGGGGGATTTGGTTTGTAACGATGGGAACTTTCTTGACAAAAGGCGCTATTGGAGCTTCAGGATCGCAAACCGGAATGGCTTATGGAACGCAGTGTTTGGGCGCAATTATCGCACCTTTTATTGTAGGAATGATTGCCGATAAATATTTTGCTGCTCAAAAAATCCTCGGAATTTTGCATTTGGCAGGCGCAGGATTGTTATACATACTTTCGAGTAGCACCAATTTCGATTCGTTTTATTCCTTATTATTAATCTACATGATTTTGTTTATGCCGACTTTGGCTTTAGTAAATTCAATTTCGTTAAACCAAATGACCAATGCCGAAAAAGAATTTTCGAACATACGCGTTTGGGGAACCATTGGTTGGATCGCTTCAGGATTAATCATCGGTTGGATGGCTTGGGAAGCTTCGCCGGCTACTTTAAATATTACATTTTTAGTTGCTTCGGCAGTTTCGTTAGGATTCGGAATATATTGTTTCTTTTTGCCAAATACGCCACCACCAAAAGCAGGAAAATCGGTGTCATTTGCTGAAACAATTGGCTTAGACGCACTCAAAGTTTTGTCTGACAAAAATTACTTGATTTTTTTCATCGCTTCCATTTTAATATGTATTCCGCTAGCGTTTTATTACGGACAAGCCAATCAGTTTCTAAACGAAGTTGGTGTACAAAGTGCCGCTGCCAAAATGACGATGGGTCAAATGTCTGAAACTTTATTTTTGTTCCTAATGCCGTTGTTTTTTGTACGTTTTGGAATCAAACAAATGCTGCTTATTGGTATGATTGCTTGGGTTTTACGTTATTTATTATTTGCTTATGGAAATGTAGACGACAACCTTTGGATGTTGTATGCAGGAATTATTCTTCACGGAATATGTTATGATTTCTTCTTCGTAACCGGACAAATTTATACCGATCAAAAAGCGGGAAAAGAAGTACGATCATCGGCGCAAGGATTGATAACACTAGCAACTTATGGTTTGGGAATGTACATTGGGTTTTATGTGGCAGGAATGATTGTCGATCAAAATGCTATTGATATAGGACATAATTGGAACAAAATTTGGATTTTCCCGTGCATTTTTGCAGCAGGAATTTCGTTGTTATTTTTTGTGTTTTTTAAAGAAAAAGCGAAAGCCAAAATCGAAGCATAAAATGAACAGAAGACAAACCATAAAAAATTTGGCTTTGGGAAGTTTGCTTCTCCCAAGTTTGTCTGGTGCGTTTGCAAACGAAATTGAAACAACCGAAGTTTTAAAACTAAAATTAAAAGGAAAAATAAATCATTCGGTTTGTCGATGGACTTTTGATAATTTGAAAATTGAAGAATTATGCCAGTTGGTCAAAAAAATTGGTTTTTCGGCAATCGATTTGGTCGAGCTTAAAGATTTTCCAATACTTAAAAAATACGGCATTGATTCTTCGATGTGCACAGGAGCGCATATCAGCTTGACGGAAGGTTGGAATGATCAAAAAAACCATCCGATTTTAATCGAAAATTATTTAAAATACATCGATTTGGTTGCCGATGCAGGTTATAAAAATCTCATTTGCTTTAGCGGCAATCGCAACGGAATGAGCAATGACGAAGGAATGAAAAATTGCGTTTTAGGTTTAAAGCAAATTCTTCCAAAGGCCGAAAAACGAGGCGTAATAATTCAAATGGAATTGTTCAATAGCAAAGTCAATCATCCCGATTATATGGCAGATTCGTCAGCTTGGGGAATCGATTTGTGCAAGGCATTGGATTCGGAAAATTTCAAATTATTGTACGATATTTATCATATGCAAATCATGGAAGGTAATATTATTGAAACTATTCAGAAGCAACATCAGTATTTTGGACATTATCATACCGCTGGCGTTCCTGGTAGAAATGAAATTGACGATTCGCAAGAATTGTATTATCCAGCCATCATGAAAGCTATTGTTGCAACAGGCTTCAAAGGTTATGTAGCGCAAGAATTTATGGCAGTATCAAAAAATAAAAACAAAGCACTCGAAAAAGCAATTCAAATTTGTGATATTTGATTACACATTAAAAATTTGTGAAAATTTGTGAAAATTTGTGTAATTTGTGGTAAAAAAAAAATTAGTGCCAATTTGTAAAATTCATGGCAAGTAAAAAATAAAAAAACAAAACTATGGCAGAAATTCAATATGACGCGATTGTAGTAGGTTCCGGAATTTCGGGCGGTTGGGCTGCAAAAGAATTAACAGAAAAAGGATTAAAAGTTTTACTTCTGGAACGTGGACGAAACCTTGAGCATATAAAGGATTATGCCGACCAAAACAAGCCCGTTTGGGAATATCCGCACCGTCATTTTCGACCAACTCGCGAAATGATTCAGGAGTATCCAGTAATAAAACGGGATTATCCGCTCAACGAACGAAATTTGTCCTATTGGGCAAGCGATAAGGACAATCCTTATACCGAAACCAAACGTTTTGACTGGTTTCGTGGCTATCAATTGGGCGGTCGTTCGCTTATGTGGGGAAGACAAACGTACCGTTGGAGCGACCTCGATTTTGAAGCCAATCTCAAAGACGGAATAGCTGTAGATTGGCCCATTCGTTACAAAGATATTGCGCCGTGGTACAGTTATGTAGAAAAATTTATTGGCGTAAGCGGCTCTTTCGAAAATTTACCACAATTGCCTGACAGTGAATTTTTACCAGCAATGGAATTGAATGTTGTCGAAAAATCGGTAGCTGCTTCCATAAAGAAATTTTATAAAAATGCGAGAACCTTAATTATTGGTCGTGTGGCACATGTTACCAAACCAATTCCGGGTCGAATTCCATGCCAATATCGCAATATGTGTTGGAACGGTTGCCAGTTTGGAAGTTATTTTTCGACACAATCTTCAACTTTGCCAGCAGCAGTAAAAACAGGAAATTTGACGGTACGTCCGTTTTCAATTGTAAAAGAAATTAATTACGATAAAGCAACCAAAAAAGCAACTGGAGTAAGCGTTATTGATGCTGAAACCAATGAAGAATTACAGTTCAAAAGCAAGATAGTTTTTGTATGTGCATCGGCTTTCAATTCCACATGGTTATTGATGAATTCGGCTACTGACGTTTGGAAAGGCGGCATGGGAAGTTCAAGTGGAGAGTTGGGTCATAATGCTATGGATCATCATTTTAGAGTAGGAGCATCAGGCGATTTTGAAGGTCATGAAGATTCCTATTATCGTGGTTTCCGACCAAACGGTTTTTATATTCCTAGGTATCGAAATTTAGATAAAGATTCCAAACGTGATTATATTAGAGGATTTGGTTATCAAGGTGGCGCATCCCGTGAAGGTTGGGAAACCAATGTTGCCGAAATGAATATTGGTAAAGACTTGAAAGAACAATTGGGCGAACCAGGCGGCTGGAAAATTGGAGCAACTGGGTTTGGCGAAATTTTGCCTTATCACGAAAATAAAATTAGTCTTGATCCATCCAAAAAAGACAAATGGGGCTTGCCAGTTTTAAACTTCGATATTGAAATCAAAGAAAACGAGAAGAAGATGAAGCAGGACATGATGAACGATATGAAAGAAATGCTTGAAATCGCTGGAGCTAAAAATGTTACCACTTTTGATAACGAGTATTTTCCAGGAATGGGAATTCACGAAATGGGAACTGCCCGAATGGGTCGCGATCCAAAAACTTCGGTTCTCAATGGCAACAATCAGGTTTGGGATTGCCTCAATGTTTTCGTTACCGATGGCGCCTGCATGACGTCGGCAAGTTGCGTTAATCCGTCACTTACCTATATGGCTTTGACGGCTCGCGCTGTAGATTTTGCTGTAACCGAATTGAAAAAAGGAAATCTTTAATTTTTAAAAATTTATACTATGAATCGTAGAGAATTAATAAAAAATATAGCAATCGTAAGTGGCGGATTATTTGTAGGATCAAATTTTCTGTTAACCAGTTGCAAAAATGAAGCGGCAGGAAATTTAGCACTATCGACAAATTTGTTAGCATTATTAGACGAAGTTGCCGAAACCATTATTCCAGAAACCGAAACACCTGGTGCCAAAACTACTGAAGTTGCTAAGTTTATAAATGGGATATATCAAGATATTTATACCGATGAAGAACAAAAATTATTTGCAGGTGCTTTAACAAAAATCGATGCTAAAGCCAAAGCAAGTTTTGGTGGAGATTTCCTTAAACTAACTCCCGAAAAACGAGCCGAAGTCATTAATGCAGTTAAAGATCCGAAAGACAAAGGATTCTTGATGGTCTATCAAATGGTTTTATATTCGTATTTAACTTCTGAAAAAGGATTGAAGGCTAGCTACAGATATTTACCAATTCCAGGAAAATTAGAAAGCGATATTCCGTATAAAAAAGGCGATAAAATGTTTGCAAGTTTGGATATGAACTAAGTTTAAATACAAAAATTCAAATTGTGAAAATTTGTTAAATCCGTTTTATCTATGTTCAATTCAAATCCAAAAAAAATAAAAAATTCAAAAAATGAATAGAAGAAAATTTGTAATTCAATCGGCACAAGCCGCAGCATTATTGGCAGTTTTGCCTAATTTGGCATGTTCTACTAAAATTGCAAATTCCAATGGTATTTTTACCGATTTCGGAATTCAATTATGGACTTTGCGTGATATCATCAATCCCAATCCAAAAGCTACAATCCAGCAAATTGCCAAAATGGGTTTTACACAAATTGAAAGTTTTGAAGGCGAAAAAGGTATTTTTTGGGGTATGAAACCTACTGAATTTAAGTCGTTTATGGGCGATGAAGGATTAAAAATGGTAAGTGCGCATTGCGATTGGACAAAAAATTTACAGCAAAAAGCTTCAGAAGTTGCTTCTGTTGGCGGAAAATATTTAATTTGCCCTTGGCTGGGACCACAAAAAACAATTGACGATTACAAACGCTATGCCTACCAATTCAATAAAGCAGGAGAAATTTGTAAAAAAGAAGGATTAAAATTTGCCTATCACAACCACGATTATTCGTTCAAGGAATTAGAAGGTCAAATTCCGCAGAACATTTTAATGGACAATACCGATGCAGATTTGGTTACTTTCGAGATGGATATGTATTGGGTGGTAACCGCTGGTGTGGATCCAGTTGAATACCTTTCGAAATACAAAAACCGTTTTAAATTGTGTCATATCAAAGATCGAATTGCAAACTCTAAAGAACCTTTCGATTCGTGCACTTTAGGTGACGGAATTATAGATTATCCAATACTTTTGGCAAAAGCCAAAGAGTGCGGAATGGATTATTTTATCTACGAACAAGAAAAATACAACGACAAAGGTGTTTTGGCAAATGCCAAAGAAAGTGCCGATTATCTCAAAAAATTAATGCGATAATTTTATTTACACAAACAAAATTACTCCGTAGGAGTTATATATGGGCATGAAAACAATACAAGGACCAGCAATTTTTTTAGCCCAGTTTTATGGCGATAAAGCACCATTTGACACGCTCGAAAATATCTGTCAATGGGCAGCCAATTTGGGTTATAAAGGTGTTCAAATTCCAACTTGGGACAGCAAATATTTCGATTTAGAAAAAGTAGCTACCGATAAATTTTTTGCACAAGAATACAAAGCAAAAATTAACAGCTACGGACTCGAAATCACCGAATTATCAACCCATTTGCAAGGGCAATTAATAGCTGTAAATCCTGCTTACGACCAACTTTTTGATGGTTTTGCACCCGACGCTTGCAAGAACAACCCAAAAGCCAGATACGATTGGGCTGTGCAGCAATTATTGTGGGCAGCCAAAGCTTCCGAAAATTTGGGTTTGACAGGACACGCAACTTTTAGTGGTTCGTTACTTTGGCATACCGTATATCCTTGGCCGCAACGATCGGCTGGATTGGTAAACGACGGTTTTACGGAATTGGCCAAACGATGGACACCAATTCTCAATGCTTTTGATGCTTCTGGCGTTGATTTGTGTTACGAAATTCATGCTGGCGAAGATTTGCACGATGGCATTTCTTACGAGCGATTTTTGGACAAAGTCAACCAACATCCGAGAGCTTGTTTACTTTATGATCCGTCTCATTTTGTCTTGCAATGTTTGGATTATGTAACCTATATTGACCATTATCACGAACGAATCAAAGCCTGTCATATCAAAGATGCCGAGTTCAATCCGAACGGAAAACAAGGTGTTTATGGTGGATTTCAAGATTGGAAAGATCGGGCGGGTCGTTTTCGATCTTTGGGCGACGGTCAAGTAGATTTCAAGAAAGTTTTTAGTAAATTAGCGCATTATGATTTTCCGGGTTGGGCGGTTCTGGAATGGGAATGTTGCTATAAAAATCAGGAAGATGGTGCTAGAGAAGGCGTGGAGTTTATCAAAAATCATATCATAAAAGTTACAGACAAAGCGTTCGATGATTTCGCTGGTGCAAAAAATGATTCAGCGTTTAACAAAAAAGTATTAGGAATTTAAAATTTATATTTTACATGAAAAATTTAGTTTTAGCAGTTGCAGTTATTTCAATAACAATTAGTTGCGGAAATAAAAAAGAAAAATCAAACGAAGATTTTATATCTACTGATGCTGCTGCTGAAGAAGTTAAAAATGAAACTCCAGAAATAGGAGCAGCCTATAAAAAAGGCGAGGAATTGATTGCTGCCAGTGACTGTTTGGCGTGTCATAAAGTTAACGAGAAAGTAGTTGGACCATCGTATCAAGATGTTGCCAACAAATATTCCGCCAAAGACGAGGCGATGCTTGTTGGTAGTATCATCAATGGATGCGAAGGTAAATGGGGCGAAATTGCTATGACGGCGCATCCCGATTTACCAAAAGAAGACGCTTTGGAAATGGTAAAATATATTTTGTCATTAAAAAAATAGTTTTTTGCATTTAGTTTGTCATTTCGACGAAGTAGAAATCAGATACTATTTGTGTATTATTTTGTTTGAAAATCAATTTAAAATTTAATTAAAAAATGAAAAAGATAGTCCTATTTTTTGCGATTGCATCGTTACTTTTTTCTTGTAAAAATCAATCATCTGTTTTAAAATCAGAAGATGACACAATAAATAAACTTTCAAATCAAGAAAAATCTGACGGTTGGCAATTGCTTTTTGACGGAAAAAATATTGAAGGTTGGCACAAATACGGCACCGATTCGATCGGGAAAGCTTGGGAAGTAAACGATCAATCGATTCATCTAAACGTTTCGGATAAAAAAGAATGGCAAGCCAAAAACGGTGGTGATATTATTTCTAAAAAAGAATACACCAATTTTCATTTGAAACTAGATTGGAAAATTGCCAAAAACGGAAATAGCGGAATCATTTTTTATGTAAAAGAAGCACCACAAACCTACAAATATCCTTGGATGACTGGACCAGAAATGCAAGTTTTGGATAATGCTGGACATCCAGATTCAAAAATAATAAAGCATCGTGCGGGCGATTTGTATGATTTAATAACCGGAAAGGAAACTGTAAAACCTTTTGAAAATTGGAATCATGCAGAAATTATTTCGAACAAAGGCAAGTTAGAATTTTTCTTGAACAATGTTAAAGTTTTAGAAACTACAATGTGGGATGACCAGTGGCGAACTATGATTGCAAAATCAAAGTTTGTAGAGTTTCAAGGTTTTGGAACATACAAAACAGGAAAATTATGCCTTCAAGATCATGGCGACAAGGTTTGGTTTCGGAATATAAAAATTAAGGAATTGAAATAAATTTTAAATCTAATTTTCAAGGAATTATAAAATTTTTATTTTTTGTATGCCACAGATTTTGTTCAAATCCTTTTAATCTTGAAATCTTTGGCGAAAAGTTAAAATGCGATACTTTAAGGCTTTTTGATTTTAATCTCAATATTCACTTCCGCCACCGCCACCGCTAAAACCACCACCACCAAATTCCATTGGCGAATTTGGCGATTTAATTTCAGGTTTTAAACCAAATTGTGCTGCACTGGCTATAGTTTCAAACTGCAATAAAGTGTTTGTAGATTCAAATCTATCAGGCATAAAAGTAATGCCACTTTCTTTATTTTTTATTTTTCGAATAGCAAAAAAAGCAATCCCAAAAAGTAGGATTCCCGCTAAGGTTAAAGCCACTTCTGGGGGCAAAACGTGATGGTAATTTCTGATGGTAAAAACCGTAAATCCAAGCGTAAACATGCCAATCCAAAGCATCATTTTGTCTTTTTTTAATAAAGAAAAAACAATATAAATAGCAGGAATTAGTAGTGTAAATCCATAAAAAAACCATGCCATGGGTATTTCTGAAGAAGCCGTTGGGTAGGTATCATTCATTTGTAATGATTCTAGTTCCATCGTGAACGAAAGTTCTCGCAAAACAAAATAATTTCCAGCAAAATAAAACAATAACAAGCTAAAACTTTGTAACACCAAAAGACCGTTTTTATAATAAGGTTTGTCCAGTTTTTTCATTTTCTTTGAAACTAAAAAATAAAGGATTCCAGCAAATAGTAGCATTACAAAAGGCATAATTTGTTGTCCGTATCGGCAAAAATCTATCAATACAAAAAACAAACTTGCCGTAGTACTCAAACAAGCAATTATTGCTGATGGCAAATGCAAATAACGGAAATAACAAAAAGTCGATGTTATAGCAATTACTAAGCTTACTTTCAAATTATTAGTATCAGAAACCGCCGAAACAAAAACAGCACTTGCTAAAATTGCGCCTAAAATTGACGCATCATCCAAGCCATATCCAAAAATAGTACTGTTTTTTGCTAAAATAAATTCTTGCCCAACAAACCCAATTAATGCGAAAACTAAAAGTAAAAATTCCCAATTACTGTCTAGACCATTAATCATTAGTAAGGACAAAAATCCGCACATCGACCCATAAGCAAAACAACCCAACAAAAACATCACAAATCGAATTAATAAATTATCATGCGTTTTTAAAGTTTGTATTTCTTTGGTAAATGCCTTAGCTCGTTCGGGTTTTATAAATCCAGAATCGGCTAACGCGTTGGCTTCATTGATTAGAAAAGAATTGTCTAACAAGGTTTTATCAAATATTATCATAACTATTTTTTAAATTTTTTAAGTAATTTGATAAAACCAACAATTGACAAAATAAAATATACAGGAATTAAAAAGAAAAAACCATCCATAAAATGATCAAAATTGATGGCATCTAATAAACGAGCTAAAAAGATATTCAAACCAATATATCCGTATAAAAGTGTAAAAATATATAAAGCAACAGATTGCGTTTGATGTGATATTTTAATAAAATAAAACGTTGAAGCTCCTAGCACCAAAGCATAAACAAGCCAATAGTATTCGGCTGTCATGTTGGTTAAACAAGCAATACTTATTAAATGCAAAGCAAACGTATTAAAGACAATTCCGAAATGTTTTTTTAGATTGATTTTCTCACAGTAAATCGACCAAACAACCATTGCAATACTTAACAAAATAGCAGAAAGACCCAACGAATTGGTATTGAAAGTTTCACTTTGCAGCAACGCTTGCGGATTTACGGTTAGCCCAATATAGGCCGCTAAACCAGTAATAGCGATAGACAAGATACTTTTATTGTCAAAATAATAGGCACAAGCAAAGGCAATTACAGTTGGAAGAAGCGTTGCCAAACCATATTGCGTGCCAAAAGTTTTATATTGAAATTGCAAATAACCTATAAAAGTACAGGACAAAATCGTAGCCAAAAGCAACAAATAATCGTACAACGAATTTTTGAATTCCGTTTGCTGTTTCTCAAATTTTGGTGCATTTTTAAAACAAAAATAATAACAAACTACAATCGTCAAAAACAACAATCCCAATAAAACTTGATGCCCAATCGTATCAATATTTTGATAAATCAAAATCCCAATTCCAGAAGTAAATAAAGTTACCGAAAGATACAACAACCCACGAAGTTCGTTATGCAACGAAAAAATTCCGAGTTTTCGGTACGCCGAAACTTGACTGAATTCTGTTTCTGAAATCAGGTTTTTATCGAGTAAGGTTTGAAGTGATTTTTTTTGGTTGTTCATGGTTTAAAAATAGAAAGTACAATTTTTTGTAGCTGTTTTATTTATTAATATTCAGGTAATGATTTTACTTATCAAACAATCTAATTTTGACATCCATTTTTTCATGTAAAACCCGAATAACTTCGATTTCATTATTTTTTGTTTTTTTGCAAAAAATCAAATGAGATTTCACTTTCGAATACCGATAACCTTTTCTAACATGACCAAAATCTTTTATAGTCTCAAAATTAATAGCTATAAATTCAATTTCATCAAAAATCAAATTATAATAACGATTCGCTTGTTCAACTGACCAATTTTCAGCGGTATAAATCCAAATTGTATTAATATCATTTATAGCCTTTTCGCTAATACTATAATTTGACATTATTTATCGAAGTTGGTATTTAGATTTTCGAGGTTTTTTGATCGGTCAAAATTTTTAAACTTTGCACTTTTCTCTCCAATTTTTAGTTCGTTGATTAGTAATTTTGTTTGATTTTCTTCTTGTTCAAAAAATCGTAAAGCAGTTCTAACCACTTCACTAACAGAGTTATATTTACCGCTAGCAATTTGTTCTTGAATGAAATTTTCAAAATAATCGCCAATTAAAATTGAAGTGTTTTTTGCCATTTTTTTAAAACAAATATACCAATTTTTGGTATTCAAAAATTAATTTTATTGAATTTTTTAAAATTCATAACCCACAACTCAACCTTAATTCCTCCGAAACTTATTCCTAACAATCACATCTTTCAACTTCGCTTTCAAGTCTTCGCCACTATCATAAACCATTTGCTCGTTGGTCGGAAATGGAACTGCTCGTCTATCAAAATAACTCATATAACTATCGTCGCAAGCATTGCGATCGCCATTATAGTTGGAGTAAATATGCTCAAAAACAAACTCGCTCGCCAACGGGAAAGTCTCAATTAACTGATTGGTTTTGAAATCAATATAATCCACTTTGGCCGCAACCTGACATTGTTTGAATTGTCTAAACTCATAAATCGTAGCCTTTATCGTCTTGAAATTATCTACCCTAATCGGGTTTCCTTTTTCGTCTTTCACAGGATTGTTATTTGCGTCCAAAAGTGGTTTCGTACCATCTTTCACTTGCTTTTCTTTATAAAATTCCTTCTCTTTTATTTGCTCTGGCGAAATCGTAATTTGTCTAAAATTCACAATCAAACCATAATCATACACCGTTCCTTTTTGCTTGTTGCTATGATAAACCGTCCACGTATCGTTGAGTCCAAACGTACTAAAATCCAACAAATCATTCTCCAACCGAACAGGAATCACCATATTCGATTCGTTTTTGGTATACACATTCACATAATCGGTGCCTTTATTTTTGGCATCTAAAGTCAAATTCCGAACATCTTTGTAGTTAGGATTGAGACTTTCCAAGTAGTTCAAATCATCAAAAGCCTTTCTAAAATTCATTTTTTCTTTAGTTGCCAACAAACCTTTGGCATTGTCGTACAAGTACTTAGACAAGCTATTTTTGCTACTCACAATCTGGTCGGAGTAATCGTCCATCACAAAACTCGCAGGTCGATTTTCTTTCAATAATCGCAATGGCAAAACCGGTTTTATTGATTCTTGTCTCGTATTTAGAGTTTGATACAAGTTAAAAATTTTCTCAAAGTTGGCAGGATTAGCATCTTTCGCCAGCACTTTTATCGCATCAAGATCCCGAACTTTGGCTTTCGTAAACGCCGATTCCAGCAAATAAATATAATCCTGCTTGCCTTTCGCATCCTTCCGATTTCGCAAATTCGTCAGCGCATTTTCAATCGCAGCATCATAATCGCCCGAGTTCAACAAACTTTCCGTTTGACGCACACCACACGAAAACAGCATAAAAAAGCAAACAACTAAAGTAATTTTTTTCATAAAAATAAAATAATATTCATATTTTTCATATCGACGTAGGAGAAATCTTTGGAGCTATTTCCAGCTATCCGTTCCAATCTTTTTTTTATTTTGTCCTTCGAAAAGCTCAGGATGACAAAATAAAAAAAAGGATTTCCTCTGCTATCTGGGCTAGGGCATTTTCGTACTATCAGAATTCAATATCAATTTCAATTTCAAAAATCAAAATCCATTTCAATATCAAAAATCAATTAAAATTTTAAAAAAAATCCGTTCATATCGTTTTAAAATCCGCGTCATCCGCGTTCCAATTTTAATTTCAATATCAAAAATCAATTTCAACTTCAATATCAAAAATCAATTTCAACATCAAAAATCAATTTCAACTTCAATATCAAAAATCAATTTAAACTTCAATATCAAAAATCAATTTAAACTTCAATATCATAAATCAATTTCAACTTCAATATCAAAAATCAAAATCAATATCAAAAATCAATCAAAATTTTTAAAAAAATCCGTTCCATCGTTTTTAAAATCCGCGTCATCCGCGTGCCGTTTCAAACTTTAATATTACAAATAAACAAAATCTAAAATAGTTAATCAACAATCAACAATCAACAATATTACTTCCTCACAAAAGGCGGCAATAACTTACTAGAAACTTCACCAAACCCAATGCGCACTTCATTATTTTTGCAAAAACCTTTCATGATAACGGTATCGTTATCATTTATAAATTTTCGTTCCGAGCCATCAGCCATCGTTATTGGATTTTTTCCGCCCCAAGTAAGTTCCAGCATACTTCCAAAACTATCTTTTTCGCTTCCCGAAATCGTTCCCGATCCCATCATATCTCCGGAATTTACGCGGCAACCATTACTAGTATGATGCGCCAATTGCTGACTCATCGACCAGTACATATATTTAAAGTTCGATTTCGAAACCACTTTAGCTTCCGCATTTTCGGGTTGTATGGCAACTTCCAAATTAATATCAAAAGCGTTTTTTCCTTTTTGTTGCAAGTAGGGCAGTGGCGTCGGGTCTTGTTTTGGACCTTTGGTTCTAAAAGGTTCTAAGGCATCCATGGTAACGATCCAAGGCGAAATTGAGGTCGCAAAGTTTTTGGCCAAAAAAGGACCAAGAGGCACATATTCCCATTTCTGGATATCGCGTGCACTCCAATCGTTGAGTAAAACCATCCCGAAAATATAATCTTCGGCTTCATGCAACGGAATATTTTCTCCCATAACATTGGCATCAGTCGTGATAAAACCCATTTCTAGTTCAAAATCGATACTTCTAGAAGGCCCAAAAACAGGCGACTTTTCGCCATCAGGCAAGGTTTGTCCCATTGGACGATGCACAGGAATTCCAGACGGTACAATCGTCGAACTTCTGCCATGGTAACCTACAGGAATATGCAACCAGTTGGGCAATAGCGCATTGGCTGGATCCCGAAACATCATTCCTACATTAGTAGCGTGTTCTTTACTCGAATAAAAATCAGTATAATCGCCAATTTGTACTGGCAACAACATTTCTACTTCTTCAATTTTAAAAATAATCAAATCAAGATGTTTCTTGTTGCTTTTTAGTTTGGTATTGTTTTCATCAAAAATATCGGCAATTCGATTGCGCACCAATCGCCACGTTTTTTTTCCGTCAGAAATAAAATCATTGAGCGAATCTTGCATGAACATATCATCGGTCAAATCTATGCCTTCAAAATAACCTAATTGTTGCAAGGCACCAAGATCTATTACATAATCGCCAATTCGAGTTCCAATAGTAATGATATCTTCCTTTGTGATAAAAACACCAAAAGGAATATTTTGAATAGGAAAATCGGAATTTTCAGGAACATGAAGCCATGATTTTCTCTTTGGGTCATTGGTTTTATGTGGCATAGTTATGTTGATTATATTGTTGAAAAATGATGTACCAAATATATCATAAAGTAGGAGCAAACCAAACGTTTTTTTGTATTTTTGTAATCTAAATTTAAAATTTAACAAAATGCAACACGACGCTACCATTTTCGAATTAATAAATGAAGAACAAGACCGTCAAATTCACGGAATTGAATTAATTGCTTCTGAAAACTTTGTAAGCGACCAAGTTATGGAAGCTGCAGGATCTTGCCTAACGAACAAGTACGCCGAGGGATATCCAGGAAAACGCTATTATGGCGGTTGCGAAGTAGTCGATGTTGTTGAGCAAATCGCCATTGATCGTGCCAAAGAATTGTTTGGTGCTGAATATGCCAATGTGCAGCCACATTCTGGTTCTCAGGCAAATACGGCTGTGTATCATGCGTGTTTGCAAGTTGGCGATAAAATTTTAGGATTTGATCTTTCGCATGGCGGACATCTTACGCATGGATCGCCTGTAAACTTCTCAGGACGATTGTACAACCCAGTTTTTTATGGTGTTGAAGCAGCAACTGGCGAGTTTGATTATGATAAAATTCAAGCGATAGCTACTCGCGAAATGCCAAAAATGATTATCGCTGGAGCTTCTGCTTATACGCGTGATATGGATTTTGCTCGTTTCCGAAAAATAGCCGATTCGGTAGGAGCTTTGTTACTTGCTGACATTTCGCATCCAGCAGGTTTGATTGCTAAAGGTTTAATGAACGACCCGATTCCGCATTGTCATTTAGTAACGACAACAACGCACAAAACCCTTCGTGGGCCTCGTGGCGGCTTGATTTTGATGGGCAAAGATTTCGAAAATCCTTTTGGTTTGAAAACGCCAAAAGGCGAAATTCGAATGATGTCTTCCTTACTTGATTTGGCCGTTTTTCCTGGAAATCAAGGCGGTCCATTAATGCATATTATTGCAGCCAAAGCAGTTGCCTTTGGCGAATGTTTGAGCGATGAGTTTTTTCAATATACATTACAAGTAAAGAAAAATGCCAAAGCAATGGCAGCATCATTTGTGAAACGGGGCTATAATTTGATTTCAGGTGGAACAGATAATCACATGATGTTGATTGACTTACGAAATAAAAATATTACAGGAAAAGAAGCCGAAAACGCTTTGGTAAAAGCTGAAATTACGGTCAACAAAAATATGGTTCCGTTTGACGACAAATCGCCATTTGTTACTTCAGGAATCCGAATTGGAACTCCAGCTATCACCACTCGTGGCTTGCTCGAAGACGATATGGACAGAATTGTTGATTTGATTGACAGAGTTTTGTCAGATCATACCAACGATGCTGTTATTGAAGCTGTTGGCGACGAAGTTAACGAGATGATGGGCGAACGAGCAATGTTTGTATATTAGTAAGGTTATAAGTTTAGAAGGTTATAAGTTTAGAAGGTTATAAGTTTAGAAGGTTATGAGTTTAGAAGTCATATAACAATAGGGCATATAAAAATATATGTGGTAGTATCCCATAAAGTGTGTAAGTAAAAAAAGTATTAGGGTTTGTGCAAACCCTAATACTTTTTTTACTTAATTTTAATTTTTACACATTTTATGA
>JAYVHB010000079.1:0-59117 GCA_043771555.1 Flavobacterium sp. | reverse complement strand
ATTAGCTGTTTTTAATAAAATAAAAGCCAGACAGAAGTTCACGACAATTGTGGTTAACGTAAAAAAGATATTAATTCCTGCATGCTGCCATTTGCGGTATTCAAATTTGATAAAAGGCACCGCACTTTCAATTATCCAAAAGAATGCAATACCACCAGATAAAATGAGTGCTCGGTGTGACGAAGGAATGGAATTGAAGTAATTTATAACGTCATTCATGGATTGAATTTAATTCAAATATAATTATTTAATTACTCTAAAAGTCAAATTAATTCGCTCTCCAGTAGGTTTTGCAGTTTTGGGAATTTGATGTTTCCAAAAATGCTGTGTTGTTCCTTTCATCAGTAGCAAACTTCCATGTTCAAGTATAATTTTTACTTTTTGCTCTTGGATAGTGTTGTGTTTTAAATGAAAGCTTCTTTCCGCTCCAAAACTTAAAGAGGCAATCACTGGATTAGTACCCAATTCTTTTTCATTATCGGCATGCCAACCATTGCTATCCTGACCATTTCGGTACAGATTTAGTAGTACTGTTGTGAAATGGGTATCTTCAACACTTTCTATATGGAATTTTATTTTTTGTAAAAGCAATGTCCAATGATGGGGTTGCATTTTGATGTTGGAATAGGAGTAAGGCTTTCCTTCATTGCCATACAAAGCCGTTAAACGGGGTTGCTTGTGTTTAGTGCCATAAACCGTAATTTCATCTTGCTGCCACGGTGTTTCTTTTAGCAAGGTTGCAAAAATAGTATCCGCATCTTCTTTGGAGAAAAAGTTGGGAAAGTAACTCACCTCCGCATCGGGCAACTTTAAAATAATAGGTTCTGATTGAAAAAGAGAATTCATTTTGTAAAAATAAAAAAAGCGATAATAGTAATTACCGCTTTCTGTTTTTTTTTGCCACAGATTACAAAGATTTTCACAGATTATTAGTGCTTAAAAAATCTTTTTAATCCTTTTAATCTGTGGCGAAAAGAAATTTGTGATAATTCGTGTAATTTGTGGCAACTTTTTTTAACCGCAGAAACACAGATTTATAAAACCAAAAAAACTTTTTAATCCTTTAGTCTGTGGCGAAAAGAAATTTGTGATAATTCTTGTAATTTGTGGTTAAAATAAATTTTACCATCCAACCGCTAATTTGCAAATTGAATTCGTTATTAAATTGTTTAATTAGCGAATTAGCGGTTAATTTTAATATTTTCTAAAATAAAAAATGCTTTTGTAAAAAGCTATTTTTAAAGAATAAGGTAGGGTATTTTTCAAGCTAACTGTTATTGATTATAACGAATTCGTTGCAATTGAAAGTTTAAACTCTAAATTAATCCTTAATTTTTATAAAAATCAGCCAATTTCACAAATAATGTTCCTTTAAAAAACACATCTTATTTTTTTAGTTTGATTTTATTATTGGATTCTTACTATTTAAAAAAGAAAAACCCTATATCGAAAACGTTTTCGGTACAACGAAAACGTTATAGTTTGATTTAATGCTATTTTAATGTAATCATTATATTATTTTTGTTTATTAATTTTATTCTAAAAACTAAACAAAACTAATTATTAACCATTTCAAATTTTACTTATGAAACATAGACTACTTAATGGCCTATTGGTAATTCTAACAGTATTGTTCTCGGGTTTTGCGGTTGCGCAAGACATTACGGGTACAGTATCAGACGGTAGCGGGCCGCTCCCAGGAGCATCTGTCGTTGTTAAAGGAACGCAAAACAGTGCATCAACCGACCTTAACGGAAAGTATGCCATCAAAAACGCTGGCGCAAATGCTGTTTTAGTTTTTAGTTATATCGGTTTGGCATCGCAAGAAGTTGCTGTTGCCGGAAAAAGTGTTGTTAACGTGGTCTTGAAAGACGACCAAGAAAAACTTAAAGAAGTAGTCGTTATTGGTTACGGAAGCGTTAAGAAAAAGGATGCTACAGGGGCGATTGATCAGTTAAGTTCGAAAAAGTTTGATAATGTTGCTGCTTCAAATCCTGCTCAATTACTAAGAGGTAAATTAGCTGGTGTTCAAGTAACGCAATCAAGTGGCGAGCCTGGGGCAAGTGCTTCGATAAAAATCCGAGGAAACACTTCTATTCGCTCTGGTAATGATCCTTTAATTGTTTTGGATGGTGTTCCGCTAACAAGCGGGTCTGCTTCTGCTGGAGGCGATGGACTCTTAGGAGGTGCAACTCCAAGAAATCCGCTGAACTTTATTAATCAAAATGATATTGAAAGTATCTCAGTGTTAAAGGACGCTGCTGCAACTGCTATATACGGTTCAAACGGTGCAAACGGCGTAATTATGATTACTACCAAAAAATCTAAATCTAAAAAGACAGAAGTAACTTATAATTCTTCAGTAGTTTCAAGTAAAATACAAGGAGATTTTGATTTATTGTCACCTGAGCAATTTGCCGGAGCGGTTGCAGCAGGAGATGTTACTAGATATGCTGATGCTTTTAATCAGTCGCTTGTTGATTTTCCTGGCGATAATGATAAAGCAATAAAAGCCGGGCAAGCCGCAAAATTTGACCAAGGTGGAAGAGATTATAACTGGAAAAATGTTTTATTAAGAAACGCTTTGTCTTTTAACAATGATATTTCTATTGCTTCAGGATCTGAAACTTCTTCTACAAGATTAAGTTTAGCTGCTAATAATGTTGAAGGAATTGTTAGAAAAAGTGCTTTAGATAAATATACTGCTAATTTATATAACACTAATGATTTATTTGGAGGTATATTACGAATCGAAACTAAATTAGGGTATGCATCTTTGAATGATCTTGCACCATTAATTACCAATAATCCTGGTTATGAAGGAAATTTAATAGGTTCTGCCTTTTATTGGAATCCAACAAAACCCTTATACAATGCAGATGGCAGTTATAATGTTATTAGTCAAGATTTCTTAAATCCTCAGCAATTGTTAGATTCTTATACTAGTAAAACAAAAACCAGTCGTTTTATTGGAAGTATGCAAGGTATTTTAAAGATAAATTCAAATTTAAAATTTAATAGTTTAATGGCTTATGAAGATATTGGATCTACAAGATCTTCTGAGTTATTACCTTCAATAAAGATTCAGAATGTAGCACAAGTTACTGTGCCAGGAAGTACTACTGTTAAATATGGTAGAGGCACTTTGGAAAGTCAAGCTCAATATAACAGAACTTTTGAAAATTTCTTTACCTATAATAATAAACTAGGAGACAATTTTAATTATACAGGAGTTTTAGGTTATTCTTATTACGATTATCACTCTAACGGGAATCAGTCCTTCGGAGTGGGTTATGATCCTGCACAGACAAATTTAATTGATAATATTGAAGGTGCACTTCAAAATGAATATAGGATAAATTCTTATAGAAATAGAGAAGAGAGACAATCTTATTTTGGTCGATTAGATTTGAACATTTATGATAAGTTATTATTATCTGGTTCATTGAGACGAGATGGAAATTCTAAATTTGGAATAAATAATAAATATGGTAATTTTCCTTCTGCTAGTGCAGCCTATAAGATTGTTTCAGGGAAAGATGGTGTTTTAAATTCCTTAAAAATAAGAGCTAGTTGGGGTGTCACAGGAAACAGTAATTTTCCTGTAAATTCACGACAAGAAAAGCAGGCTTATGGATTGAACGGATCACTGAATAACACTAATGCTTCAAATGATGATTTAAAATGGGAAACAACAACTCAAACAAGTGTTGGATTAGATTTTGAAATTATCAAAAATAGAGTTAGTGGAACAGTTGATTATTTTATGAAAGATACTAAAGACTTAATAGTAGCTCTACAGCCTGCTGCAACCCAGCCAGGTGCTCCATTAAATAAAATTTTTAATTTAAAAAATGGTACTTTAAAAAATAGTGGTCTTGAATTTGGACTTAATTTTAAATTAGTTGATACAGATAATGTTGGTTGGGATTTTGGAGTTAACTCTTCATTCTTGAAAAATAAATTTGTAGACACATCAATATTTTATCCTACAGGTGCCATCAATGGGCAAGGACTTACTGGAGCATACTCTCAGGTAATAGCAAATGATACTCCAGTTTACGCCTTTTATTTATATGAATTTAGAGGCTATGATGCGTCAGGTGCATCTATTTATGCAGACGCTGCCGGAAATGATACAGGCTTAGGTACAGCTGCAAAGAAAATATTGGATAAAACACCATTGCCAACTATGAATCTTGGTTTCAATACCAGCTTTAGATATAAAAACTTTGATGCAAGTACTTCATGGTATGGTGCTTATGGGCACTACCTTTACAATAACACAACCAATGCATATTTCTTTAAGAGTGCTTTTGAAGGCGGTCGTAATGTAACACCAAATGTATTAACTTCTGCTCAAGACTCTTCTGATCCAAATGCACCTTCAACCAAATATCTTGAAAAAGGAGATTTTTTACGAATGGGTAATATTACATTAGGTTATACTTTAAGAGGTAAAGCGATGGAGGCTATGAAAATAAATTCATTACGATTTTATGTTAATGGAGATAATTTGTTAGTATTTACGGATTATTCAGGCTTTGACCCTGAGGTAGATACAGATAAAGCTCTTAATGGTGTACCTTCTTTTGGTAATGATTTTTTATCTTATCCAAGAGCCAAAAGTATAGCAGTAGGTTTAAATGTTAATTTTTAATAAATAAAAAAAATGAAAACAAAAATGATTTTACGAAGTCTTTTTCTCTCTAGTATTGTTGCTCTTAGCAGTTGTACAAGCCTTGAAGAAGAAATTTTAGATGGTCAGGGAGTTGTAAAAGGAGATGCTGCGACTGTTAACACTAGTGCATTGCTTTTAAGTGCTTATGAAGGTTTAAGGGAGTTTCAAGCGCAAGGCCAAATGTTTGCGATGGGAGAAATGTCATCTGACGCATTAGTTGGTCCGACTCGAGGAGGAGATTGGGATGATAATGGCTCTTGGAGACAATTGCATACGCACACTTGGGGGCCAGATCACGTTGAAGTTAGAGGTGCTTGGATTTCTTTGCTTTCTAATGTTTATAAATGCAATCAAATTCTTGACAATTCAAATGTTGCTGCAGAAATTACTGAGGCAAGATATCTTAGAGCATTTTATTATTACCATGTTGTGGATTTATTTGGTCAGGCACCATATAGAGCTGCTAATTCTAGACCAGAAGACGATGCTTTAGTATATTCTCGAGCAGATGCAACTAATTATGTAATTAGTGAATTAGAGGCGATTTTAAACAATTTACAAGCAAGAAATGCTTCAGATCCAAGTAAAGCGAATAAAGATGCTGCTAATTTTTTATTAGCTAAATTGTATTTAAATAAAGCAGTATTTGCGTCTACAGATCCAAGTGTTGGTACTTTTACATTTGCTCCAGCCGATATGAATAAAGTTATTGGTTATGTTAATGCAATTTCAAGTTCTTTAGCCCCTAATTACTGGGATAATTTTTCTCCAAACAACAATACATCTCCAGAAATTTTATTTACTTCTAAAAATGTTTTAGGAAATTCAGGAAATATTCAATCACGTTGGAGAATGTCTGCTCATTATAATGAAACTCCTGGTGGTTGGAATGGTTTTTCAACTTTGTCAGAGTACTACAACCGTTATAATGCCAACGACGCTCGTATAAAAAATACTGATCCTGCAGTAATTGCAAATTTTGGAAATCCAACTGGTTTTCATGTTGGTCAACAATATGCTCCTGGAGGAGTTATACCACTTAAAGACAGAAAAAATAATCCTTTAGTATTTACACCTCAAGTAACAATGATAACAAGAGGTGCAACTTTAGAAACAGCAGGTATCCGTGGTCAAAAATATGTGCCTGATGTAGCCAATATCAATTCCCCTGAAAATGATTATGTTTTCTTCAGATACTCAGACGCCTTATTAATGAAAGCTGAAGCGATTGCTCGTGGAGGTTCTGGATCAGTAGGCACCATTATGGATGATATCGCATCTAGAACTGGTCAAGCTGCTTCACCAGCAACATTAGATGGTATATATGCCGAAAGAGGTAAAGAATTATGGTGGGAAGGTTGGAGAAGAAATGACATGATTCGTTTTGGTAAATTCTTGGCTCAAAGAGAATTAAAACCTTACGCTTCTGCTTCAAAATATGCTTTATTCCCTATTCCAGCTGATGCATTACTTAATCCAAACATAACCCAAAACCCAGGTTACTAAGAATTTTTTTATTTTCGTTTGAGTTAGTTCATAAAGAGGATCTTCGGGTCCTCTTTATTTTTTAAATAATGCATAAATTTTAAATTCTTAAAAAAATCATTACCTATCATTTTTTTGTAAATTTACATTCTAAAATAAAAAGTTATGGAAGATTCATTTTTAACACTTGATGCCTTAAAAAGATTATATCCAGAAGATGGATATTGCTTGGCAATCCAATTATGGATGAAAATAAACTTGATGTTGTTTCTGGTATTCCTTTGTATCACAGTAAAGACAAAAAAGAAGTATGTTATATCGGAAGAGATAAAACTGCAAATTTTGATACAGTAACTTTAATCTATACAGGAAATTTTAGACCAATTAGAAAAATTACAGGAATTTTTAAAAGAATCTAAAAAGAATGGTTTATAAATTCAAAAGAGAACCTGATAGTGGATTAATACTCGTAAATATAGAGATTGATCACAAGTTTGAGTTAAAAATGATTCTTGATACTGGCGCATCACACACTACAATTGATAGTAATGCTTTATATTTGCTAGGTTACGATTTAAAAGATAGTATTGGAACAGTCCAAATAGAAACCGCAAATGGTATAATAGAAACCGAATTGTTTGAAATTTCTAGTTTTGAATCTTTAGGTATCAAAAAAAAGAATTTTGAAATTCAAGTATATGATTTATAGCTCACGGAATTTTTTCAGATTATAATGGTCTTCTTGGACTAGATTTTTTAGAAGGAACAAAATTTTGTATTGATTTAATTAAATCGGAAATCGGTATTGAAAATTAATTATTTCTATTTTAAAAAATTATAAATAAACTCCACACAATGTTTCGACATATTATTTTTCTTCTTCTTTTTACATTAATAATTAGCTGCTCCAAAGACAAATCCACTCAAAACGGATTATTCTCCAAACTTGACGGTTCGGAAACCGGCATCAACTTTGTCAATGAAGTAAAGAATGGCGACGAGATGAACATCTTCAAATACCGTAATTTTTATAATGGTGGCGGCGTTGCCATTGGCGATATCAATAATGATGGTTTGAGCGATGTGTATTTTACGTCCAACCAAGGCAAAAACAAATTGTACCTAAACAAAGGCAATTTCAAATTTGAAGATATTTCTGCAAAAGCTAGAGTCGAAGGCAGCAAAACATGGTCGACTGGAGTTGTCATGGTCGATATTAATACCGATGGATTACTTGATATTTACGTTTGCAATGCGGGTAGCGAACTTGGTGCCAATCAACAAAACGAACTCTTCATCAACAATGGCAACCTAACCTTTACCGAAAAAGCAGCCCAATTCAATCTTGCCGATACAGGCATTACGACTCACGCTGCTTTTTTTGACTACGATAAAGACGGCGATCTTGATTGTTATATTCTCAACAACAGTTTTATTCCTGTGAGTAGTTTGAATTATTCCAACAAGCGCGAATTGCGTGACAAAGATTGGGATGTCAATCCAATACTCAAAGGCGGCGGCGATAAATTATTGCGAAATGATAATGGTAAATTCATCGATGTTAGCGAAGCTTCTGGAATTTACGGAAGTTTGATTGGCTTCGGGCTGGGCGTCACCGTTGGCGATGTTAACAACGATTTGTATCCTGATATTTACGTTTCGAACGATTTTTACGAACGTGATTATTTATACATCAATAATAAAAACGGCACTTTTTCGGAGCAAATTCAGTCGTGGGCAACGCATATCAGTCAGTCGTCTATGGGTGCTGATATGGCTGATGTGAACAACGATGGCAAAGCCGATATTTTTGTAACCGACATGCTTCCCGAAGGCGACGAACGACTCAAAACCACGACAAGTTTTGACAATTATGACCTTTTTACCCGAAAGTTAAACCTCGATTTCTACAACCAATACATGCAAAACACCTTGCAAGTCAACAACGGAAACAACCAGTTTCAGGAAGTGGCGAACTATGCTGGTGTTGCCAAAACCGATTGGTCGTGGGGCGCGCTTTTGTTTGATATGGACAACGACGGCTATAAAGACATTTACGTTTGCAACGGAATTTCACACGATTTGACCAACCAAGATTTTATGGATTTCTTTGCCAACGAAGTCATGCAAAAAATGGTAATTACGGGCAAAAAAGAGGAAATGCAATCGGTGGTGAGCAAAATGCCGACAACGCCAATTCCGAATTACGCCTACAAAAACAACAAAAATCTAACCTTTACCAACGAAGCTACCAATTGGGGTTTGGACGAGCCAAGTTTTTCTAACGGTGCGGCGTATGGCGATCTCGACAACGACGGCGACCTGGATTTAATTGTAAATAACGTCAACCAATCGGCATTTGTGTATCAAAATAATTCAGATAAAAACAAAGAAAATAAATACCTGAAAGTAAAATTGAAAGGTGAAGGGCAAAATAAATTTGCTGTTGGTAGCGTCGTGCAATTGTTTTCAGGTTCCGAGATTATGCGTCAAGAATTGATTCCAACACGAGGTTTTCAATCGTCGATAGATTATGTGATGACTTTTGGAATCGGAAACAAAAAAATTGATTCGTTGCAAGTCATTTGGCCGAATTCTAAATTTCAAACCTTCAAAAATATTATTCCAAATAAAACCATGACTTTGAATGTCGCTGATGCAAAAACGATATTTGTTCCAAAATCAGAAACGATTAAAACCCTTATTTCAGAAAAATCAAACAACTTTTTCACACACAAAGAAAACGAATATATCGATTTTGATTATGAAGGATTACTGTCCAAAATGCTGTCGCAAGAAGGTCCGACTGTTGCAGTTGCCGACATCAATAACGACGGAAATGATGATGTGTTTATTGGTGGAGCCAAAGGACAAGCAAGTAAAATGTACACCAATACTGGGAATGATTATAAAGCAACAGCGCAAGCATCTTTAGAAGCTGATATAAATGTTGATGTTACAGCTTCGGCTTTTTTTGATGCTGATGGCGATGGCGATCAAGATTTGCTAGTCGGTTCTGGCGGCAATGAAAAAGCCGATCAAGCCAATTATACCAACCGATTGTATCTCAATAACGGAAAAGGAACATTTTCTAAATCTACTTCTATTATTCCTACTACCAACAATAATGTTTCTGTTATTGCACCGTATGATTATGATAATGACGGCGATAAAGATGTTTTTATTGGTTCACGAAGCGTTCCAGGCGTTTTCGGAATTGATCCGAAACAACTGCTTTTGGAAAACGATGGCAAAGGAAATTTCACGAATGTAACCGACAAAAAAGCGTTTAAACTCAATGAAGTGGGCATGATAACTGATGCCGTTTGGGAAGATATCGACAACGATGGTAAGAAAGATTTGATTGTAGTTACAGAATGGGCATCGCCAAAAATCTTCAAAAATACAGGTCGACGACTGGCAGAATTCAAGTCAAATTTGACCGAATATTCCGGTTTTTGGAATGTCGTTTCCTGTGTAGATGTCAATAACGACGGCAAAAAAGATTTGATTTTGGGAAATAAAGGAACCAATACGGCTTATAAAGCAACCAAAACCAATCCGATGAAATTATTCGTCAACGATTTCGATAATAATGGAACGATTGAACAAATTTCGACTAGATCCATCAACGGAAAAGACATGCCGATTCCTTTGAAAGGCGAATTGGCAAAACAAATTCCGTCCATAAAAAAGAAAAATCTCAGCTATGCCGATTATGCTAAAAAACCGTTTCAAGAAATTTTCGATAAATCGGTAGTCGATAATTCCATCCAAAAAATAGTAAACATTCAAGAAAGCGTTATCGCCATTAATAAAGGAAACGGAAAATTCGAAATTCAGATGCTTCCAGCCGAAGTTCAGTTTTCATCGGTCAATGCTATTTGTACATTGGATGTAAATAACGACAGCATTTTGGATATTTTATTGGGCGGAAATCAATACGAATTCAAACCACAATTTTCTAGATTAGACGCCAATTATGGAAGCGTTTTGTTAGGTTCAAAATCGGGCAACTATTCTTGGTTGCCTAATAAAAAATCAGGTTTTACAATGAATGGCGAAGTAAAAACCATCAAATTGATAAAAAATAAAAATAAAAAAGTAGCTGTAATTGCGGTTATCAATGACAACAAACCCAAAATTTTCATCATAAATTAGCACTTAAATAATTTTATAAAAAGTAGTACATTTACAAAAAAATATAATGAAAATTGAAAAAATTAGAATAAAAAATTTCAAAGTATATCAAGATACAGAGATTAGAGATTTGCCAAATATGTGCGTCTTTCTGGGCGCAAATGGTTCGGGTAAATCGACATTATTTGAAGTTTTTGGTTTTTTGAGTGATGCCTTAAAAGGAAATGTAAAAACTGCATTAAACAAAAGAGGAGGTTATAAAGAAGTTTATTCAAGAGGTGGAGATGGAGATATTGAGATTGAAATTAAGTTTAGAAATCCTGATATTGAGGGTAAAAAGCAACCTTTAATTACCTATGAACTTTCTGTTGGACTTGGTGAAAAGAATTTACCAGTTGTTTCAAAAGAAATTCTAAGTTACCGACGAGGAAACAGAGGTAGACCATATCGTTTTCTAGAATTTAATAACGGAAAAGGAAATGCGATCGTTAACGAAAGTGAATTTGAAAGTGCTAAACAGGAATTCAAGGAGCAAAGAGAAGAGCAAACTTTAGACAGCCCTGATATTTTAGCCATTAAAGGTTTGGGGCAGTTTCAGAAATTTAATGCCATTAGTTCTTTTAGAAGATTATTAGAGAATTGGTATGTATCTAATTTTCAAATTCAAGCAGCTCAAAATATCGAAGATGATGGTTTAAGTGAACATTTATCAACATCAGGAGATAATTTAGCTCAAGTAACCAAGTATATATATGAAAATTACCCAGAAACTTTTCAATTGATTTTGGATAAAATGAAAGCACGAGTACCAGGTATTGATAAAGTTGAGGCATTACCAACCATTGATGGACGCATTGTTTTACAATTTAGCGATGGTAGTTTTAAAGATCCGTTTATATCAAGGTTTGTTTCTGACGGTACTATTAAAATGTTTGCTTATTTAGTTCTATTAAACGATCCTAAACCGCATCCACTATTATGTATTGAAGAGCCAGAAAACTATCTACATCCAGAACTTTTATTAGAACTTGCTGAAGAATTTAGAGATTATGCAAATAGAGGCGGACAAGTTTTTATTTCATCGCATTCCCCAGATTTTGTAAATGCACTCGAATTGACTGAACTTTTTTGGTTAAAAAAAGAGAAAGGTTATACCTCAATAAAAAGAGCTTCACAAGATGAAACTATTTCAAGATTATATGGCGAAGGAGACAGATTAGGTTATTTATGGAAGCAGAGCTATTTTATTGGAAGTGGACCAAAAAACTAATATATGGCAAGAATAGAAATATTAGTTGAGGAGCCTTCTATGAAAGAATTTTTAAACATCTTATTACCAAAAGTTATTCAAGAACCTTGGAAATTGAATGAAAATTATTTTATTAGAAGCTTTGAAGGAAAAAATGATTTACAAAAAAATATTCCTTCAAAAGTTCGAGTTTTGAGTAATTGGAATCATGAAAAAGTTGGAGTTGTTATTATGCAAGACCAAGACAGTTCAGATTGTAAGGTTTTAAAAACTAAATTACTTGATATTTGCAATCAAAATGGCAATTGTCCAAAATTAGTTAGAATTGTATGTAGAGAACTTGAATCTTGGTATATTGGCGATTTTGAAGCTGTTAATAAGGCGTACCCCAAATTTAAATATCAAAATTTTCTCAAAACAGCTAAATTTCGAATCCCAGATAGTTGTAATGCTAGTGATGAAATTAAAAAATTAATTCCCGAATTTCAGAAAGTAGGTGGAGCTAAAAAAATTGCACCATTTATTACTGTTGACAACAACAAATCTGAAAGCTTTCAACAAACTATTAGTGGTTTGAAACGATTTTTCGAATCCATTGATAACTAATCAATAAAGATGAATAATTATTTAAAATTCGTTTTCATCCTAGTTTTTGTCCTAAGTTGTTCCAAAAAGCAAGATTTATTGTTAGACAAATTGCCATCAAGCGAAACCAATATTACGTTTGCCAATACTCTTGACGCAACCAAAAACATCTCGATTCTTGATTATTTGTACTACTATAATGGCGGAGGCGTGGCAACTGGCGACATCAATAACGATGGTTTGGTAGATATTTATTTTACATCCAATCAAGGAAAAAATAAATTGTATCTCAATAAAGGTAAGAATAAATTTGAAGATATTTCCGAAAAAGCAGGCGTCGAAGGGCAATCCGATTGGAATTCAGGAACTGTAATGGCCGATGTCAATGGCGATGGATTTCTGGATATTTATGTTTGTGCCGTTGTCGGAATCAATGGTTTTGAAGGGCATAACGAACTCTTTATCAACAATAAAGACAACACTTTTACCGAAAGTGCCGCCGAATATGGATTGGATTTAGACAATTATAGTTCGTCGGTTTCTTTTCTGGATTATGATCTCGATGGCGACTTGGATATGTATTTATTAAATCATGCAGTACACTCCGAGTTGTCCTACGGAAATGCGGATATTCGCAACAAACGCAGCTACGAATGTGGCGATAAATTATTTCAGAATAACGATAATAAATTTACTGATGTTTCCGAAAAAGCAGGCATTTTTGGTGGTGCCAATGGCTATGGATTGGGCATTGCCGTTTCTGATTTTAACTTAGACGGATGTCCCGATATTTATATTACCAACGATTTCCACGAAGACGATTACTACTATCTCAATAACGGAAATGGCACGTTTACCGAAAGTTTAAAAGCCTATTTTGGACACACCAGCCGCTTCTCGATGGGCGTTGATGTGGCCGATATCAACCACGATGGTTTTCCAGATATTATGACGTTGGACATGCTTCCCGAAAGCGAAAAAGTCTTGAAATCCTCGTTAGGTGATGATAATCCGCAAACGCTAAAAATTCGTACCGAAAAACTAGGCTATCATTACCAATATACACGCAACATGTTGCAAATCAATCAATCAGGAAAACATTTTACTGAAACTGCTTTGTTGAATGGCGTTGCGGCAACCGATTGGAGTTGGAGTGCGCTTTTGGCGGATTATAATCAAGATGGCGAGCAAGATATTTTTGTTTGTAACGGAATTCCGAAACGCCCAAACGATTTGGATTATGTGAAATATTATTCGAATGAAAATATAAAAACCAAAATTTCTACTACCAAATTACTAGATAAAGAAGCCTTGAAAAAGATGCCTTCGGGTAAAGTTTCGAATTATATATTTGAAGGTTCTTCGACTTTAGAATTCAAAAATCAAGCAGGAAACTGGATCGAAAATGACTCGATAATTTCTAACGGAAGCAGTTTTGCCGATTTGGATAACGATGGCGATTTGGATTTGGTTACCAATAATCTGAATTCGGAAGCATCGATTTATATCAATAAAACCAATGACAAAGCCAATTATCTGAAATTAAAATTGCGGACTACAAGCAAAAATAAGTTCGGAATTGGATCAAAAGTCATTTCGTATACCAACGGAAAAAAACAATTCAAAGAGTTGCAAACAACGCGTGGTTTTCAATCATCGTCGGAGCCAATTGTTCATTTTGGATTAGGAAAAAACACCAAAATAGATTCGTTAGTTGTGATTTGGCCTGATAAAACTTCGCAAACTTTGACGAATGTTAAAGTCAATCAAACACTTACAATAAAATATAATTCAAATGTAAAACCTTTTAATTACGCAAAATTGCATCCTTCGGTTTTGCCCATTTTCGCGAAAGTTAACAATAATTTAGGCATCGATTTTGCGCACCAAGAAAATAATTTTGTAGATTTTACGACTCAAAAACTAATTCCGTACCAACGATCCGATAGAGGAAAAGCCACAGCAATTGGCGATTTGAACGGCGACGGAAAAGACGATATTTTCTTTGGAAATGCAAAAGGAAAATTGTCGCAAATCTATTATCAAACAGCTTCTGGATTTACAAAAAAAGCGGATAATTTGCTTCAAAAAGATTCTATTTTTGAAGATGCTTCTGCCGTAATTGCCGATTTTAACCAAGACAAAATAAATGATTTATTCGTAGCTTCGGGCAATGGCGAAAATGCTCAAAACCTGCAAGATCGATTGTATTTGAATACTAAATCGGGTTTTGCGAATGCTATTTTCCCTGAATCGTGCCAAAATGCTTCGGTTGTCAAAACTTTTGATTATGATAACGACGGCGATCTCGATTTGTTTATCGGAAATAATTCCAAATACAATCGGTTTGGAGAAGCGTGCGATAGTTATCTTTTGAACAATGCAAAAGGCGTTTTCATGAAAGTGCAAAACAAAACTTTCGAGAATATTGGCATGGTTACCGATGCTGTTTTTGACGATTTTAATAAAGACGGAAAAACCGATATTATTGTGGTGGGCGAATGGATGAAACCTACTTTTTTTGAAAGCAAAAACGGAAAATTTACCAACGTTTCCGAAAGTATTTTGCCTGAAAAATTGGCTGGTTTATATCAAGCCATAATTCCGTTTGACATTGATCATGATGGCGATACTGATTATTTGTTGGGCAATTGGGGCATGAATTCGAAGTTTAAAGCATCGACCGAATTTCCGATGAAAATGTATTATGACGATTTTGATACCAACGAAACGTTCGAAACTATTGTTGCTTTCGAGAGAGGCGGGAAGTATTACACAACTTTGGGATTGGATGAATTGGTAGAAGAATTTAGTGGCTCACTAAAAAAGAAATTTACCAGCTATAAAGCATTTGCTGGCAAAACTTTAGAAGAAGTTTTTGATGTAAAAATGCTCGAAAAAGCCAAGTTGTATCAAGTTGAAAACTTAAAATCGGGCTATTTGCGAAATGATAAAGGAAAATTTATTTTTGTTCCTTTTGACAATAAGTTACAAGTTGCACCAATCACAAGTTTTGTAAAATCAAATTTTGATGCCGATGCTAAAGAAGAAGTTTTCGCAGCCGGAAATTATTTTGGCGTTACGCCGTTTCATTCTCGATTTGACGGATTTTCAGGTGCTTTAATTAAGAATCAAAAAACGATATATTTGGGCAATCAAATCGGAATTGATTTAACTCAAAAAGCAGTTAGAAGTCTGAATATTATTAATCAAAATGGAAAAAAATACCTTTTGGTTACGATTAATAATAAAAAAGCGGAAGTATATCAGATTTCTCTAAACTAAGTCAATGGACAATAAAGGCGAAATTATTTTATATCAAAATAAAGACGGTACCATAAAGGTAGATGTTCGTGTTGAAAATGAAACTGTTTGGCTTTCACAAGAACAAATGGCTTTGCTTTTTAATAAAGGACGAAGCACAATAACAGAACATATTAGTACTATTTATGCTGAGCAAGAATTAATTTCGGACGCAACTAGTCGGAAATTCCGACAAGTTCGAAAAGAGGGAAATAGAAACGTTGAACGTGAGATAGAATTTTATAATTTAGATGTAATAATATCTGTTGGATATAGAGTTAAATCTATACAAGGTACGCAATTCAGAATTTGGGCAACCCAACGCCTCAAAGAATATATTATCAAAGGTTTTGCACTAAATGATGATAGATTTAAATCTGGTAATTCCATAAATTATTTTGATGAACTACAAGAAAGAATTCGCGAAATACGAATTTCTGAAAAGTTTTTTTATCAAAAAATCAAAGATATTTACACAACAAGTATTGATTATGATGCCAAAAATGAAAATACTATTATTTTTTTCAAAATGGTACAAAATAAATTACTTTGGGCTATTAGTCAACAAACTGCTGCAGAACTTATATATAGGCGAGTTGATTCTTCTTTGCCATTATTAGGAATGAAATCCTTCGACAAAAATAATAAGTCCAAAATTTTAAAATCAGATATTGGTATTGCGAAAAATTATTTAAACGAGAGTGAAATAAAATTATTAGGTCTTTTAGTAGAACAATATTTGGCATTTGCTGAAACGATGGCGCAACAAAAAACACCAATGTATATGAAAGATTGGGTTAAAAGATTAGATACTATTCTTCAACTCAATGGTCGAGAATTGTTGACACACGCGGGACAAATTAGTCACGAAATGGCGTTAGAAAAATCAAATTTAGAGCTAACTAAATTCAGAAAAATTGAAAAAAACATAGAAATTGAAACTAGTTTAAAAGAAATTGAAATCGATATTATGAAATTAAAAAAATGAAGACTAAAATTATTCAAATAGTATTACTTGCTGTAATTTTTATTTCTTGCAAAAAAGAATCAAAAATTGTTGTTTCTGCTGGCGAATACCACGCTGCCGTTGACAATTTAACCCAAATCATGTTGCACGATATTTTTTCTCCACCAGTAGCGAGCCGAATTTTTGTATATCCAAACATTGCAGCGTATGAAGTGATTGCACAAAATAGTACAATCTATAACTCGTTACAAAATCAAATAAAAGATCTGGACTCTATTCCAAAATTAGATGCAAAATTGGGCGTTAATCAACAAGTTGCTGCTTTGGTGGCGCATATGGAAGTGAGTAAACAACTTGTTTTTTCAGAAGAATTGGTCGAAAAATTTCGGGATAGTTTGTACCAAAAATGGACATCAGAAAACCAAAAAGAATTCGAAATTTCTAGAGATTATGGATTGAAAGTTGCTGATCGCATCAAGAAGTGGATGGGAAAAGACAACTACAAACAAACTAGAACGCTACAGAAATTTACGATAAACGCAAACGATAAATCCCGCTGGCAACCCACGCCACCAGCCTATATGGATGCAATCGAGCCACATTGGCGCGAGATTCGGACTTTGGTTTTGGACTCGGCTTCGCAGTGTAAACCAAAACCTGCTTTACCTTTTTCTACCGATAAAAATTCCAGTTTTTTCAAGCAAGTGCAAGATGTGTATGAGTCAAGTCTTGCCGTTTCCAAAAAAGGCGATACTTGCGAAGAAGTGCAAATTGCACAATTTTGGGATTGCAATCCGTATGCGACCGTAACGCAAGGGCACATGACTTTTGCCAAAAAGAAAATCACGCCCGGCGGACATTGGATTGGTATTGTAAAAATTGCCTGCAACCAGTCGAAAGCCAATTTTGAAAAAACCGTTTTTGCGTATACCAAAACGTCTATCGGTATTTTTGAAGGTTTTATAAGTTGTTGGGACGAAAAGTTTAGAAGCAATGTCGTTAGGCCAGAAACAGTTATCAATCAGCATATTGACGAAAATTGGAAACCGCTTTTACAAACGCCACCATTTCCTGAATATACAAGCGGTCATTCCGTCGTTTCGACTTGTTCTGCAACGATTTTGATAACGATTTTTGGAGAAAACTTTGCTTATGCTGACGACACCGAAGTACAGTTTGGCTTGCCAATTCGAAAATACAAATCCTTTGACGAAGCATCAAAAGAAGCTTCAATGAGTCGTTTTTATGGCGGAATCCATTATAAAGCAGCAATAGAAAACGGAATTTTGCAAGGTAAAAAAGTGGGCGATTTGATAAATTTAAAATTGAAAATGGTTAAATAAAAATGAATAAGAAAAAAATTATATTAGCAATATTTGTGCTATTCGGCTTATTTTTAATTTGGTATTTATTTATCAAAAAAAGCGATTATATCATTACTTTTAAAGCAAATACGGCAACTGGCGTAGTGTATCAAGGCATCAACGAATGGGTAAAAGCAGAAGTCAAAAACACAGGCGAAACTTTCAAACTACTTCATAATAATAAATTTGATGCTTTGCAATATGAAGTGTCAAAAGGCAGTAAGTCAGTTATTTATGATTGGGAAATCAATCCAATTAACGACTCAGTAACTTCTATAAAAGTCGGAATTACTGAACCATCACGAAGTATAATAAATCGAATTTCGGTGCCATTTTTAATGACTGATTTTAAAACCGAACAACTCAAAACCATACAAGCTATCAAAGACGATTTGACGGAACATTTGTCAAATTTCAAAGTAGCAAAAATTACAGAAGGCACAACCGAAGAAGTATTCGTAGCCTACATCAACCTGAAAAGTGTTTTGCAAGAAAAAGCGCAAAACATGATTATGGACGATCCAAAAGTTACGGGTTATTTGTTCCGAAATACTATTAAAATTATGGGCAAACCTTATGTTGAAATCAACTCGTGGGATTTGGATACCGAAAAATTAGATTTCAATTACTGCTTTCCGATTGACAAAAATACCAAATACATTCCTGACGAATTTGTAAAATTCAAATCCATTCCGGCCAAAAAAGGATTAAAAGTTTCTTATTTTGGAAACTTCAGAACTTCGGATCGTGGTTGGTTTGCGATTTTAGATTATGCCAAAAAACGTGATTTGAAACTTGATTTGCGACCAATCGAAAATTATATGGCAAATCCTTTTAATGGTGGTGTAGAACTCGAATGGGAAACCAAAATCATGATTCCGTTTCAAAAATAAATATCAATAGCAATTGCAAAAATCAATTTCAATTACAAAAAAAAAATTAGCTGCTATAAAATTTATCAAAACCGAAGCTTTCTTTTTTAAGATCTAATAAATCTCTGCTTATAAATGTTTAAAAAAATATTATAAATCGAAATCGTTTTCGCAACCCGTGAAAACGATTTTTTTTGTAAATACAATAATTTAAAATATAAAAAATTATTTTTAACAAATCAATCAACCGAACGATTTCAAAAACCAATTATGACCAACAAACCCAAACTAAGTTTCTGGCAAATCATCAACATGAACGTTGGTTTTTTCGGAATTCAATACAGCTTCGGACTGCAACAAAGTGCCGTAAACCCAATTTATGATTTTTTGGGTGCAAGTCCTGACGAAATTCCGTGGTTAAATCTGGCTGGCCCATTAACAGGATTGATAGTTCAGCCTATAATTGGAGCTTTGAGCGACAAAACTTGGTTGCCAAAATGGGGCGGAAGGCGAAAACCATTTTTTCTAGTCGGCGCCATCATGTGCAGTTTGGCATTATTTGCTTTTCCGTTTAGTAGTAGTTTGTGGATGGCGGCTGGTTTGCTATGGATTCTTGATGCAGGAAATAATACAGCAATGGAGCCTTATCGTGCTTTTATTGCAGACAAATTGGATAACGAACAACAACCAACAGGTTTTCAGGCACAAAGTTTTTTTACTGGATTTGGGCAAACATTGGCCAATTTGTCCTTATTTATTTTTCCGATGTTGATTGTAGGTACAACAGGTAAAATTCCAAATTGGGTATTTGGTTCGTTTATATTAGGTGCTGTTTGTTCCATAGGATCGGTTTTATGGAGCATGAAAACAACGCCTGAAATTCCGCCAATGGATGAAGAAATTGCGAAAATTAAATCCGAAAAACTAAATATTTTTACACCATTTATTGATATTTTTATTGCCATTAAAGACATGCCCAAAGTAATGTGGCAATTGGCTTTGGTCTACCTTTTTCAATGGTACGCCTTGTTTTGTTATTGGCAAAATTCTTCCAAAAGTATTGCACTTTCGGTTTGGAATGCTACTCCAAAATCGGATCCAAAATTGTATGAAGAAGCCGTAGGATGGACAGGATTAGTAAACGGTTGGTATAATATTGTGACGTTTTTAGTCGCTTTCGGTTTGGTGTATTTCGCTCGAAAATATTCAGCCAAATATGTTCATTTTGTTTGTTTGATTTTGGCAGCTATTGGTTTTTTAATTTTTCCACATATCGAAAATAAATACCTTTTATTTCCAGCAATTACAGGCTTTGGAATTGGTTGGGCGAGTATGATGGGAATTCCGTATTTGATGGTCGTTTCTCAAATTCCGAAAGAGCGTTATGGCGTTTATATGGGAATTATCAATATGATGATCGTAATTCCGATGTTCATTCAGACTGTTACTTTTGGATATATTATGAAGAATTTCTTAGGAAACGATCCGCGTCAAGCCATCACTTTTGCTGGTGTTTTACTCGTTTTAAGTGCTGTTTGTACTTTATTCATAACCATAAAAAAACAATCGGATTCAACTTCTGATTCATAACCACAAAAAAACACAACAATCGATTATATATAATATTCAAACTTTAATATTTTTAATTTAATTTGAAAAAAATAGACATCATTTGCATCGGAGAAGTTCTAATCGATTTTATTGGTCACGAAATCAATACTTCCATAAACCGCACCAAAGATTACCATCGTTTTTTGGGCGGATCGCCAACCAACGTAGCAGTTAACGCATCGCGATTGGGTTTAAAATCACTTCTTGTGGCTTCGTGCGGACAAGATGGTTTGGGCGAATATGTAGTTAGAAAATTAAAAGACAATCATGTAAATACGGCTCAAATTGCTAAATTGGAATCGGTACCAACATCGGTTATTTTTGTTTCAAAATCTACAGAAACTCCAGATTTTATTGCTTACAGAGAAGCCGATTGTCAAATTACTGAAAACCAATTACCAGACGATATTATCGCTGATGCCGCTATTTTTCATACCACTTGTTTTGCTTTAAGTAAAAATCCAGCTAGACAAACTATTTTAAACCGTGCAAAAAAAGCCGCCGAATTAGGTTTGCAATTGAGTATTGACATTAATTTTTCGGAACGAATTTGGCCCAACCGTGAAGAAGCTAAACAAGTTCTAGCCGAATATTTATTATTAAATCCATTAGTCAAACTAAGTGAAGACGATTGCTACCGCCTTTTTGCAGAAGTGAAAACTGAAGATTTTATTTTTGATTATTTTCATAATTTAGGGGCAACAAGAATTTGCTTAACCAAAGGTAAAAATGGTGTTGTTTTGTCAGATTTAGAACAAGGTCTCTTTTTTCAAGAAGCATTACCAATTGAAGAAATAAAAGATACAACAGGCGCTGGAGATGCTTTTTGGACAGGATTTTTGTATGCGCAACTTCACAAAAAAGACCTTGAAGAAAGTATTGTTATAGCCCAAAGATTAGCATCAATAAAATTGCAAAACGTTGGCAGATTGCCGGATAATAGTAATATTTTATCTCAACTTTTATAAAAAAAGATGCATCAAAACAATTCTAAAATTGCAAATGGCGTGATGCTAAATGCCTATCCTGACAGTATCGGAACTAAGTTAAGTGATACGGTCAGTATGCTCAAAATGCCCGAATTTAAAGATGTTTTTTCTTTGTTTTATGTTTTGCCAACTTTTTTTAATAGCGATTTAGATAGAGGTTTTTCTATAATTGATTATAATATTAATACAGAGTTAGTAGAATTAAAAGATTTACATGAAATTGAAAAACTGAATATTAAATTAAAATTTGATATTGTATTGAATCATCTTTCGGTAGCTTCGCCACAATTTAAAGACATTCTCAAAAACGGAAACGATTCTAAATTTAAAGATTTTTTTATCAATTGGAATGCCTTTTGGGAAGGAAACGGAACAGAAAATGAAGATGGAATTATTGTTCCAAAAGCGGAATTTCTTGATAAGTTATTTATGAGAAAATCAGGTTTTCCAGTACTTAAAGTGCCTTTTTCTGACGGATCAGAACAACCCTATTGGAATACTTTTTATCAGGAAATAACGCACCATAAAATTTTAAATTCCGATTTAGAAACAATAAAAAATTTAACAGAAAACCAATGCGATTTTGTATGTAAAAAAGTAAACGATGCAGTGGATAACAATCAAAATTTTGATTCAATCGACTTTGAAGATTGTATATCATTCAGATCAGAAATTTTGCAAATTGTAAAACAAAAATGCTCCTATCTTGGGCAAATGGATGTAAATGCAAATTCGTCATTAGTCTGGGAATTTTATGAAGAAACATTGGAAAAAGTTAGTCAATACGGCGGAAGTATTCTTCGTTTAGATGCCTTTGCGTACTTGCACAAACAAGTTGGTGAATCCAATTTTTTTAATAAACCAGGAACGTGGAATTATTTAGATAGAATTAAGAAAATTGCTCAAAAAAATAATTTGATGCTTTTGCCAGAAATTCATGCCGAATATGGCTTGCATTTGCACGACGAAGTAGCAAACGAAGGCTATTATATTTATGATTTTTTCTTGCCAGGATTAACCATTCATACCATCGAAAATAGATCGAGTAAAGCATTGCTAACTTGGGCAAAAGAAATTATTACTAAAGGTTACAAAACCATTAATATGTTAGGATGTCATGACGGAATTCCTGTTTTAGATTTAAAAGGAAAAGAAGTTAATGGTTTGTATAACAAGGGTTTATTGGAAGACGAAGAAATAGATTCCATCATGACCAAAATCATGGATCGTGGCGGTCGTGTCAAAAATTTGTATGATGCTGCTGGAAAAAAAGTTTCGTACTATCAAGTAAATGCTACTTTTTTTAGTGCCTTGGGCGAAGACGAACAAAAGTTGCTTTTGGCGCGAGCTGTACAACTATTTATGCCAGGAATACCACAAATTTGGTATTTGGATATTTTTGCAGGAAAAAACAATTATCAAGCAGCCGATAATGGCGGAAGTGCCGGACATAAAGAAATTAATCGTACAACATTATCTATGGAAGACATAAAGAATGGTCTAAAAAAAGAAGTCGTGAAGAAACAACTTGAAATGATTCGTTTGCGAAATACGTCAAAAGCTTTTTCAGGAATAGTTGAGATTAATGATAAGCAGTCGGATATTATTGATATTAAATGGACGAATGATGGTTGTGTAGCACATTTATATGCAAACCTAACTACTCAAAGTTTTTCAATTCATCATTCAGAAAATCAAGTTACTACAACATTAAATTTATAAAAATATATGAAAAATGCCGCTATAAAACTATCACTATTTCTGAACTATTTTGTTTTTGCAATTTTGTTAAATAGTGTCGGAACGGTCATTTATCAAGTGCAACGAAATTTTGATGTTTCCAAAGGCGATGCATCAATTCTAGAAGCCTTCAAAGATTTACCGATTGCGATTACATCATTTTTAGTGGCTGCTTTTTTACCAAAAATAGGTCTCAAAAACGGAATGTTACTTGGGTTAGCATTAGTTGCTATCATTTGTGCTATTATTCCTTTTGCTTCGGAATTTTGGTATTTCAAAATGTTGTTTCTAGTAATAGGTGTTTCTTTTGCACTCATCAAAGTAAGTGCTTTTGCAACCATCGGAATTATTACTTCTACGAAATCCGAGCATGCCAGTTTTATGAACCTTTTGGAAGCCGTTTTTATGGGCGCGCTACTTATCGGAATTTTAACAACTAGTTTGTTTATAGACGATAACGATTCAAAATCTAGATTGTGGCTCAACATCTATTGGATACTTTCTGGACTTTCAATCGTAGCTTTTCTGTTGCTTTTATTTACTAAATTAGACGAGCGCGAAGCCAAAATAGAAACCCGATCGGTAATGAATGACTTTATCGAAATGTTTAAAATCATGGTCAAACCATTGAGTATTATTTTTATAATTTCTATCTTTTTTTATGTCTTGATCGAGCAAAGTTTTTCTACATGGTTACCAACTTTTTATGGCGAAATTTTGAAAGCTACACCCAAAATGGCGATTCAGTCGGGTGCAATCTTGGCTGGTGCTACTTTTCTGGGACGATTGGCTTCTGGTTTTGTTTTGTTGCGAGTAAAATGGATTTATTATTTATCGTTTTGTTTGCTTGCAGTTGCAGGAATTGTGCTAATGGTTTTGCCCATCGCTCGAAGTTTTGTCATCGATCCAAATTTCAAAATGATCTGGTTGAATGCGCCAACATTTGTCTATCTTTTGCCGCTTATGGGCTTGTTTTTAGCGCCAATTTATCCAACAATAAATTCTACAATTTTGTCCTCTTTACCTAAATATATGCACAGCTCAATGTCGGGTTTGATTGTTGTTTTTTCCGCACTAGGCGGCACAACAGGATCGATAATTACAGGTCATATTTTTGAAGCTTTCGACGGAATTACAGCGTTCTATTTTTCGTTGGTACCAATAACTGTTATTTTTATTTCGCTCTGGATTTTATATAAAATTACTTCCAAAAATGCGACAGTTTAAACTCGATATTACCGCTACAATTGCTCAACTTTTAGCGCAAGAAGATACCGATTGCGACAAACGGATTACTATTGAAGACAAAGGTTCAAAGCGATTTATTTTGAAATTTAATCAAGAAGAAATTGTTGTTGATGGCACTTATTTTTTGTCTAATTTACTACAAGAACTAGTTTTGGCACAAGAAAAAAATCAGGATTTTATAGATCTCGATTTGGTTTTTGAACTTCCTGCCAATAGAATTAATCGCATGATTTCTCATTATTTTTGGGACGGATTGACACGAACTTTAGACGAAAACGGATTAGAAAAATTGCTTGTAGACTCTAAATCTAAAACAGAAAAACCTATTATTTATATTCCGTTTACGGATAATTTCGCATTTGATTATTATCAAAAAATTGCATCTAAATTTAACTTGAAAGTGGTGCAATTGCCCGAAAATGTTTCGCCAGAATATGTAAGTTCCATTAATGACGACGGAGGCATTTTAGCTTTGGCATTAAAAGAAGAAAACGGCAAAATTTTGGGTTTGCCTTTTGTTGTTCCGGGCGCTCGCTTCAATGAAATGTACGGTTGGGACAGTTATTTTGAGAATATCGGACTTTTGATTGACAATAAATTGGAACTTGCCAAAAGCATGGTCGATAATTTTGGGTATCAAATAACTCATTACGGCAAAATTCTCAATGCCAATAGGTCGTATTATTTGACAAGAACGCAACCGCCATTTTTTTCGAGCATGATTCGCGAAGTTTTTGAAGCCATGCCGAATAAAGACTTGAATTGGCTTCGGCAAAATCTTCAAATTTGTATTAAAGAATACGAAACCGTTTGGATGGAATCTGGAAACCGATTGACTGAAAACGGTCTCAATCGCTATTTTGCCCAAGGCATTGGTTTGCCACCCGAAACGGAAGCTGGACATTATGACGAAATTTTAAAACCTTTTGCAGAAGCAGAAAAAATGTCGATTCCAGAATATGAAAAGTTGTATTACGAGCGAAAAATTTCAAACAAAATATTAGACGATTATTTTGTTCACGACCGAAGCGTTCGCGAAAGCGGTCACGATACAAGTTATCGCTTGGAAGGAATTTGTGCTGACTTGAATGTAGTCGAACTCAATGCTATGTTGTATAAATACGAAACCGATTTTGCCGAAATTATTCGATTTTATTTTAATGATAATTTCGAATACAATTCAAAAAAATACAATCAAAATTATTGGAATTCAAAAGCTTTAAGGCGAAAAATTTTGATGAATCGCTATTTATGGAACGAGCAAGAAAGTTGTTTTTATGATTTTAATTTCAAAATTCAAAAACAATCAAATTTTCTGTCAGCAACCAGTTTTTTTCCGCTTTGGGCGAAAATTGCTACACAAGAACAAGCCGATTTGATGATCGACAAACATTTGCCAAAACTTATTTTTGAAGGCGGAATTGCAGGATGTTCGCAAGAAGCTTTACAAAATATTGGCGTCGACCAAATGCAACGACAATGGGATTTCCCGAATGGTTGGCCGCCGCATCAAATCATTATTTGGCAAGGATTAATCCATTATGGCTATCACGACAAAGCACAAGAATTGATCTACCGATGGTTGTGGATGATTACCAAAAACGCCTGCGATTATAACGGAACTGTTCCAGAAAAATATGATGTTGTACTTGCAACCCACAAAGTTTTTGCAGAATATGGTAACCAAGGCACCGATTTTGAATACATTACTCGTGAAGGTTTTGGCTGGATGAATGCTTCTTTTCAACTTGGATATGAATTACTTAACGAAAAATTTAAAGATGCATTGAATAAATTGACTTCGCCTAAAATGTTGTTTTCTTAATTTTATTTTTTAAAAAAAGAAAAACCAATAAATATTTACTTTTTACGTTGAAACTTTTACCTTTGCAGGTCAGAATAAAATGAGTATCATGAATTCCAATAAGTCGAGCAAACGCCGTGAGGCACTGTTATATCATGCCAAGCCAACTCCTGGTAAAATTCAGGTCGTTCCTACCAAAAAATACGCCACCCAACGAGATTTGTCATTGGCGTATTCTCCGGGTGTTGCCGAGCCTTGTTTGGAAATTGCCAAAGACATTAATAACGTTTATAAATATACCGCCAAAGGGAATCTTGTAGCTGTAATTACTAACGGAACTGCCGTTTTAGGATTGGGCGATATTGGTCCAGAAGCTTCCAAACCAGTTATGGAAGGAAAGGCATTATTATTCAAAATTTTTGCTGATATAGATGTTTTCGACATAGAAATAGGTACTAAAGATATTGACGCTTTTATTGAAACCGTAAAAAATATTGCACCTACTTTTGGGGGAATTAATCTTGAAGATATAAAAGCACCCGAGTCGTTTGAAATCGAACGTCGTTTGGTCGAAGAACTGAATATTCCAGTCATGCACGACGACCAACATGGAACAGCGATCATCTCGTCGGCTGCCTTGTTAAACGCATTAGAATTTGCAGGAAAAAAAATTGCTGATGTAAAAATTGTTATCTCGGGAGCTGGTTCGGCAGCATTAGCTTGTGCCAATTTATATGTTCTTCTGGGCGTACAAGAAGAAAACGTCGTGATGTTCGATAAAGAAGGCGTTTTGTACAAAGATCGTACTGATTTATCAGAGCTTCAAAAAAAATATTCACACGGTAAAAAAGGTATTGACCTTGCTGAAGCAATGAGAGGTGCCGATGTGTTTTTAGGTCTTTCGGCAGGAAATATTCTTAAGCCTGAAATGCTATTAACAATGTCTAAAAATCCCATTGTTTTTGCGATGGCAAATCCAATTCCTGAAATAGATTATTATCTCGCTGTTGCAACCCGTGATGATATTATTATGGCAACGGGTCGATCTGACCATCCAAATCAAGTTAATAATGTTTTAGGTTTTCCATATATTTTTCGTGGTGCTTTAGATGTTCGTGCCACAAAAATTAACGAAGAAATGAAAATGGCGGCAGTCAAAGCGCTTGCAGCATTAGCCAAAGAATCGGTTCCTGAACAAGTGAATATTGCTTACGGCGAAACAAAACTTGTGTTTAGTACGGAATATATTATTCCAAAACCATTCGACCCACGATTAATAACCCGTGTTGCGCCCGCAGTAGCCCGTGCCGCAATGGATTCTGGCGTCGCTTTGAATCCAATTTTGGATTGGGATAAATATGAAGAAGAACTTCTAGAACGATTAGGATCTGATAATAAAATGGTTCGATTGCTAATCAATCGTGCGAAAAGTGATCCAAAACGAATTGTTTTTGCTGAGGCAGATCATTTAGATGTGCTTAAAGCAGCACAAATAGTTTTGGAAGAGGGAATCGGTTTTCCAATTTTATTAGGCAATAAAGAACTGATTTTAGAACTAAAAGAAGAATTAGGTTTTGATGAAGAAGTGCCTATTTTTGACCCAAAAACCAAGGAAGAAGACAAACGTCGCTTGCGATATGCTGATATTTTTTGGAAAGAAAAGCAGCGTCGTGGCACCTCATTATTAGATGCACAAAAATGGATGCGTGAGCGCAATTGTTTTGCAGCCATGATGGTTAATGAAGGCGATGCCGACGCCTTAGTAACTGGCTTTTCAAGAAGTTATCCGTCTGTCATTAAGCCTGTTATGCAATTAATTGAGAAAGCACCAGGCATCTCGTTAATCGCGACCTGCAACATGATGATGACCAATCGTGGTCCGATGTTTTTGTCAGACACGGCTATTAATCCGAATCCATCAACAGACGATTTGGCAAAAATTGCCCTGATGACTGCCAAAACAGTACGAATGTTCGGAATGGAACCTGTAATTGCTATGATTTCGTTTTCAAACTTTGGATCGTCAACAAACGAAAGTGCCGTAAAAGTGCGTCAAGCGGTCGATTATCTTCATAAATATTATCCAGACATGGTTGTTGATGGCGAAATTCAAGCCGATTTTGCTTTGAATCCTGAAATGCTCAAAAACAAATTTCCGTTTTCGAAATTGGCAAATCAAAAAGTTAATACCTTGATTTTTCCGAATTTGGAATCAGCAAATATCACTTACAAACTTCTTAAAGAATTGTACAAAGTAGATTCGGTAGGACCAATTGTTTTGGGATTGGACAAGCCAGTGCATATTTTTCAATTAGGAGCCAGTGTAGAAGAAATGGTAAATATGGCGGCGGTTGCCGTTGTGGATGCACAAGAAAAAGGCAAAAGAATTCGTAATTTAGAAATCAAAATTTAGTAGATAATTCATATTAATAATCTTAATTAAACTTTTTTGTTATATTTGGATTCAGTTTAAAAAAAAATGATTGCACACATTCAAGGAAAATTAGTCGAAAAAACACCAACAGAAGTCGTTATTGATTGCAACGGTGTTGGCTATCATATCAATATTTCTTTGCACACTTATTCTTTAATTCCTGTAGCCGAAACGATTAAACTTTTTACTTATTTACAGATAAAAGAAGATGCGCATTCCCTTTTTGGATTTGTAGAAAAATCGGAAAGAGAAATTTTCAAAATGCTACTTTCAGTATCTGGAATTGGAGCAAGTATTGCAAGAACGATGCTTTCTTCTCTAGAACCAAAACAAATAATTCAGGCATTAGCCGTTGGCGATTTGGCTACAATTCAGTCCATAAAAGGTATTGGAAGTAAGACTGCGCAACGAGCGATTCTGGATCTTAAAGACAAAGTGTTAAAATTATATGATATTGACGAAGTTTCAATGTCGCAAAGCAATACAAACAAAGATGAAGCGTTATCTGCCTTGGAGGTTTTAGGGTTTAACAAAAAACTTGCCGAAAAAGTAGTAGACAAAATTATTGTTCAAGACGCTACAGCTACTGTAGAATCATTGATCAAACAAGCATTAAAAAATTTATAATTTTTGAAAACATTTTATATAGAACATTTTAAAAGGTTACTTTCTATCAATATTTTTGTATTGATTTTTTGTAGTACTGCATCTTTTTCTCAAGAGAATGAAATTTTTCCAGATTCGACTAAAACTGGCTTTACAAAAGGAAAATTAGATCTAGCCAATCCTCCAAGTATTTTGGAAGCATATACCTATGATCCAGTAACTAACCGTTATATTTATACTAATTCTGTAGATGGTTTTAATATCAATTATCCAATTATTTTAACTCCAAAAGAATACGAAGAGTTAATGATGCGTGAATCGATGCGCAGTTATTTCAAGAAAAAATCGGATGCTATTGACGGAAAAAAAGAAGGAACAGAAGAAGAAAAAAAGAATCTTCTGCCAAGATATTACATCAACAATAGTTTTTTTGAAACAGTTTTTGGAAGCAATACCATAGATGTAAAACCCACTGGATCTGTAGAAGTAGATCTTGGAGTTCGCTATTCTAAACAAGATAATCCCGCTTTTTCTCCACAAAATAGATCGACATTTACGTTTGATTTTGACCAACGAATAAGTATGGGTTTGACAGGAAAAGTAGGAACACGTTTGAGCGTCAACGCCAATTATGATACCGAATCTACTTTTGCTTTTCAAAATTTAATTAAACTAGAATACGCACCAACAGAAGATGATATAATTCAGAAAATTGAAGTTGGAAACGTAAGTATGCCTCTAAACAGTTCGCTAATTCGAGGTGCGCAAAGTTTGTTTGGAGTAAAAGCGCAATTACAATTCGGAAAAACTACGGTTACAGGTGTTTTTTCGGAACAAAAGTCGCAAACCAAAACCGTTACAGCTCAAGGTGGCGGAACCGTTCAGGATTTTGAACTTTTCGGATTGGATTATGACGCTGATAGACATTTCTTTTTGTCGCAATATTTCAGAAATCAATACGACAATGCCTTGCGCAAATATCCATTTATAGACAGTCGGGTTCAAATTACTAGAATGGAAGTTTGGGTTACAAATCGACAAAATCGTGTGGCTACAACCAACAACAATGTTCGAAATATAGTTGCACTTCAGGATTTGGGTGAAGCTCAAATTACTGGAATTCCCGACACAGAAATTATAGGAACCAACTTAGTTGCAGTTGCTCCTTTTTTCGAATCTGCAATCGACGCACCAGTTGATAACAAAAATAACCGTTTCAATCCAAATTATCTATCTCAAAATCCTCCTCCTGGAACAGGTCTTTTGAATACTAATATAAGAGAAATTTCTTCTATTGCTCAAGGATTTAATGGTTTTACAACGCAACCAAGCGAAGGAAAAGATTATGCCAAACTTGAAAACGCTAGAAAGTTAAATGCAAATGAATATACTTTTCATCCGCAATTGGGTTATATCTCTTTACAACAGCGATTAGCAAATGATGAGGTTATTGGCGTTGCCTATCAATATACAATAGGAAATGAAGTGTACCAGGTAGGAGAATTTGGTAATGATGGCGTTGCAGCAACTCAAACTGGGCCAACCAACCCAGTAACCAACCAGCCTGATATCGTTAGCTCTCAAACATTGATTGTAAAAATGTTAAAGAGTAGTTTAACAAGTATTACATCGCCAATATGGAACTTGATGATGAAAAATATTTATCAAATTCCAGGTGCATATCAGCTAGAAAAAGAAGATTTCAAATTTAATATTTTATACAGTGATCCGTCACCTTTAAACTATATTACGCCAGTGCTGGGAGAACCTTTCCCCGCAAATCCTGCCATTGAAAATCGTTTGTCTGAAACAACATTATTGAAAGTTTTTAATGTAGATAAGCTTAACTTTAATAATGACCCACAAGCAGGTGGCGATGGTTTTTTTGATTTTATTCAAGGATTAACAGTAGATACACAAAACGGACGATTGATATTTACCACTAAAGAGCCTTTTGGAGAATTATTGTTTAAGAAATTAACAACAGATGCAACAGCACAACAATATAATAATCCACTTTCTTATAATTTAAATCAGAAAAAATACGTTTTCCAAAACCTGTATAGAAAATCGCAAGCGGCTGCGCTTCAAGAAAGCCAGAAGAATAAATTTCAATTGCGAGGAAAATTCAAATCGTCTGGTGGCGAAGGAATTCCGATTGGTGCTTTTAACGTACCAAAAGGATCTGTTGTCGTTACAGCTGGCGGAAGAGTTTTGCAAGAAGGCATTGACTATAGCGTTAATTATCAAGCGGGTAGAGTTCAAATTTTAGATCCATCATTGCAAGCTTCCAATACGCCAATTCAGGTTTCAGTCGAAAACAATTCGGTTTTCGGACAACAAACGCGCCGTTTTATGGGCGTAAATGTGGAACATAAATTTTCTGAAAATTTTGTTTTAGGTGCCACCTATTTGAATTTGTCTGAACGACCTTTAACTCAAAAATCCAATTACGGACAGGAATCTGTGAACAACAGTATTTTTGGGATGAATACTAATTTTTCTACTGAAGTTCCATTTTTTACTAGGTTGGCAAACAAACTACCTAACATGGATACTGATGCGCCATCCAACTTATCAGTTCGTGGTGAAGTCGCATTTTTGAAGCCAGGAACACCTACTCAAGACCAGTTTGATGGAGAAGCTACTATTTATGTTGACGATTTTGAAGGATCGCAATCAACTATAGATTTGCGTTCGCCACAAGCTTGGAGTTTATCATCCACCCCAATAAAAGAAGGATCGGCAAGTTCCTATCAAGATTTTAATGGCAGTCTTAGTAACGACCTTCAATATGGATTCAAACGATCTAAACTAAACTGGTATTCTGTAGATCCTATTTTTTATTCGCAGCGACCGGCAGGTGTTACTATTGATGATGTTTCTTCAAATAGAACTCGCCGTATTTATAGTCGTGAATTATATCCTAATACCGACATTGCAGCAGGACAACTCACAGTCATTAATACTTTAGATTTGACTTATTATCCAAAGGAGCGCGGACCCTATAATAACAATCCTGTTGCAGCTAATGTAGCTCCAAAAGATAATTTTGGGGGTATTACAAGAGCTTTAAACTCCACCAATTTCGAACAATCTAATGTAGAATATATTCAGTTTTGGGTCATGGATCCTTACGAAGGAATTGGGAAAATTCCCGACACCAATACGGGTAAAATTTATTTTAATCTTGGTGCTATTTCTGAAGATATCCTTAGAGATGGAAAAAAACAATTTGAAAACGGATTGCCAGCAAGTGGATTAAACAGCCAATTAACAGCTACAAGTGTTTGGGGAAAAGTACCTCAAGCACAATCCTTATTGTACGCATTTGATACCGATACAGCCAACAGAAGTTTGCAAGATGTTGGTTTTGATGGATTATCAGATGCTGAAGAAGCTGCAAAATATAGCAACTTTGCAGGAACAGCAGATCCTGCAGGAGATAATTTTCAATTTTATTTATCGGCAGAAGGAAATATCTTAAACCGATATAAAAACTATAATGGTTTGCAAGGAAATTCTCCTGTGGATGTAACTGATAATAATCGTGGAAACTCCATTACACCCGATGTAGAAGATTTGAATCGTGACAATACCATGGACGAAATAAATGCCTATTATGAGTATGGAATTGAGATGAAAAAAGGATTGAAAATTGGAGATCCTTTTGTTACAGATATTATTGATAAAAATATTCCAGCGAGCGATGTGCCAAATGGAGTTGAAACCAAAGTACGCTGGATACAATTTAAAATACCAGTGTCTAAACCAGAAAGTACCATTGGTGGAATTTCCGATTTTAGATCCATTCGTTTCATGCGTATGTTCATGACTGGATTTGAAGATGAGGTTACGCTTCGTTTTGGGGCATTAGATCTTGTTCGTGGCGAGTGGCGCCGTTACAACAATAGTCTTGATGCTGACATAACCGATACAGATCCAGACAATGACGGAACCGACTTTGACATTGAAGCTGTAAATATTGAGGAAAATGCTCCGAGATATATTTCGCCTCCAGGTGTTGTTCGCGAACAATTAGTAAATAATAATAGCGTTATCAATCAAAATGAGCAATCGCTTGCACTTCGTGTAAAAGGTGTAAATGGACTTGAAGGCGGAGATTCGAGAGCGGCTTTCAAAAATATAACGGTTGACATGCGTCAATTTAAAAAACTAAAAATGTTTTTGCATGCCGAATCTATTGATACCACAAAGCCACTACTTGATAATGAAATGATTGGTTTTGTGAGAATCGGTAATGATTTTACAGAAAATTTTTATCAGATAGAACTGCCCTTAAAAGTTACTGCCAATAACGCTCGAACCCAAGCAGAAGTTTGGCCAGAAGAAAACAATATTGATCTTACTTTGTCGCAATTAACGCAACTAAAAATACAATCAAGAGGAACCGTTTTAGCACCTAACGAAATTTTTTATGCACCTAATAACGCCAACGGAAAATTAAAAATTGGCGTTCGAGGTAACCCAAATTTAGGATTAGTACGAACATTAATGGTTGGAGTTAAAAATAGTAAAGAACGAACTGCCGATCCAACAATTAATGCAATAAAAGGCGAAGTTTGGTTTAATGAACTTCGACTTTCAGACCAAGATAATAACGGCGGAATGGCTGCTGTATTAAGTATAGACACAAACATTGCCGACTTTGCCACACTTTCTGCCTCAGGAAAACTTAGCACTATTGGTTTCGGAACTATTGAACAAGGACCTAATGAGCGAAGTCGAGAAGACATTAAACAATATAATATCGTTTCAAACTTCAGTTTAGGAAAACTTTTGCCCAAAAAATGGGGAATCAATTTACCATTCAATTATGCTATTGGCGAAGAAACAATTACACCACAATACGACCCTTTTAGTCAAGATATTTTATTAAAACAATTAATTGATGTAACTCAAGATCAAGCTGAAAAAGACAATATCCTGAATCGTGCCATAGATTATACCAAACGACAAAGTATTAATTTTATTGGAGTAAAGAAAGAACGTGGAGAGAAACAAAAACCGCGAATTTATGATCCAGAAAACCTAACCTTATCCTATTCGTATAACAAAGAAGAACGACATAATTTTGAAATAGAAAAATATACCGACCAGCAAGTTACCACAACGGCAGATTATGCTTATAATTTTCAACCTAAAGCAATAGAACCTTTCAAGAAATCGAAGTTTTTTAAGAAAAGTTCGTATTGGAAATTGTTGAGCGACTTCAACTTCAATTACTTGCCATCGAGTATCAACTTTAGCAGTAGCATAAATCGTCAGTATAATAAGCAGCAATTCCGTCAAGTAGAAGTTATTGGTTTACCACTAGACGCACTTTACCGTCGTAATTTCCTTTTCAATTATAATTATGGCTTTAACTATAATCTAACAAAATCGTTAAAGGTCAACTTTACGGCAACATCTAGCAATATTGTTCGTAATTACCTCAATGCCAATAACGAACCAAACAATGACATTACCATTTGGGATGATTACTGGAATTCTGGTGATCCTAACCAACACAACCAGCAATTAACAGTCAATTACGAATTACCATTTAATAAGATTCCGTTTTTGAGTTTTCTCAAATCAAGTTACACTTACACGGGCGATTCTAGCTGGCAAAAATCATCAGACGCATTAGCAAATATCGAAATCGATAATCTAAACTACAATCTTGGAAATACGATACAAAATGCTGGTTCGCACAAGCTAAATGCTACTTTGTCAATGGAGTCATTTTACAAATATGCAGGCTTGACCAAAGGTCCTAAAAAGGTAAAGGCACCAAAACCAGAAGCACCAAAACCAGGACAAAAAATTGAAAATAAGGGTGTGGTTCAACCTGACTCTAATTCGATTTTTAAAGATGGATTGATAGGATTATTAACTTCTGTAAAAAACATTCAAGGAAATTATACCGAAAACAGAGGAACAGTGCTTCCTGGCTATATTCCTGGAATAGGATTTTTTGGTACATCTAAACCTACATTAGGATTTGTTTTTGGATCGCAAGATGAAGTAAGATTTGAAGCTGCTAAAAGAGGTTATCTCACAAATTACCAGAATTTTAATCAAAACTTTACTCAAATAGCCAGTAAAACGCTCAATTTTACTGCCAATATGGATTTGTTTCCAGATTTTAAGATAGATCTAACCGCCGATAGAACTTATGCTACTAATTACTCGGAGCAATATGATGTTAGTCCGAACGGCGATTATAATTCTAGATCACCGTTCAATACAGGAAATTTTGCGATCTCTACAACCATGTTAAAAACGGCTTTCAAAACAAGTGATGAAAATCAATCATCACCATTTGAAGATCTAAAAAACAACCGAATTATTATTGCTAATCGACTAGCTTTGCAAAACGGAATTGATATCTCAAACCCTATAAATCTTGATGCTGATGGTTTCCCGAAAGGTTTCGGCAAAAACAGTCAAGCGGTATTAATTCCTTCATTTTTGGCGGCGTACACTGGATTAATTTCGAGTAAGCAAGGCGAAGATGCCAAAGGAATTACTTTTGATACTTTCCGAAATATTCCTATTCCCAACATGACCATAAAATATAGCGGCTTGATGCGTTATAAGTCGTTTAAAGACAAGTTCAAACGTTTTTCATTGCAAAGTGCTTATAAAGCTTCCTACACAATCAACACGTTTAGATCCAATCTTGATTATGATAAAAATCCAGGTGGATTGGACTCTGGCGGAAATTTCTTAAATAAAACGCTTATACAAAACATCAATTTGGTAGAGCAATTTAGCCCGCTGTTGCGAATAGATATGGAACTAAAAAGTTCTGTGAAAATTCTTGCCGAAATGAAAAAAGACCGAGCTTTGTCTATGAGTTTTGACAATAATCTTTTAACGGAAGTAAAAGGAATTGAGTATATTGTAGGTTTGGGTTACCGAATTAAAGATGTTACTTTCTCTACAAAACTTGCCGATAATCCAACCGGAATCATAAAAAGTGATATCAATATAAAAGCAGATGTATCCTACAGAAATAGCCAAACAATTGTGCGAAATTTAGATTACAACAACAACCAATTGTCTGGTGGACAAAATATTTGGTCTGCAAAGTTTACGGCAGATTATTCGTTGAGCAAAAACTTTACTGCCATTTTCTTCTATGATCATTCGTTTTCAAAAGCAGTAATATCAACATCATTTCCTGTAACAAATATTAGATCAGGTTTGACGTTGCGTTATAATTTTGGAAATTAACAATAGCAATAAAAAAAATTAAGCAAGAAATACTATTTTTGCAATCTAAACTAAACACAAAAAATGAATATTCCAGCAAATTTAAAATATACCAAAGACCACGAATGGGTTTCTATTGAAGGCGATATCGCAACTATCGGGATCACCGATTTTGCACAAAAAGAACTCGGAGACATTGTATATGTTGAGGTCGAAACCCTAGATCAAACTTTAAATCAAGACGAAGTTTTCGGAACGGTCGAAGCTGTAAAAACAGTTTCAGATTTGTTTTTGCCGCTTTCTGGCGAAATAATAGCATTTAATGATGACCTTGAAAGTAGCCCAGAAACAGTAAATAGCGATCCTTACGGAAAAGGTTGGATGGTAAAAGTAAAAGTATCAGACTTGTCGCAATGGGACAATCTAATGGATAGCGAAGCTTACGGAAAATTAATAGGTGCCTAGTACAAACAAATTACTTTTTCTTGCACTGGCTTGGACGCTATTAATAACGCTCTTAAGTCTAGTTACCATCGGGAAAATTGGTGCTTCAATACCAATAGCCGGAAAAGATAAAGTAGTCCATTTTGTATTTTATTTTGTATTTGTAATTGCATGGTTTTATTATTTCAAATCCAAAAATCCAGAGGCAACTATTTATTTTCAATTAATTGTTTTTGCCATAGCCTACGGAATCTTGATGGAAATTTGTCAAAGTGTTTTTACAACCCAAAGAATTGCCGATGTTTATGATGCGCTAGCAAATTCGACAGGTGCAATTGCAGCTTTTTTTTATTTAAAGAAAATAAAAAAACAATAATTACTTATATAAAATCCCACATTGCTGGGATTTTTTTATTTTTACAAGATGAATATCAAAAACTATCTCGATTCGACGTACTTAAAAACCGCCAAACAAGCCAAATTGTCCGAGAAAGCCAATCAAGAAGTTGTTGAGAAAACCATCAAAGAAGCTATAGCTGAAGGTTTCAAGTTGGTTATGATACGACCAGAAAATGTAGTTTTTGCAAAAAAAATGATAATCGAAGCCAAATCAAATCTAGATATTGGAACAGTAATTGACTTTCCGAAAGGAGCTTCTGAAACAGCAACAAAAATTGATGAAGCAAAACAGGCAATTCTTGACGGAGTTGACGATCTCGATTTTGTTTGCAACTATAAAGCTTTTAAAAAAGGCGAAATCACTTTAGTAAAAAAAGAAATTTACGAATGTACCAAGCTCGGACTAGACAACAATAAAAACGTAAAATGGATTATTGAAGTTGCTGCACTAAACAACCATCAAATTATTCAGCTTTCAACTTTGATAAAAAATGTCGTGATTTCTAATTTTAAAGACGAAAATTTTGCATCGGTTTTTGTAAAATCAGCAACAGGGTTTTACAAGCCTAAAAGCAAATTACCAAATGGCGCAACCCTTGAAAGCATTATTATGATGCTCGAAAACGCATCGCCATTATCTATAAAAGCTTCAGGCGGAATAACAAGCAAAATCCAAGCAGAACAATACCTTCGACTTGGTGTAAAACGCATAGGAACATCGTCTGCAAAAGCAATTGCAAACGATATAATTGTAACAAACGATTATTAAAAGTAAATTTGATAAATCATTATGAAAAAATATATAGCTTTATTCTTGCTGTTTTCGGTTTTTGGGTTTTCTCAAGAAAATAAAATAAAAGAGCAATTTCCTGTTTTTGAAACTTGTAAAAATCAATCAGGAAATGAACTCGAAAACTGTTTTTATAATCGAGTTCAAGACTTTGTTCTCAAAACGTTTGTAGTTCCAGAAAATCTTATTTCTGATAACTATCAAGGAACAGTAATTGTGCTGTTTGAAGTAGACCAAAAAGGGATTTTCAAACCATTATATGTAGATTCAGACCAAAACCAACTCATAGAAGAAGGCAAACGTGTTTTTGGTCTTTTTCCGGCTATTGATCCACCAACTTATAACGGTATAGCAACCTATTCCAAATATACACTTCGAATACCAATTCCGCTTAAAAGCGAACAAATTATTTCAAAAAATCCAGAAATAAAACCAATTTCTGAAACAAAACCAAGTCCAAAAAAAGAAATCGAATCTACAGAATTTGAATCGATTGTTTATAAAAATTTTGAAAACCCACAATATACCAGCCATTTGAATATTCCTTTTTCTCATTCGGTTTATGCGCAATTTGACCAAGCTATAAATCAAGTAGGAACAAACAGCCACACCGCTTCAAAGCCCTATACTTATGCCGATGTAAAAAAATATTATGACATTGAAAAAAGTAATTCGGCAATAAAAAATAACGGAACTAGTTGGTGGTCAAGAAAATTATTTAATGAAAATTTAGTTCAAATTCAGGGCGAAAATTATTGGTTTACGATGAATCCAATTTTGGATCTTCAAGTTGGCAAAAGTAAAGCGGCAGCTACGACGAGTACTTTTATCAATACACGCGGAATTCAAGTTCAAGGCGGATTGGGAAGTCAAATAAATTTTACAACAACAATTTTTGAAAGTCAAGCACGCTTCGCAGAATACTTCAATCAAAATGCTAAGTCAATTCCGCCAAGTGGCGGCGGATATGCTATCGTGCCAGGAATCGGAATTGCAAAAGAGTTCAAAACTGGTGCTTTCGATTTGCCTTTGGCCGAAGCAAACCTTTCTTTTCAACCCAACAAGATTTTTAATCTCAATTTGGGTTACGGTCGCAATTTTGTGGGCGATGGTTACCGATCGCTCATAACCACCGACGGTATAACGCCGTATCCGTATGTAAAAATCAACACCAATTTCTGGAAAATCAAATACACCAATACTTTTATGTGGGCCAATGATGTTCGGCCTGATGCTACTGCCGAGAAAACCTATTCCAGAAAATATGTTGCCAGTCATTATTTAAGCTGGAATGTTACCAAGAAATTTAACCTAGGCTTTTTCGAATCGGTAGTATGGGCAGATACCAATAATCGTGGTTTTGACATTAATTTTGTAAATCCAATTATTTTTTACAGATCAGTAGAGTTTGCTTCATCTGCCAGAAGCGGAAATGCACTTTTGGGTCTCACTTCAAAATACAAATTCAATAACCAAATTAACTTTTACGGACAGTTTTTACTTGATGAATTTTCGTTGGGCGATGTCAAAAAACAAAACCAAAGCTGGAAAAATAAATTTGCCTACCAACTAGGAGCCAAATATTATAACGCCTTCGGAATCGATAAGCTTTTGCTTCAAGCAGAATACAATCATGTGCGCCCATATGTGTATTCGCATAGCGATCCGCTTACCAATTATGGGCACAACAACCAGAGTCTTGGCCACCAATGGGGCGGAAACCAGCAAGAATTTCTGCTTATTGCCAGGTACCAAAAAGAACGCTTATTTGCTGACGTCAAGTTTACTTTCGGTAAGCGAGGATTCGATTTCAATTCTCCAACCGACAAGCTCAATTATGGAGGCGATATTTATAAAAATTACAATACCGACCGCGCTTTCGACACCAATGTAAAAGTCGGGCAAGGCAATACGACTTCAATTTTCATTGCAGATTTGCAAGCAGGTTATCTAGTAAATCCAGTAACCAACCTCAAATTATTTAGTAGTTTAATTTACAGAAATTTCAAACCAACTGCCGAAACTGTAGCAACAATAAAAGATACCACAACTTGGTTTTCTATAGGATTACGAACCGACGTTTTCAATTGGTATTTTGATTATTAATATTTGGGCGTTACCTCTTTAGGTCAAGAAAAATGACCTAAAGAGGTCGGGTTTTCCGCTGTATCTTTTATAAAAAAGCTAGAAAAAAGCTTTTTCATAAAAGGATGCCGCTTCAACCCCTAACGCAGCTTATAACCACATCAATTTTTTCGTAAAACTTTAACTTTTGTTTCAAAAAAAATATAAAAACTACCTCAAAAATACTCCAATCTTATTTGTACTTTTGCATCAAATTAAAAATACCTAAACAAAAGGGATTGACCACAACAGAAACTACTTTTTCGTTGAAAACTATCTTTCTAGATTTTAAAGCAATCACCAAAGCAGGCTTGGCAATAAGTGTTTTGTTTTCTGCTGTGGCGGGTTATTTATTGGGGTTTGATGATGATAATCCTTTCAACTGGTTAACACTAACGTTGCTTATCATTGGAGGATATTGCATGGTTGGTGCTTCTAATGCTTTTAATCAAATCATCGAAAAAGATCTGGATGCCTTGATGGATCGTACCAAAAACCGACCGATACCTTCTAGACGAATGACACCAAATAAAGCATTAGTTATAGCGGTTGTTTTGACAATCTTAGGCATAAGTATGCTGTACTTTATCAATGCCAAATCGGCTTTTTTTGGAGCAATATCTATATTTTTATACACAAGTGTTTATACGCCTCTCAAGCGTGTAACGCCACTATCAGTGTTTGTTGGTGCTTTTCCCGGAGCAATCCCTTTTATGTTGGGCTGGGTGGCTGCAACAGGCAACTTTGGCATTGAAGCAGGAACTTTATTTTTGATTCAGTTTTTTTGGCAGTTTCCACATTTCTGGGCAATTGGTTGGTTCTTGTACGACGATTATGAAAAAGCAGGATTTTTTATGTTGCCATCAGGAAAAAAAGATAACTCAACGGCTTTACAAACCATACTTTATACTGTTTGGTTGCTTATTGCTTCATTATTACCTGTTTTAGGATATACAGGAAGGCTACATATTTCAGTAATTTCTGCTGGTATTATACTTGCTCTTGGTGTTTGGATGTTATATTATGCGGTACGGTTGTACCAACTTCAAACAACCAAATCGGCAAAAACATTAATGCTAGCCAGCATATCCTATATAAGTTTGTTACAAATTGTTTACATAGCAGATAAATTTTTAAGATAATTAATTCTAAATTAAAATGACAGCAGATAAAATGACAATTCAAGAAGAAAAACAACGAAGTGCCAAGAGCTACAAGTTGTTATTGCTTTTTGCAATGCTAAGCATGACTATGATGTTTGGCGGACTAACAAGTGCTTTTGTCGTGAGTAAAGCCCGAACAGATTGGTTGAAGGATTTCCAAATGCCAACTTCTTTTTTTATTAGTACTTTAATTATAATTGGCTGTAGTTTGACTTTTCATTTAGCCAAAAAAGCAATTCAAAAAGACAATCGAAGCCAAACAACTTTTATGTTGCTTACAACGTTAGCACTCGGAATTTTATTTATTATTTTTCAATTTATAGGATTTAATAAATTGGTAGAAATGGGCTATTATTTTACGGGAAGTAAAAGCAATATTACCACTACTTTTTTATATGTTGTGGCATTTTTGCACTTGTTGCATGTCGCTGGTGGGATTATTTCACTTTTAATTGTTATTTATAATCATTTTAAACAAAAATACAACTCAACACAAACCCTTGGTATTGAGCTTGGTGCGATGTATTGGCATTTTCTTGATATATTATGGATTTATTTGTTTTTATTTTTATATTTCTTTAAATAAGAAAAAAATGTAAATTTGTACCTTATAATAATTTAAACTATGGCAGCAACATCAACAACTGCAAACTTAGAAGACAATACTTGGAACGGCGGTAACGAGCCAATGGGAGCAAGCTATGGCAAACTTATGATGTGGTTTTTTATCGTATCAGATGCATTAACTTTCTCTGGATTTTTGGCAGCTTACGGTTTTTCTAGATTCAAATTTATTGAGACTTGGCCATTGCCAGACGAGGTTTTTACCCATTTTCCGTTCATGCACGGCGTAGAAGCACCAATGTATTATGTTGCATTAATGACTTTTATTCTGATTTTTTCTTCTGTAACCATGGTTTTGGCAGTAGATGCTGGACACCATTTAAACAAAAGTAAAGTAGCGTTTTATATGTTCTTGACTATAATTGGTGGATTAATATTTGTGGGTTCACAAGCTTGGGAATGGAAAAACTTTATCAAAGGCGAATATGGAGCTATCGAAACCAAAGGCGGAAGTTTGCTTCAATTTGTAGACAAATCTGGCAAACGTGTTGCGCTAGAGAGCTTTGCAGCAACTCTTCCTGACGGAAAAGAAGAATTAACTCCAGGTAAAGGACGTTGGTTTATGCAAGGCGAAACAGTATCCCAATATTCCATTGCAGAAGTACAAGCAGGTTTTAAAGCCAATCCTGATCTATTAATTCGTACTGAAGTAATTTCTAAAGGTGATGTAGAAGGAAAAAAAGATTCTAAAATAAATCAAGCACTTACATACAAGAAGAAAAAATCTGTTTTGACACGAGCTGAATCTGAAAATCGCTTGGCTAATGCAATGTATGTTGTTGAAGGTGCTAACTTGAAAAGAAACGAATACGGAAGCAAATTATTTGCCGATTTCTTTTTCTTTATAACAGGTTTTCACGGTTTTCACGTTTTTTCGGGTGTTATCATCAATATCATTATTTTCTTTAATGTGATTGTTGGCACCTACGAAAAAAGAAGAAGTTACGAAATGGTCGAAAAAGTCGGATTGTATTGGCATTTTGTCGATTTGGTTTGGGTTTTCGTATTTACATTCTTCTATTTAGTTTAATAATTTTTAGTACATTATTATGTCTCACGATCACGCACACGAATCAAATATTGGCAGAATCTGGAAAGTTTTCGGAATATTATCTGTAATAACAATTGTAGAAGTTGGTTTTGGTATCGTAAAGCCAGATGCTTTATTGATGACCAATTTTCTTGGAATGAACTTACTTAACTGGTTGTTCATTATTCTTACTTTAGTAAAAGCATACTTTATTGTTTGGGCTTTTATGCACATGGAAGGCGAAAAATCATCATTACGTTGGGCTGTTGTAGCACCAGTTATTTTCTTGGTTTTGTATTTGCTTTTTATACTATTAGTAGAAGCCGATTATATTTATGAAATTTTCAAAAATTCGACCATCAAATGGAATTTTTAACAAGATATTAATCAAATTTAAAGGTACGTTCTGCGTACCTTTTTTTATTTTTGTAAAACTTTAAAATTCAAATGAAAAAAAATATAGTTCTCATTACACTTTTTATAATGCCTTTGGCGGCCTACATGTTCTTTGCCACAGGCGTTAACAGCTTTATGACATTGCCAACGTTAACAACTGCAATTCCAGAGTTAGGCAACTGGAAAGCTATTAACGGCAAAACAGTTTCGTTAGATAAAAAAATTACAATACTTGGTTTTTCAGGGCAAAATATTGATGTTAATAAAGGAAATTATTTTAATCTCAATCAGAAAATCTACGACAAAAACTTTGCTTTCAAAGATTTTCAATTTGTGATGATCGCACCTTTAGGAACCGAAGATAAAGTCAATAAAATTCTTAATGATTTGTCTGCACTTTCAGATGTTTCCAAATATAATTTTGTTTTTGCATCGCCAAAAGAAATTCAAGAATACTATGATAAGTTGCAACTAAAAGGAAAACTAAATCCTGATTTTGGTTCTAAATTGGTTTACATTATTGATAAAAAAAGAAACCTTCGTGGTCGGAAAGGAATTGACCCTAAAGACAAAACTAAAACCGAATACCAAGAAGGTTACGATGCTTCTTCGCCATCAGATTTATACAACAAGATGGCTGATGACGTTAAAGTTATCCTTGCCGAATACCGATTGGCACTAAAACGTAACAACGCCGACCGCCAAAATTAAACTACTATGTTCAAAAACAAATCATACATCTGGATCTCGTTTGTCATATTGATTTTCGGAATACTAGTGATTCCAGAAATCATAAAACGCTATAAAAACAATGATATCGTAAAAGGCGAACGACTGGATGGCGTTGTAAATAATGAAGAACAATCTAAAATACTAGCTAAAATTAGGCAAGCACCAAAATTTGAACTTACAAACCAGAATAATATTAAAATATCCAATAAAAATTATGATGGTAAAGTATATGTTTTGGAGTTTTTCTTCGCGACTTGTCCAACCATTTGTCCAAAAATGAATAAAAGTATGTTGGCTATTCAAGACAAATTTTTCGGTAATCCAAATTTTGGTTTGGCTAGCATCACTATTGATCCAGAAAAAGATACTCCAGAAGCATTAAAAGCACACGCTGATATTATAGGTGTAAAATCGTCCAACTGGCATTTTCTTTCGGGCGATAAAAAATATATTTATGAAATTGCCAACAAAGGTTTCAATCTTTATGCAGGTCAAAATGACAAAGCCGATGGTGGTTTTGAACATTCAGGATTGTTTGCTCTGGTAGACAAAAATGGTTACTTGAGATGCCGAACAGACAAATTTGACAACCCAATTATGTACTATGACGGACTAGATCCAGCTGGTGTTGCCAACATACAACAAGATATAGCCATTTTATTAAGAGAATAATAATTACATGAATACAACAACACCCAAAAAATACAATTTATTTATAACCATCGTTTCTATCTTGATTCCGGTTGCGGTAGCTGTTTTATTAACAGTTCGCCTCAAAGATTTCGGAATTGATGTTGCGCCACTTCCTTTTTTGCCACCAATTTATGCTACCATTAACGCATTAACAGCAATTATATTAGTGGCGGCTGTAATTGCCATCAAAAATAAAAACCGAAACCTTCATGAAAAATTAATGAAATCGGCCATAGCATTATCCGTTGTTTTTTTAGTATTATATATTGCCTATCATCTCACTACTGATGCTACCAAATTTGGAGGTCAAGGCACCATACGGCATGTATATTTCTTTTTTCTACTTACCCATATTGTACTTTCAGTAGTGACAATTCCATTAGTGTTGGTGTCTTATGTTCGTGCGCTCAACCAGCAATTCGATGCACATAAAAAATTGACCAAATATACTTTTCCGATTTGGCTTTATGTGGCCATAACTGGTGTAATTGTATACCTAATGATATCGCCTTATTATGTATAAAATAACAGGAAATTGGAAGCAGGAAGTTGGATGTAAGAAAATCAGATATTGGTTACTAGCCATTTACGTTTTACCTTTTTCTTCTTATGCACAATGCGCCATGTGTCGTGCTTCCTTGCAAGGTGAAGCCAATGTAGCCAAAGCTGAAGCAGTAAACGACGGAATTGTTTATTTAATGCTGATTCCCTATGTTTTAGTTGGCATTATGGGTTTTTTTATTTACAAAATGTATCGAAGTAAGAAGTAGTTTATGGGCGTTTCCTCGTTGGGTCAAGAAAAATGACCCAACAAGGTCGGGTTTTCCGCTGTATCTTTTGCTTCCACTACGTTCCGCAAAAGGATGCCGCTACAACCCCTAACGCAAAAACTAACATTATTTCAACCCATCCACCGTAACATTAACATCGCCATTCATTTTTATAAAAGCAATGATCGCTTTATTGGTCAATTGTATTTTCTGGAACTCAATAGAATCAACTGTTCCGTTCACAAAAACACCAGGCATTGGCGAATAGTTCTTCATGTAATTGAGCATACTTTGCTTGCCGTCTTCTAGATTTTGCTTAATGGAATACCTGCACGTTTCCTGAATTTTTCGCAAAATTAATCCGCCAGCCAACCAAATAGCGGTGCGTAACATCGTGCTTTTGGTTTCCATGGCATACTCCATTTGGTCAAAATAAATTTCTTTTTTCTGATCATTATATTGCGGAAAACCAGACAAATATATCATCCCGTTTACGCTTCCCAACAAGTCTAATGCAATAATCATTTTTCCTTGCTTGTGCCAAATTTCTACGTTTTTTACAGTAACTTTTTTATTGCCGTTTACAAATTCTTTCCCTGCAAAGTTTTTGTTCATGATTTTTGTAGCTTCTTCATAACTAGAAACCGCAACAATATTAGCCGAAATTTTATCAGGCATTTTTGCAACGGGCTTCAAGATAATGGCTTTTCTATCAAATTTCGAAACTGGTTTGGCACCAATTAAAGTTTCTATAGAACATTTCAAACCCATTTCAAAAACGATGGCTTCTTTTACAATTTTGGAATCGGTTGTGTACAATTCTACAGGAATAACGCGTAACCAGCTTTCGTAGGCTTCATTCATTTGGAAAGGTGTGCAAATTTTTTCGAGAGCGTCTAGAACTTGAGGTTTAAAATCCATAGATTTTTCTATAGCTTCGTCAATACTTTTTTCAATTTTTGATCGAAATAATTTGATCGCAGGATTCAAAACATAGGTAATTGGCACCGATTTTCCTAGTACCGTAACTGTAGGACTTTCGTTCCAATCAAAGTCTTTGAGCTCGGTTTTGGTATTGAGTTTCCAATTGGTTAAGTTCACATCGCTAAGCAGCGTTACCTTTCCGTTAAGGTTAAATTCTTTGGTGTTGTACAAATCAATGCCTAGTTTGTTGGTGCCAATTCGGTATTTTACCAATGCTTTGAGTGGCAAAATAGTTTTGATTTTCCCTAAAGATTCTGGATCGTTTTTTATGATAATTGGTGCCAATTTCCAGATTTTTACTTCCAAATCATCATCAGTAATGTCATTGTCTTCATAAATCAAAGCCGTCAATAATTTGTTGGTTTGATTTTCTATATCTTTTAACTTTACAGAAATCGGAATATCGATAAACGATGTGGTATTATCATAAATTAGTGGTGCGGCATCGTCGGGCTCGGGTTTTAAAGCAGCGATTTTTTGGGTTGAGGAGCAGCTAGTTAAAACTAAAATAATAGTTAGAAAAAAGAAAATGAATTTCATAAATTTAATTTTGATACAAAAATAATCAAACAAAAATTATTAAATTAAAATGTGTAACAAATTCTCTAAACAAAAGTCTAATTAAAATAATTTGCAATCTAATTTTTGTAAATTTGCTTATATTTTATTTCATGAAAAAAATTAGTTTTCTTTTCTTTCTGCTTTTCGGAATCACAACTTTTGCGCAAACCAAAAAATGGACGTTAGAAGAATGTGTTACTCATGCTCTGAAAAATAATATTTCTTTGCAACTTTCTAATTTGGACATACAAGCTTCTAAAATAGAAAAACAAAGTGCTTACGGAAATTTTTTACCACGAGTAAATGCCGATGCTTCACACGCTTGGAATATTGGTTTGAACCAAAATATTACTACAGGATTACTCGAAAATCAAACTACACAATTTACATCAGCTGGACTCAATGCCAACGTTGTTATCTATAACGGATTACAAAATCAAAACCGTTTTCGTCGTGCCAATATGGCAATTATCGCTTCGCAATACCAACTTTCGAAAATGAAAGACGATGTTTCCTTGAATGTTGCCAATGCGTTTTTGCAAATTCTTTTCAATAAAGAAAACATAAAAATACTTACCGAACAATTAGAAAACGATAAAAAACAACAAACAAGAACCAAGGAGTTAATTACTGCAGGATCAATTCCGAAAGGTGATATTAACGATATAAATGCTACAATAGCTACCGATAATCAGCGAATTGTTGCAGCACAAAACCAGTATTTGTTATCCAAATTGAGTTTAGCACAATTGCTACAACTCAAAGATTTTCAGGCGTTTGATATTGAAGACGAAAATTATCCTGTAACCGTTTCGGAAGTCATGTTTCAAACTCCAGAAACTATTTTTAACAAAGCCAAAGAAAACCGAAACGAAATAAAAATAGCCAAACTCAATCTTGATATTGCTCAAAAAGATATCGAAATAGCCAAAGGTGGCTACCAACCTACAGTTAATGGATTTTATAGTTTTAATACTCGTGTAAGTTACGCCGATCGTTTTGTTGGCTTGGAACCAAATACTGCAAATCCAACTACGCCCATCGGGTTTTTGCCTTCTTCAGGCGAGTTGGTCGTACAACCCAATTCGTCTCCAATTTTAGGCAAGCCAGAACCGTTTTTCGATCAATTAAAAAATAATAAAGGACAAAATTTTGGGCTTCAGTTACAAATTCCAATTTTCAATGGTTTTTCGGTTAAAAACAATATCGACAGAAGCAAAGTCGCTTTGGAACGAAATAAAATGGCACTTTCTCAAACCGAACTCGATCTAGAAAGAGCTGTTTATACGGCGTTTGCCGATGCTAATGGTGCTTTCAAAACACTTGAAGCTGCCATGGCAACTATTGAAGCGCGCGAATTGGCTTTCAATTATGCCAAAGAGCGATTTGCCGTTGGTATGATGAATACGTTTGATTATAACCAAGCGCAACTACTGTTTGCTAATGCAAAATCAGATGCGCTGCGTGCCAAATACGATTATATTTTCAGAACCAAAATTGTAGAATTCTATTTCGGAATTCCTATTTCAAAAAAATAAAAAAATGTCAAAAAAAGTAATTTATTTCAGTATTGCAGCACTCGTTTTAATTGGGGTTTTGGTAACACTTTCCAAAAAAGGAATTATTGGAAACAAAGACGAAGGTATTGAAGTTGAAATCTCAAAAGTCGACGAAATTACGATTGTCGAAACTGTATCGGCAACTGGAAAAATCCAGCCCGAAATAGAAGTGAAAATCTCGTCTGAAGTATCTGGCGAAATTATCGCTTTGCCAATTAAAGAAGGACAAGTTGTGCGCAAAGGAGAACTTTTGGTAAAAATAAATCCTGATTTGTACACTTCGGGTTATAACAGAACGGTTGCTGGATTGTCGCAAACCAAAGCAGGATTAGGTCAAGCCGATGCTGCTTTCAAAGAAGCACAAGGAAACTATAACCGTAACAAAACCTTGTATGATAAAGGCATAATATCAAGAGCCGAATGGGAACGAGCAGAATCTAGTTTCGAAAATGCAAAAGCTGCAAAACAATCGGCATATTATAACGTACAAAGTGCTTCGGCAACTGTAAACGAGGCAAAAGACAATTTAGGTCGAACTACCATTTATGCTCCAGCAGACGGAACCATTTCTATGCTCAATGTAGAACTTGGCGAGCGTGTTTTAGGAACCCAACAAATGACTGGAACCGAAATTATGCGAGTTGCCAACCTCAATAATATGGAAGTAGAAGTAGATGTGAACGAAAATGATATTGTTAAAATTAACGTTGGCGACGAAGCAAAAGTAGAAGTAGATGCCTATCTCAAAAAAGAATTTAAAGGAACCGTAACCAGTATTTCAAACTCGGCTAGTGCAACGCTAACGGCTAATCAAGTAACCAATTTTAAAGTAAAAATTAGAATATTGAAAGAATCTTATATGGATTTGTTAGCAGGAAAACCAGCAACCTACTCGCCATTTCGTCCCGGAATGACGGCAACGGTTGATATTATTACGACTAGAAAAGAAAAAGTAATTGGCGTACCTATAAGTTCGATTGTGATAAAATCTGATACCACTGCTGTGAAGAAATTTGAAGTAGAAGACCTAGAATCGGAAGAAAATAAAGTAAAACCAAAAAGCGACAAAAAATTTGAATGTGTTTTTGTAAAAGTAGGCGACAAAGCCAAAATTCGAATTATAAAAACAGGAATCCAAGACGACAGTAATATTGAAGTGTTGAATGGATTGAAAAAAGGTGATGTTGTAATTGTTGGTCCTTATACAACGGTTTCGAAAGATTTGAATTCAGGCGATAAAGTTGTGATTTCTGATGGGAAAGTAGAAGAGAAGAAGTAAATAAAAAAATCAATTTCTAAATTTATTTTGTAATTTTGTATAAAAGCTTTAGTTATGACAACAATTCAAACTACTAAAAATAGATTGATATCCAGAATATTAGCTACTAAAAATGAAGATTTGCTCGCCGCAATGGAAATCATTTTTGCAAATACACAACAATCTGAAACTGTTTCATTGACATCAGAACAAATTGAAATGTTGCTTATGAGCGAATTGGATATTGCTTCTGGAAATTTAATTTCTGAAGAGGAATTAGATAAACTAGACAATCAATGGATGAAGTAAAAAAAATTCTTTGGACTACAATTGCTTTAAAACAAAGGAACTCAACTTTTGAATATTGGAATGAAAGAAACAAAAGCAACATTTATTCTGTCAAGTTAAATTCAAAAATTAAAGAAAGATTAGTTCAACTTAAATACTTTCCTGAAATTGGAATTGAAACAATTTTTCCAAAAACAAGAATAATTTATTTGGGTTATTATAGTATTTTATATCAAATTAAGGATCAAAATATAATTATAACAGGTTTTTGGGACAATCGTCAAGATCCAAAAAAGTTACTTGATCTACTTAATGACAGTTCAAACTAAATTTTTAATCGTGTACATTCTTAACATAGAAACAGCAACCCGAAACTGCTCTGTAGCATTAGCCAAAGACGGAGCAACTCTTATTTGCAAAGAAATTGCAGATATTGGTTTTTCTCATGCCGAGAAGTTGCATGTTTTTATTGAAGAAATCATTAAAGAAGCTGAAATCAATTTTTCTGATCTTGAAGCTATTGCTGTCAGTAAAGGTCCGGGATCTTATACTGGTTTGCGCATAGGAGTTTCTGCGGCTAAAGGTTTGTGTTTCGCATTGGACATCCCGTTAATTTCTATCAATACATTACTTTCGTTAGCCAAACAAGTTACTATCGAAAAAGGATTAATTATCCCAATGATTGATGCCCGTCGTATGGAAGTTTATAGTGCAATTTTTGATGTAGATTACAGTATGATTCGAGGTGTTGAAGCACAAATTTTGGATGAAAATTCGTTTTCAGAAATCGATCAAGCTATATATATTATCGGAGATTCTTCCGAAAAAGCCAAAACAATTTTGACTAATAAAAATATCACTTATTTAGGCGAAATTCAGTTTCCTTCATCTAAAGAAATGTGTAAACTTTCATTCGAAAAATTTCAGAATAATGATTTTGAAGATGTGGCTTATTTTGAGCCGTATTACTTGAAAGATTTTTTGATTGGGACGTCGAAGATTGGTGGTTAAGTTCCCGACAACAAATCCACCAACTTCTTCAAATCATTTTCATCATCAAAATTGATTTTATTTTCTTTATAGAATTTCTCGATCGCTTCTTTTTTGTCAGGAAATAGTTTGACTAAACCTTTTTTGTTTTCAGGAAACTCGCTTGGCATTTTATCGTTGTACTTTATAAAATAAAAAGGCGAATTTGGCGAATATTTTGCAGGTTTATCTTGCTCTAAAGTTGTTTTAGCTAATTTTTCATCGGTAAATGAGATGTTGTCTTTCTTATAAAGTTGTGTTTTATTTTTGGAATATAATTCGAATAAATATCCATAAAACAATTTGTTATCATTGTTTATATATGTTGTAAGCTTGAATTTTTTGTTAGTATTGGCAAAAACAATTTCTCCAAAATCTTCAATTTTATCTAAGATAAGCGAATCGTTTTTTGGTGTAATATATTCAAATTCGTCATTAAAAATATTGTATCGCATGAAAATAGCTTGTTCTATTTTTCCGATTTTTGCTTTTGCAAACATTTTGTCTTGATAGGGTGATCCTTGAATTTTTATAGTTTCGAGAGTTCTCACTTTTTTCCCAACAAACGGAATGGCTTGACCAAAACTTAAAAATGAGGTTCCAAAAAGTAAAGTAATTACTAGTATATATTTTTTCATAATTTATTAGTTTCTGTAATTGTTGGTTTTATTACGATTCCTGCTTTTTCAAATTCAAGCTTGCAGTTTTCAAGAAGCGAACTACAAACATAAGTAAAATCTTCGTTTTCTGTCCAAACTCTAATCCCTATTTTTATTGCGGTTTCAGACAACTCTTTCACGATAATTTCTGATTTTGGCATTTTCAATATTTTAGAATTTGCCTTGATTATGGTTTCGATGATTGCTTTTGCTTGCTTCAAATCTGTTCCATACGCTAATGAAATGTTCAGATCTGATCGTCGTGTTTTGGTTTTAGAATAGTTAATAATCGTGCCGTTACTCAATGCGCCATTCGGTATAAAAACAACATGGTTGTTTAGCGTAACGAGCTGCGTTACAAATATTTGAATATCATGAACCGTGCCAGTTACACCTTGTGCTTCGATGGTATCGCCAAGCTTGAAGGGTTTAAAAAGTATAATCAACATACCACCAGCAAAGTTGGATAGTGATCCTTGCAACGACAAGCCAATTGCTAATCCTGCAGCGCCTAAAATTGCTACAAATGAGGACGATTCAACACCAAGTTTGGTAACCACTGCAACAAACAAAAGAATCTTTAATCCCCAAAATAAAATATCCGATAAAAACTCGATCAAAGTAGGTTCTATACCACGTTTGATCATTATTTTTCGTAATATTTTATTTACTATTTTTATAGACCAACTTCCTAAAATGTATAAGAGTATTGCTCCAATTAGTTTTGGAGAATAATCTAAAATTAGTTTCAGGATTGCATCTTTATATAAAGTAAGTTGCGAAATATCGGTTTGTAGTTTCATATATTTAAAATTTATTTTTAAGTAGTCCTGTATGGAATCGCTTTTTTATTGGTGTTTGTTTATAAAAAAACTAATTTTATTGGCGATTTCATATTTCAAAAATAAAAAAACCTTCCCAATTGGAGAAGGTTTGTGTTTCAAAAATACTAATTATTATACAATAATTTAGTCTGCAGCTTCATCTGCTGCTTTTTCTACTGCTGGTGCAGCCGCAGGAGTTTCTTCACCAGTAAACTCGTTTACTTTTTCTTTTACAGAGTCAACAGCACTTCCAGCAAATTCCTCAGCTTTTTCAGTATATTCAGCTACTTTTTCTTTTACAGTTTCCATAGCGTTATCGATAGCTGCAGTTGCTCCTGGAACATACTCTCCAACTTTTTCTTTTGCCATTTCAGCATAATCTTCTACTTTATCCATTAATGGAGCAGCAGCTTCTTTAGCTTGAGCAATAGCATCGTCTGCAAATGCTTCTGCTTTGTCTGCTAATGCATCAACGTCAATATTTGCTTTTCCGAACATTCCTTTGATAAAACTTCCAAATCCCATGATTTCTTTATTTAAATAGTTAAGGGTGCAATAGTACGACATTTGTTAAAATTATACCACAATTTTTGCGATAATTTCTTCTAAATTATTAACAGGCAGTTCGCACGTTTTGTTTTGACATAAATAAAATAATTCTTGATTTTCTTGAAATCGTTGGGCTAAGAAAGGTAATTCTGACGTTTTTGAAGTTCCAGCCATAATCAAGTTTGGAAAATAGCCTTTATTAATTTCTTTTGCTTCACTCTCAGCTTCAGCGCTGCAAATAGCCAATTCTTTATTTTGCTCCGAAAAGTTCATAAAAACTTGCATCCAATTGCTATAAGCCGACGGATAATCGATGTTTGGCAGCACATGATGCAACATTTTTTGAACAAGTCCTTCATAATACGAATTCGTAAAATAAATGCCCAAAACATACAAATTAGTTGCCATCACCGAGTTGGAAGCCCCCATAACATTGTCTTCAATCTCAAAATGCGTCGTGATTAACGCTTCGTCTGTTATAGAAGTAAACCTGAAAAATTGAGAATCCGAATCATAAAAATTATCCAAACAATAATCGGTAAGTTGTTTAGACACGGCAAGCCATTTTTCGTCCAAAGTAATTTGGTACAAACCAATAAAAGCATCAATTACAAAAGCATAATCTTCGAGATAACCGTTTATAGAGGCTTTATTATTTTTGAATGTATGAAAAAGATTTCCGTTTTCTGACAGCATTTTATCGACAATAAACTGCGCGTTTTGTAAAGCAATTTCGAGATATTTTTCATTTTGCAATGCTTTGTAACCATCTACAAATCCTTTGAGCATAATGGCATTCCAAGAGCAGAGACACTTGTCGTCTAGTCTTGGTTTTGGTCGTTTTTCTCTTTCTTGATAAAGTAACTTTTCCCAAGTTGTTTTTTTATTTTCAAGTTCAAAAAGTGCTATTTTGTTGCTATTTGCAATCGTTTCTAAATCTTGATTTTGAATCAAAACATAATTGTTGTGTTCCCAAAAACCAAATTCATTGACATTAAAAACTTCGGCAAACAACTCGAAATCCGAACCTAAAATGGCTTGCAATTCGGGTTTTGTCCAAACATAAAAAGCACCTTCTTCGAGAATTCCTTTTTCATTGATACTATCGGCATCGAGAGCAGAAAAGAATCCGCCAAAATCGGTAAACCATTCTTTCTCTACAAAAGCCAAGGTTTTTTCGATAACGGTTTTGTACAACTTATTTTGAGTAAGTTTATAAGCATTGGCGTATAACGAAACGAGTTGCCCGTTATCATACAACATTTTTTCGAAATGCGGTACATGCCATTTGATATCGACCGAATAACGCGAAAATCCTCCATCGACGGTGTCAAAAAGTCCGCCATAAGCCATTTTGGTTAATGTCAAGTTTACAAATTCCAAAAGTTTTTCGTTTTGGGTTTGGTAGCCATAACGCAACAAAAATTCATAGTTGGTTGGCATCATAAACTTTGGAGCTCGTGCCATTCCGCCAAATTCCCAATCGAAACTTCGTTGCCATTTTATGACTAATTGTTCGAGATTTTCGGCATCAAAAATTTCTTGATTATCAAGGTTTTTCAACACTGAAATAGCTTGCATTCCGTCATGAAGTTTACTTGCGTATTCGTATAACTTTTCGGGTTGTTGCACGAACAATTCTTGGAGTTGTTCAAGCGAGTTGATCCAATCATTCTTTCGGAAATAGGTGCCGCCCCAAACGGGTTTTCCGTCGGGAAGACAAACCACATTCATAGGCCAACCGCCGTGTTGGGTCATGATTTGAACGGCTTTCATGTAGACGGCATCAACATCGGGACGTTCTTCTCGATCAACTTTTATGTTGATGAAATGCTGGTTCATGACATTGGCAACGTCCTGACTTTCAAAATTTTCGTGTTCCATAACATGGCACCAATGGCAAGCCGAATAGCCTACACTTATAATGATGAGTTTGTTTTGAGATTTGGCACTTGCCAATGACGCAGGATTCCAAGCTTGCCAAAAAACGGGATTTTGGGCATGTTGGAGTAGGTACGGACTGGTTTCTGACGATAAAAGATTCATGTTACGGTTAGGTTTAGCCCCGATAGCAACGGAAATCCTTTTTTTGGTTTTGTCATCCTGAGCTTGTCGAAGGACAAAACCAAAAAAAGATTGTAGTGAATAGCGGGAAGTTGCTCCAAAAAAAAAGCGCTCTAAAAAGAAACGCTTTTGATTTTTTGAGAAGAAATTACTCGATTTCGAACGTAAGTTTCAAGTTTACGCGGTATTCGGTTACTTTGCCGTCGGTTACTTGCGCGCTTTGGTCTTGCACGTATACCGAGCGAATGTGTTTTACCGATTTTGATGCTTTTGCAACTGCTTTTTGTGTTGCGTCTTCCCAGCTTACTGCTGATCCAGAAAGGACTTCGATTACTTTAAGTACTGCCATTTTGATATGTTTTTAATAATTTGAAATGTAAATTTATGAAAAATTTCTGATAAAACAATTTTTTTATTTGGGCGTGACCACATCTTCCGCAAGCTCCAGTGCGGTCGTGCTATTCGCTGCAATCTTTTGCTCCGCTGCGCTCCACAAAAGGATTTTCGCTACTATCACTCACGCGAGCCCGACGCCACTAACCATTTATTGCCTCAACAACAATATCTTTATCGTTCAGCATGTCTTTGAGCATGTTTTCAATACCGCTTTTGAGCGTGAAAGTCGACGATGGACAACCGTTGCAAGCACCTTGCATGATAACTTTTACTCGTTTTTCGGTTTCGTCATACGAGTCGAACAAGATATTGCCACCATCGGCTGCGACGGCTGGTTTTACATATTCTTCCAGAATATTTATGATTTGCTGTGACGTGGTATCGAGATTATCGAAGTTTTTTATTTGTTGTTTTTCGGCTATTGGGTTTTCGATCAAGAAATTTTCGTCTAGCACCGTGCCACCATTTTCGATGTAAAGCTTTATAAACGAACGAATTTCTATCGTAATATCGTTCCACTCATACAAGTCGTATTTGGTTATGGATATATAATTTTCGTCGATAAAAATTTCTTTCACATACGGAAAACCAAATAATTCTTTAGCCAATGGCGATGGAGCCGTTTGGTCAATATTCTTAAATTCAACTGCCGTTTTTGTAATCATTTTGTTGGCAACAAACTTCAGTGTGGCTGGGTTTGGCGTAGTTTCGCCATAAATAGTTACGGGTTGTTTTTTTGTTGGAGTTTCGTCTTTGGCAATAATGATTCCGCCATTATTTACAAAGGTTTCTATTTGTTCGGCAACGGCATCTTTCACATCGTCCCATGCTACAATATTATACTTATCGATAGCAATAAAATTCCCTGAAATATAGACCGTTTTCACAAATGGCAAGTAAAATAATTGTTGTGCCAGTGGCGAATTTTTGGCCTCATCAATATTTTTATACTCGTAATTTTGATTTTCTGTGATAAAATCTGGAAATTCAAACTTGATAATTGTTGGATTATTGGTTTCTTTTATAGTGATTTTAGGCATTTTTATCGATTTTGTTGCAAATTTAACAAAGTTATTTTTGTGTTTGTTTATATTTGAGGCAATTAAACAATAATTAACACAGAAATAACGTTTTTTGTTGGTAAATTTATTTTTATGAAAAAAGTACTACTTTTTATATTTTCTATATTTTCTATATTTTCTTTTTCTCAAATATCAGTAAATGAGACGTTTAATCCTACTCAATTAGTACAAAATTTCCTTGTTGGAAATGGCGTTACAGCTACTAACATAAAGTTTAATGGTGTTGCTGGGATTGCAATTCCAAAATCGCAAGTAGGACGTTTCACCACTAATGCAAATCCTACAAATCTAGGTATGAAAGAAGGAATAATTCTGTCTACAGGGTTTGCTAGATTTGCTGTTTCTCCTCATTCTCCAATTACAAATCCATTAAATAATGGAACAACAAATTCTTTTGCAGGTGGAAGTTTGCCTGTTCCAGAGGATTTTTTGTTTCCTGTCGATGTCGATCTAAATGCAATTTTACTTTCTGCTCAACCTGTTCGTAATGCTGCGGTTTTAGAATTTGATTTTGTAGCTACTGGAAGAGAAGTTAATTTTGATTTTATTTTTGCTTCAGAAGAGTATCTTGAATATGATTCGCCTTCAGAAGGAACTTATAATGATGTTTTTGGATTTTTCCTAAGTGGCCCAGGTATATCAGGTCCATATACAGGTGGAGCTATTAATATTGCTCGACTACCAACTAATAATACTGGTAATCCATTTGTAAATATTTTTAATGTTAATGTAAATATAAATCCATTAACGGGGCTTTGTAATAATTGTAGTTATTTTGTAAACAATACTTTAGGAGCCCCTAACACCGTTGAATATGATGGTTTTACTAAAGTAATTACAGCAAAATCTGCTATCCAATGTGGTCAAACATATCATATTAAGTTAGCAATTGCTAATGTTGGAGATAATAATTGGGATACAGGTGTTTTTCTTAAAAATTTCTCAATTCCGCCTGTTACGTTAGCTTTAAATAATTTGGTTGATTTTAATGATAATTTGGTTTGTTGTTTTGGTTCAACTCAAGTAATTAATTCGGGCATATCTCCTGTCAATACTCGGTTTGAATGGTTTAAAGATGGTGTTTTGTTGCCTTTAGAGACTGGGTCTTCATTGTCAGTAACTGTTGCAGGAACTTATTTATTGAAAGTGTATACTGATCCAGGTAGTTGTCTTTTGGGTTCAGATTCTATTATAATCGGTTTTGCCCCCGAAATTCCAGCAACACAACCGTTAAATAAAGTTATTTGTACAGCTGCATCACCTCCTTATAATTTTGGTAATATTGATCAAACAGCACTGGTTACTGGCACTTTAATAAACCCTGATTATTATATAATTTCATTTTATGATTCAAGTTTTGAAGACGCAAACAATGGTTCTAGCACTGGTTTGTTAACTCCTGCTCAATTGGCATCTTATTCAATTACAAGTACTTCAAAAACTATTTGGGTGAGAATTGAAGAGACTATTGGTCAAGTTTGTGTATATGTAAAACCGTTTACACTATCAATAATTGGGGCACCTAGTGGAACATTTTCTTATTCTGGTTCTCCCTATTTAACAAGTAATTCAACAATTCAAACTCCAATTTCTACATTAACGCCAGCAGGAATTTATTCTGTATCTCCATCTATAGGATTATCTATTAATTTAACAACAGGTGATATAAATCCTAGTCTTAGTAGTCCTGGTACATACACAATAACTTATTCTGTTTTAGCAACGGCTACATGTCCTTTTTATTCAACTACAGCGCAAGTAGTTATTAATTCTGCCGGTTGTTTTAATTTGGTAAATCCAGGTCCAATTTGCCCAGGTGCTACTTTAAATTTAAATGCATCACCAATTCCGGGAGCTATTAATTATACATGGTCAGGGCCAAGTTATTCTTCAACATTACTTAACAATCCTGATGTACCTTATCCGTCAAATGTCTCGCCATTAACTTATACTGTTTCGGCTTTTGGTGCTGGTAATTTGTTTATTTGTTCCGAACAGTTACAAGTTATTGTTAACCCAACACCGGCACCCATCGTAACTACTCCTATTACATACTGTGTTGGTGATACCCCTTCTTTATTATCTGCTACTGGCACTAGTTTGCGTTGGTACACTACATTAACTGGGCTACCAGCAGGAAGCGCAACCGCACCTACACCCACCACAACAACAGCAGGAACACAAAGTTATTATGTGACACAGACAGTTAATGGCTGTGAGAGTACACCAAGAACGTTAATAAGTGTAACGGTAAATCCAATTCCAAGTGCTCCAACATTTACGGCACCTGCACCATATTGCGTTGGTGCTACAGCGAGTCAATTATCAGCTACAGGTACAGGATTGTTATGGTACAGTACATTAACAGGACTGCCACTAGGAACAGCAACTGCACCC
>JAYVHB010000078.1:0-27141 GCA_043771555.1 Flavobacterium sp. | reverse complement strand
GTGTTCAAATTTTACTTTGTTGAGCCAACTACGGGAATTGAACCCGTGACCTCTTCCTTACCAAGGAAGCACTCTACCCCTGAGCTAAGTCGGCAGTTTTTAGATTTTAGAATTCGGATTTTGGATGCTAGATATGAAATCTAATACTAAAATCTGTCATCTAAAAAATCTGCCATCTGGCTTGGTGGGGAGAGCAGGATTCGAACCTGCGAAGTTCACACAGCAGATTTACAGTCTGCCCTCGTTGGCCGCTTGAGTATCTCCCCTTTTTATTGATATATTCAACATTCGTTGTTGAAAATTCAAAATTAAACTCGATCAACGAATATTGAACATTGAATTTTGAAATATTTAGAGCCGGCGGAGGGACTCGAACCCACGACCTGCTGATTACAAATCAGCTGCTCTAGCCAACTGAGCTACGCTGGCAAATATCAATAAAAAAGTCCGCTATTTCTAACGGACTGCAAATGTATATCTTTTTGTATTTGTATCAAAACATTTTTTAAAAAAAATTATTTTAAATATGCGTTCTAGTTTTTTCTTTTCTTTTTACTAAGACTCTTTCGAGTGATTCTGCCGAAATTTCTACTGCCTCTTCAAATGTTTTACATTGTTTCTTGACCATAAAATCGTCACCTGGAACGTGAATTTTGATCTCTACTATCTTATTTTCTTTCTCGCTGGTTTTTTCAACCTTCAAAAAAACGTCTGATGTGACTATTTTGTCATAAAATTTTTCTAATTTATCCATTCGTTCTTGTATAAAATCTACTAGTTTTCCGTCGACTGTAAAGTTGACTGCATGAATGTTTACTTTCATAATCTAATTTTTAATGATTTACTTTTTTCATTTTTGCTCTCTTGGATGCGCGTTTCCGTATACTTTTTTCAGTTCGGCCAAACTACTATGCGTATAAACCTGCGTTGAAGCTAGACTGGAATGTCCTAATAATTCTTTTACGGAATTGATGTCGGCTCCATTGTTTAATAGGTGTGTCGCAAAAGTATGTCGTAGGATGTGCGGGCTTTTTTTGACCTTCTCAGAAACATTACTAAAGTAGTTATTTATTAATCGATATACAAAGGAATCGTTCAGTTTATTTCCTTTGGTGGTTAAAAAAAAATATTCTGGGTCTGTAATCACTTCTAAACGTGTGCGTTCTGTCGTGAAATTATTTATTTGTTCTGAAATAATTGGCAAAACTGGAATGATTCGTTCTTTGTTGCGCTTTCCGAGTACCTTTAATGTGTTGTTGTGATGGTCAATATTGTTAATTTTTAGATTTATGAGTTCTGACCGTCTTATGCCTGTTGTGTAAAATAGGTCGATGATGAGCTTGTCGCGAATGCCTTCGAAACCATCTGGATACCGAATATGATTTAAGACATTATCGACTTCTTTTTCTGAAAATGGAATTTGAAGTATTTTTGGGGTTTTGAGGGCTTTATGTTTTAATAAAGGAGAAACTTCAATTTGTTTGGTTTTTAAAAGAAATTTATAAAAAGCTTTGAGCGAGGAAATTTTTCGGTTAATGGATGGATTGGACAAATTGTCTTCTGACAAGGACACGATCCAATTGCGAATTTGTGGGTATTTTACAGAATGTAGATCGTCTTGCTCAAAAGTGAATTTTATGAATGTATGAAAAAATTGTATGTCGTTACTATATGCGGTTATGGTATGTGGCGAATAATTTTTTTCGAGGTTTAGGTAATCTTGAAAATATTGTAGATTTTGCATCATTATTTCTGTATTCTTAGTTGCGGTATGCCCGCGTTAGGGGTTGTAGCGGCATCCTTTTTTTATTTTGTCCTTCGACAGGCTCAGGATGACAAAATAAAAAAAGATATAGCGGAAGACCCGACCTTGTTGGGTCATTTTTCTTGACCTAATAAGGTAACGCCCATAAAATTTTGAAAATCTGTTTTTTGGGCATAAAAAAACCACTAGTAACAAAGGTATAAAACTTTGCGTACTAGCGGCTAAACGATTAACAAATAATTGTTACATGTTTTCTAAACCATCTCGCATGTTTTGGATGTAAGCTGCTTTTTGAATTTTCATTCTGTTTGTTACAGAGGGTTTTATAAACGCAGTTCGTGCGCGTAACTGACGTACAGTTCCTGTTTTATCAAATTTTCGTTTGTAACGCTTGAGCGCTCGATCGATGTTTTCTCCGTCTTTTATTGGTATTATTAACATTATGGGACCTCCTTTCTTTAAATTATTATTGGTGCAAAAGTAATTGTTTTTTTGGAATATGAAATAGTATTTTGAAATTTATTTCAAAAAACCTAAATGCATGGCTTTGTTTATTAATCCAGCGGTGTTTTTTATTTGCAGTTTGAAGAAAATATTTTTGCGATGGGCTTCTATAGTATGCTTACTCAAATGGAGTTTTTCGGAAATCTCATCGGTCGTGTTTTCTTGTGCAATGAGTTGAATAATTTCTTTTTCGCGCAAGCTTAGTATACTTTTCTTAAAATCGAATTCTTCTAATGCGTCATTTTGGTTGTCGAAGAATCTTTCGTTTCGTAGTACGATTCCGTTTATAGTGGCTATAAGATCGCTTTTATTGATCTCCTTGAGTAAAAATCCATTAATACCAATATGGGATTGCATATTTTTGAACATACTGAGTACTAAAATTTTTATTTTTGGGTAGTCACTTTTTAAAATCTTAATAAACTCTAAGCCATTCATTTCGGGCATTGAAATATCAGTTATTATTAGGTCGGGTTGGTTGTCTTTTATTTTTACTAAAGCTTCAGTTGCTTTATTTTCTACAAATAGTATTTCTATGTTTTCTTCGTTGGATAAAACAGCTACGATACCGTCCAGGAAAAGTTGATGGTCGTCTACAATTACAATTTTTATCATAAGCGTTTTCTAATTTGGTATATCTATAATAAAGGTACTTCCTTTATTTATTGTAGTTTCTAAACTAAGAGTTCCGTTGAGTGATTTGATTCGTTCTTTTATATTGGTTAGTCCTATGCCATTTTTTGAATTTGGATCAAAACCAATTCCGTTGTCTTCTATCAAGATATTAAACGACGCCTCGTGCTTGGTAATAACTAGTGCTACTTTGCTTGCCTTGGCATGTCTGGAAATGTTGGTTAACAGCTCTTGAATAATTCTATACAATTGATGCTTGAAAATTTCAAAACTCGCTTCGAGGGCATTTTCTGGAAAAATAACAAGTTCAATTTGAAACTCGTCACGAAGTTCGTATTCTTTTTTAAGTTGGAATAAAACCGATGCAAAATCTTTATTTTTTATGAAATTGCTACTCAAGTTGTGCGATATGTTTCGAAGTTCTACAAACAAACCACCAAGTTGATTTTCTATATCTGTTAGGTTGGTATTTTGCAAATTGGTGTTGGTTTGCGACAACTTGAGTTTTATGCCTGCCAATTCGCCACCTATACCATCATGAATTTCTTTGGCAATACGGTTGCGTTCTTTGTCTTGTCCTTCTACCAATCCTAGTACATGTTTGAGTTCTTGGTCTTGTTGCAGTTTGGTTTTTTCTTGAAGAAACAATTCATTTTCTTTTTGATGTATTATTTTTTGAAGTTTTATTCTGTTTCTAAAAAATAGTAATAAAAATAATAAAAGCGATATAATCGCTATTCCTATATAAAGTATGGTTCGTTTTTTATTTTTTTCGATAATTTTTTCTTTGGACAATAAGTTTATCTTGAGGTTCTTTTTTTCGACTTCATATTTGGTTTGAATGTCGTTAAAGGTTTTTGTTTTGTCAATTGTAAAAATAGAATCTTTTGTTTTTTGAAATTTTTCTTGATATAAATAAGCGTTCCTATAATCGCCTTTTGCTCTGTAGTTTTTTTCTAAGGCTTTATCAAGGTTCAACAGCTGTTCATTATCTACTCCTGAATTGGATAAGGCTTTGGCTTTGAGATAATAGGTTTCTGCTTGATCAAAATTTTTGGTTTTGTTATAATAGCCGCCATAGTTAAAGTAAACGTAAAAAAGATTTTGAGGGTTTTTTATATTGTTTGCTATGCTTTCTGCTTTTTGTAAACAGATATTTGCCTTTTCATAACTTGACTTTGTTTCAATTGATAAATAGACATCACTTAAATTGATAAGTGTAATAAATTGTTGATTAACATCCTCTAACTCATTTGCAATTGAAAATACTTTGTTATGATAATTAATTGATTTTTCTTTATCTGATTTTCTTATCAAAAAAGCCAGATTGTTGTAGCCGTACATATTAAAATCTTTAAGATCATTTTTTTTCGAAATTTCGATGCTTTCAAGATAATAATTCATTGCTTTAATTGTATCTTTTTGCAATTCAAACAAATTTGCCAAATTAATAATTGCAGAACATTGATTTGTTGGCAAGTTATTTTTTTTTGCAACTTTTAAAGATATCAATAAATTTTTTAAAGAGGTATTAAAATCACTTTTTTCCATATCAATAATCCCCAATTGATTGTATGATGCAGCAAGTGATTTGTAGTTTTTTGTTTTATTTGAAAGTAAAATAGCTTGATTTAAATAAACTTTAGAAGTTTTAAAATCGTTTTTTGTGTAGTAATAAAAGCCCAACTTGTAGTAGCATCTGGCTAACAAAAAATCATTATTTATTTTTTGACTTAATTGTTTTGCTTCTGTAATAAATACAAGTGCAGAATCTGGATAAGTATCCAATGAGATTTCAAATTTTTCTATTAAAGCATCTACAGTTTTATTGTTTTTTTGAGCAAAAACTAAACTAGAAAAAAAGACACTAAAAATCAAAAAATTCTTCATACATTTTAATTGTAAAAAAAATACCTGTTTTATGGTATAAATTACAAACTAACAACTTTATAAATTTGAATATTCATTTAAACCCAATTTATTATGAACAAAACCAGACTTTTATTACAACTATTAATTTTTGCAAATTACTTTTCCTTTTCACAAAGTACTTCAGAAATTGAAATTACTCTTTCCACAAACTCCTTCTTCAATACAGAAAATTTCATTGATCCAGTAAAAATAACAAATACCGAAACTGTTTTAGTTAGCGGAGAGTTTACATCTCAAAATTATATTCGAGTTGTTGCAATACCTAATAAATCTATTATTTTCAAACCAACGTCAACATCACCAGCTGCTCCTAGATTGTCTTCAAACCCATTGCCTGATGTCTCTACTGGCATCAAGGTTAAACCGCCCGGAGGAGGAGGAGGAGGTTTGCCGCCACCGCCAACTTTAAATATTTATCCAAATCCCGTTCAAACCGATTTGAATTTTTCAATATCAAACAATACGGTAACTGGATATTCCATTTATAATTTGAATGGTATTTTGCAACTGTCACAAACCATAACACCAACCTCAACTGGAACAATCAATGTAGCAAACTTAACAAACAATACTTACATACTTCGATTAAACATAAGTACAGGCCAACAAGTTTCTATACATTTTATTAAAAATTAAAATCAAATATAAATTAATAACAATTAAAACTTTAAAATTATGAAAAAATTATTATTGGCAGGTTTTTTACTTGCTGGAATTATGGGAGCTAATGCTCAAACAATTAGCTTAACAACAGCAACTCCTACTTCTACAACAGTTGGAGGTTCAAGTTCTGTAAGAATTGGTACTAATGCAGGACAATTATTAACTACTGGATCAAAAAATATATTTATTGGTAAATCCTCTGGTTATTCTAACTTAACAGGAGTAAATAACGTTTATGTGGGCGTTGAAGCAGGCTCAGGTAGTTTAGGATCAAACAACACATTTACAGGTTCAAATTCAGGAGGTGTTCAACCATTAAACGTTTGTGTTACCCCTTTTTGCCAAACGACTGGAAATTTTAATGCTTTTTATGGTTCTGCTTCTGGTGGAGCTAATAACGGTGGTAGTAATAATTCCTTCTTTGGGGCTAGTGCAGGATCATCAAAGAATACATCTGGTTCAAACAATACATATATTGGATTTTCCTCTGGAAATAATAATAACGGTTCAGGAAATGTTTTTTTAGGATCAAACTCAGGTCCTTTATCACCTAATTCTGCTGGAAATTCATTAAGTAACACACTTTATATTGACAACTCATCCACAAACACTCCTTTAATTTGGGGAGATTTTGCAGCAGACCAGTTGAAACTAAATGGAACGGTTGGTATTGGAGCTGTTGCTGCTTTCCCAACTACAGTTGGAGGTGCTAGTGTTGCAAACTATAAACTATTTGTTACTGGTGGAATACTCACTGATGAAGTTCGTGTATCACTAAATAATGGTTTAGGTACTTGGGCAGATTATGTTTTCGCAAAAGATTACGACCTTAAACCTTTGTCTGAAGTAGAAGCATTTATTGCTGTAAACAAACATTTACCAAACGTGCCTTCTGCCGCACAAGTAAAAGAAGAAGGTATTAATATTGGTGATATGGCAAGAATACAACAAGAAAAAATTGAAGAATTAACCTTGTACATCATTGCTCAAAACAAACGTCTTGAAGCACTGGAAGCTAAAATAAAAAATAAGTAATTTTCATTATTTAATCTATAAAAAATGAAATTATGAAAATTTTAAAATATATACTGGTCATACTAGTAGGCTATACCAATGGTATTTGGGCTCAAAACCCAAACAACCAATGGCAATTAGGAAACTCTGATGTAAATTTTAGCACCAACCCACCAACTGTAAGCACTTCTGGTGTAAGCACACAATATGGTAATGCTTCTATAAGTGATGATAATGGCAATTTATTGTTTTATACAAATGGATTTGGAGTTTGGAATAAAAATCATCAATTAATTCAAAATATTATTGATCCCATTTATTTAACATCATACTCAACAATTTTCCAAAAGGTTATTATCGTTCCTCAGCCAAATTCAAAACGATATTATATTATAAATCAAATTCCAGATAATTACTTGAACGGTCAGTACTATTTTTTCCATAGGTATAACTACTCAATTGTTGATTTTACGAGCAATCAACAAGGTTCAATGGTAGATTTTTCCACAAATAATAGCGGTTGGTATAGCAAACCTTTACGAAAATTTGGAATACTAGAACCTATTCAAGGTCAGGGGTTTAACGGGCCTCTAACAGTTTGTAAGAATTCAACAAATGATGGTTATTGGGTAATTACCCAACATGATGTTTCTTCTAGAAATTTCTATTGCTTTAAAATTGACGCTTCCGGATTAGATTTAAATCCTGTTATTTCCGAATGGGATAGCTCGTTCCTTAATGTTGAAAATCAAAATTTATTATTTAAGTTTTCACCCGATAATAATAAAATAGGTGTTTTACAAAGTGACAATAGTTATAGTGAAAGTAAATTTTATACTTATGATTTTAATAACGCAACAGGTGTTTTTAGTAACAAGCTCTCGTTTACTTTTGCTCAACCTTTTTTTAGTGCTTTTAACTTTGAATTCTCTCAAGATAGTCAAAAAGTCTATTTTGCTAAATGGGATTTAATAGTCAAAGATATCACAACCTTGAATTCTGCCGCAAGGATTATTACAGCTTTACCAACAATACCCACCTCAGACCCAGCCGTTAACCTTCCTATCAGATGGCAATTACAGAGAGATAAAAATGGTGAGATATTAGTTACAGGAAATTCATTAAATACAATAAGAAAAATTGATAGCCAAAATTCATTTTCGACTTCAACTTTGAGTGGGACTTATTTAAATTTAAATAGTATTTCAATATCCCCAAACTCACTTCCCCAACTTATATTGGCACTACCACCAGCTTGCCCATCAACACTTGTAATTAATACAAATGTAACAACAGGAATTGATAAAAAACAAGCATTAACATCTATCGAAGCAACAAATGTCATAAATAATGGAGCTGGTGCAATATATCATGCTCCTATAGTACTATTAAAACCTAACTTTAATGCGAAAGCAGGAGCTAATGCTCACATCTATCCTGTAGGATGTAGTAATACTTTTATAGCTAGGCAAAGCCAAACAGTATCAAATATAGAGAACCAAGAAGCTACAATTAGGGTTAAAAAAGAAATTATAACAATTTCTCCAAACCCAAACAACGGCATCTTCAAAATTAATATCAACGAAGTTTCAGAAGGTACAATTATAGTAACAGACTTATATGGTTTTACAGTATTCAAAACGGAGTTCAAAAATCAAAACGAGTTTGAGATGAATTTACAAGACAACCCAAAAGGAATTTATATTGTAAAAGTGGTCTCTGGTGACCAAACGTATACAAGTAAAATCATAAAAGAATAAAAATAGTTAGTAGGTTGGTTAAGAAAAAGCTGCATGAAGAAATTTATGCAGCTCTTTTATTTGTATAAAAATTAAAAACTACTTCACCGCCGGCTTATAATCCTGCTTATCAATAATCATTTTTGATAATATTTCTCGTAGAATCTCTGAAGTTCCACCGCCAATTGGACCTAATCGGCTGTCTCTGAGCAATCTTGCTAATGGGTATTCTTCCATATAACCATAGCCACCCAACATTTGTAGGCAACTGTAAATTACATCGTCGGCAACTTTGGTCGATTTTAGTTTGGCCATTGTGGCTTCTTTCACAACATATTCGCCTTTGTTAAGTCTTGCTGCTGCTGCATAGTTGAAAATTTTGCAATGTTCCACTTCTGTAGCATTGTCGATCATCGTGTGACGCAATGCTTGGAACTTATCTATCGATTTTCCAAACGCTTCGCGCTGCGACATATAATTTATGGTATAATCCATGGCATAATCTGCGCTCGCGTGCGCATTTATAGCCATAATAAGTCGTTCTGAGGCAAAGTGTTGCATAATATACGGGAAGCCTTTTCCTTCTTCACCCATTAAATTTTCTAGAGGAATCTCGACATTATCAAAAGCAATTTCTGCTGTATCTGATGCTCTCCAACCTAGTTTATCGAGCTTGGTAGCAGAGATTCCTTTGGTATTTGTATCTACCAAAAACATACTTATGGCTTTGTTGCCAGAAGCAATATCAGTTTTTGCCGCGACCACATAATAATCTGCATATACGCCGTTGGTTATAAATGTTTTAGAGCCGTTGAGTACAAATTTATTACTTTGTCGAACCGCAATAGTTCTCATTCCTGCCACATCGCTACCGCCAAAAGGTTCGGTAAGACAAAGTGCTCCAATCTTTTCGCCAGCAATACTTGGCGCGAGATAGTCTTGTTTCATTCGATCGTCGCCTTCGGCATTGAGATGCGTCATGGCAAGATAATTATGCGCCCAGATGGCGGCTGCAAAACCACCCGATTTAATTTTTTGCAATTCTTCAAGAAAAACTACCGTATAAAAGAAATCCAAATTCATACCGCCATAAGCTTCGGGATAGGTTAATCCAAAAAAGCCCATATCGCCAAATTTCTTCCAGATAAAACGTTCAATAGTTCCTGTTTTTTCCCATTTTTCAATATGCGGAACGACTTCTTTCTGCAAAAAATCTTGCAAACTTTTTCTAAATAATTCGTGTTCTTCGGTAAAGTAATTTGAATTCATAAAAACGGGTTTTATTGTCTTATATTTTAGAATTTCAAATATAAGGCAATTATTTTTACTTTATCAACAGGAAAATCCTTTATTTTTGTTAAATCCTCAATTTTGATGTCGCCATTCATGGTTCGATAAGTAATTATGTTTTTTGCCAAATTGTATCGAAACATCGGAAACTGCATTAACTCTTTGAGCGAGGCATTATTAATGTCGATTTTCTTGATATCTGGCTGGTTAAAAACTTTGAAACTTTTATTCAAATTTTCAATCACTTCGGGCGATAATCCCCAAATATCTGCCATTTGCTCCATGGCTACGAATCCGCCATATTTTTCTTTTTCTTTCAAAATACGTTCAGCAATTGCTGGTCCAATCATGTATACTTTTTCGAGATTTTCTTGTGTAGCTTGGTTGATATCAATAACTTCTAGTTTTTCTTTAGCTTTAGTCTCAGTATTTGTTTTGGGATAATCTATCCAACCACTTTTGGAATCCGCATTTTTCTTGTTGACCCAATCTGGAAATTTGAAATAGGGCGACATCGTTGCCAATAACGAATCGGAAATTTTGGTTACTTGCTGAAACTCACTTGCCGAATTGGCAAATTTTCCTAGTTTTCTGTAAGCCAAAAGTCGGTCGATTTCTTGGGTTTTCATTCCGAGTTTGTAGCCTTTAAAATCGGTGATGAAGTTGGGGTTAAAAGGATAAATTGTTGCTTTATATTCGCCTTTTTGTTTCTTAATAGAATCGATTTGTGTTTGTAAAGAAAGCCATTGTTGCTTTTCTGGCGAATTTGTTTCGGGTTGTGAAAAATCGATAAAATAAAAACAGATCTGAAACAAAACCATCAAAGAAAGCAGCAAAAAAATTCCAGTGCGTTGCCCTTTGTTGAAGATGAAAAAACTTTTGAGTTGTTGTAATTCCATAAAAAATTATAAATCGAAAACTGAAGTTCGCTTTGCACGAATCAAATCCTTCAATCGCATCCAAAAAGCTAGTGTGAGATATACTCCAAACCATAATCCTGCGGTTACAAACGACACATAAATAAAAAATAACCGAACGCTCGATGCACGCATTCCAAGAGTATCTGCCAATCGAGATGATACATGGAAGCCATGTTTTTCGAAGAAGTATTTTAGTTTAAGGTCGGTTCGCATTCTGGTTGTATACTTACAAAAGTAGGTTTTTCCAATTTATATGTAACAATTTTACTAATTTATTTTGGTCTAAAATTAAATTCTTTTTTAACACATAGATTCATAGAAATAAGCTTTAAATAAGATAATTTAAGACATTTCATTTTACATAGCTTAGCTAACTTATGATAGAAAAAGTAGCTTTGACCAATTTATATGTAAATCTATCTATTTTATTAATTCTATGCCAATTGCACAATCCAAACAGCGTGATTTGTTGCAATATTCGTTTTTGAGTTGCAAAAGTGACTGGCTTTCGAAAGCATTGCTTGATTTTATTCCAAAGATTTGAAACTTGTCTATTATTGCATTTTTTTCGGGTGCTATTTGCGATAACGATGCAATTAAATCCTCTGAAATTTCTTTGCCAAGACTCTTCGCATAAGCAAACTGAATCGGAATTATGGTATTTATCAATAACAAATCTATGAAGGATTTGGTTAATGATTTTAGTTTTTTGGGACTTTCTTTATCAAACTGATAATGGGTTTTCCAATACTCAGAAACTGAAATTTCGAAAACTTGATATATTTCTTTTACATCAGTCACTGCAATAATCTTAGAAAATAAATTTTGCTGTTTGTGATACAAATTTGCCAATTGCGACAAACGAATTGTCGGAAAATTATCAGGTCGGTGTTTAAAAAACTGTACTGGTTCAGAAACATTTTTTTCGGTTTGATATTTATGTAACAAATAAAAATATTTGAATTTGAGATCTTTATAGTAATTATCTTCTTTTTCTTGATCCAATAATCCTGCGTTGCCAAACAATATCGCTTCTAGATTTTCGACTTCAAAACTTTCTTTTCTGAAAATATTGTACGGAAATGATTGCGCTATTTTCTGAAAAATTTCGCCATTGGTATTGAGTCCAAAATTTTTAGCAAGTAGATAAAATAAAACAGCTTCCCAATCATTATTGGTTGCTGCAACCAAATCCTGAATTGGCTTTGACTTGCGTTCTAACCTTTCGAAAAAAAGACGTTCTTGCCAGTTTTTCATCACAAAACTTGGAGTTTGGGCAATTTGTTTTTCGCAAAAAATCCATGATTTCGGGCTAAGTAATGCTTCATAATTTTGTAGCACTTGTTTTGAAACGAGATTTTTTAGTTCTAAAGTTGGGATTTCGGTATTGTTTTTTCTAAAAATAGCGGTATCGTTTTCCCAAACTACATGAAGAATTACGCTGTCATAATTATCGTCTTGCTCATGATTATGCACATACCAATCGGACGATTTTATGTGAATTTCGACATTGCCAGCCCATTTTTGGTTGTTAATTTCTATTTGCGCATTGAAAAAATCAGGACCAGCGAGTTGGGTATATTGCCCAGAATTGAGGATAGAAATATTTTCTCCTGTTGTAGTTTTCAATCCTGAAGGTTCGGGAGAAAAATCAAATTTTTTGAACTTCCAGATATAATGGAGAAAATCTTCTTTCATGGCTATTATTTATATCGAAAGTATAAAATTGGTTTGAATTTTACAAATGTTTGAAATATTTTTCTGCCACGAATTCACGAATTTTTTTACCATAAATTTCACATATTACTACAAATTATTTATTCCCAAACTAGATACAAATTATTCAAGTTATTTTAACAAATACAATTTTGCACAAGCACGAGCATCGCTCAAAGCTTCATGATGATTGAGATCGATATTGTTTTGATCCGCACAATATCTGAGATTAGCAGGTTTGTAGCCTTTGGCTCTGTAGATTTTACAGGTACATTCCCACATATTGGCAATTTCGAGTTCGTCGTAGTACAAACCATAATATTTCATGGTTTTTTGCAAAACATTGCGGTCAAAACGTTCATTATGTGCTACAATTTTTCTTCCAAATAATCGCTTCTGAATCTCAGGAAACAAATCGTCAAACATGGGTTTGTCTAACGTTTCTATAGGTTTTATGCCGTGACACATAATGTTGCGGTACCAATATTCGTTGTTTGGTGGTTGAATTAAAGTTACATATTCGTCTACAATAATTCCGTCATTGACAGTTATAATACCAACAGCACAAGCACTTTCAGGATGTCCAGTTGCGGTTTCAAAATCGATAGCGGTAAAGGTCATTGGATTTAAGATTGCAGATTAACGAATTTTAATTCTGATTTTCAAATATAGAAATAGAAATTGCCAAAAACAAAAAAATCCTGCTTCGTTTCTACACGAGCAGGATTTATAAATTTTGACTTTAGTTTATAGATTTTTAAGTTCGGATGCCTTTACGGTTATGACTTTGCCGTTGTGCATGATAACCATTGATTGGTCATTTTGAATTTTGGATTTTACCAAATTTTTATAACACAATTCAAGACCTTTGAGTACTTTTTTATTAAAATCTGAATTTGAACTTTTTGAATTACTCATTAAAATTATTTTTAATTAAATCCCATTTTTTAGTTTCAAAAATTTCTAAAGAATTTAAACTTTCTCCTTTAGCAATCATTTGAATTTCATTTTTTGAAGAATCAAAAACCATCCATTCGGTACACAAAGGTATATAAATTTTGAATAGATTTTCAATTCCTCGGAAATATCTTCTTTTTATTACATCTTGTGGAATGTTATGACCGCCATTTTTGACCCTTGAGGCAACTCGCTTAATCGCCATCTCGACAGTTGGCAACCAAAAAAACAATAATTTTACTTGATAACCATTTTTTATTGCTTGTTCAAATTTGGTTTTATAACTTTTGGACGATAATGTCGTTTCTATAGCGAAAGTTGCATTTGAAAGCAACAAAAATTCTATGCGTTCGAGCATGATTCTTCCTGCTTCGAAGGCTACTTTTTCGGGTTGAAAAGGCGACAATCCAGCGGCAATATTATCAGCGTTTACGAATTCTTTGCAATTTAATATTTCTGGCAAAATCGTATAGGAAGCAGTCGTTTTGCCTGCGCCATTGCAACCTGAAATGATATAAATTGTTTTCGATTTCAAAATAAAATATTATTTTATAGATCCAATAATATCGTATTTGGTGATGATATGGTGTTTTCCGTTTTCGAGTTCTAGCAATACGGCTTGGTTGTCTTTAGTGAACAATTTTGAAACTTCCTCGATAGGTGTTGCTGCTTTTACGATTGGATAGGCTTTACCCATCACTTCTCGAATAGGCTTGTCGGCTACATCTTTGTCTTGAACGTAACTTTGAAACAAATCTGACTCATCTACAGAACCAACAAAACCATTGATGTCGATTACTGGAATTTGTGAAATTTTATATTTGCGCATACGGTCGATTGCGTGCGAAACCAGCTCTTCTGTGCGAACTATAACCAGTGGCTTGTCGAGATGGTCTTTGATCACGTCTTCGGCTTTGATAAATTCTTCTTCTAGAAAACCACGTTCGCGCATCCAATCGTCATTAAACATTTTACCAACGTAACGGCTTCCTGAATCGTGAAATAAAACGACAACTACATCGTCTTTGGTAAAATGGTGTTTTAATTGGTGCAATCCTTTGATGCAAGAACCTGCAGAATTACCAACAAAAATTCCTTCTTCCATCGCGATTTTTCGGGTGTAGACAGCAGCATCTTTATCAGTTACTTTTGTGAAACCATCGATGAGCGAAAAATTGACATTTTCTGGAAGGATGTCTTCTCCAATACCTTCTGTTATATAGGAATAGATTTCATTTTCGTCAAAAATTCCGGTTTCGTGGTATTTTTTGAAAACCGAACCGTAGGTGTCGATTCCCCAGATTTTGATGTTTGGATTTTTTTCTTTCAAGTATTTCCCAACACCAGAAATGGTTCCGCCAGTACCTACTCCAACTATGAAATGGGTTACTTTACCATCGGTTTGTTCCCAAATTTCTGGACCAGTTTGCTCGTAATGTGCTATTGCATTACTAGGATTATCATATTGGTTAACGTACCATGAGTTTGGAATTTCGGTTCCTAATCGTTTGGAAACGGAATAATAAGAGCGAGGATCGGTTGGCTCAACATCGGTTGGGCAAACGATTACTTTGGCGCCAACGGCACGGAGAATATCCATTTTTTCTTTGGATTGCTTGTCGGTGATTACAAATATGCATTTGTAGCCTTTTACTATTGCAGCTAGTGCTAGTCCCATTCCGGTATTGCCTGAAGTTCCTTCAATGATTGTTCCACCGGGTTGCAAACGCCCATCGGCTTCGGCATCTTCGACCATTTTGAGTGCCATTCTATCCTTCGTAGAGTTGCCTGGATTGAAGGTTTCGACTTTGGCAAGAACGAGTGCTTCTATATCGCCGATAACTTTATTGAGCTTTACTAGTGGCGTGTTGCCAATGGTGCCGAGTATATTTTGGGAGTAATTCATTTGATTTATGAATGTAAATTTGTGATTTTATATTTCTGATTTGCAAAGATACTAATTAGAAACGAAATATTTCAGGTTGTTGAGTTTGCGTTAGGGATCGAGGCTTTGTTTGAGCTCTTTGTGGCGGAGCGCAGCGGAGCCACAAAAGCGAGTGCCGAGAGCCTGACCCGCAGGGTAACGCCCCTATTTCGTCAAGCTCAATATTTTATTATTGAAAAAAGTTCCAGACGAGCCCGAAGCGCACGATAAAATCGCGGTACGGATAATTGGGTGCTGTGAGGTAGTTGTTTTTGGTTGTAAATAAAGTATTGAAATGTTCGGCTTTAATGAAAATTCGGGTTTGACGTATGCGACCGTTTATGAAAAAATCGAGCATCGGGAAATTGCCAATTTGGGTATTGTTTTGGGTAAAAAATTCAGATAAAATTGGGCTGTAATCGTTGGCGTTGTATTTTGTAAAATAGTTGAGCGTCAAGCCAGTTTGGAGGTATAATGCTCGTTTATAAAAATAATTTGAGTAATAAAGGGTATTGCGTGTAACCAATTTTGGCAGGTTGATAATTTGTTCTGTTTGCTTGGTTTGTTGATAAAGAAGCGTATTGTCGAGGGCGAATTTGCCGTATTTAATTTCGCGATTGAGTTGTAACGAAAAAATATTGATGTTGTCTTGGTACTGTTTTGGCGTTATTAATTGGGTATTTATGTTGGTTGAACTATCGGTAAAATACAAATGGTTGCGAAGATTGGTATAGTTAGCAGTAGCTTCGACCCATTGTGTCTTGGCATTTATAGCGATATTGTTGGTGTTTTCATTTTTGAATTGGTTGTACCAATTATAGTTTTCGTAACTACTTTGATGTAATTGAAAGTTGTTATCTGGCAGTTTACTCAAGTTGGTTAGTTGCACTGAAACTTGATTTTTAGAGTTTATTTGATACGATGCAGTTGCATCAAGAGATGAAAAAGGTTGCTCCGAAATAGATTTTGAATAAGCGAAATTTGCTTTCCAAATGGTTTTGTCTATCGCATATTGTGCTCCTATTGCATTGAGATTTTGTTTTAATCTACCAGGAATTGCTTGTGTTGGCGTTATAATTACTTTACCATAATAGTGGTTGAATCTGGAATCGTCAATAAAAACAGTAACTGCTCCAAATGATTTTTGTTGGTAATGCAGTCCTAATTTATTATAACTGCGTTTGTAATTTACTTGATCATTTATTTTTGGTTTGAACGAATTTCCGAATCGATTGATGTTAATTGACTGATTTACATCGGTTTGAATTGAAGTAGCTATAGTTTGCTGGTTGTATTCGAAAAACTTATTTTCGAGAATTGATTGATGTTCCACAGAAAATTCATCATTAAATTTGAAACTATGATTTAAAAAAACACGTTTGCCTTTTTGAAAAGAAAAAGCGTCTTTCAAAAATACTGACAATCGTATGCGCTCATCATAAGCATCATCGTTGGATGTGAAATTATCGAGATCAACGACACCGCCATTTTCGCCATTTAATATGTCTTGTCCTGTAAAATGAAATTTGGCAAAATACCTTTTGTTTTTGGTATTATAACTTGAAGTAAAACGGAAGTTTCCTGAGCTATTGAGTTGGTTTAGGTATTTTCCTTTGGAGCGAAGCCCTTTGAAGGATAATGAAATGTTGAATCTTTGGGAAGTGTTGGTAGTAATAAGTGCATCAAGGCTTTGCCCAAGTTCCATTACGGTTTTAAAGTACAATTCGGTCATGGGTGTTGCTACCGAATAATAGTTAATTTGATTTGCTTCTTCAAAATACTGACTTTTGGTTTTATATCCAAAGTTAGGCAAAGCTCCTTTTCTAGGAGAAAATTTTAAAGCGGTATAAAGTTGCCCTTCATTTGCAAAAGGTAATAATCCGAAATTATCTTTTCTTAGAAAATTATATTCGTACTCGTCTTTTATAGTTAGTGACGTATCAACAAAAGTTGTATCTCGTTCAATTGAAATAATTTTATAGGATGTTATTGGTGCTTTTTGCGAAGCGAGTTTGGCTTTTTGCTCTTCTGTTTGAATTAGACTTTTTTTGGGTTTGTCTTTGCTAGGGATTTCTTGCGAAAAACCAATATTTGATAAAAATAAAAATATAATAAAAAATACTTGCTTCATACTCTGTTTGTATGATGCAAAAATAAGTAATTGTTTTATATAAATGTAGTTAAGAAAAATGAAAAATTTTAGAGTTTAATTATTCTGATATTTAGCAAAAAATGATGCTGTTTTTTTAAACCATTTATAAGATTATGTTTCATTTAGAAATTACCTGAATTTAATTACAAGTTGGTTATACAATCATTTTGAAAAATTTTTAGAAATTTTCAACGACAACCATTTGGAAAAAACCATAAAAAAACCCACTCGAAAGTGGGTTTTTAAATATTAAATTGAAGATTATTGTCTTACAACTTTTAGTGTTGAAGTGTTACCATCAGTATTTGTAACTTTAACCATGTACATTCCTGAATTGAAGTTTGTCATATCAACATTTACTTCATTTAGAGTAGTATAGTTTGTATTAGAGATTTGTTTTCCTAAAACATCTGTAACAATTACATTGGTAATATTTTTACCTGTTAAAGCAACCAATCCTGTTGTTGGGTTTGGTGATGCTTTAAATGCTTTGTCGTTTGAGAAAGTATCGTTTGATAAAAGATCTCTGCCATTCCATTTGAAAACACCACCAACAGCTGGATTTGCAGTAGCAAAACCACTTGCTAACCCAACTGTTGGGCTAAAAAACGTACATACTCCACCATCAACAAAATTTAAATCAGGATTTTCGTTGATATTAGTCCAGGTTAGACCACCATCAAGTGTAAACGAAGAACCTCTTGGCCCAGCAGGAATTATCTCAGCAGTAACAGGATCTTCAGATTCTGGATACTCTTGACCAAGTGTCATGTATGCGTTAGGAATACCAGTTATTGCAGTAATACTGAAATTTCTGACAACACCAGTGTAGGAGGCAACAGGAGTCCAAGTATTTCCGCCGTCTGAAGTACTGAACAATTCATCTGGTTCAAGAGAACTAGTTTTAAGTATAAGCCCATTATTAGCATCTGAAAATGCAACTTCACCAGTGTCCGTTCCATTAACTTGAGCACCAAAGTCAGTAAGTGGTGTTTGAGAAATAGTCCAAGTTAACCCTCTATCATTTGATTTTAATAAACGACCATAAGCCGTAGGTATCCATATACTATCTCCAAATGTTGCATAATTTGTGGAATAACCATATTCGTCAATACCCAATGTAGGTGGTAATCCTGTTACCGCAACCCAGTTAGTACCACCGTTTGTAGTTCTATATACTTCAAAACCAGTTGCATTAGGGTCACCCATCGTAACACCAATATTAGATGTGCCCCAAAAATGAACTAAATTGGCAAAAGATTGTGGAAAGTTGTAAGAAGCTGTAGATTGTCTTGTCCAAGAAGTTCCACCATTAGTAGTTTTCCAAATACCTCCTATTGCCCCTGCTCCAGAAGGAAAAACAGATGCATAAGCCTCAGTTGCAGATACTCCATGGATAGTACCAATTGTTAAAGACGTTGAACTAGGTCCAAGATCTACAGGAGCTGTAATCCAAGTCGAGCCACCATCAGTAGATCTAGCATAACGCCTAATTAAGGCGCAAGTTACACCTGCAACAGTATTTCCACAAGATACATTTGCCCAAACATTTGAAGCATCAGCAAAACTAATGGTTCCAAATCTATTGCCTGCAGCCGGTTGATTGGTTCCAACTTCTGTCCAGTAATCTTGAGCATTAGCTGCAAGAGATAAAAACGATAAAATAAGTAGTAATTTTTTCATAGTTGTAGAAAATTAAATATTAAAGAAAATTTGAATTAAATTTGAGTAACTGTAAAAGGGTCAGTGCTATTAGGCGATTTCACAATCTGGAGCTTAACGATTGCTTGAGAAGCATTTGTAACTACAACATCATTTAATACGCCAGTATAGGTTTTTATCTTTTTGTTAGGAAAACGAACTACAAAACGATATTTTAAATTAGATGGAGTTAAAATTAACTTTCTTGCATATATCGAAATAGTGTAGGTGTCCTCAGGAGCGGAATTTGAAATATTAATATCATCGTAACGTGTTTCAGACAACGAAGTAGAATTTGTTCCAGAAAAACCAAGACTGATAGTTGTATTATTGATTGGTTGTACTACAGTGCCCATATTTTTCTTTAATACCAAATTTAATTCGTTATAGGTTGTTGCGCCACTATATTTTGGCGACTCACAATCAAGTCTAACCGATAATCTACTTGAGGATGTACTAGGCGCAACAGTATCTGGGCCAAAATCAACTTTAGCTATGTTTGAAGTCAGAATATATTGCTTACCAACAAATCCTACGGTTGGTTTTAAGGGGTCTGTACCCAGAGCAGTCAAAAAAACTTGAGCTTCTAATACATAAGACAAAACAGCATTATCAGTTGGCGGAGAAGCAATCTCAGTAGTTATTGAAGACTGACCCGCAGGCAATATAAAAGATGTAATAATACGTTTGTTTGTCGAAGGAACAAAGGTCGTAGCTTGAATATTCACATTCTCATCAAAAGTTCTTGGGAGCGTAACAGTTATTGGAACTTTTTGAGTACTTACTATAAGAGACTCATTAATTGTTACTGTACCAACTAAGGATTCGATCGAAACTCCGTTATCTAAGGGGGAACCTGTAAAAATTTCACCTTTTTCACAGGAAAAAAATAATACAATAGTAAATAAAATTAAAAGTCTATAAAAATTTTTCATAATAAAATTTATTGAGGTGTGTAGTTATCAAATTCAGCTAAATTACCAGGAGTTATAAAAAATTCATCATCTTTTATAGCCGTTCCAAATCTATAGGCTGGTTTATAGAATGCCAAATTTGAACGAATTGTGGACGAGAGATTTGAATAATCAGCTCTGTTTCCCTCTAAATCAAAAGATTCCCCGTAAAATCTAAATGTTTCGTTATTTAAAATACTAGACTCATTTATATTGAGAACAGCTGCAATTTCTGATAAAGAAACCTTTAAATCAAAAGGAAAACTAGTAACAGTTTTTAATAATTTAAAGTCTTCAAAAGCAGCTCCAGTAAGATCTGTTTTTCGAACATATAAATTATACTTGGAAACGTTATTGCTTGGTGCTGTCAAAGTACCACCAAAAAATATTGTAGGATCTTGGAATTTTAAGACTTTATTGGTTATGTTAAGTCTCACATAGTTTCCACCAACGAAAATAGGTCGTGGATCTAAACTTTCATCTCTTTCGCAAGAAAGAGAAATTAAAGTAAGAAAAATTATAAAAATATTTTTCATATCGTTTATTATTTTAGAGTTAAATTAGCCTTATCCCAAAAAACTTTTCTGGTTCTTAGAGATGGAGGCGTATTAGGATTACTACTAGAGGCATCTTGTGGATAAAAAGCAGTGTAATAAAAGGGACCTGAATTTAATTCTAAAGTAGGCTGTAAATTACTTGGGTAACCAGTTCTTCTGTAATTATTATATGGTTCAAGACCATTACCCCAAGAAGCAAGATAATATTCTTTTATTACTATTTCTAATTTTTCATCTGCAGTAGCACTAGTGTATTCAGAACTGATAAAATTGAGATATGCTAATTTTTTACTAGCTATATTGGATAATATAGCAACGGTTAAAGTGGGATAATTATCAATAGGCGTTGTAACTCGATCTATAGATTTACTAATTGCCCCCAATAATTCAATTTTAGCATCTCCTGAAACTCCTGGGACCTTGAGTATAGCTTCTGCTTTCAAAAACTGAACAAATGAAGACATTATAATTGGCATAACACCAGCACCCAATGCTCCGGATGTTCCACTTTTTTGAACTATTTCGTTTGCATTTCCAGATGGCCCCCCAAAAGACCCACCTACAGGATACACTCCAGCAACAGACCTAATTTCAGCATCAGGTGGAGTACCGGCAGGATTTGCATGATCACGACCTAAATAACCAGTTGAAGGTGGCGCTGCTGTTGTAGTTGAGATCCAATCTGACGTTGTATAACATGTTCTAATTCCCGGACTATAAAACGAGTTATACTCTATATTATTGTAATGCACTGGTCTAGTTCTTCCAGGTATTTGGATTGCAGTTTTTCCATCTAACAAATCTTGTTTGAAAAAATACCAACCCAATCTAGGATCAAAATCTGGTGCTTGATTTTTCTCAATAGTCAAAGCCCAAATGAAATAATTTCCTAAATAAGCTCCTCCACCCAATTCGTATTGGTCGTTATAAAGAGGATGCCTAGAATTTGGTACATTTCTATTCTTACCATATTTAAAATTAAAATCTTCTGCTACGGTATCAATTAAATCGTTTTCAGAAATAAGCGCATTTATCGATGAAGATATATCAACCCCTAAATCTGGACCAGCTTCTCTGGCAGTAATTAATAGCTTAAATTTTAAAGTTTTTGCCAAAGTTATCCAATATAATTTATTTTTAGCATAATATAAATCTGAAACTTTATCACTAGGACTCGGAGCAGATTGTAAAATAGCTATACCGTTATCTAAACCAGCAAGAGCAGCTTTATATACCGAAGCACTAGAATCATACTTCGGATTAAGAATATTTGGATTTACAGCCTCTGTATATGGAATATCACCATATACATCTACCAAAGTCATCAATACATAAGATTCAATTACTTTGGAAGCTCCTAAAATAAATAATTCATTTTTTTCTCTAGCCTTAGGCTCCAAAAATTTGACAGCATTTAAAATCCCATAACCTACTGTCCAATGTCCATTAAAACTAGTTGGAGAAAATGCATCATTATAATCATTTCCACCCATGGCCATTTGCCTCATTACCTGCTGGGTAAACCCATTGGTTTCGTTAACAAAACTAGCAAGTTCTATCTGAATATAATTAAACCCAAAAACAGGGTCATACAGTCTCGCATCAGGCGTACTAGGATTGTCAATTTGATCTAAATCTATAGTATCACAACTCGATAAGATAAAAATAAACACAAAAACAAAATATTTTAAAAAATTAAAAGTTTTCATAAAATTAAAATGAAAGGTTAAAATTAAATCCTATACGTTTTGCAGAAGGACCAGTTAAATAATCAAATCCTTGTCCGTTACCGACACCTAAACTCATAACTTCTGGATCAAAATTCAAATATTTAGGAAAATTAAAAGCCTTAAACCAGTAATTTTGAGCAATTAGCGAAACAGACATTTTACCGAAAGGAGTTTTTTCAAGATACTTTTTCGGTAAAGAATAAGATAAAGAAATTTCTCTTAGCCTTAAGTTAGTAGCATCATAAATAGATTGTTCTCTAATAAAAAAACCAGAATTGTTGAAACCATACTGTGTAAGACCTATTTGGGTTGTATTTATAGTACCACTTTGATTTACTCCAGGTAATACTACCGTTCCTGTTCTGTCAAAGTTAGTATCTTCAGTTAAACCACGTGACAAAAGGGTATTTGCAGTTGTAGAGTAAATATCACCTCCTTTTTGAAATTCTAACTGAAAACTTAGCGTAACATTACGAAATCCAATTTCATTAGATACTGTAGAGCGCCAGTCTGCATTAGGATCACCTATAATTCTATTAGGATTTGTTTCTTCTAAATCTTCATTGGCAATATAATTACCATTGTCGGCAACTACATAATTACCATTGACATCTCTTTTTATTGAACTGCCTAAAATGACTCCATATGGCTGACCTGCAATGGCATAATTACCTAAATTACTAAAGCCAGCAATATATATTTTTTTAATAGATCCATCATTACCTAAACTTTCAATAATATTCTTGTTTTGGGTAAACTGAACTGAACTATCCCAAGTTAAACCATTAGTTTTAGAACGTATTATAGAAAAATTTAAACCTAGCTCTATACCTTTATTACTTACTTCTGCGATATTATCACCTGTTTGAACATAACCAGTGGCAGGATCCAAAGGTCTATCGATAATCAAATCCGTAGAACGTTTATCATATAGTGAAAGATCAACTCCTATTCTGTTATCAAAAAACTTTCCTTCAAAACCAAACTCAAGCTCTTTTATAAGCTCAGGTCGTAAATTAGGGTTTCCCAATACTCTATCATCAGATGGTGCCAAAGTATTGATTACTTGTCCATCGTTTGTTAAAAAAGAATTTGAGGAAAGATTAAGACCCAATCGAGCCTGATATGGATCTGGAAAACCAGCTGAGGTACCATAACCCAATCTTAATTTAAGAAAATTAATTTTAGAACCTTTTAGATAAGAAAAAGCATCTGTTGGAACGAATGATAAAGAAGCAGAAGGATAAAAAAGTGATCTAAATTTAGGAAGTAACGATGAAAAACTATCATTTCTTCCTGATAAATTCAGATATAAATATTTTTTGAAGCCAACTGTTGCACTACCATAAAAACCAACTATATTAAAATTTGAATTAGAAGAATAAGCTTGAGACTTTTCAAAATTATCATGTTCAATTAAGCCATATAAAAACTGTAGCGAACTTACAGTTTCAAAATAACGTCTACTTTGTTGTCTTGGGTTAAAGCCAAGAGTACCATCAAGATTCCAATCACCACTTTTACTGATTTTTGTGTCAAAATTATAACTTACAGTATGGTCGAACACTGTACTTTCTCTATTAGATGTATCTAAGAAACCATCATTGAAGAAAGGTTGGCCATTACCTTTATTTACATAAAAATTTTTGCGTTGTGTGTAATTATCGTAAGACAATCGGTAAGACACATTAGACCATGAATTTATAGTATAGTTTGTTGAAAAATTTCCAAAAAAGCGACGTACATTTTCATCATCGCTAGTGTTTTTTAAAGTCCACCTAGGATTTGGGATGTCAATCCTATAATAAGCAGAGGAATTGTCTGATGCTTTTTCGAAAGGCAATCCGAATAAATCAAGATGTCTAGGTGTATAAAAAATATTTGCAAATACAGATGGAGCAGGGGAGCCCGACCCAAAACCTGCAGCTGTAGGAGGTGCGCTTTTGTCAGTACGAACGTGATTCATTGTAACACTAAAAGTTAAACCATTTGAAAGTTTGGTAGTACCGCCCGCGCTCAAGTTCAATCTATTGTAGGTATTGTTATCAATAAATCCCTCATCACGAGAATTACCTACATTCAGATTAAAGGAGGTACCTTCTGAACTAGCACCAACATTAACAGACGTAGTAGACACATAACCTGTTCTAAAAAAAGGTTTTACGTTATTAAAAGGTTGATATTTGATTGATTTGGGTGTGGAATTTCCATCAGAATCAAAATTAAAAAGTTGTGGAAAAACATCATCCCCATAAAACGCATAAGGATGGACGATTGTTCCATCTGCATTAATTCCGTTAGTACCACGTGTATCAAAGTTTGGACCCCAGTTTGAAAAAAATGGACCGAAATTATTATCAAACCCTCCACCATAATTATTTTGATAATCAGGAAGTGAACTAATATTTGTCATGTACAAAGATTGAGAAAAATTTACTCCTAGTTTACTATTCATTTTTTCTGTTTTACCAGATTTTGTAGTGACTAGTATAACGCCACTACGACCAGCAGAACCGTATAAAGTTGTAGCACTTAAACCTTTTAAAATACTTATTGACTCAATATTATTTGGATCTAAATCAAGAAATCTACTTGAAGCATTGGTTGCACCTTGAACAAAATTTCCATCTGAATTTGTATCTGAATTGAAGGGTACGCCATCCACAACAAATAAAGGTTGATTACTTCCAGTAATAGAGGAATATCCACGAATAATTATATTAGTTCCAGAACCAGACAAACCACTAGTTTGCTGAATATTAACACCTGGCGCTTTACCCGTAAGTGCTCGTACAACATCAGTACTTGGTTTTGAAGCAAACTCTTCGGCTTTAATAGTAGTGACCGCATAACCCAATGCTTTTTTCTCTTTTTTGATACCTTGACTAGTTATAACTATTTCATTAAGTTTTTCACCTTCAGTATCTGCTTTCAAAGTAGCATTGATAACATTTGAAGGCCCAACTTTTATAGTCATATCCTTCAAACCAACATAAGAGAAAACCAATTCCTCTCCTATTTTAGTTTTTATAGCATATTTTCCATCCATATCCGTTTGAGCACTTCGCTTTGTTCCTTTAACAACAATATTTGCCAAAGGTAATGCACCAGCATCATCGGAAACGGTTCCAGTGACTGTCTTCTCTTGAGCAAACGAAAATTGAATTGATAACGCTACAAGTAACGTAAAAATCCATTTGTATTTTAATCTCATATTAAATTTGTTTGAATTAGTTTAGTTTGCAAACTTCATAAATAAATCTTAATAAACCAAATCAATATTCAAATTTACCAAGTTTTTTTATTCAAATTAAAAAATTTAACTTTTCGTTGCTATTAATTTATTGTTAAATTCTATTTTTGAATATTAAATAAGAAGCATGTTATTATCTTACTTTTACGCAAATACATTAGAAGCAGGAACTGACGAAGCGGGTCGTGGTTGCCTTGCTGGACCTGTAGTAGCGGCAGCGGTAATTAGCCCATACAACCTTCCCAAGGGGAAGGCATTTGAAAATGATAGTTTTGAAAAATATTTTTCTCTTCTACATGATTCCAAATTGTTGTCTGAAAAAACTAGAGAACAACTTCGTCCTATTATAGAGCTATGTGCAATTTCGTTTTCAGTAACACACATCGAACCCAAAATCATAGACGAAATAAACATACTCAACGCCTCACTAAAGGCCATGCAAGAATGTATTTTGAAACTTAATCCTACACCTAAATATATATTAGTAGACGGCAACCGACCATTAATTTCCAAAAAAGGACTTATTTATAACTCTGGAAAAATATTTACAAATACCGAAATTGAACTTCTGCAATCCATCCCAAGCTCAAGTATTGTAAAAGGCGATTCCAAGTACATGAGCATTGCTGCTGCCTCTATTTTAGCAAAAACCTACCGTGACGATTACATGAACCAAATTCATGAAGAATTCCCTATGTATAATTGGAAGCAAAACAAAGGTTATCCAACAAAAGAACATCGCGAGGCAATCAAAAAATATGGCACCACAAAATACCATCGAATGACATTCAGAATGATATAAGATTTTTAGATTTCTGTAGCTACAAAATCACATTCAAAAAGTGTCGAAAAATGCTTCAAAATTTTATCCTTAACTTCTTGTTCTTCAACTTTCGCAATACCAAGCTCAACATTTAAAGAAGTTACAGCTTTTCCTTTTATACCACACGGTATAATATTATCAAAATAACCCAAATCTACATTCACGTTTAACGCAAAACCATGCATCGTAACCCAACGACTAGCACGAACGCCCATAGCACAAATTTTGCGAGCAAAAGGGGTTCCAACTCCCAACCAAACGCCAGTTTCGCCATCGCTTCTGGAACTTGCAATGCCATAATCCTGCAAAGTCAAAATAATAGCTTCCTCCAGAAAACGCAAATATTTATGAATATCAGTAAAAAAATTCTCCAAATCCAAAATAGGATATCCCACAATTTGCCCCGGTCCGTGATACGTGATATCACCACCACGATTAATTTTATAAAACGTTGCACCTTTTGCTTTCAATTGCTTTTCCGATAACAACAAATTGCTCAAATCGCCACTTTTTCCTAACGTATATACATGAGGATGTGATACATACAAAAAATAATTTGGCGTCTCCAAAGTGGTTTCTTCGCGCCTGTTTTGGATTTTCAAATCGACAACTTCCTTAAACAGCTGCTCTTGATACGCCCAAGTTTCCTTGTAATCCTTCGTACCTAAATCCTCAAAAATGACTTTTTTATTCATTCCGCAAAGTTCCGATTTTTTTTTTCAGGAGCAACAACTTTAGCGTTTTCTTTCATGATCGTCCCGCTTTACGCTATATCTTTATTTTTTTTCTGACGAAAAAAAATAAAGGATGCCGCTGCAATCGGGGCTCATATCTTTACAATGATTAAAAATATATGATTTACGTATCTTTGAAATAGTATAAATTGATAAGCAAAACCAAGTTGCCAAATTGTAT
>JAYVHB010000077.1:0-93890 GCA_043771555.1 Flavobacterium sp. | reverse complement strand
CCTCAACCAGTTCTTAACTATTTTTGAAAAAAGGGTTCAACTTTAATTAAAAGTCAAACCCCTATATTTTTAACTTACACACTTTTTAGGATAGTGTCTGTCAAAATCTCAAAACGGTTTTTTTTTGTAATAAATTTTAATCTTCTAAAGTTTATTTTTAACTACTGCATATGGAAATTATAGGATATACACTTGCCGTCTTTATCGGAATAATACTTGGTTTAATAGGGAGTGGAGGCTCAATAATAGCGGTACCTGTTTTGGTTTACATCATGCATATCGAACCAGCTTTGGCAACTGCATATTCACTTTTTACAGTCGGAATCACAGCTTTGTTTGGAGCTTTACAAAAATTAGAAAAACAAGAAGTTGCTTTTGATAAAGTCTTTTTATTTGGAATTCCAACTATGGTTTCTGTGTTTTTAACCCGAAAATTTATGCTACCAAATATCCCTGAAATGATTGATTTTCTTTCTTTTTTTCAGATAAAAAAATCAGTTTTTATTATGATTTTATTTGCTTTGGTTATGTTTGCTTCAGCAATAAAAATGATACTACCTTCAAAAAATACAGACGATATAAATAACCAAAATTATTATTATTTTAAAATTATAACTTTTGGATCTTTAATTGGTATCATTGCAGGTTTTGTTGGTTCTGGCGGCGGTTTTTTGATAATTCCCGCACTTGTTTACTTAACAAATACTCCAATGAAATTGGCTGTTGGAACATCACTTTTTATAATTGCTGCACAATCACTTCTCGGCTTTTTAGGAGATGTAATAAACCAACATTATTTAGATTGGAAATTTCTTTTTACTTTTTCTGGATTAGCAATAGTAGGAATTTATTTAGGAAATTTACTTTCTGAAAGAATCGATGGTAACAAGCTTAAAAAAGGCTTTGGATATTTTGTCTTGACAATGTCGATTTTAATTTTTGTTAAAGAAATTTCATAAAAAAAGTGCCTCATTAGGCACTTTAATTTTTTATTTTGAAGCTTATTATTGAACTACTTCTGCTTTAACTTCTGCTTTTTTTGCCGAACAACAAGATTTTTTCCCACCATCTTTAGAACAAGATTTTTTTTCTGTTTTAGCAACTTCTTTTTTGGCAGCTTCTTTCTCTTTTTCTTGTGCATTTACAGTTACTGTAAATAAGAAAGTAGCAACTGTTAATATTGAGATTATTTTTTTCATGATAGTTATATTTTAAATTATTTAATAATTAATCATATCAAAAGTAATTTATTAATTTGTCTAAACAAATAATTTAACATTACTTTCAAAAAAATTAAACTTGACAAGTGCTATTGGTTATAGCAATGGCTGTATTTTTTATGGCTGCAAATCCTCCGTAAACATTAATTACATTATTGTAACCTCTTGATTTTAAAATTGATGCTGCTATCACAGACCTGTAACCACCTGCACAATGCAAATAAAAGTCGTTATTTTTCGGAAATTCCGATAAATGATTATTCAGAAAATCCAATGGAGTGGAAGGTACATCTACAATATGTTCTGAAGAATATTCGCTGGGTTTTCTTACATCAAAGACCTGAATATTTTCTTTAAATCTAGTTTCTAAAGTTTCTGCAGTAATTGATTGCAACGTATCTATTTTATAACCTTCCTCTATCCAAGCGTTTATGCCACCTTCAAGAAAGCCAATTACATTATCATAACCAACTCTTGCTAATCTTGTAATTGTTTCTGCTTCACGATCTTTTGGAGTTAGTAGTAAAATTTCTTGTTTGTGGTCTAAAATTAATGTGCCCACCCAAGGTGCAAATCCGCCATCGATTCCTATAAAAATTGAGTTTGGAATAAAACCTTTTTCAAATTCATTTTGATGACGAACATCGAGAACAAATGCATTTCGTTCTTCAGCAATAGTTTTAAAATTTTTGGCATTAATCGATTTAGCATCACCTATTAATCTAGCTACATCGGCATAGCCTTCTTTGTTTAATTTAACATTCATCGGGAAATAAGCTGGTGGTGGCAATAAGCCATCTGTTACTTCTGCAATAAATTCTTCTTTGGTCATGTCTGCTCGTAAAGCATAATTTGTAGCTTTTTGATTTCCAATACTACCAACAGTTTCTTTACTCAAATTTTTTCCGCAAGCACTTCCAGCTCCGTGCGCGGGATAGACTATTACATCGTCTGCTAGAACCATAATTTTGGTCCGCAAACTATCAAATAAATAACCAGCCAAATCCTCTTGTGTCATAGTTGCCGCTTTTTGAGCCAAATCGGGACGACCAACATCGCCAAGAAACAAGGTATCCCCACTAAAGAGTGCATGGTCATTTCCATTTTCGTCTTTTAATAAATAACAAGTGCTCTCCATTGTATGTCCTGGAGTATGTAAAGCTGTGATTGTTATTTTTCCGAGCATAAAAACTTCCTGATCTTTAGCAATATAGGCTTCAAATTTTGGGTTGGCATTTGGTCCAAAAATTATTGGAGCACCAGTTTTTTCAGACAGTGTAACATGACCGCTCACAAAGTCGGCATGAAAATGAGTTTCGAAAATAAACTTCAATTTTCCGTTATCATTCGCAATTTTTTCTAGGTAAGGCTGCACTTCCCGTAAGGGATCAATTATGGCAATTTCGCCTTCACTTTCTATATAATACGCTCCTTGCGACAAGCAACCTGTATAAATTTGTTCTATTTTCATTTCAATTTTTTAATATTGCAAATTTAATTCAAAAATAATATTGAAATGCTAATCAAAATATAAATTTTGGGGTTCTAATTCCAAAAAATTATCAAGATTATTACTATTTTATTAAAATAAAAAACAACTTTTAGCATAGAAAATAAACACTAAATTTGGTTTTTTTTTAATGATGGGCAACTATAAAAAATGGATACTCTTTTTTTTGATAATTTTTAATTATCAATTTATTGTTTGTCAGGTAAAAACTATCGAAAAAGATTCTGCTAAAGTTTTTCGCGATATTGAAAAATTTTCTAGAAAGAGAAAGTTTACAACTTTTATTCATAAACTTATTTTTGAACCTATTTCAGAAAATGCGATACCAAAAAGTAATTTTCAGAAAAAAAATAAAAAAAACTATGCTACATACGAAGGTAAAATTATTCGAAAAATAAAAATTGTAACCCTTGATCCATTTGGATTTTCCGACAAAGACAGTCTAGAAGTTCCAAAGCGAAATTTGTTTAAAGCAGGGAATTTTTTGCATATAAAATCCAAAAAATTTGCTATTGCAAACCTACTTTTGATAAAGAAAAATAAACCATTAGATTCGTTATTAGTTCTTGATTCGGAACGATTAGTAAGGAGTCAACGTTTTGTAAGTAGTGTAACATCAACTATAGAAATAATTCATCCAGATTCAGTAGATGTTGTAATCAACGTTTTGGATTCTTGGAGTTTAGGTCCAGATTTTAATACGTCTACTTCTAGGTCTAATTTTAGGTTAACCGAAAATAATTTTCTTGGTTTTGGTCATCGATTTTCTAGTTCTTATTCAAAAAGTTTAACATCCAATCAAGAAGGTTATAATTCAAGTTACTCTATTCCTACAATTAAGAATACTTTTATTCAATCGGAAATAAGTTATGATATTGGTTTAGACGGAAGTTTTTCTAAAATCATTGCCATCGAACGTCCTTTTTACTCTTCCTATGCTCGTTGGGCTTCTGGAGTTGTATTAAGTCAAAAATTTGAAAAAAAATATGTTTTTGACACTGATTTTAAAGAATCAATAGAGTCATCAAGGTTTAATTTTCAGGATTATTGGGCGGGTCATTCATTTCAAATTTTTAAAGGTAACTCGCAATACAACCGTTCTACAAATTTTATAACTACAGTTCGATATTCAAATAAAAATTACCTTGAAAAACCATTAATTACAACAGATAATTTTAACTTCTACTCTGATGAAAAGTTATATTTATTGGCATTAGGTATCAGTTCGAGAAAGTTTACTCAAGACAAATATATTTTTAATTTTAATGTAGTAGAAGACGTTGCCTCTGGTTTTGTATATAACTTTACGACTGGTTATCAAAAAAAGAATGATGAAACAAAGTATTATACTGGTGGCAAAATAGCATTAGGAAATTATTTTAGTTTTGGATATTTAAGTGGAGATTTCCAATACGGCACGTTTATTAAAGATAATAAATCAAGCCAAACTACTGCAAGTTTTCAATTCTATTACTTTACAAACTTGATAGAAGCTGGACGTTGGAAGTTACGACAATTTGTAAATCCGCAATATATTTTGGGTAGCAACAGATTGAATAGTGATTCTGATAGATTGACTTTAAATGGCGATTCGGGCATATTAGGTTTTGATGGTCAAAATCTTTTCGGAACCCAAAAAATAATAATAAATTTGCAAACACAAACTTATTCGCCTTGGCGCATTTTTGGTTTTCGTTTGAATCCTTATTTGAGTTACTCTGCTGGTTTATTGGGAGATAATGAAAACTACTTCAAAAAGAGCAAGTTATATTCTGAAATAGGATTGGGCTTTATACTAAGTAATGATTATTTAATATTTAATTCCTTTCAATTTTCAATGTCTTACTTTCCAAATGTTCCAGAAAATAGTAATTCGGTTTTCAGGACAAATTCTATACGAAGTTATGATTTTGGGTTACAAGATTTTGAAATTTCAAAGCCCGATATTGTGGAGTACAAATAAAAAAAAGCGTTTTTATTTCTAAAAACGCTTTTATAATACAAATCAGTTAAATTAATTTTTAGCTGGTTTTTTCATTTCTTTTTCGATCATTTCATAGAACTCATCAATTTTTGGCAATACAACAATACGAGTTCTTCTATTGGTTGCTCTATTATCAGAAGTGTTATTATCAACTAACGGAATAAATTCGGCACGACCAGCAGCAATAAGTTGCGACGGTCTAACACCCAATTCATTGGTTAAAACACGAATAATAGCCGTAGAACGCTTCACGCTCAAATCCCAATTGTCTATTAAGATGGCATTTCCTGTAAACGGAACATTATCAGTATGACCTTCAACCATGCACTCAAACGTTGGTTTGTCGTTAACCACTTTGGCTACTTTAGCAAGAACCGCTTTTGCACGATCGCTTACAATATAGCTTCCACTTTTAAACAATAGTTTATCAGCAATAGAGATAAAGACAACGCCTTTTTCTACATTTATTTCTATATCTGGATCAGAAATTCCAACTGAACTTTTTAAACTTGTAACCAATGCCAACGTAACTGAGTCTTTTTTGGTCAAAGCATCTTGCATACGAGAAATTTTCAAATCTTTTTCTTTGATGGTTTCCAAAGCTTTCTCTATATTTTGCGCACCTTTGGTAGATAAGGTTGTCATATTGCCAACGTTATTAATCAAGTCCGAATTATTTTTTTTTAAATAATCATTTTGTTCCGATAACGTGTTTTTTTGTTGCAACAAAGCTTCTTTTTCAGACAAACAGTCATTCAATTTTACGGTTGCCGAATTTAATAAGTCTTGAACCGACTTGTTTTTGGCTTCCAAAGCAGCAATTTTCTTTTTGGTTCCACATGAAGTAATCGTTAAAGTAGCTAACGATAGAATTAAAATTAATTTTTTCATAGTTGTTTTGTTTATTTAGCAAAAATACAAATTTACAACACTTATAACGCACAAATGTTATAAACTATTGTTAAAGCGTTTCTCAAAAACAATGCCTTTTTTAATAAAATACTGATAAACAATACTTTTTTGATAAAAATAATCTTGCTTTTGAAGTAATTCTCGTTTTTTTAAAGTTTTAGAAATGAGATGATAAAACCAAAAATGCGCTTTCAAAATCGCAAAGAAATGAGTAATTTTTCCTTTTATTAAAAACTGAAATCCAGCCAATCCATCCAAAACCATTCTAGCAAAAAGTATAGGGATGAGTTTGTTTTTGGGCAAATTTTTAAGCAACATCAATAAAGAATTTCTAAAATTTAGAAACGTTTTTTGCGGATTCGATTTGTCCAGAGTGGCACCACCAACATGGTATACTACTGATTTTGAAGTATATTTAACTGCGAAATTTTTATTGAAGGCTCGCCAACACAAATCGATTTCTTCTTGGTGGGCAAAAAAATCTTCGTCAAAACCTTTTAACTCTTCAAAAACCGATTTGCGAATAAAAAAACAAGCACCAGAAGCCCAAAATATTGTAGTTTCATCATCATATTGTTGGGAATCTTTTTCAAGAGTTTCAAAAATGCGTCCACGACAAAAAGGATAACCATATTTGTCAATAAATCCACCTGCTGCGCCAGCATATTCGAAGTATTCTTTATTTTTGTAATCTAAAATCTTGGGTTGCACAATGGCAGTTGTAGGTTCGTTTTCAAAAATTGATAGGATAGGAGCAAGCCAATTTTTGGTAACCTCAATATCCGAATTTAAAAGACAAAAAACATCGGCGTCAACATTTTGCAACGCTTCATTATAACCTTTGGCATAACCATAATTGTGCTGGTTTTGAATAATTTGAACATCAGGAAAATTAGTTTTTACATACAAAACGGAGCCATCTGTCGAAGCATTATCAGCCACATAAACCGTTGCTTCTTTAGAAAAAGCAACAATCGAAGGCAAAAACTGTTCGAGTAGTTTTTGTCCGTTCCAATTCAAGATGACGACGGCAATTTTCATAATTTCATTTCGGGTAATTGTTGCAAAAAAGTGTATTTTTTTTCGACAAAATCCATTTCGCAAAAGTAATGATTCAATCCATTGGTAAGCATTAAATAATTGGATTGCAACACCATATTATAACGAGCAATTTGATCAAAAGTGGTTTGCGAAATTTTAATTTCGGGTGCTTTACATTCTACCAACAAAAAAATTGAACCATCAGGATTATAAACTACAACATCATATCTTTTTTTTAAATCATTGATTTTCAAAAGTTTTTCTACATTAATATAGGATTTTGGATAGTTTTTTTCTTCAATTAAAAATGCCACAACATGTTGCCGAACCCATTCTTCGGGCGTAAGCAAAATAAATTTTTTCCTAATCGAGTCAAAAATTGACACTTTATTTTCACTATTTTTGAAGCGAAATGTATAAGCTGAAAAATTGAGCTGTAGCATGTCGTAAAAATAGTTTAAAGTTTTCATTTTTCAAATCTGAAATCTGAAATCTAAATTCTGTAATCTGAAAAAATGGATGATATTGTAAAAATTGTCAATGATATTAAGGCTGGGAAATTGTTTCCTATCTATTTCCTTATGGGCGAAGAGCCTTATTATATCGACAAATTATCCGATTATATTGAAGAAAATGTATTGACTGAGGACGAAAAAGGGTTCAATCAAACCGTCTTGTATGGTCGCGATGTAACCATTGAAGATATTATAGGAACAGCCAAACGTTATCCAATGATGGCCGAAAGGCAAGTGGTAATCGTAAAAGAAGCACAAGATTTGACCAAAACGATTGACAAACTTGAGGCTTACGCCGAAAATCCCATGCCATCCACAGTTTTGGTTTTTTGTTACAAATACAAAACCCTCGACAAACGCAAGAAAGTAACCAAATTATTATCCAAAAACGGCTTTGTGTATGAATCGAAAAAGCTCTATGAAAACCAAGTAGGGCAGTGGATCACACGAGTTTTGCAAGGCAAGAATTATACCATAGAGCCCAAGGCCAATGCCATGTTGGTGGAGTTTTTGGGTACTGATTTGAGCAAAATCAATAACGAACTCGAGAAACTGCAAATTATTTTGCCAAAAGGCAGCCAAATTACTGCCAAAGCCATTGAAGAAAATATTGGTTTTAGTAAAGATTTCAATGTTTTTGAATTACGGAAATCGCTTGGCGAACGCAACCAACTCAAGAGCTATCAAATCGTGAATTATTTTGCCGAAAATCCCAAAGACAATAATATTGTCATGGTCGTGGGCTTGGTGTTTAGTTTTTTTATCCAGGTGCTCAAATACCATGGATTGAAAGACAAAAACCCGAATAATGTAGCCAAAGTATTGGGTGTCAATCCTTTTTTCTTGAAGGATTATGACATCGCTTTGAAGAATTATCCCATGAAAAAAGTAAGTCAAATTGTGGCAACCATGCGCAGTATCGATGTAAAAAGCAAAGGTGTTGGTGCCAATGCTTTGCCGTTACATGATTTATACAAAGAAATGTTGTTGGGGATTTTTAGTTGATTTTTTTGATTACTAATGCCAACAGCATCTTGGTAAAAACAAACTTGGTAAAAGCAAAGTTTGTCATTGCTTCGCCAGTCGCTCTTGCAGGCTCGTGTCCGCAGGAATCCCAAGCAAACTTGGTAAAAGCACAGTTTGTCATTTTGAAAGAATCCCACACAAACTTGGTAAAAGCAAACTTGGTAAAAGCAAACTAGGTAAAAGCACAGTTTGTCATTCTGAAAGAATCCCACCCTAACTTGGTAAAAACAAACTAGGTCAACAGCTTACTTGTAATTGCTTCTCCAGTCGCTCTTGCAGGCTCGAGTCCTTAGGAATTCCAAGCAAACTAGGTTAACGCTTAGTTTGTCATTTTGAAAGAATCCCACACAAACTTGGTAAAAGCACAGTTTGTCTTTTTGAAAGAATCCCACACAAACTTGGTAAAAGCACAGTTTGTCATTCTGAAAGAATCCCACACAAACTTGGTAAAAGCAAACTTGGTAAAAGCAAAGTTTGTCATTCCGTAGGAATCCCACCCAAACTTGGTAAAAACAAACTTTGTCAACAGCTTACTTGTCATTCCGTAGGAATCCCACCCAAACTTGGTTAACAGAAAACTTCCTCAACCCCAAAAGTAAATCCTTAAAACACACACCAGCACAACAAAACTTCTTGAAAAACAAATCGTTTTTCTGTTCAATCGTTTTAGATGCGTTCTAATCGAAAGATTCTTTCGTTCTATATGATTTATTCCCCTATGCTTTGTGCAGTGTGGCACTTTACAAATCAAATAGCGATAGTTTTTTAGTTTATCCGTATAAATAGTTTTGGCTTTGGAGAGCTCAAGGCTGGTAATAACTTTTCCAAGTGTTGTATTTGTTCGTCTTCCTACATTAAAGCTTACGATATTTTTTGTTTCTTGCTCTAGCGCATATACAATCCATAGTAGTTTTGATTTTTTTCTTACATAAGTGCGCATTTCATCAACTTCATAGGTTTTACTATATGGAATTACTGGATTTGGAATACTTTTAGCAATAGCAATTATTCTTTTCAGCAATGTTGTTGTAGATATTTGCAAAACCCTTGCGGTGCTTGGTATGCCGAGACCTTCCTTGGTTAGGGTAATAATAGTAGCGTTTGTGTTGGGCAAATACGCATGATAAGTATAATAAGCTACTTGCGTTTTATTACACGATTTACATTTATAACGCACTTTATTAGCAGCTGATTTTCCATGTTTTATTAATAAGTTATGGCACTTATTACATATTTCTTTGCCACCAACACGTTTGATACACCAGCTCCCGATTTCTTTCATTTTAGACGATTTAAGCTCATAAAAATAACAAAGACGACCATCAGGTCGCCTTTTTTTCATCTTTTATTTTAAAATTATGCTAGTATACAGGTAGTTACAAAGTGTTTTTAAAAAAACAACACGTTTGATACATTACCGGTCGTTTCATAACATAAAAGTTAAAATCTGTTGGATAAAATTATAAAATTTTTGTTAACAAAAAAATAATTTTGTTAAAATTTTACAAATAATTTCAATAATCGAGGAATAACAAGGAAGGACTGTTTTATAAAACCATTTTTAAAAGATGACATTCAGTATAATTCCCGCTCAAACTAGGTAAACGTCTAGTTTGTCATTCCGTAGGAATCTCACCCAAACTTGGTAAACATCTCGTTTGTCATTGCTTCGCCAGTCGCTCTTGCAGGCTAGTGTCCGCAGGAATCCCAAGACAATAAAAAACTCCTCTTGTTGAATTACAAAAGGAGTTAAAAAACACAACAATTTTCAAATCAACTGCAAACCGTGACTGCAAACTGCGACTGCAAACTGCGACTGAAAACTGCGACTGCAAACTGCGACTGCAAACTGCAACTGAAAACCGCGACTGAAAACTGCGACTGAAAACTGCGACTGAAAACTACAAAACCTCCATCACATGCAGCACATTATACTCTTCATTCTTCAACGAATACTGCACCCCATTTACTTCTTGATAAAACGAAACCATTAGCAAGTACACTTTGGTTCCAGTAGCAGTAGGCACAGATGCTGGTGTAAGCGTAGGATTGGAAACTGTAAAATTTAGAGGTAAATTTTCAATACCACTATAGCCAATTTCAGAAATGCCAGTAGCAAAGTCAAGCACCAAATACGCACATTGCAAACTAAAATGTGTTGCCCCTTGCGGAAAATGCACTTGCTCCCCAGGAACCAAATTTGTAAATTTCACAATTCCAGTGCCTGTGTCCAAGAGGTAAGGTGCAAACAACATACTTTTTAGAGGTGCATTGGCATTAAAGTCAAATCCTTTTAAAGCCAATTTCCCTTCTGCCGTTGCAATGCCTAAAGCAACATTGCGCTGTCCTCGAACCGATACGTCATCATATTTTTTAATTTCATTCATCAGCTGCAGCATACGACTAGACAATTTATTGTCTTTGGCTTTATAAACCATAGTATTCAATGCCAATCGTAATACTTTTCCAGAGTTGGCATTATTTTTAAACTCATTATTGTTTTCTCGAGTTCGCACATAACTTGGATCATTTTGTAATCGTTCTTTGCTAACAGCACTTTTTCTTTTCACAAAATTTTTTCCATCTTTTTTGTAGAATGTTAAATCCTCAATCGTTCCTTCAATTTTTAAAATTCCTGTTGCTTTTGCCATTGTAAATAATTTTATGGGTTAATAATACTATCAAAACTCAAAGAGTAGTTACAAAGTATACAACATAGTCCATAATGACCAACTTGACCAAATAGGGCAAATTTTTTAAAAAAAAATGCAGTAAAATAACATGTATGGTTAATTACTATTCTAAAAAACGTTAAATTTTTGTGAATAAATAATAAAAACAAAACAAATAACGTTCCAAATAAGGAAGTGAAAATAGCCAATGCGTCCTATAAGAGTGCTATAGGCGCCCAATATACGTTATGGCAAATAGCAACAATTGTAAAACAATCTAAAAACCCAAATTTATGAGCAGAATATGCATTTACCCAAAAGACATTCAAAACATTACTGGAGTAAGCGATAGACAAAGCCGTCGCATCATTCAAACAATAAAAAAGCGACACCAAAAACTAAAATACCAGTCGGTAACAATTCAAGAATTTTGCGATTATAAAGGACTTCAAATTGTTGAAGTCAGAGCCATTTTGAAAATTAAGTAAAATAAATAAGCGCTGATAGGAAAGAAATTTCTAGTCATTTTTTTATTTTTATTTATACAATTTCTTTTAGTTGATTTTTTGACTAATAATGTCGACATTTGCTTTCCAAAAATTTACAACCAATTTATAAAAGCAATGGCAACAAATAAAAATACAATACTAGGTTGGGCAACGTTAATCATGGTTATTATGGGCTTATTACTCATTGGTATGGGAGCTTTCAAATATGACGATGTAGCGGGTTGGGGATTTGTATCTGTCGGAATTGGTTTTCTTGCCAACGCATGGGTTTTTAATGCCTTAAAGGGACGATTATAACTATTTTAGTCCACTTAAATCTAAAATTTAATATCATAAATCGAATATAAAAATGTCAGACGATAAAAAAGTAATTTTCTCAATGCAAAAATTGAGTAAAACCTATCAAGGAGCAGATAAGCCGGTACTCAAAAATATTTATTTAAGCTTTTTTTATGGAGCCAAAATTGGAATTTTAGGACTTAACGGTTCGGGAAAATCTTCCTTATTAAAAATTATTGCGGGTGTCGATAAAAATTATCAAGGCGATGTGGTTTTCCAGCCAGGCTATACGGTAGGTTATTTGGAGCAAGAACCTATTCTTGACGATGATAAAACGGTAATCGAAATTGTGCGGGAAGGCGTTGCCGAAACCATGGCAGTTCTCGACGAGTTCAATAAAATAAACGATGCCTTTGGTCTGGAAGAAAACTATTCTGATCCAGACAAAATGGACAAACTCATGGATCGACAAGCCATTTTGCAAGATAAAATTGATGCCCTTGGCGCTTGGGAAATAGATACCAAACTAGAAATCGCCATGGATGCACTCCGCACGCCAGAAGCCGATACGCCGATAAAACACTTATCGGGTGGCGAGCGTCGTCGTGTAGCTTTATGTCGCTTATTATTACAGCAACCCGATGTGTTGTTGTTAGACGAACCTACCAACCACTTGGATGCCGAGTCGGTTTTATGGCTAGAACAACACTTGGCGCAATATGCAGGAACGGTTATTGCCGTAACGCACGACCGATATTTCTTGGATAATGTAGCAGGATGGATTTTGGAATTGGATCGTGGCGAAGGCATCCCGTGGAAAGGAAACTACTCCTCATGGTTAGACCAAAAATCTACACGAATGGCACAAGAAGAAAAAGTAGCGTCCAAACGTCGTAAAAACTTGGAACGCGAGCTAGACTGGGTACGACAAGGTGCCAAAGGCAGACAAACAAAGCAAAAAGCACGTTTACAGAATTACGATAAATTACTTAACGAAGATCAAAAAGCACTAGACGAAAATCTAGAGATATATATTCCAAATGGCCCACGATTAGGAACTAATGTGATTGAAGCCAAAGGTGTTGCCAAGGCATTTGGCGACAAACTGTTGTATGACAATCTCAATTTCACCTTGCCACAAGCAGGAATAGTGGGTATTATCGGCCCAAACGGAGCTGGAAAATCTACCATTTTCCGAATGATTATGGGCGAGCAGGAAACCGATTCGGGTACGTTTGAAGTAGGCGAAACCGTAAAAATTGCTTACGTAGACCAGTCGCACAGCAATATTGATCCCAATAAAACTATTTGGGAAAACTTTGCCGATGGTCAGGAACTCATCATGATGGGTGGTCGACAAGTCAACTCTAGAGCGTATTTATCACGTTTTAACTTTGGTGGTGGCGAGCAAAACAAAAAAGTAAACACACTTTCTGGTGGTGAGCGCAACCGATTGCATCTTGCCATGACTTTAAAGGAAGAAGGAAATGTATTACTGCTTGATGAGCCAACCAATGATTTGGATGTAAATACCTTAAGAGCCTTGGAAGAAGGTTTAGAAAATTTTGCAGGTTGTGCCGTAGTTATTAGCCACGACCGTTGGTTTTTGGACAGGATTTGTACGCATATTTTGGCGTTCGAAGGCGACTCCGAGGTGTATTATTTTGAAGGTGGTTTCTCTGAATATGAAGAAAATAAGAAAAAACGATTAGGTGGCGATCTTACACCAAAACGTTTGAAATACAGAAAATTAACGCGGTAATATTTTAATGGAATTTTTAATTTAGACTTTATAAATACATTTTTATAATAAATTGCTAATTAAGTTAAAAACGTTTCAGTTCCTATTTAGATTGATAATTCTAAATTAAAGCTACATCATTACATTTCTTTAGCTAGTGGTGTAGTATATTCCTGATTTATTTTCAATTTATTAGAAATAAAATCTTACATTTGACTTTCATAATCTATTTTTTATGCGTCAAAAGATTTTATTTTATTTATTTTTTGTATGGATATCAAATCATTCTATTTATTGTCAAGATAAAGTAGTATCCAAAAAAGAAGTAAGTGAGTGGCTTGAAAAAGGACATGATTATTTTAGATATGCCGATTTTGAAAACTCTCTAAAGACACTTCGAATAGCACTTTTTCATTCTATTCAAATAAAAAATGACACACTTACTGCGAGTATTTATAATCGTATCGCTCGTAATTTTGGCGAATTGTATGAACCACAAAAAGCCTTAGTTTATTTTGAAAAGTCTTTATTGTATGCTAATAAAAGTAACGATTTAGAACAAATTTCCATTATCTACAATAATATTGGAGATGTCTACAGTTTTGATTTAAATAAACCAACCAAAGCTATTTCATTTTACAAAAAAGCAATTGGTATTTTACCAAAAGACACTTCGTCAATAATTACACCAAAACTGAATTTAGTTTGGACCTATTTTGATCAAAAGCAATTTGATCTTGGTTATGACGACTTACAGTTTATAACGAAACATAACACCAAGTTTGGCGATGTGTCAAATGACATTACAATTTGTATGCTCAATGGTATGTTCGCATCGAATAAAAATGATACAATTAATGCATTTCGTTATTTTAAAAAGGGATTGGCAATTGGCAAAAATTTTAAGCTCAAAGATGATTTACAATATTTGCACCAAGAATATGCCTTTTTTTTAAATAAAACTGGAAACCATAAGTTGGCATATCAACACTTGTTACTTTACCAGAAAATTGAAGAAGACTTTTATAAAAAATCAAAACTACAGAAAGCGAGCATTGCAGGAATCAATTTCGAACTTGATGAGTTTAAAAGAGAAATAGATAAAATTGAACTTGAAAAAAAAGACCAAGCCAAACGGTTAAAAAGCTCAAAAACAATTAGTTTTTTGCTATTATTATTAGCAATAATATTTGGACTTTTACTTTTTTTACTTTACAGAAATATTCGAAACAAAATAAAAAGCAATAAGAAACTGGCATCTTCAAATATACAACTTCAGCAAGCAAAAGAACTTGCCGAAGAAGCTTCAAAAATAAAAAGCCAGTTTGTTTCTACAATTACTCACGAACTTCGTACGCCACTTTACGGAGTTATTGGTATGACAGATATTTTGCAAGATGAGCACAAAGAACTTGAAGAAAATCCACATATCAAGTCATTAAAATTTTCTGCACAATACCTTCTTTCATTAGTTAATGACATTTTAAAAATAAATAAACTAGAAGAAAATGTAACTATACTTGAAAAAAATCAAATTAACCTTCATGAAGAAATAGAAGCAATAAATAATTCACTTTCTTTTTTAGTTCAGAAAAATATAAACAAACTGACTGTTAATTTTGATTTTTCAATTCCTAAAAATCTTTGGATAGACAAGCTTAAGCTTACTCAAGTATTGATAAATCTTATAGGAAATTCATTAAAGTTTACCAAAAATGGAGAAGTTAAAATAACGGTTTTACAACAAAAAATAGTTGAAAATTTTCATTTTATAGAATTTAGAATAAAAGATAACGGAACCGGAATTGCAAAGGAAGATCAAGAAAAAATATTTGAAAAATTCGTTCAAATAGCCCGCAAAGAAGAAGACTATCAAGGAACAGGTTTGGGATTAGCAATAGTAAAAAAGTTACTAGACTTATTTAAATCAGAAATAAAATTAGAAAGTGCTGTAGGAGTTGGAACAACTTTTTCATTCGTAATACCTTTTGAAAAATTGACAGAAGGCAAACAACAAATTGAAAGTTTTAAAAATAAATTGCCAGAAAAAGAAAATTATAAAATTTTAGTAGTAGAAGATAACAAAATTAACCAAGTGGTCACAAGAAAGATAATTGAAAAAAGTTTGGGGACTTGTGTCATAGCAAATGATGGGTTTGAAGCCATTGAAATTCTTGAAAAGCATACTTTCGATATAATACTTATGGACATTAACATGCCAGAAATTGATGGTTACCAAACTACTATTAAGATTAGAGAAACCAACAAAAATATTCCTATAATTGCCTTAACCGCATCTTCTAAAGACCAAATAAGAGATAAAGTAACCACCTCTGGAATGAACGACATTATTGTAAAACCCTTTGAACCAATCGTTTTGTACCATACCATAAAACGAAATATTATTTCATGATTTTTTCCATTCCTTAATTTTTTATTCTTATGATTTCTAAAAAATAAATGTATATTTGGCTCTTTGATTTAAATTTTAATGTTCCCGAAAAAAATATTTTTATCGTTTCTAATTCTATTATATCTTCAATTAGGATATTCTCAAGAGTCTATTTCTAGGAAAGAAATTGGTAAAATGCTAACCGAAGCAGGAAATGCACTTTACGATTTGGAATGTCAAAAGTCACTAAATCTAGCCAAAGAAGCATTAAATCAAGCCCATAATGCCAAAGACGAAAATCTCATGGCAAAAGCCTATAATATAATTGGACTTAATTTTGAAGAATTTTCAAGTCCAAAATCGGCAATTACCTTTTTTGAAAAAGCATTAATTCATGCAACTATTTCTAAAAACGATTCCATAAAACTTTGGGTCAATAATAATTTGGGCACCGTATATTCATACAAAAATAATGATTTAAAAACGGGTATAAAGTATTATCTCGATGCGCTAGAATACGCTCGAAAAATAAAAGACTCTACAGAAATTGTATACACGCAACTCAATATATGTAGTGCTTACTTTGCCGAAAAAGACTTCAAAAGCGGAATAAAATACCTAGAAAATTCGAATCTTTATGTAAAAAAACATGGAGAGTTAGAAGCAAAAGTGCATGTTTTTTCAATGTATGGTCCTTATTACAGTTATTTAAAACAAAATACTAAAGCTGAATTCTTCTTTAATCAAGCTATAGGTTTATGTAAAAACACAAAATACGAACTTCTCAAATCCAACCTTTCAGAAATTTATTTTGATTATTCAGAACATTATAAAACCAACCAAGACCCAATCAATCAACTCAAATACCTAAAGTTACATCAAGATTTGGATCATGAAATTTATAATGAAGACAAAAAAAATGAAGTAAAAGACATTGCCAGTCAAATCGAGTTAGAAGAATATAAAAGAGAAGTAGACAAAATTGAAGGAGTAAACAAGAAACAAACGCAATGGTTAAATGCCTCCAAGCTTGCGGTTTTATTTTTTATAATCATGCTAGGAATGATGTTATTGCTGTTGCGATCCATGCGACGCAATGATAAACTTCGCGAAAAATCCAATCAAGAACTACAAGTTGCCAATTTGGCCTTGCAAAAAGCCAAGGAAGAGGCAGACAAGTCGAACATGCTCAAAACTCAATTCGTTTCTACCATAACACACGAGTTGCGAACTCCTTTGTACGGCGTTGTCGGTATTACTAATATTATTATTGAAGAGCATAAAGAACTAGCCAATAGTCCGCACCTCAATTCACTAAAATTTTCTGCGGGTTATTTACTATCTTTAGTAAACGATTTACTTCAAATAAATAAAATTGAAGAGAACAGAATCACGCTCGAATCGATGATTTTTAATGTTCCAGACGAGATAAAAACTATTGTCGATTCACTACAATTTATTGCAAGAAAAAACAATAATAAGCTTGTTATTGAAATAGACACCGACATACCAGAATCGTTAATTGGAGACAAGCTAAGACTTTCGCAAGTTTTTATGAACTTGATTAGCAATGCATTAAAATTCACTAAAGATGGAGAAGTAAAAATCATCGCCGATCTAATAAAGTCTGAAGGAACCAAAAGATTTATAAAATTTCAGGTTGTTGATACAGGAGTCGGAATTGCAAAAGAAGACCAAGCCAAAGTTTTCGAGAAATTTGTACAAATAGAACGCAAAGAAGGCGATTATCAAGGAACAGGACTTGGATTATCAATTGTGAAAAAGTTAGTCGAAATTTTTGGTGGGCAAATCGAACTTGAAAGCGAAGAAGGTTTTGGGACAAATTTCTTTTTTACAATAGCTTTTGAAGCCGACGAAAAACAAAAAACCGAAATCATCAATAATATAATAGTTGACTTATCTACAAGCTACAACTATAGGGTTTTGGTCGTAGAAGACAATAAAATCAACCAAATAGTAACCAAAAAAATCCTCGAAACAAATCAGTTCAAATGCACGGTTGTCGACGATGGTTATGCTGCACTTGATCTTTTGGCAACAGAAAACTACGATATTATATTAATGGATATCAACATGCCAATTATAAATGGTTTCGAAACCTCAAAACTCATTCGCAAAAAAGAAATAACTACCCCAATTATAGCATTAACGGCATTTGATAAGCAAGAAGTAGTCGAGCAAGTTTTGGCTTCTGGAATGAACGATATCATTATAAAACCTTTCGAAAAATCCAAACTTTTTCAAGTAATAGCTGGATTGGTAGATAATTCTCAAAATAATTAAAGTTTCTCGGGCGTTACCTCGTCAAGTCAAGAAAAATGACTTGACGAGGTCGGGCTTTCCGTTTCAATCTTTTATATATCTCGTAAAAAAACGAGATATATAAAAAGATTTTGGTTTCACCCGAGCCTGAAAGTGCGTACTTACTAAGTAATCCCTAATACACGTTCTATAAATTCAGGTTTTTAATACCAACGTTTTTTGTTCTGTTTCGACGCTTCCGATTTTCGGGATTTAAATTTTTCGCCGCTTCTATTTGAGTTACTTTGTGGTTTTTCAACTTCAGTTGGACTTCCAGCTTGCCAAGGAAAAGGATGTTCGTCTATAACAGTAACATCTACTTTTATAAGTTTCTTAATATCTTTCCAATACGGTTCTTCGTCTTTACTACAAAACGAAATAGCAATTCCGCCATTTCCAGCACGACCAGTACGACCTATGCGGTGCACGTAAGTTTCAGGAATGTTGGGTAAATCGAAATTGACTACATACGGCAACAAATCGATATCAATGCCACGAGCAGCAATATCTGTAGCTACAAGAACGCCAACTTCTTTATTTTTAAAACCATCTAAAACTCGTTGGCGTGCATTTTGCGACTTGTCACCATGAATTGCTTCGGCGGCAACACCATGTTTGCGCAAGGCTTTTACAATATTATCAGCACCGTGTTTGGTTCTCGAAAAAACCAATAAATCAGACAGTTTTTCGTTTCTAATCAAATGGTACAACAAAGCACGTTTGTCTGTTTTTTCAACAAAATAAATGCGTTGCTCGACTTTTTCTGCAGTTGATGATACGGGCGAAACGGTTACCGTTGCTGGCGATTTCAGAAACATTTCTGCCAATTCCCGAATTGCCATTGGCATCGTTGCCGAAAACAAAAGTGTTTGTCTATTATTTGGAGTAAGCTTTACAATTTTTTTCACATCATTTACAAATCCCATATCGAGCATTTGGTCGGCTTCATCGAGAACCAAAACATGCAAATGATCCAAATCTATAAAACCTTGTTTGTGCAAATCGAGCAATCGTCCTGGAGTTGCTACCAGTATATCAACACCTTTACGAAGTTGGTCTACTTGCGGAACTTGCGAAACACCACCAAAAATAGTGAGCTGTGTCAAGTTGGTATATTTTCCATATTGATCAAAATTTTGACCAATTTGAACTGCCAATTCTCTAGTCGGAGTAACTACTAGAGTCCGAATCTGTTTTGTTTTTTTGGACGAACCAACAATTCTATGCAATTGATGAATTATTGGAATCGCAAAAGCTGCCGTTTTACCTGTGCCAGTTTGCGCACAACCAATCATGTCTTGACCAGCTAGGACAATAGGTATGGCTTGTTCTTGTATAGGAGTTGCTTCTGTATAACCGAGTTCAAAAACGGCTTTTTGTATACTTTTAGAAAGTAATAAATCTTCAAATAACATGTATAATTTTTTTGTAAAGATACACTATTGAAATTTGGAAAAAATAATTTATCTTTTCACAAAATATTAGATAGAATTGACCTTCATAAAATCGGTAACCATATATCCAATCAATTTACCAATTAAGTGGTTGTTTTTTTCTTCGCCAAGATCGGGTGCACCTTCACAAATATGAAGGTAAGCGGCATTTTTGCTTTTGCCAAAAAAAGATACAAACTGCCGCACTTGCTCAATTGAAAAACCACTCAAAGTCATGGCGCTACTGGCAATATTTGGTAATGCATCCAAATCAATTTCAATGCCGAAAGATTCGTGAGATACAAATTCAAATGCTTTTTTCATTTCGTCTTCAAAGTTTTTTTCTTTCCGTATAGCAATTTGGTCGTAGGTATTGTATTGTATGCGATCATCAATTTTTTTGATACTATCTAATACGTTTTTTGAAGTATAATTTTCGTGCAAGCCAAAAATAAAATATTTTTTCAAGAAACCTTCTTCATAAGCATAATGAAATCCGTTGCCACTATGTCGTCCTTCTAAAATCCTAAAGTCGGAATGGGCATCAAAATTAACAGCGTTAACGGGTTTTCCTTTCGCCAAAGCAGTTCCTTTGATATTACCGTAAGCATTATTATGTCCGCCACCAATAACGATAGGCGTTTTTCCAGCTTTTACTATTATCGAAATGATATGTGCCACTTCTTTATCGATGATTTCGACTAAGGCACTAAATTTTTTTCGATCATTGATTGTGTTAAAATCTAGAAGTTTTACGGCTTCCATTTCTGACGAAACATTAATCTGACCCAATACCAAAAGCTGACTTCCTTTGCAGAAACGATTGTGTTGTATGTTGGCAATACTTGCTATGGAAGCATTCCAAGCAGAAGCCGCTCCAGGCCGACCAAAATTGGCTCGAACGCCTATGTCTTCTGGAATTCCGAGTAGCACATATTTAGCCTCGCAAGTTTCAAGAAACGTTTTTACATCACTATTTTTGGGAAGCGTGAGCATTTTTTCGCCAAATTTCACTTCGCCATTTCGATGGTTAGTTACTCTAGCTAAGTCGTTTATGGTATACGGAATCAATTTTTCCATTAGAAATACTTTTGCCCAAAAATATACTTTTTATTGAATAATTGCGTTATTAATTATAATCAAGTTAATAACCTTAAAAAAATTTAATTATGGAAAGTCAAAAAACCAATTCCAATTTAAAAGCAGTTATTTTGGTATTATCGCTCTTACTAGCAGGAAGTTTAGCTTACACTTTTAAGCTCACGAACGATGCTAACACAACCTATGCTTTGTTAAACACAACAAAATCTGAAAAAGACAAAGTTCTCGAAAATCTAACAGCACTAAAAGCTAAATATGATGAAGCAATTACATCTAACACCACTTTATCAGACGAAATTACGGTCGAGCGAGATAAGGTTATCGCTTTAATGGCAGATATAAAACGCTCTAAAGGCGATGTAGTTGCAATGGCAAAGTACAAAAAGCAGTATTTTGCTTTAGAAGCAAAAATGAACACGCTAATTGCTGAAAACGAAACCTTAAAGAAAGACAATTTGGTTTTACTAACGCAGCGCGACAGTACTGTAACCGTTTTGGCAGACGCTAGAAAAGTATCTGAAAATTTGACGGTTCAAAATCAAGATCTTGCAAAAACAGTTATTAAAGCCGAAAAACTTAAAGTATTGAATCTAAAAACGGTAGCATACAAAGTAAGAAGTTCTGGTAAACAAGTTGAAACTGAAAAAGCCAGAAGAGCAGATATGTTGAAAGTAAATTTTACAATTGCTGAAAACGAAGTGGCAAAATCTGGAGATAAAACCTATAATATTCAGATTATTGATAGTAAAAATAATGTTTTGGGCGATAAAAAAGTAGAAACTTTTGGCGAAAAAAACCTTACATATAGTTTTGCAACAACAGTAAAATACGAAAATCAAACCGTTGATGTAACACAAGATATTCCAGGAGAAAACTTCGAGAAAGGCGAGTATTATGTCAATATTTTTGATAAAGACGAACTGGTTTCTAAAACTAGTTTCGTACTTAAGTAAGATTTTAAAAATACTAAAACCGCAAATTCGATTATGTTTTTGCGGTTTTTTTATGAAATAATTTTACCTTCGATAATAACTTTTTCAATCAAATTACTTCCAAAAGAGTAGGGCAGTTCGTAAAACGAATTGATAGTTTTTGTTATAATTAGGTTGGCTTTTTTTCCAATCGTGATGCTTCCATGCGTGTCTGAAATTCCCATGGCGTAAGCTCCGTTTAGGGTTGCTGCATTAATAGCTTCTTCGGGTGTCATTTTCATTTTGATACAGGCCGTGGCTATTACAAAATTCATATTGCCAGATGGCGTAGAACCTGGATTGTAGTCGGTTGCTAAAGCTATTGGCAATCCTTCTGCTATCATTTTTCGGGCTGGCGTGTACGGAATACTCAAAAAATAGGAGCAACATGGCAAGGCAACGGGCATAGTTTCAGCGTTTTTTATTGCTTCAATATCGTCATAAGTTACAATTTCGAGATGATCTACCGAAAGGGCTTTGTGTTTCACAGCCGCACCAATTCCACCAATAGCAGTAAACTGATTGACATGAATTTTCGGAATCAAACCAAATTTTTGACCAGCTATGATTATTTTCTCAGTTTCTGCAACCGAAAAATATCCTGTTTCGCAAAAAACATCAATATAGTCAGCCAATTTTTCGGAAACTATTTTCGGAATCATTTCGTTGATTATCAAGTCGATATAGCCAGCATGATTTTCTTTATATTCTGATGGAAATGCATGCGCACCCAAAAAAGTAGCTTTTATTTTTATGGGATAATTTTCAGATAATTTTTTTATTACTCGAAGCATTTTTAGTTCACCGTCGATACATAATCCATAACCCGATTTTATTTCGACCGCACCAGTGCCTAATTTCATTACTTCTAGCAACCGACTTTCAGATTGTTTGTAAATCTCTTCTTCGGCGGTTTCGTTCAGTTTCTTGGCCGTATTTAAAATGCCGCCGCCACGATTTGCAATTTCTTCATACGACAAGCCATTAATGCGGTCTACAAATTCTTGTTGTCTGTTTCCTGCATATACAATATGTGTGTGGCTGTCGCACCAAGCAGGCAAAACCGTTTTTCCTTCTGCATTTATTACTTCATCAAACTTGGATTCGTCAAAGAATTTCATTGCACCAAAATTGGCAATCAAATTGTTTTCAATAATCAAAAAAGCATTTTTTATGGAAGGTAAAATCGCCATTTCGGAACCTGAAACCCTCAAAATAGCAGCAGTTCTAATTTGTAGAAGTTCGGATATATTTTTAATTAAAATAGTCATCAACAAGTTTTTTGTAAAAATACTTTGAAAATAATAATAATTACTAATTTTATAAAAATTTTGAAAATCTGTGCAAAAAATAAAATACAAGCAAGGTCGTAAAGTGTCGCCGTGGCATTTTGAATATACAGGAAAACACAAAGCGGTCAAAACCAATATGCAACTATTTGTATATGATGACGATACGTTGACCGAATGTGCTGATGTGATTAGCAAACAACTTTTTGATAATATCGATTTGTCAAAAATAAATTGGTTGAATGTTCATGGATTGAATGATATTGAGAAAATTATCGAAATCGGAAATTTTTTCAAAATAGATAATTTTGTAATTTCCGATATAATAAATACGAATAAGCGTACAAAAGTTGAAGAGTATAATGAGGTGTTATTTTTTAATATAAAATCCTTATTGCCAATAGAAAATTCTGAGCAAATAGGAGTAGAGCAACTGAGTTTTTTGCTAAAAGAAAATGTTTTGATTTCGTTTCAAGAAAAAAGCAGCGATTTTTTCACGCACTTACGAGAGCGAATCCGCACTCATTCTGGAATTGTGCGAACTAAAAAAGCCGATTATTTACTTTTTTTACTGTTAGATGCGATTATCGAAAATTTTTATATCACGATTGAAAACGAAGAAACCAAAGTCGAATTGCTTATTGATTTGACCAAAACAAATTCGCAGCCAAAACTTTTGATTGAAATCGAAAAACACCGAGATAATTTCAATTTTCTTAAACGCGCTTTGCTGCCACTTCGCGATTCCTTATATTCAATAAAATCTACCAAAGATGACAATGTTTTCAACTCTATAGAAAAAGAAAACTATAGTTTTTTTGAGCGTTTGCATCAAAAGTCATTAGAACTTTTGGAACAAATAGAATACGACTTGGCTACGCTAGAAAGCGCATCCAACTTTTATTTTTCGACCCAAAACACCAAAATGAATGAAGTTATGAAAGCCTTGACAGTCGTATCGGTTTTCTTTATGCCATTAACTTTTATTGTTGGTGTTTACGGAATGAATTTTGATTACATGCCAGAATTACATTGGAAATACGGATATTTTATTATCTTGGCTTGTATGTTTTTGTTGCTTTTGGGCATGATAATTTATTTTAAAAAGAAAAAGTGGTATTGATTATTTGAGCCACAAGTCTCTAAAATCTTCATTCTTATCATAATCATTGGCTTGTTTGTCAATATTAAACCAACGATGACCTCGTGGATCATTGCCAACACCAGCCAGATAAGCCCAATTGCCCCAATTGCTGCAAACATCATAATCTATTAGTTGCTCTTCGAAATAGGCAGCACCAAATCGCCAGTCCATATTGAGCTCGTTACAGAAAAAACTAGCCACGTTTTGACGACCGCGATTACTCATAAAACCGGATAACTTCAATTCCAGCATATTGGCGTCAATAAAGTCTTTGTTGGTAGCGCCATTAACCCATTGCAAAAGTAATTTTTCATTAAGCGATTTCGAATTTACTTTCTCCGTTTGAATTCCTTGATATAAAAAGAATTTCGTTTGGTGTTTTTTGAACATAAACCTAAAAAAATCGCGCCATAATAATTCAAATATCAACCAATACGTCGAATCGTTGGCACCATTATCTTTTTCGTATTTTTTTATTTCATGATAAATAAATCGTGGAGAAATACAACCATGAGCCAACCAAGCCGAAAATTTAGAAGAATAATCTTCGCCAACCATTCCGTTTCGAGTTTCTTTATATACAGAAAGTTTTTTGGTTTCGTAAAAATAATGATTTAATCGATTAATAGCTTCAGTTTCACCACCAACAAATTTTATTGCGGCTCGTTTATCTATTTCTTCAACTTCCAAATCCAGATCTACCAAACTTGGAAGTTTTATTTCAGGAATTTCTGGAGAATTTATTTTTATTGGTGCTTCAAACGACTTTCTTATAACAGCATCTTGCTCGGTTCTTTTTCTAAAATTGGAAAAAACATCAGGAATATCTTTTATCGAAAACGGAAGATCTTCGGCATGATATAAGGTGCTTGTAGACAAGGTTTCAAATTCACATCGTAACTTGAATAATTCAATTTCCACGCGCTTTTCTGTCTGTTTTTCTTCGTAAGCAACTTCACGTTTGGCAAAAACTTTTTGTGCTTTATATTGTGCTACTATTTTCGGAATTTCAATTTCAGGTTTGCCTTTCACAATCAATAAACCAGAACCAATTGCTCTTAAATTTTGATCTAAATCTTGCAATGATTCTAATAAAAATTGCGCACGAAAGCTTCCTGTTTTTTTGAAGCCATATTTTGAAGTTTCGTAATGCGAATCGTCAAAACAATACACAGGAATAATCTGTTCGCTTTGCGCAATTGCCTTCAATAATGTTTCGTTATCGTGTATTCTTAAATCGGTTTTAAACCAAACTACTGCTGTTTTCATATTTCTTTTTTTGCCACAGATTTTAAAGATTAATAGGATTTAAATAAAAATCTGTGAAATTCTTTGAAATCTGTGGCTTATAAAATTATAATTCATTAATGTTTTTCAAATAATAATCGGCTTGTTCCAATAGCGCAACTTTGGCTTCGGGTTGCATTTTTCGCCACACGTTATACATCATTCCAATTCTTGGGTTTTTGCCCAATTTGTCTTCGTTTTTATCATAAAAATTCCAATACAGACTATTAAACGGACACGCTTTATCGCCAGTTTTGACCTCTTTTTTATAAAAACAAGTACCGCAATAATGACTCATTTTATCAATATAACTTGCCGAACTAACGTATGGTTTTGTGCCAACGATTCCGCCATCGGCAAACTGACTCATGCCACGCGTATTGGTAATTTCAACCCATTCTATCGCATCGATATAAATTCCAAGATACCAATCATCCATCTCGTCGGGATGAATTCCTGCCAATAATCCAAAATTTCCAGTAATCATTAACCGCTGAATGTGATGTGCATACGAATAATCAAGCGATTGTTTTATGGCATCTTTTAGACAGTTCATTTTGGTATTTCCTGTCCAATACCAATCGGGCAATTTTTCTTGATTGTTAAAGTAATTCATACTGGCATATTCGGGCATTTTTAGCCAATAAATACCTCGCATATATTCGCGCCAACCTATTATTTGACGCACAAAACCTTCCACTTGATTGTATTCTATTTCATCGGGACGTTTTTGCCATTCTTCAATAACGCGGTCGTTTACTTCTTTCGGCGAAAGCATTTTTATGTTCATAGAAAACGAAACCCGTGCATGATACAACGACCATTCGTTTGGCGTCATCGCATCTTGATAACTACCAAAAAGCGGCAAACATTCAGCTACAAAAAACTCTAATAACTGCAATGATTGTTCTCGATTTATAGGCCAAACATAATTTTCAGCATCGATATTACCGATTGTTTTGATGTTTGTTTGTCGAATTTCGTCTACAATAGTTGTCACATTATTATTAAAAACCAATGGCGGCGTTGGTTTGTGACCTTTGGGTAATTTCTTGCGGTTGTCGCCATCAAAATTCCATTTTCCCATAATGGGTTGGTCGCCTTCCATAAGCACACTATGTTTTTTTCGCTGCGCACGATAAAAACTTTCCAGCAAAAATGTTTTTTTGCCTTCAAAAAAGTTTCCAAGTTCGGTTCTAGTAGTATAAAAATGTTCCGAATCGGCTGCGGAGCTAGTGATTGAAATCGTTTTACAGAAATTTTTAAGGTGTTCGTCCACACGATATTCATCGGGAAATTGGTATTCGAAATTTGTAAATTTATGTTCCTTAATTAGAAATGCTAGATTTTTATCAAACGACTGCAAATTATTTGCATCATTTAGATTGAAATAAATTACATTATGATTTTTCGATTTTAAGTCTTTGGCAAAATTTTGCATTGCAGCAAAAAAACCTACAATTTTTTGAATATGATGGTTGGCATAATCGGTTTCGGTTCTAATTTCCATCAACACATAAGTAATATTTTCATCGATGGTTTTGTACCACGAATGATTACTATTGAGTTGATCGCCGAGAATTAATCTAAGAGTTTTTGACATTTTTTATTTTTTTTGCCACAGATTTTTAAGATTAAAAGGATTTTTTAAAAATCTGTGAAAATCATTTTAATCTGTGGCTAATTTTATTTATTCATTCTACATTTATCACTACAATATTTGACTTCGTCCCAAACTTTTTCCCATTTTTTGCGCCAAGCGAAAGGTTTTTGGCAAACGACACACATTTTGCTTGGTAAGTTTTGTTTTTTTACGCCTTTCATAAGCCTATCCCCAACCCCTTTCCAAAGGAAAGGGGCTTTTTGTTATTAAATTTTAATCGGTTTCGTTTCCATTCTACTTTTACCGAAGAACCTTCGGCAATAAAAACGGCTGTTGGTTGGGTTTTATTCAAGACGGCAAAACTTTTTCCGTACATGGCTTCAAAATCGCAATCTATTTTATAATCAAGTATTTGATGCGTTTTCCAGCTAGGATGTCGCAATTTGTATTCTTCGGTTATGGTTGCATCAATTTTGGTATAACCATAATAATGTTCATATATAAATTGTTCTAGGCTATCGTTTTGCATTGAATTCGATTGATTTGAAGCTTCTGCATAAATTGAATTCCATTTTTTATTTAACAACCATTCAAATTTTACTTTTTGCGTAGCTTCATTTTTGCTAATTTCATTTTTTGTCGGAACAACGGTATAGTGTTCTTTATATAATTTGTTTGCCATCCAAGCCACGATTGGATACGGAATAGTTTCATTTATAAAAACAACGCCTCGTTTTAGTGTATTTCCTTCTTTTCTAACTACATAAAAACGCAAATTTATTTCTTCAAAAGTTCCTAAATATGGAATTGGTATATTGAAAAGCTTTGTCTTTTTGAACATAAAACCAACCAAACTGATGTAACACTTATTTTGAAACAGATCAATTTCAACACCTTTTGGCAAAAAAGATTGCAGAATTTCAGGATCAATTTCATAGTTCGCCATGATGATTTGTTCCCAATTTGCTTTTAAAAATATTGCCATTAATTTGTTTTGGTTTTTTTAATTCGTTTAAATCTATCATTGCCATTCGGGTTACTAACATGCTTTTTCAAAATTCGCTTTCCTTCTTCTTTAACTTCGTCTTTTTTGCGAAAACTCCACACAATATCGCTGGCATATTTTCTGGTTTCGTCAATATTTACTATTGGTTCTGGATAATCGATACCTATTTTGCAATTATAAAACTGCTGTTCCATATCGTTCATTTTCCAAGGTTCGTGCAACAAATGAACTGGGATTTCTGCCAATTCTGGCAACCATTGTTTGATAAAAATTCCTTCCGAATCATGATCTTCGGAGTTTTTTATTGGACTGTAAATTCGAATCGTATTTATACCAGTTGTGCCCGATTGCATTTGAATTTGTGGATAATGAATTCCGGGTTCGTAATCTAGAAATTGTCGTGCCAAAAAATGCAATTCGCGCCAATCTTGCCATAAATTGAAAGTAAAAAACGATACGACCATCGCTCTCATTCTAAAATTAATATAACCCGTTGCAACCAAACAACGCATGCAAGCATCTACAATAGGAACGCCCGTTTTGCCATCTTGCCAAGCCTTTATATAGATTTCGTTTTTTGGTTTAATTAAAGTATCATAGGCTCGATTTGCGTTTTCAAATTCCATTTCGCATTCGTCTTCAAACTTCTGAATAAAATGACAATGCCAATGCAAACGAGAAACAAAATTCAAAATCACACGCTTGTTGTACGAACTTTCATAATGCTGGTTTGTATATTGATAAATCGCGCGCATGCTAATGTTTCCATAGGTTAGATAAGGCGATAATCGACTGCAACCTTTGCGACTCAACGCTGGTTTCGAGATGTGTTTGCTATAATTGACATAGCGTTCTTTTACAAAACTATCGAGGTAACGCCAAGCCAAATTTTCTCCACCTTGCTGGAAATTTTTGTTGGATGTCGTTATTTCTGTTGGTAATGTTTTTCCTTTTAAATTTTGATAAAAATCTTCTTCTAAAGTTATAAAATCAAGTTTTTCAATAAAGATTTTTTTCGGAGTAGCACGCATTACATCTTCCCAACGTTTGTCCCAATTTTGACGTGATTTTAATTTTCGGATCACGCCATGCATTTGAAATTGTTTCCAATTAATTTTATTTTCTTGAAAAAATTGTTGCATCGCAATATCACGATCAAACGTTACTTTATTACCTATTTCTTGATGTGAAATAATATTTTGAACGTCATATTTTTGAATTAATGCTTCAAAAACGGGTTGTACTTCCGAATGAAAAAAGTAAATTTTTGATTGTGAAAGTTCTAATTTTGATTGTAAATCCAGAATTGATTCATAAATAAAACGCCAATGACGCACATCCGAATCGTCAAAACCCATAACCGAAGGCTCGAAAAAATAGAGTAGGAGTATGGGTAAATTTTGTTGCGAAGCATAATAAAGTGGCTCGTGATCTGTAAAACGTAAATCACGTTTGAACCATACAATATTGATTGCTTGTTTTGTCAAATTTATAAAATTGAAGTCAGTTCTTTATCTGGTTTTGCATAGCTTAGGCGATCTAGTTGTAAAGTTTTATGATAACTATCTAATCCAGAACAAGTAATAGTTCCAGCTTTTTCTATATCTAAAAAACCGTCTTCCAGCAAGCAATTTTTTGGATAAAAAACTTCCAAAACTTCGCCAATAATTAATACTGTTCCGTTAGTTTCTATATCAATTCGTTCTCTGAATTTCATACCCAATTGCACAAAACTTTCTTGAACAAACGGTGCGAAAAAATCATTCTTGTATTCGGCTGTTAAACCTGTTTTTTCAAATTCAGAAATTCCTTTATCATATCGGGCAGACGTTTGATGTGCTTGTTTAAAAATGGCTTCATTAATGTGATTAAGTGTATAATATTCAGTTTCTAAAATGTTTTCGAGCGTATTTCTCTCAAAAGCCGCAGGTCTTGAAATAAATCCAAAAAGTGGCGGATTACTTCCGACATGCACAATAGAACTAAAAATGGCTAGATTGTGATTTTGATTTTGGTCTTGTGTACCGATTAAACAAATACTCTTGAAACCGCCGAGACTGTTTATGAAATTGATTCGGAATTGTTTTTCCAATTTATCTATTTCTGCTCTGTTCATTGCTAAATTATCCGTTTTTTAAAGTACTCATTCCGCCATCTACAGCCATTATTTGTCCGCTTACCCAACTAGATTCGTTTCCTAACAAGAACACAACAGCATTGGCAACATCAATGGCATCGCCTACTTTTTGCATAGGATTTCGTTTTTGCATTGATTCGATTTTTTCGGGTGACGATACAAATTTTTCTGCCAAAGGTGTGTTTACTAATGACGGCGCAATGCAGTTAACTCGAATGGTTGGAGCATATTCAGCTGCCAAGGATTTGGTTAAACCTTCAATTGCTCCTTTTGCCATAGCGATTGACGAGTGAAATGGCATTCCGATTCCTACAGCAACGGTACTAAAAAACACCATCGAAGCGTTTTCTGTTTTTTTTAGGTTAGCCAAATAATTTTGTGCAAAAGCAACGGCACCCATAGTATTGATTGAAAAATCTGTTTGAAATTCTTCAGGTTTTAGTCGATGAAAAGGTTTTAAATTTATCGTTCCTGGAAAATACGCAATTCCGTCAATTGCAACTTCTAAAACTGGAAAATGACCAAAATCATAGCTTTCAATTTGGTAAAATTCGTTATAATTGAAATCTTTTTCTTTAGTACTAATTCCGATTACTTTGTGTCCTTTTGCCTGTAATAAAGCGGCAGATTCTTTTGCGATTGCGCTGGAAGCACCAGCAAATAAATAGGTTTTCATTATCGTTTGGATATTTTATTATTAGAAATAGCGCGTTGCATGTTGCATTTGAATCGGTCAATACCGTCGGCGCGTTTGTTGGCATGTTTGGTTTTGCAATTTTCAACCCGTTTTCGCCACAGTTTGTAGCTTGAAAACTTTAATTGCTTTTTCATTAAAGCTTTCACATCGGCTTCGGCGAGACCAAATTGAAATTTTATAGCATCAAACGGAGTACGATCTTCCCAGGCCATTTCGATGATACGATCAATTTGGATTTCATTTAATTCGGAATTATCAATTTCGGCAATTGGAGATTTCATTTTTTGATGATTTTAAAAAGAAAACGTTTCACTTCTTTCTAGCATGATCCATTTACGTTCGCTACTCAATTTGAAAGTAGCAATATGCTCTTTATTCCATTCGTTTGGAGCTATCAACGACAAGAATTGGTTGTTGTCATTGCCGTTGTACATGTGATAAACCTCCCCAATTACTGGCTCAAAGGAAAATTTGCAGTTGTAGACTAGATCGTTCCATTGAAAATCCTCTACAAGTTGTTGGTATTGCAATTTTAATTCATTGAACTTTCCTTCAAATTCTTTATTAACGTTGTGAATGCCACGAGCTTTCCAAGCTACAATATCATCAACTTTTATTACTGGCGCACCAACACTTGTTGCGTAAGGCAACATACTTGCGTTATAGCCAAACTCTTTGGTGTAAACAATATTATCTGGTTTTTCTTTTTCCATTAAGAAAATTTTTTGTTTAATTTATTTGCCGCAAAGTTAAACAAAATAAATAATTATTTTACGAATTAAACAAAAAATTTCAAAAACTGTCTCTAAAAAAATCAATTTGATTTTTGTATGTTTGTGTATATTTCCCTGAATACCAACTTTAGATTTTTTTTAGATTAAATAAAATTTTATGGACCAATCTGTACACAATAAATTAGTTTCTTTTATTTGGTCAATTGCAGACGATTGTCTTCGTGATGTTTATGTTCGAGGAAAATATCGTGATGTAATTTTGCCAATGGTAGTCTTACGCCGTTTAGATGCGCTGCTAGAACCTACCAAAGATGCTGTATTAGAAGAATTAGTTTTTCAACGAGATGAAGCAGGTTTTATAGAATGGGACGAAAATGGATTGCGTGATGCTTCGGGTTATGTGTTTTATAATACAAGCGAATGGACTTTACAACGTTTACACGATACAGCCACAAACAGCCAACAATTACTACAAGCCAACTTTGAAGATTACTTAAATGGGTTCAGTAACAATGTAAAAGAGATTATTGAAAAATTCAAACTCAAAAGCCAAATTAGGCATATGGCATCCAAAGATGTGCTGCTTGATGTTTTAGAAAAGTTTACTTCTCCAGATATTAACCTCACGCCTTTCGAAAAGAATGATGCCAATGGTAGAAAATTACCAGCATTATCTAATCTCGGAATGGGGTATGTATTTGAAGAATTAATCCGAAAGTTCAACGAAGAAAATAACGAAGAAGCAGGAGAGCACTTTACTCCTCGAGAAGTAATCGACTTGATGACACATATTATTTTCGACCCCATTAAAAACAATTTGCCACCAGTAATGACTATTTACGACCCAGCTTGTGGAAGTGGTGGAATGCTTACCGAAGCACAAAATTTCATCAAAGACGAAGACGGAGAAATTCGTGCCGTTAATTCTGATGTCTATTTGTATGGTAAAGAAATCAACGATGAAACTTATGCCATTTGCAAATCGGATATGATGATTAAAGGAAACAATCCCGAAAACATTAGGGTTGGCTCTACACTTTCTACTGATGAGTTTCAAGGAACCACATTCGATTTTATGTTGTCCAATCCGCCTTACGGAAAATCATGGGCAAGTGAGCAAAAACACATTAAAGACGGAAAAGAGGTAATTGATACACGTTTTCAAATTCGATTGAAAAACTATTGGGGAATTGAAGAAAATGCCGATGCCATTCCTCGTTCTTCCGATGGGCAATTATTATTTTTGATGGAAATGGTCAATAAAATGAAACCACTTTCGCAAAGTACAGCGGGATCACGAATTGCATCTGTTCATAACGGAAGTAGTTTATTTACTGGAGATGCAGGCGGTGGCGAAAGCAATATTCGCCGCTATGTTATTGATAATGATTGGCTTGAAGCCATTGTACAATTACCAAATAACTTGTTTTACAACACCGGAATTACAACTTATATTTGGATATTGAGCAATAATAAAACGGCAAATAGAAAAGGAAAAGTACAACTTATTGATGCAGGGCAACTATTCAGAAAATTACGCAAGAATTTAGGCAACAAAAATTGTGAGTTTGCTCCCGAACATATTACCGAAATTGTAAAAAATTATACAAAACTTCAAGCTGCATCACGCACAAGCGATGGAGACATTGCTTCGCAAGTGTTTGATAACGCTGATTTTGGTTACCACAAAGTAACTATCGAAAGACCAAAACGACTCAAAGCTCAATTTACTGCCGAACGCATTGCCGAATTACGTTTTGATAAATCGCTAAAAGAAGCGATGGTTTATATTTATGAAACCTATGGCGATAGTGTTTATACCGAAATTGCTAAACACGAAAAAATTATAACTGACTGGGCAGAGAAACAAGAACTAAATCTCAATACCAAACAATTAAAAGCGCTAACCAGCGAAACACTTTGGAAAAAACAATTGAATTTGTTGCAAACTGCTACTTTGTTGAGCAATGAAATTGGAACAGAAGAGTACAATGATTTCAATATTTTTAACGAAAAAGTCAATGCAGCGGTCAAAAAGTTGAAGTGTACTATTTCATCTTCCGAAAAAAATGCCATTCTCAATGCCGTAAGTTGGTATGTTGCCAATGCCGAAAAAGTAATAAAAGGCACAACCAAACTAGCAGGAGAAAAATTAGAAAAAGTATTAAACCATTTGGGTTGCAAAGAAAACCAATTGGCAAATTACGGTTATTTCCCAACCAGTAAAAAAGGGGAATACCTGCAATACGAAACCGAAAGCGACTTACGAGATACCGAAAATATCCCACTCAAAGAGAACATTTATGACTACTTTCTGCGAGAAGTGCAACCACACGTTATCGAAGCTTGGATAAACCTTGATGCTACTAAAATTGGTTACGAAATAAGTTTCAATAAATATTTTTACAAACAAAAACCATTGCGAACCATCGCAGCAATTACGGCTGATATTTTGGCATTGGAAAAAGAAAGTGATGGATTAATTGCAGAGATTCTAGCATTAACCTAGTAGTGTGATGGATAAGTTATTTGATGACATAAAAGCATTAATTGAAGATTTCAATAAATCATTGGAAAAGCATTTGCCTGCTTTAGAAAATGAAGTAAACCAAATCATTAACGAAAAATGTGTAAACCAAAATTCAATTGAGCATTTGCTGGATAGCTTATTATCGCTAACAATGCACGGTGTTGGCGATACATTATACATCAAGTTAGTGGACTATTACAAAACTATCGATCCCGAAGGAGCACTTTTTTATTGGAACCAATATGATAACCAAGACGAATGAATATAATTTTGAATAGCAGTTTGCCAACCTAACAATTGTCGTTACACTGTCACGACAATTTAGCGCATCTTACCAATTATGATTTTTTAATACAACGGAAAATGAATAACGAAATAGAAATATACAAAGGCTTATTAACCAACATAAAAAATAGAGTTCGTCAAGGACAGTTAAAAGTCAATCTTGCTGCCAATGCCGAAATGTTGGCAACCTATTGGGACATTGGTCGAATGATTCATTTTCAGCAGCAACAAAAAGGTTGGGGAAAAGGAGTTATCCCTAAACTGGCTATCGATTTAAAAAATGAACTCGCTGAAGTAAGAGGATTTTCCGAAAGGAATTTAAAATTTATGGTTCAATTTTATGCTGAATATTCTAATTTCTCAATTTTGCAACTACCCGTTGCCAAATTAGAAGCTGACCCAATTAGGCAACTGCCCGTTTCCCATTTAGAAAATGATACAATTTCGCCACTACCTGTGTCGGAATTAGAAAGTCAATCAATTGGGAAACTACCCGTTTCCCAATTAGAAACCGCTAACCAACAATTAATTACAAAAATTGGTTGGGCGCATCACATCATATTAATTCAAAAAATAAAAGACCTTCCCATACGCTATTGGTATATGCAGCAAATCTTGGAACAAGGTTGGAGCCGAGATACATTGGTGGCACAAATCAAAAGCAAGATTCACGAACGCCAAGGCGCATTGGTTCACAATTTCGACAATACACTTACCAATGCCCATTCGCTTTGGGCAAAGCAAACCTTCAAAGATCCTTATATTTTTGATTTTATTACACTCGCAACCGAGTTTTCCGAAAGAGAATTAGAGTTGGAATTGGTCAAACACGTCGAGAAATTTCTGATGGAACTCGGTGCAGGTTTTGCCTTTGTAGGAAGACAATACAAACTAGAAGTCAGCGACAAAGATTTTCAGCTCGACCTCCTGTTTTACCACCTCAAAATGCGTTGCTTTGTGGTTATCGATTTAAAAAAAGGCGATTTCTTGCCCGAATATGCAGGCAAAATGAACTTTTATTGCTCCGCAGTCGATGATTTATTAAAACACGAAACCGACAAACCCACCATAGGACTGATTTTGTGCAAAGGCAAAGACAAAATTTTTGCCGAATATGCCTTGCGTGACCTAAACAAACCCATTGGCGTTTCAGAATACGAACTCACACAAATGTTGCCCGACAACCTAAAATCGAGTTTGCCAAGCATTGAAGACATTGAAAAAGAATTTTTTGAACCCAACAACTCATAAGAAAATGAACAATAAGTTACAAAAATATAATTCTTATAAAAACAGTGGTGTAGAATGGTTGGGAGAGATTCCGGAACATTGGGAGGCAAAAAAAATTAAGTTTCTTTTTAGTGTTGGGAGAGGAAGAGTTATAGCTCAAACTGAATTAATAGAAAATGGTTTATATCCAGTTTATTCTTCTCAAACACAAGACAATGGTGTTTTAGGACATATTAACACATTCGATTTTGATTGTAATCAAATAACTTGGACTACTGATGGTGCAAATGCTGGAACTGTTTTTTTAAGAGAGGGAAAACATAATTGTACAAATGTTTGCGGAACATTGCAACCATATAATAAAAATCAAGTTATAGAATTTGTAACTTATTCACTTCAAGTTGCTGCTCAATTCTATAAAAGACCAGATACGAATGGAGCAAAAATAATGAATGGAGAAATGGCTGAAATATTTGTAACACTTCCTCCTTTCTCGGAACAAACTGCAATTGCCAAATTCCTTGACGACAAAACGACCAAGATAGACCAAGCCATAACCATCAAGAAAAACCAAATAGAACTACTCAAAGAACGCAAACATTCACTGATTAACAAAGCTGTTACAAAAGGAATAAACCATAATGTAAAACTAAAAGCTAGCGGTGTAGAATGGATTGGGCAAATACCAGAGCATTGGCAAGTGAAACGATTAAAATATGTATTTCAAATTTTAAAAAGAATATCAGGAGAAATAGGACACAACGTTTTGTCTATCACTCAAAAAGGAATAAAAGTAAAAGATACTGAAAGCGGTGCAGGACAACTCTCGATGGATTATTCAAAATATCAATTTGTTTACAAAGGAGATTTTGCAATGAACCATATGGATTTACTAACAGGTTATGTTGATATTTCTAAATATGATGGTGTAATTAGTCCAGATTATAGAGTTTTCGATTTGATAGAACCTAATTCAAACAAAGAATATATGTTATTATTACTTCAATTATGCTATAGTAATAAAGTTTTTTATGCACACGGTCAAGGAGTTTCAATGTTAGGAAGATGGCGTTTCCCATCAGAAAATTTTAATATTTTTCCATTTCCTGTTCCACCAAAATCAGAACAAATTGAAATAGCAGATTTTATAGCAAAAACAAATAAAAAAATCGCCACAGCCATATCCTTAAAAGAAAAAGAGATTGATAAATTGAAGGAATACAAGGCGAGTTTGATAAATAGTGCGGTTACAGGTAAGGTTAAGGTTTTTTAAGTAAATTTGAAAAAAAATAAAGTGATGACTATAGAATTAACACTAAATAACAAGGAAGATATTTTATTATCACCTATCAGAAAATCAGAAATAGGAGATACAGAAATTTTTTATGAACTAATAGATGAAAACAGCAAAAGCTGGATGAAGCTTCAATTGCTCAATAATTCGTTTGTTATAGTCAACAAAGATTTAAGTTTATTGGAGGAAGAAGATATTACTAGAATAAAATTAGACCAATTAGTTTTAGAAGTTATTGAGGCGGAGCAATCGGGCACAGAAAATACAGAATCTAAAATTACAGAGGATGTAAGTCCTTATGATCCCGATAAAATAAAAGTGCATTCAAAACAATTTAGTGTAAAGCTAATTGCTGAAATGATTGACAATGAAGATATTGATTTCACACCCGATTTTCAAAGAAATTTTGTTTGGGACAGTCATCAAAAATCGAGATTAATAGAATCAATCCTATTAAGAATTCCGCTTCCAATGTTTTATCTAGCAGAGGACGAAGAAGGGCGTATTACAGTTGTTGATGGTTTACAACGACTAACAACCATAAAGGATTTTATGGATAACAAATTTTCATTGAAAGGATTGCAATACCTAAAAGATACTTGCAATGGCAGATATTATTCTGAAAAAAACAAAGATGGTACGCCAAACGGGAAAAAAGGAATAGACGCTAAATACTTTCGTTGGTTCAATATGACACAGTTTTCGGTAAATGTTATTGACCCAACTTCTCCGTCAAAAGTAAAGTATGATATTTTTAGAAGAATTAATACTGGTGGAAAACCTTTGAACAATCAAGAAATCAGAAATTGTTTGGCTACAAAACCATTAAGAGAAACACTTAATAAAATGGTCAATTTATCCGAGTTTAAGTCAGCTACTGATGGAAGTATTAAGGCAACTCGAATGGATGACCAAGAAATTGCTTTACGTTTCATTCTGTTTTCTAGATTGTATAATGATGATAAATTATTGTTTAATTATACTGGGTATATGGACACTTCATTAGATGATTTAACAGAAAACCTCAATAAATTATCTGAAGAAGCTAAAGAGCATTGGGTTAAATTATTTTCTAATGCGATGCAAAACGCAGAATATTTGTTTGGAAGAAAATATTCGTTTAGAAAAATTCTACCAAAAGACATCGAACCAAATTCATATAAACAACTTATAAACAAAGCATTATTTGTTTCCTGTTCAGTATTATTATCAAAATATGATGCTGAAACAATTAAGATTAATAATTTGAATAGTAGCTTATTAGTTCCACTTACTGTAAAAATTCAAGAGGATCCAAGACTTCTAAATTATTTGTCATATGGTACAAATGGTAAAGCAAATTTACAATATGTTTTTGGAGAGATTGAAAAATTAATTCTAGAAAATTTAACATTTTAAATTATGCTAAATCTAGAAATTGAAAATTTTAAATGTTTTACTAACAAAACCATTCCAATAAACCGATTAACAGTGCTTGCAGGAGCTAATGGTAATGGGAAAAGTACCGTCATACAAGCTTTACTTTTTTTGAGAAGAACTATTGAACATTGTGCAAAATGGGAAGGTGGAGATATAAATAAATATCAATACAATGAAATTAATGGATTGAATGTTGAACTAAACGGTTCATATTGTTTAGCATTAGGAAATAGTTTTCTTATAACTCCAAGAAATACTTCTCCAGAATTTGTAGCAATAACTTTAAATTATCCAAATGAATATTTTCAAGTAGTCTATGAAATTGATGATAATACAAACTTGCATCTTAAACCCATTGAAGTTATAAATACTATTGCAATAAATGATTCCGTTTTTATCCAAGAGTTTTATTATCTAAATGCTGAACGAATTGGACCAAGGATAAATCAAGGGATTAAATTTTATGATTTTCCTAATGCAGGTTTTCAAGGAGAATTTGTGGCACAATTAATTTCGGACACAAACTCAAACTATACATTTGAAATTGAGGATAGTAGAAAAAATATAAACTCTAAAAGTCCACGTTTAGAACAGCAGGTAAATGCTTGGTTAAATGAATTAATGCCAGGAGTATCTGTTTCAGCGTCATATAGTCCTGACACTCATTCTGCTCAAATAAAAGTAGATAATTATTATACAAAAGGCGACCCGACTATTGCAACAAATATTGGTTTTGGTATTAGTTATGTACTTCCAATTTTAGTAACTGGATTAATTGCAAAAAAAGGCAGTTTTATGATAGTTGAAAATCCAGAAGCACATTTGCACCCATCAGCACAATCAAAAATCGGAAGATTTCTTGCTATGGTAGCAAATTCAGGAGTTAATGTAATTGTCGAAACGCATAGTGATCATTTTGTTAATGGAATTCAAATTGCAACAGCTTTAAAAGAAGTTGATAAAGATTTAGTTACAATTAATTATTTTAGTCAAGAAGAATATAATAATCAACCAAATGTTGAGTCTATCTCAATCAATGAGAAAGGAGAACTTTCAAGTTGGCCAAAAGGATTTTTTGACCAAACACAAATAGATTTTGCTGAACTTTTTAAAATTAGAAAAGGATGAGTAACTTCTTTTTATTAAATGAAGCAATTGAACTAAATGATTTTGAAGATTTTAAATTGGGAATGTCTGAATTGAATTCCATAGAAAAATCTGTAAGTCATTTTTTTAGAAAACATCATTCTATTTATAATTTAAAAGTTTACGAAGACTTGTGTACTAATTATGGTCAAGTTGAGCAGGCGGTTATAATTTATATTGAACAACTTCTATCTTGTGATGATTACATAAATTCAGAAGTTACAGCTAATGTTTATTGTGGTAATAATTTGAACGGGTTTTTAGGAATTGATTTTTCTAAAACAATAATTTCTGTTCCGAAGCAAATAGTAAATAATGTTACCTATAATCAATGGAATTATAATTTTTCTTCCAATCTAGATAAACTCAAAATTGTTATTCAAAATTACAATTCTAATCCAGGTTTTGAAAAAGATTTTAATAGCCTTTCAAATAATATTCAAGAATCAATTATTGAACAATTTGATAAAGCAAAAAACAGAGGATTTGTAACTCCTTTCTTTCCAGACACAAAAATCATTAAAGATGTTTCTCCAAATAATTATAGATGTAAAGTATTAGAATTAAGGGTTTATACTCCAACAGCATTAAGAGTGTATTTTAATGAGAGTAATGGAGAAGTTTATATTGCATCAATTGAACAAAAAAATAATCCTAATCAAAATGATGATATTATTGCAGCTCATAGAATATTACAAAATATTATTATAAATATTTAACCTATGCCATCACAAACCAACGAACAAGCACTCGAAGCAGCTATAGAAAAAAAACTAACAGGCACTTGTCTGGAAGACCTGAAAAAGCTAGTTAGTGCAGACAATACTGTAAACGAGCGTAACGAATTGTATCGTTCTGGCAATGGGTATTACATTGGCTATGCCAATGATTTCAATTCAAAATATGCTATTGATGAAGTTCGGTTTTGGCATTTTCTCCAAACAACACAACCCCAAGAGTTAGCCAAATTACAAAAACAAAGCGATTGGAAACTCAAAATAATGGAACGATTGGATCGTTTGGTAAAAAAATACGGCATCTTGCGTTTGCTTCGCAAAGGGTTAGAAGTAGATGATGCGCACTTTACATTATTGTATGTGTTGCCTTTGGCTAGTAGCAGCAAACAAGCCAAAGACAATTTTGACAATAACGAATTCAGTGTGTCTCGCCAAATAAGATATTCTACACTCAATCCAAGAGAAGAAATTGATATGGTAGTGTTTATAAACGGTTTGCCTATTGCAACAATGGAACTTAAAAACCATTGGACAGGACAAAACGCAAAAGTACACGGACAAAACCAATACAAAACCAAAAGAGATAGTTCACAACCTCTATTAAACTTTGGGCGTTGTGTGGTGCATTTCGCAGTCGATACCGATGAAGTGTATATGACAACCAAGTTAGACGGTGCTAATACTTTTTTCTTGCCGTTTAATAAAGGTCAAGAAGAACCATTTTTCGGAAAAGGAAATCCGCCAAATCCATTTGGTCATAAAACTGCTTATTTATGGGACGAAGTTTTAACACGAGAAAGTGTTGCCAATATCATTCAGCATTTTGTGCGTTTTGACGGAAAAGAAACTGATGCTTTAAGCAAAAAGAATTTGTTTTTTCCGAGATACCACCAAATGAATGTAGTGCGAAAATTAATAGCCGATGCCAGTAAAAACGGTGTCGGGCAAACCTATTTAATCCAACATTCTGCGGGTTCCGGAAAATCAAACTCCATCACTTGGGCGGCTTACCAACTCATCGAAACTTATCCCGACAGCGAAACCACACCAGGAAGCAGAGGCGTTACTAATCCACTTTTTGATTCGGTAATTGTAGTTACCGATAGAAGATTATTAGACAAACAACTTCGTGAAAACATCAAAGATTTCTCTGAAGTAAAAAATATTGTAGCTCCGGCGTATTCTTCCAAAGAATTGAAAGAAAGTCTGGAAAGTGGCAAGAGAATTATTATTACTACCATTCAAAAATTTCCGTTCATTGTAGATGGAATTGCCGATTTAAGCGACAAACGTTTTGCAGTAATCATAGACGAAGCCCACAGCAGTCAAAGTGGTTCAGCAGCCGACAATATGAATCGTGCCATGGGAAATAGCAATACAGAGGAAGAGGAAGAAGATCCACAGGATAAAATTATTGAGGCAATGCGTTCTCGAAAAATGAGCAAAAACACTTCCTTTTTGGCATTTACAGCTACGCCAAAATCAAATACATTAGAAAAGTTTGGAGCGTTGCAAGAAGATGGAAAATTCAAACCTTTTCATTTATATTCAATGAAACAAGCCATTGAAGAAAAATTTATTCTCGATGTATTGGCAAATTATACCACTTATAAAAGTTACTACGAAATAGAAAAATCTATAGAAGACAATCCGTTATTCGACACCAATAAAGCACAAAAAAAGTTAAGAGCTTTTGTAGAACAACACAAACAAACCATAGCGATTAAAGCGGATATTATCCTGGATCATTTCATTACTAAATTAGTCACTACCAAAAAGCTAAAAGGGAAAGCAAAAGCAATGGTAGCGACACAAAGCATTGAATCAGCTATAAAGTATTATTTTGCATTACAGAACATACTTAAAGAAAAAGGACAGCCTTTCAAGATTATTATTGCCTTTTCGGGAAAGAAAAAAATTGATGGTATCGAATATTCAGAAGAAAGTATCAATGGTTTTGCCGAAAAAGATACCCGAGATAAGTTTGACGAAGACGGCTATAAAATTTTAGTAGTGGCAAACAAATACCTAACTGGTTTTGACCAGCCAAAACTAACAGCAATGTATGTGGATAAGAAACTGCAAGGTGTTTTGGCAGTCCAAGCACTATCAAGATTAAACCGTGCAGCCGATAAATTAGGCAAGAAAACAGAAGATTTATTTGTACTCGATTTCTTCAACTCTACCGAAGATATGAAGGAAGCATTTGACCCTTTTTACACAGCAACATCACTAAACAAAGCTACTGATGTAAATGTATTGCACGAAATAAAAGCAAGTTTAGATGAAGTTGGCGTTTATGAATGGGCAGAAGTCGAAGATTTTGTAGAAAAGTATTTTAATAAAGTAGATGCGCAACTGTTAAGTCCAATTATTGATGTAGCTGCTGACCGCTTTAACTTTCAATTAGAATTAGAAGACAGCCAAAAGGCAGATTTCAAAATTAAAGCCAAACAGTTTGTCAAAATATATGGTCAAATGGCATCTATCTTGCCGTATGAAGTATTGCAATGGGAAAAATTATTTTGGTTTTTAAAGTTCCTGATACCAAAATTAATTATCGTTGATGGAGATATTGATGCTTTAGACGAATTACTAAATTCAGTCGATTTATCAACCTACGGATTAGAAAGAGTAAAGCTCAATTCCAGTATTGGTTTAGACAATTCAGAAACGGAATTAGACCCTCAAAATCCTAATCCAAGAGGTGCACACGGAAGCGATGCAGCAGAAGACACTTTGGATTTAATTATCAATAGCTTCAATGAAAAATGGTTTCAAGGTTGGGAAGCAACACCAGAAGAGCAAAGAACAAAGTTTGTAAATTTGGCTAAAAATATGCAGACACACCCAGACTATAAGGAAAAATATTCCGAAAATACCGATATTCAAAATAGAGAAATTGCTTTTAGAAAAATATTTGATGATGTAATGTCAAAACAACGAAAAATTGAACTTGATTTGTACAAAAAAGTAACCCAAGATGATTCATTTAGAATCGCAATTCAGGACACTTTAAAACGAATGTTAAGTGCTTAAAGTTTAAAATAAAACTTTTTTTGTAACTTTAAAAAACTTAATTACTAGCAAATAACACCACAAAAGCTAAAAAGGCAAGTACAAACAAGTTTAATTTTTTTTAATTTTTAATTATGTTAAATATACAAAAAAATCTGTAAATTTCTTTACAGATTTTAAGTGTTTTTTGGTAAAAAATTAATTATTTCAAACTTCCCACCATTTCTTCTGGTTTTACCCAAGCATCGAAATCTTCGGCAGAGACATAACCCAAACGTACCGATTCTTCCTTGAGCGTTGTACCGTTTTTATGAGCCGTTTGTGCAATTTCGGCTGCTTTGTAATAGCCGATTTTTGTATTTAAAGCCGTTACCAACATCAAAGAATTGTTGACCAATTCTTCAATTCGCTTGTAGTTAGGTTCGATGCCTTGCGCACAATGCTGGTCGAACGACATGCAAGCATCGCCCAACAATCTAGCCGATTGCAGGAAATTGGCTGCCATCAATGGTTTGAAAACATTGAGTTCATAATGACCTTGCATGCCACCAACCGAAATGGCTACATCGTTGCCCATAACTTGTGCGCAAACCATTGTTAATGCCTCGCATTGTGTAGGATTAACTTTTCCGGGCATTATGGACGATCCTGGTTCGTTTTCGGGAATCAGTATTTCGCCAATTCCCGATCGTGGTCCAGAGGCCAACATACGCACATCATTGGCAATTTTGTTCAAGGAAACCGCCAATTGTTTTAGCGCGCCATGGGTTTCTACAATAGCATCATGTGAAGCCAAAGCTTCAAATTTGTTGGGAGCCGTAACAAACGGATGGCCTGTAAATTGGGCAATGTATTGGGCAACTTTCACATCGTATCCCGCTGGCGTATTTAGTCCAGTACCAACTGCAGTGCCACCAAGTGCTACTTCAGAAAGATGTGCTAAGGTATTTTTGACCGCTTTGATTCCGTAATTGAGTTGTGCTACATAACCCGAAATTTCTTGTCCTAAGGTTAAAGGCGTGGCATCCATAAGGTGTGTACGACCTATTTTTACTACTTTATTATATTCTAAAGCTTTGGCGTGTAAGGTATCGCGAAGTTTTTCTACACCCGGAATTGTAATTTCTACAACGGCTTTATAAGCAGCAATGTGCATTCCGGTTGGATAAGTATCGTTTGAAGATTGCGATTTGTTGACATCGTCGTTGGCTTTTATGAATTGCTCGCCTTCGCCTATTTTATGTCCAGCAAGCACTTGCGCACGGTTTGCGATGACTTCGTTTACGTTCATGTTGCTTTGTGTTCCAGAACCTGTTTGCCAGATTACTAGTGGAAATTCGTCGACGAGTTTTCCAGCTAAAATTTCGTCGCAAACGGCTGCAATGGCATCTCTTTTTTCTGTTGGAAGTGCGCCGAGATCGCAATTGGCGTAGGCTGCGGCTTTTTTGAGATAAGCAAATCCTTCTATGATTTCTGTTGGCATGGATGCCGAAGGTCCGATCTTGAAGTTGTTACGAGAACGTTCGGTTTGTGCGCCCCAATATTTGTTGGCGGGAACTTGCACTTCGCCCATAGTGTCTTTTTCGATTCTGAATTCCATTATTTGAATGTTTGTTTGATAATTAGGTTTCATATTTTAGCCCCGATAAAAGCGAAAATCCTTTGTTTTTGAGCGGCGAAGCAAGCTCCAAAACAAAGATTGTAGCTGATAGCGGGAAATAGCTCCAAAAATACAAATTTATAGTTGTTTATAAAATGTATAAAAAATATTTTTTAAAATTATTGGTTAAAACGAATTTTACGTTTACTTTTGTAAAAAATAAATCGAAAAATCATGTTTGAATTTCAACAATATTTAGGCTTTATTCTATTTTTGACCATCCTGACGATAGGTTTTTGGTTGATGTTTTTTCTCGTTGGATTCGTCCAGTATTGGGTTGGCGGTGCTTTGTGGGAAATGTTTAAAGAATGGAAAGAAAAACGAGCGACTTCTTAGTTATTCATAAAATCATTAAAAAAAGGAACTTATTTAAGTTCCTTTTTTCGTTTTATCCTTGATAATCACCGCCTTCTTCTTGGCGTTTTACTGGTTTTTCGTCTGTTTTCTTTTTATTAAATCTGTAGGTAAATGATAGTGTAAGCTGGCGTTTTCTGAATTGCATATCGCCAAAAGTGCTCACAACATTTGCGATTTCGTTTTCCATAATGCGTCTTTTTGTATTGAACAAATCAGATACATTGAAGGCTATCGTTGCTTTGTCTTTTAGGATATCTTTACTAAAAGCGAGATTTATGCCATAGTTTCCTAGAATTTTTCCTTGCGCACTTACTCTTGGACCTTCGTAGTTGAAGTTGGTTTGCCAGTCAATTTTATTTGGCAATGTTATTTTGGAGGATAATCTTGACGTCCATGAACTATTGGAATTTGCAAAATCGGTAGTGATTATTTGATTTTGATTATCAGTAAACTTGTAAATTCCTTCTGTTTTTATTTTAAAATAATTGAAATTTGAATTTAGTTTCCACCATTTGTAGGGCGTATAATTGAGCGTAAACTCAAATCCTGCTCTATACTCTGCGTCCAAATTTATGGGTTGTGCTACAATAACTGGGATTCCGTTATTGCTAAGTCCTGAGCTACGACGAATAAACTGAAATACATCTGTTGATTTATTGATGTACATAGACGTGCTTAAAGTTATTGTTTCCCAGCGTTTTAGATAACCGAAATCAATTGCATCTGTCATGGATGGATTCAAATCAAGATTTCCTAGAAAGATATTGTTGTTGCTTGAGTAGCTATTAAATGGATTAATTTGTCGACCTCTTGGACGCTGTATGCGACGGCTGTAGCTTAATGAAACGCTCGATTTTGGAGAAATTTCGTAAGTAACAAATGCACTAGGAAAGAAATTATTATATTTTTTATTGCTAAAAAAGCCTTCGTTGGATTTGTCAATTACAATATCTGAATCTTCCCAACGCAAGCCAAGCAGATATGAAAATTTCTTTATTTTGAATCCATATTGTGTGTAAAGTGCATTTACGTTTTCGTTATATTTTAGATTTCCAGTGAAGAAATCGTTGGAAACTTGATTGTTCAAAACTTCAATTTCTGTAGCTTGTTTTGAAAAATCTCCTCGATAACCCAATTCAAACTGACTTCCTTTAGGTAATGGTAATACATAATCTGCTTGAACTAAATTTCGGGATTGTTCTTGAATATTTTTGGTATTGTCCACGCCAGTTTGATTGTCAGTAATTTCAGAAATAGTCGATTCGTTATTTACAGAAAATTGAGAATCTATGGTAAGTTTATGTCCTTCTTTTTTGAATCTCCTGACCAAATTGGCTGCAAAATCTACATTTCGGGTTTTATTGTCTTCTTGATTGTCCCGTTTTTGAATACTATTTTGAGCGGCATTTGTAAATTGCTTGTCGTTGATTAAAAAATCTTGATTGTCTCCATTACTTTTTCTGAAGTTAAAAGTATTTGTTAATGTGGTCGTTTTATTTATAAATAACTCGATACCGAAAGTGCCGTTATAGGATTTATTTTCTCGTTCAAGCTTTCTGGTTTCGCTAATATAGGAAGGCGCATTTTCTTTAGGATTGAGATAATTGGTATTCAATAAAAAATCTCCCGGATTACCTCTAAGAGCATATCCTTGCGTTGTAAAAAGGTTAAAATTATCTGATTTGTAGTTTATTGTGCCACTCAATCCATTATTTGCAGGATAACCGCCAGTTGCAATAAAAGTTCCATTAAGTCCGTTAGTTTTTCCTTTTTTGAGAACAATATTTAAGATTCCTCCACCGCCTTCTGCATCATAACGCGCAGATGGATTGGTTATTACTTCAACTTTATCAACTGCGTCGGCAGGAATTAATCGTAGTGCTTCGCCAATATTATTTGCATTGGTTGGTTTTCCGTCAATTAAAATTCGAACGTTTTCGTTACCTCGAAGGCTTATAACACCTTCAACATCAACAGTTACAGACGGAATATTGTCTAATACATCACTTACAGTGCCACCTTTAACCATCAAATCTTTTCCTACATTGTATACTTTTTTGTCTAATTTGATCTCGACAGTAGTTTTTTCAGATCGTATTTCTACAGCTTGTAGTTGTGTGGCATCTTCTGACAGGTCTATTGTTCCGAGATTGGTATCGTCAGTGAGAAGTTTGGCTTTTATTTCAAAAAGCTTGTACGATATAAATTCAATTTTTAGATCATACATTCCAGCAACGGCATCGACCTGAAATTCGCCTTTAGGATTTGTTATTCCGCCAAAAATTGCTTTCGTATTTTTTGTATTAATTAATGTTACAGTGGCGTATTCTAGAGGTTGTTTGGTATTTTTTTCTAAAACTATTCCTGAAATTTTAATTTTTTTTCGCTCGGGTCTATCTTGGCTTAAAACAGTACTTGTGGTTAATAAAAAAACGGCGATTAGCTTTAGAAATTTTTTCATGAAAGTTTATACATTTGGACAACAAAAGTACCTATAAGTTTAATTGATGATTCATAATTGTATGTTAATGAAATTTATAAAACTTCACGGGCTTTATCAAATGGTCTGGCAACTACAGCTTTTTCTCCATTAATTACAATTGGTCGTTCAATTAAAATTGGGTTTTCGATCATTAACTGAATCAATTCGTGGTCAGAAAATGTTTTGGATTTATATTTTTCGATCCAAATTTTTTCTGTTTTTCTAATTAAATCAATGGGTTTATAACCTAGTTTTTCAATAATTACTGATAGCTGATCAAATGATGGCGGCTTTTCTAAGTATTTTATAATTTGAAAGTTAGCCTTAGTTTCTTTAAGTAATGCAAGACAGTCTCTTGATTTTCCGCAACGTGAATTATGAAAAAGATAGATCATGGGATAAAATTATTTTTTAAAGTAATTTATATTTTTTTTATAAAAATAGTCTATTTTAGGCGTAACAAAAACAATATAAAAGATACTTATTGTAAAATTATTAAAAAGGTTAAATTATGTTTATAGAACAAGCAGTAAAAATTGAAAATAAGTTTTGGAAATACATTGTCGGATCATTGATTATTATTGTTGTTTCGTCTTTTGGGCAAATACCTTTTACTGGTGCCGTTTTTTTAAAAGCGTATCAAGAAGGCAAAGATTTTACCAAATTGAATGAAAAACAATTGATGACGTATCTTGACTTAAATTTGACTTTATTTTTATTAATGTTAACTTTTGTTTTCGGACTTTTAGGAATTTTTATCGTTATAAAAAATTTGCACAAACAAACTGTTTTATCATTAACAACATCACGAAAATCAATCGATTGGAGCCGTTTTTGGTTTTCGTTTTTACTTTGGGGTTCCATAACTGTTATTTCAACGTTAGTGATGTATTATGAAGCACCCGAAGATTTTGTATTAAATTTCAAACCAATTCCTTTTTTGATTTTATTTTTACTTGGAATTGTTTTGATACCGCTTCAAACCAGTTGCGAAGAATATGTATTTCGGGGTTATTTAATGCAAGGTTTTGGTAATTTGGCACGCAACAAATGGTTTCCATTAGTAATGACATCTATAATTTTTGGCGGCATGCATATTTTAAATCCTGAAGTCGAAAAAATGGGCTATATCGTTATGCTGTATTATATTGGAACAGGATTTATGCTAGGAATCATGACCTTAATGGACGATGGTATGGAGCTTGCTTTGGGTTTTCATGCCGCCAATAACCTTGTAGGTGCGTTGCTTGTTACTGCCGATTGGTCGGCTTTTCAAACACATTCTATTTTAAAAGATATTTCAGAACCTTCTGCAGGATTCGATATTATTGCGCCCGTATTTATTATTTATCCAATTATTTTATTTATTTTTAGTAAAAAATACGGTTGGACCAATTGGAAAGAAAAACTTACAGGTGCAATCCATCTAGAAAACGTAAATCAGATAAACGAAATAGCAGGCAATCATGATTAATCTAGCCTATAAACAAGTTCATAATTTATTCAAATTGAATGGTTTTCATTTTGATCGTGACGATATGCTTCGCGTTGCGTATAGCTATATCAAAGAAGGCGATGCTTATGAACAACCTGTCGGAAAATTTTTTCTGGATTGGTTTGATGACAATTCCTTTATGTACTTGCAAACTTCAGGCACAACAGGTGCACCAAAAACTATAAAAATTGAAAAGCAAGCCATGGTCAATTCGGCACTTGCTACAGGCGATTATTTTGATTTAGCACCAGGAAATAAAGTGCTACATTGCTTACCTGTGCAATATATAGCAGGCAAAATGATGTTTGTTCGTGGTTTTATTTTAGGACTAGACATGGATTTTGTCACGCCGAGTTCGCATCCAATGCATAAAAACGAAACCAAATATGATTTTGCAGCTATGGTTCCGTTGCAAGCGCAAAACTCTATAAAAGAGTTGGTTGATGTTAAAAAAATGATTATAGGTGGCGTTGCCATGAGTACAAAACTCGAAAATCAGTTAGCAAAACTCAAAACGCAAGTTTTCGAAACCTATGGTATGACCGAAACCATTACGCACATTGCCGCCAAGCGAGTAGGCGAGAAGGCCTTTACGGTTTTGCCGGGCGTAACCATTTCTTATGATGATAAAAATTGTTTGGTAATTCATGCGCCAAAAATTTCAGATGATGTTATTGTTACCAACGATTTGGTCGAGTTGGTTAACGAAAACCAGTTTGTTTTTCTTGGACGATTAGACAACGTTATTAATAGTGGCGGAATCAAACTTATTCCGGAGCAAATAGAAAGTAAACTATCAAGTCATATTAAAAATCGCTTTTTTGTAACCGGAATTCCCGACGAAAAATTAGGCGAAAAATTGATTTTAGTTATTGAAGGTGAAAAATTTGAAACCGACGAAACTATTTTTGAAGAACTAGACAAATATCAAAAACCAAAAGAAATTAGATTCGTATCGAAATTTAAAGAAACCGAAAACGGAAAAATTTTGAGGAAAGAGAGTTTAGGCAATAAGTAGATTAATAGGTGTTTAATCAAATTAAAATTTATGAAACTTAAAAATAAAATTTTTGTAGTAGTTACATTACTATGGGGAACAGTTTTTACTCAAAATTTCAATAAACCAAAACTTGACAGTTTGTTTCAAATTCTTGAAACCAAAAATAAGTTTATGGGAAGTATTGCGATTTCTGAAAAAGGAAAAATTATTTATTCAAAATCTATTGGTAAAGTTGACATTGAAACCAACATTAATTCTAATATAGAAACTAAATATCGTATCGGTTCAATTTCAAAAATGTTTACTTCTTGTATGGTTTTTAAAGCAATAGAAGATAAAAAAATGACTTTAAATCAAACACTTGATAAGTATTTTCCAACTATTGAAAATGCAAAAAAAATATCAATTGGAAACCTGTTAAATCATAGAAGTGGGATTCATAATTTTACAAATGATGAAGAGTATTTGAAGTATTATACAAGTTCTCAGACCGAACAACAAATGATAGAAATAATCGGTAAAGGGAAAAGTGACTTTGAGCCTAATAGTAAAGGCGAATATAGTAACTCTAACTATGTATTATTGAGTTATATTCTCGAAAAGACTTATAAAAAATCCTTTAAAGAATTATTAAATAATATGATCCTACAACCTTTAAAATTAAAAAACACTTATTATGGTTCTAAAATTGACATAAATAATAATGAATGTTTTTCATACAGTTTTAATGATAAATGGGAAAAAGAAAAAGAAACCGATTTGTCAATTCCTATGGGAGCTGGTGCAATAGTATCAAACCCAAGTGATTTGCTAAAATTTATCGAAAGTTTATTTGTAAATAAAATTATAAGTCAAAAAAGTTTGGAGCAAATGAAAACAATTTCAGAAAATTTCGGAATGGGAATTTTTAAAGTACCATTTTATGATAAAATAGGCTTTGGTCATACGGGCGGAATTGATGGTTTTGGTTCGTCACTTTCCTATTTTCCCCATAACAATCTATCAATCGCATTAACGGCTAATGGCTTGGGTTATGAAAATAATAACATTATAATTGCTGCATTAAGTTGCTATTTCGATAAACCATTTCAAATTCCAACTTTTAATTCAATCGAATTGAAATCAGCAGATTTGGATAAATATATAGGTGAATATTATAAAGAAAATTTTCCGTTAGAAATAAGTATTACTAAAAATGAAAATAAATTATTTGCTCAAGCTACCGGGCAATCTGCTTTTCCTTTAGATGCAATTGGAAAAGATAAGTTTGAATTTTTAGCAGCAAACATAATAATTGAATTTAGTGTTGAAGAAAATATTTTAACAATTAACCAAAGAGGAAATAAAACAATAATGAAAAAAAAATAACATGAGATTTTTTTCAAATTAACGTTTCACATCCACAAAAAATAAATTTGTCAAAACTTCCACTTCTTTTATTTTCTTTACATTAAATTCTGAAGTTTGTTCTGTATTTGTTGGATTCAATCGAATTATCTCGCCTTTTATTTTAATGTCTATAGGCATTGAAAAATTGGCAACATCGGTTTTCCAGTTATAAATGAGCTTCTTTTTTTTGACTTTAAGTTCCAAAATAGGAATATTTTTAAACTTTAAATATTGTTCAAAAACTGAAGTTAAATTCAATCCTGATTCTTTATTAAAAAAAGCAATTACATTTTTGTTTTCAATAATTTTATGACGGAATGTTTTAGAAAACTTCAGAAGCATTTGCCACCATTTTTCATCATTATTAACAACACTTCTTATTGTATTGAGCATCAGCGCACCTTTATAATACATATCTCCAGAACCTTCATTATGCACACCAAAATTACCAATTATGGCTTTGTCATTTTGAATATTTTGTTTCAATCCGTTAATATAAATTTGTGCTTTTTCTAGACCATATTGACATTCTACAAAAACCGATTCAGAGTAGCAAGTAAATCCTTCATGAATCCACATATCTGCAATATCTTTGCTGGATATGCTGTTGCCAAACCACTCGTGTCCACTTTCGTGAATAATTATAAAATCGAATAATTTACCAATTTCAGTACCTGATAAATCACTACCGAGATAGCCTTTTTGATACTTATTTCCGTACGCCACGGCACTTTGATGTTCCATGCCTAAATAAGGCGTTTCTACCAACTTGTAACCATCTTCTTTGAAAGGATATTCTCCAAATTTGCTCTGAAAACAATCCATCATAGGTTTTACTTCTTCAAATTGGATTTTGGCTTTGGCTTCGTTTTCTCTCAAAACATAATAATCGAGATTTAAACCTTTGTAGTTTTCTCCAAAATGAATATAATCTGCAATGTTTACGGTCATATTATAAACATTTATTGGGTTTTTGACTTCCCAATCCCAACGCGTATAGCCGTTTTTTAGATCTTCAGAACCCATAAGTCGTCCGTTAGAAACATTCATCAAACCGTTTGGAACGGCCACTTTTATGGTTGTGCCAAAATCAGGTTCGTCTGATTGAGAATCTTTGCAGGGAAACCACAAACTAGCACCATCGCCTTGACAAGCAACGCCAATATGATGTTTGCCTTGGCTGTCTTTGGCAAATACAAAACCGCCATCCCAAGGTGCTTTTTTGGCAATCGTGGGTTTCCCCGAATAATAAAACCGAATTATATGTTCGAAATTACTAGCAATAAAATTTGGAAATTCTATAAAAACGGCATTAAACTCTCTTTTATAATCTAATTTTAAATTATTAAAAACGATGCTATCAACTTTCATGTTTTCGTACAAATCGAGTTGCATCTTCTTTGCTTTTTTCGCTTTTACTTTAAATAGAATATCGTTATAACCTACAATCGATTTTTCGTCGGGATTAATTTTTACATTCAAATCATAACGCAAAATATCAAAATTTAATCTTTCAGAAGGCAATCCACCTTGAAGCGAATCTTTTCGAGTAAATTGTTGCGAAAAAATAGATTGTGTTGCAATAACGATAGTCAACAGCAGTATTTTTTTCATTTCTAATATTAGTTTGAAGTTACTTTTTCAGTTCTTTTAATATCGTTCAATATCCAATTCATTTCGGGATCTACGTTGTCAATTCTGTTCTGAATTGTTGGCAGAATTTCTTTGTCAGGATAAATCCCGTGACCCAAAACGTCAGTTTTATGAAAAGGTACGCAGTTGAGGATTCCTATTTTGATTTTGATTTTCGAATTCGGAAGTTCTACAATTGGCATTTGCCCTGCAACGGTACCGTTATAGTCGCCTCCTGTTTCCTCACCTACAAAATAGGCTCTTTTTGATCCTTTTAGGTTGGACGAAATAATGCTTGAAGCCGAAAAGCTAGAACCATTTATAAGCACATATATCTTTCCTCGAAAATTTGTTTTTTTTATTTTGGTTGGCGAACTCATTTTCATATAAATTTTACCATCGTCTTTTTTGGTAGTCATGAAATATAATATCGGAATACTTATCGGAGCAGTTGCAAATTTCACTACTTTTCCGATTATTCCTCCAGAATTCATATAATTATCAATGACGCTAAAACGCGAAGTCATTTCGGCATCTTCATTAAAAATAAATGTAGAATCAGCCAAGTAAGCATATAAGTTTTCTATTTCGGCTAGTCGTCCGCCAGTATTATTTCGTAAATCTATAATTAAAGTTTTAGATTTTGTTTTTGCAATTTTCTCGAAAGATTCTTTGTAAAACGTGCTGTATTTCCCTTTTGTAAAACTTTTTATTTTGATAACGGCTACACTGCTATCTTTTTCTAGAAAATACAATTCGCGGTTGTATTGTTTTGCAACATCGTCATATCCGTAGGTTTTTCTTTTGGCTTTGAGTTCTTTTTGGTCAGCAATAATTTTAGCTTTTTCAACTTCGGTTAAAGGTGTTTTAGCTAACTTTCTTTTTATAGAAGTTGAGTCGGTTACAGCTCTTTTTATGAGTATTTTTTTTAGCGTGTCGTTGCTTTTAAATTCAAAATTTATGGAATCTTTTACACCATTTGTAAGCGTGTAATAGCTGGCAAAACGTCGACCAACAATATTCTTCTTGAAAGTTGTGTTGTAACCATCTGATGTAAAACGATTTTTAAATTCGTTATAAAAACCAATTGGTTTTTGTCCGTTTACAGCTACTACTTCGGTTCCTACTTTAATTTTTTTGTTGTACGATTTATTTTTTACGACATACATTTTATCGTCAAAAAACTCATATTCAAATTGCGATAATGGTCCAGTTCCTCTGGCTTTTAGAATTTTGTTTTCTTTTTTGGAATATTGTTTCACAGCTGGCGAAGTAAACATATGCCCTTGCCGAACTGCGGCAACTACAGGACTTATTTTGGTATACAATTCAAAACTTGTTATCGGTTTTGTAATGGTATTTTTGATGCTGTCAAATTTAAAATCCAAATCTTTTTTAGAAATATAATAATACAAGTTGGGATGCAACTTTTTTATCTTTTTGTAAGCCAAATCAACATCAGTTTTAGAATTTGTGACTGAAATTAAATCATTCAAGTGGTCGTTATGATTCTTGATTGACGAACAGCTAGCAAGTAGGGTAATAAGTGCAAATAGAAATAATTTCTTCATTTGTAATTAACTATTTTTTGATTTATAATTGAAATGTCATCCTTTTTCAGGCAGGATTATTTGGCTGTAACTATCAAATTTACAATAATTTAACTTCGTTTTCAAACCAATCGAGATACTCCATAAAATACCTACTCAAATATAAGGGTAAATTAAGTAAATAAAAGCTTTTTCCAGCAGGAGTTTTTATTTTTTCGATATGCAAATTGCCACTATAAATCCGAACGGCAAGCTGATGTGGGGTTGCTTCCATGTACAACATGAGTGATTTTAATTTACCTATTTTTCCAGATTTTACTTCGATAGGTATCAATTTACTGTTGTGATTGACAATATAATCGACTTCTGCCATTGATCCTTTTTTTTCTCGAACCCAAAAATTCAAATTTGCTAGTGTTTCAAATTGGTTTGACAACATTTCTTGACCTACAAGATGTTCTACAAGCGTACCTTTGTATACTGTATCGATCGATGTGCTACCCAAAATTTCGGATTGTATACCTACAAAAAAATTGAGCAGGCCACTGTCTAGAACTTGTAATTTTGGCGATTTTCGGTTGTCGGTTAGCAAGGGCAATTCGGTTTGCGTGGTTGGATAAACGAGGTTTACTAACATTGCTTTTTCGAGTGTTCGTAAGCCTTCTGCCATATCTCTTGACTTATAATTAGAATTCGAAAACCGTTCAAAAGTGATTCGCTTGCCAGCATTGGCAAACATATTTTTGATAATAAACCGCAAATAGTTGGCTTGCGCGCTACTATGTGCATATTTTTCTACATCATCCATGTAGGATGTTATGAGCGAATTATATATTTTTGAAAGTTGCTTCAAATCCCGATGACTGGCATACTGTTTCACAACTTCGGGCATGCCGCCAATTAATGCAAAATTATTAAAAAATGTTTCGAGCTTGCTTTCGGCAAATTTTGGAAGCGGTATTTGTTGCATCACTTCTACAGCTTCATTTTCGCCAATGGCATTGAGATATTCAGAAAAGCACAAAGGGCGAAGAACCAAATATTCTACACGACCAACCGGAAAACTTAGTGTTGTGTCAAATAGTGTTTCGAGCATGCTACCTGCAGCAATTATTGATATTGTTGGTTCTAGTTCATAAAAAAAACGCAAAAAACCAATGACTTTTGGTGATTCTTGAATTTCGTCAATAAACAGAAGCGTTTTGTCTTTTTTTGACCAAGATTTATTTTGCGAAAAGAACAAACGTTGCACCATTTCTGAAAATGCCAAATCCGATTCGAATAACGTCTGATGCTCTTGGAGTTCTAGATTGAGTTCAATATATTGTTCAAATTGATTAGAAAATTGCCGTACAATTGTGGTTTTTCCTACTTGCCGTGCACCTCTAAGAATTAAAGGTTTTTTGGTTCTTGGAGCTGACCAAAGTGCCATTTTTTTGAGTATATTTCTATTGAAATCCATAAATAGTTGTAAAATACTGATTAGTAGACTACAAATATACTTATTTTTTTATAAATGATACAAAGTAGGGGTTAATTTTAGAAAAAATTGACATAAAGTAGGGGTTAATTTTAAAAAAAGTTGACACAAAGTAGGGGTTAATTTATGACTATGAATTAAAGAAACCTATTCATTTTGAACTTATTTTGCTACAGATTTATAGAGATTAATATATTTTTTTGAGGCATTAAAAAAAATCTGTGCTAATCGGTATAATCAGTGGCTTAAATATTTCTAAAACTACAGCTATATGGGTTTGAATTAAACCTGAATAACGCCCAAATTAAATTTCTTCTCGATAGGCGAATGGTTGGCAGCTTCAATTCCCATCGAAATCCAAGTTCGAGTTTCAAGCGGGTCAATAATAGCGTCTGTCCACAAGCGAGCAGCAGCATAATAAGGAGAAACTTGATTGTCGTAGCGTGCTTTTATAATTTCGAAGAGTTCTTTTTCTTTTACTTCATCTACCACTTCGCCTTTTGCTTTGAGCGATGACGCTTCTATTTGCGCCAGAACTTTTGCAGCCTGCGTGCCGCCCATAACAGCTAACTCGGCACTTGGCCAGGCAAAAATTAATCTCGGATCGTAGGCTTTTCCACACATAGCATAATTTCCTGCGCCATAACTGTTTCCTACAAGTACCGTAAATTTTGGAACGACCGAGTTGGAAACGGCATTAACCATTTTTGCGCCGTCTTTTATAATTCCGCCATGTTCCGATTTACTTCCAACCATAAAACCTGTAACGTCTTGTACAAAAACTAGTGGAATTTTCTTTTGGTTGCAATTGGCAATAAATCGAGTGGCTTTATCTGCTGAATCCGAATAAATGGCACCACCAAATTGCATTTCGCCTTTGGCATTTTTTACAACTTTTCGTTGATTGGCGACAATCCCAACCGCCCAACCATCAATTCGGGCGTACGCAGTAATTAATGTTTTTCCGTAATCGCCTTTGTATTCGTCAAATTCAGAGTTGTCGACCAATCGTTTTATAATTTCGTACATATCATATTGATCGGCACGCGATTTTGGGATAATTCCAAACATATCATTTTCATCTAAAGCAGGTTTTTGGGCTTTTTCACGATTGAAACCCGCTTTATCATAATCGCCAATTTTGCCAACAATACTTTTTATTCTATCCAAAGCATCTTTGTCGTCTTTGGCTTTATAATCGGTCACTCCTGATATTTCGCAATGCGTTGTTGCTCCTCCAAGTGTTTCATTATCAATAGTTTCGCCAATCGCAGCTTTTACGAGATAGCTTCCTGCCAAGAAAATACTTCCTGTTTTATCCACAATCATGGCTTCGTCGCTCATAATAGGCAAGTAGGCACCACCAGCCACACAACTGCCCATAACGGCTGCAATCTGCGTAATTCCCATACTGGACATGATGGCATTATTTCTGAAAATGCGACCAAAATGCTCTTTGTCTGGAAAAATTTCGTCTTGCAATGGCAAATACACGCCAGCCGAATCAACAAGATAAATAATAGGTAGCCGGTTTTCCATAGCGAGCTCTTGTGCCCGAAGGTTCTTTTTGCCTGTAATTGGGAACCAAGCTCCAGCTTTTACAGTAGCATCATTAGCAACAACAATGCATTGTTTGCATTTTATGTAACCAATTTTTACGACAACTCCACCCGATGGGCAACCGCCATGTTCGGCATACATTCCGTCACCCACAAAAGCACCAATTTCTATAGATTTTGCTTTTTCATCCAACAAATAATCAATTCGTTCACGAGCGGTCATTTTGCCTTCAGCGTGCAATTTTTCGATACGTTTTTCGCCACCACCAAGACGTACTTTTGCAAAACGTTGTTTTAAATCAGAAAGTAAAAGTTTGTTATGATCTTCGTTTTTATTGAAGTTAATATCCATTTGTATTAATTAAATTTTCTATGCTAAAATAGCATAAATATTTATTTTATTGGAAGAAATTGTTCATAAAAAGTAGTAAGATTTATTTTTCTTAATATTAAGTTAACATTGTATTATTACTTTTGTAGAAATAAAAATAAAGCAAAATGGCATTAAAAGATTTATTACAATTTTTTGTACCCAAAGACAAAACATTTTTTCCGTTATTTGAAAAAGCATCTTCTGATTTACTTTCTCTTTCAGAAAACTTACATGAAGCTGTAAATATTAGTAAAAGCGAAAAAGCAAATCGTGACGATTATTATACGAAAGTTGAGCAATTAGTTAATGACATTGACATTACAACTCAAAAAATGAATGTTGAGTTGAGTAAAAATTTTATTACTCCTTTTGACAGAGAAGATATTCATTCATTAATCACTTCGATGAATGAAGTCGCCAACAATATTTATACCGCTTCCAATAGAATGAATTTGTATAATGTTGGTAAAATAAGCAAGTCAATTAGAAAGTTGACTGAAATTAATCTTGAGGCTTGTGGATTAATACAAAATGCTGTTATGGAACTTAAAGATTTAAAAAATCTTAATAAAATTAATGAGGTAGTTAAGCGAATTAATAAACTAGAAAGTAAAGCCGATGTTGTTTTTGATAAAGCAGTAGCAGATTTATTTGAAAACGAAACTGACGCAATTAATATTATCAAATACAAAGAAGTTTTAGCGGCTTTGCACAAAGCTACCGAAAAATGTAAAATTGTTTCTAGCACCTTAGAAGCAATATCTGTAAAACATGCTTAATATTTTTAAAATATGGAATTAACGCTGTTAATTGTAATTATAGTTATTGCTTTGTTATTTGATTTGGTAAACGGTTTTCATGATGCAGCAAATTCTATTGCTACAGTTGTTTCTACAAAAGTATTAACACCTACACAAGCAGTAATTTGGGCAGCTTTTTTTAATGTTTTGGCCTTTTTTATATTCGATATGAGTGTAGGAAATACGGTTGCAAAAACAGTAGATAATGGTGCAATAAATCTATGGGTTATTTTGTCTGGTCTAATTGCAGCAACAATCTGGAATCTGTTAACATGGTGGTTAGGAATTCCATCTTCCTCTTCTCATACACTCATAGGCGGTTTTGCCGGCGCAGCAGTTGCACATGCAGGTTTTGGAGTTGTAAATTCTGCCGAGATAATGAAAGTAGTAGCTTTTATTTTTTTAGCACCAGTTATTGGCGGATTGATATCTTACATTATCACACTAATTACAATTCAGCGAAATCCGTTCAAAAAAATTGGCTCGTTTACAATTATGTCACTAGGAATCATGTATTTAATGAACTACATGGTTGAGTTCATGGATGTAAAACCTATAATGATGTGGATTGTAGCAATAATGCTTGGATCATTTATTGTAACCTATATTTGGTATTTTGCTGTTCATGGCAAAAGCCAAACAGTTTTGAAAGAATCCAAGATGTATAAAAAGTTACAATTGCTTTCTTCAGCAGCTTTTTCTTTGGGTCATGGAGGTGCCGATTCTCAAAAAGTGATGGGTATAATTTGCGCAGCATGTATGGTTTTTGCTAATATGTCTCGAGAAAATGGCACTGAAAACACTATAGATAAAAACCTTCAAGTATCAGAATTAATGCAAATTGAGTATGAAAAAGATGGGAAGAAAGAAAAGTTTAAACCAGAATATGCAGACGGTAAAAAGTTGTTTGTTTATATGAATGGAAAAGATGTTTATGATGCCAAAACTAAAACTGTAATTTTTGAAGATAAAAAAATAAATTCTGCATATACAGATGCAGCCCAATTCAATGAATTTGTTGCTGAAGGTAAACTCAAAGAAGGATACAAAATAAAAACAAAAGTCCATTCAGATTCCATGCCTTGGTGGATAGCATTTTCATGTTATTTAGCAATTGGATTAGGAACTTTAATGGGTGGATGGAAGATTGTAAAAACGATGGGAACAAAAATCACAAAAGTAACTCCACTAGAAGGCGTTTGTGCTGAAACTGCGGGTGCTTTGACATTATTTACGGTTTCTAACATGGGAATTCCAGTTTCTACGACACATACTATTACAGGATCTATAATTGGCGTTGGAGCTACCAAAAGATTGAGTGCCGTGCGTTGGGGAGTTACAATAAATTTACTCTGGGCTTGGGTTTTAACAATTCCAGTTTCTGCAGGTATAGCTGCTTTGGTGTATTATTTTACAACCTTATTCATTTAATAAAAAAAAACTTCAAAATTATTTGAAGTTTTTTTTTGTTAAGATATAGAGTAATTAATTATTAAAATACTTTCTATTCCAAATACGGGTATTAAAATTCTTACCAGCCATAAAAAAACCATACAAACCAACTGCGATGACGCCTTTCCAAACAAACAAAAACTCTATAAATCCTGCTAGCGGTATAGACCTACTCAAGTTGTTAACAGGTATTAGAAGTGTAATCAACACACTTAATAATAAAGTCATGAAAAGAAAGTGAAAAAGACTTTTAAACGGTAATACTTTTAGTTTTCTTGTGGCAGATAAATCATTTCCCCATTTATGAATTAAATAATAATAATTATTACCTATAGGTGCAAACAATAATGGATCATCATAACTCATTAATTGAAACGTTTTTGAAGGTGCCATAATTTTGAATCCTTCAAGTGTTGTATCATGATTTTTTTCAAGCAAATTAATTTTTGAAATGGCTTCTTCAGGAATTTCATTTTTAAACAAATGAGAATCTAAAAAACGCAATCTATAATCTATACTTACCTTCTTGATTTGTTCCAAATGAAAAATTTTATCAGTTTCAAGCAAATCGAAATCAAATTTATTTTCGTTTGTTGAACTTTTTGCCGAAAGTTCTTTGCTAATAGCATCTCTTCGATTTTGATTTTCGGATAAAATAAGCCGAACATCGTTTAAAATGTCATTTTCTACATTGAATTTCTTTCTTTCAAGAATCAATTCAGTTTCTAGATTTGTCTTATTTAATAGCATTTTGCAAGTTTTTTATAATTAAAAGATAGAATAATCTTTCATTATTTAAAAGTATAAAATAAAATTTCAATTAATTTCATTTTTAATCAATTATTTTTATAACTAATTGATTAAACTAGTGTTAAATGTTTTTTAACACATTTTGCATATAAAATAGATAATTTTTATTATTTTTAAAATCTAAAATAAAAGCCATGCTAATAAAAGTATACGGGAGTGCCGTTTTTGGAGTTGAAGCCACAACAATAACTGTAGAAGTCAATATGGATAAAGGAATTGGCTACCACTTGGTTGGTCTTCCAGACAATGCTATTAAAGAAAGTAGTTACCGAATTGCCGCAGCTTTAAAGAATAACGGTTTTGCCATGCCGGGCAAAAAAATTACGATAAACATGGCTCCTGCCGATTTGCGTAAAGAAGGTTCTGCCTACGATTTAACGCTTGCCATAGGGATTCTAGCAGGATCTTCTCAAATTGCTACAGACGAGATTCAAAATTATGTAATCATGGGCGAACTATCATTAGACGGTGGTTTACAGCCCATTCGAGGTTCGCTTCCTATTGCTATAAAGGCAAAAGAAGAGGGATTTAAAGGATTTTTCTTACCTATCCAGAATGTAAAAGAAGCTGCTATTGTTGAAGGATTAGATGTCTATGGTGTAGAAAATTTGCAACAAGTAATCGATTTTTTTGAAGGAAAAGGAACTTTAGAACCCACAAAAATAGATACCCGTGCCGAGTTTTATAAAACCTTGGATTTTCCTGAACATGATTTTAGTGATGTTAAAGGACAAGAAAGTATTAAACGTTGTATGGAAATTGCAGCCGCTGGCGGTCACAATATTATACTTATTGGTCCGCCAGGCTCAGGAAAAACTATGCTTGCCAAACGATTACCTAGTATTTTGCCTCCAATGACCTTACGGGAAGCACTTGAAACGACCAAAATCCACTCTGTAGCAGGAAAATTGAAAGAAGTAGGTTTAATGAATCAAAGACCTTTCCGGTCGCCACACCATACGATATCTAATGTTGCATTGGTTGGTGGAGGAAGTTATCCGCAACCAGGAGAAATTTCGATGGCTCATAATGGGGTTTTATTTCTAGATGAATTGCCCGAATTTAAAAGAGAAGTCCTTGAAGTGATGCGACAACCACTTGAAGATAGAGAAGTGACTATTTCAAGAGCCAAATTCACAATTACTTATCCATCTTCATTTATGTTGGTAGCCAGCATGAATCCAAGTCCGAGTGGTTTTTTTAACGATCCAGATTCGCCACAAACCTCTTCGCCACATGAGATGAATCGTTATTTGAGTAAAATTTCTGGACCACTTTTGGACAGAATAGATATTCATATTGAAGTAACACCAGTTCCTTTCGAGAAATTATCAGATACGCGAAAAGCTGAGAGCAGTGTTGCAATTAGAGAACGAGTAACCAAAGCGCGCGAAATTCAAACGGCTCGGTTTGCTGAAATGGAAACGGTTAATTATAATGCACAAATGAGTACCAAAATGATTCGGGAATATTGCGAACTTAACGAAACTTCCTTACAAATGCTTAAATCGGCAATGGAACGACTTAATTTATCTGCTCGTGCATATGATCGTATCTTGAAGGTTTCTCGAACAATTGCAGACTTAGAAGCTAGTGATGTTGTTAACTCTACTCATATTGCAGAAGCGATACAATATCGTAGTTTGGATCGAGAAGGTTGGTTAGGGTAAAATTGAAACAATAAAAAGTGTCAAAAGACACTTTTTATTTTAATTCATTTCAGAAAAAGTATCTCCTTGCTGAATATCTCCAGTTTTAAATCCTTTCATAAACCAAAATTTTCGTTGTTCTGACGATCCATGAGTAAACGACTCTGGAGTTACATGTCCTTGCGTTCGTGCTTGAATGGTATCATCGCCAACGGCTTGTGCAGCACTCAATGCTTCATCAAGATCGTCCATATCTAGATTTTGATGGTTGTATTTTGCCCAAAGACCTGCATAAAAATCGGCTTGAAGTTCCATACATACCGATAATTTATTGGCTTCTTCGGTACTCATAGATGCTTGCAGTTTTCTTACTTTGGCAGAAGTTCCCAATACGGTTTGAACATGGTGACCCACTTCATGTGCTATGACATAGGCTATGGCAAAGTCGCCACCTTTGGCACCAAATCGGGTTTGTAGTTCTTCAAAGAATGCTGTATCCATATACACTTTTTCGTCTCCAGGACAGTAAAAAGGGCCAGAAGCAGCAGTTGCGGTTCCGCAAGCTGTTTCTACTCCATTGGTAAATAATACCATCTTTGGCTGACGGTATTGTAGGTTATTTTCTCTAAAAATTTTTGCCCAAATGTCTTCTGTATCTGCAAAAACTGTTGCAATGAATTCGCCCACTTGTTTGTCTTCTTTAGATAAACCTTCTGCGTTTGCAGGTGCAGTTGTTGTTTGGTTTTGGTTTAACTGTTCTAGTGCAGGCAAAAATTGCTGTACTTGTTCTCCTCCAAAAATACTCAAAAGTAGAATTACAACACCAAGAAATCCGCCACCAGCTACTACTTTACCACCGCCAGACATGCCTCGTCTGTCTTCCATATTATCACTTTGTCTTCTTCCTATCCATTTCATAACTGAAAATATTATTTATTTGTTGTCAAATTTAGTTATTTTTTTATATGTGTAACCATTTGGCAATTACTTTTTCCAAAACGTCTTTAACAATGGGTTTTGAGGCATAATCGTTCATACCTATTTCTATACATTTTTCTTTTTCACCAACTACAGTTCCTGCTGTTAAGGCAATAATTGGAATGTCGGAGTTTTTCATTTTTCGTATCGCTATTGTAGCTTCATAACCATTCATTACAGGCATTTGCACGTCCATGAGAATCAAATCGGGTTTTATTATTTCGAATTTCTCTACTGCTTGTTTTCCGTCTGATAGTTCATATATTGAAACGTTAGGCACAATTTGTTTTATTAATGTTTTGGCCAACAGCATGTTTATTTTATTATCCTCTACAATCATTACTTTATAGTTTTCTTGTATTGGATTATTTTTGAGATATTCGGTGTTGTCTATTTCGATTTTTACATTTTCAAATATTTCTTTTTCAACATCTGTTACATCAGAACACTTTAATCGAACATCAAAAAAGAACTCACTTCCTTTGGTGTATTCGCTATCAATTTGTAGTTTACTTCCTGTAAGTTCCAGTAATTTATTAGATATTGACAATCCTAATCCTGTACCACCAAATTTTCTTGTTGTAGAACTATCTTCTTGAGAAAACGCATTAAAGATTTTATCTTGATTTTCTTTTTTGATACCGATTCCAGTATCTTTTACTGCAAAACGTAGTACTTTTATTGTCGGGCTAATACTTTTTTGTGTTGTAATATTGAGTTCTATTTTTCCTTTTTCAGTAAACTTGATGGCATTACTCAACAGGTTTACTAATATTTGTTTAATTCTTACGGCATCTATCCAAATGTATTTTGGAACTTGTTTATCAATATTCAAGAAAAGATCTATTTCTTTAAGATTGGATTGATAGGTTAGTAGTTGTATAATTTGAGATGTTAGATCTTGAATATCGTGTTTTTCTATTTCGAGTTCTATTTTTCCGGCTTCAATTTTTGAGAAATCGAGTACATCATTAATAACTTCCATCAATAGATTGGCAGATTGGTTAATGGTGTTCATGTATTGTTTTTGGATTGTCTCAAGTTTGGTATTCATTAGTAAGTCTGTAAAACCTATAATTCCATTGAGTGGCGTTCGTATTTCATGGCTCATATTGGCCAAGAAGTCAGATTTTGCTCGGTTTGCATTTTCAGCATAATCTCTTTCTTCAAAAGCTTTTTCAGCTTCTTTTTTCTGAGTAATATCAATATAAATTCCGCCTATATATTCAACAATTCCATCTTTTTTGACAGAATCACCAAACTCTTCTACCCAAACATAATCGCCACTTTTTTTTCTAATTCTATAAATAGAGTGTATGGGTTTGTTGTTTTCAATATTATTGTATTGTTCTGCTAATACTTGTTCTTTGTCATCAGGATGGATTAACTCAATATACGATAGTTTATTTTCTAAAAATTCGTTTTTAGCATAACCAGAGAGTATTTCAATTTCATCATTTAGGTATACTTTGGTATGGTCTTTATCAAACTTGGCAAGATATACGGTTCCAGGAATGTTGTTGGCTATAATTTTAAATTTCTCTTCACTTTCGCTAACCATTGTTTCATTAATGCTTCTTTCTAGTGCAGAGGATATGTTATTGGCTAAGGTTTGCAGAATATTGATTTCATCTTCTGTCCATAATCTTTCAGTAGTACAGTCATCAAAACCTATAAAACTGTGTAATTGTTCTTTTACAAAAATGGGTAATATTAATATAGAAAGTATGTTTTGATCTTGTAGATGTTTTTTATAGGTATCGTTTTTTAAATCTTTTACTAAAAAATTATATTGACGTTTGCTGTATAAAACTTGCATGAAGTCAGGAAAGTTATCATGCGAATAATCTTGAAGTTCTGGATTATCTATTTCGGGAGCAGCATTTTCATTAACCCATTCGTATTTTTGAGAAACGGTCTTATTGTCTTCAGAATTTGTAAAATAGTATACCCGATCTACTTTGGCTGCATTTCCTATAATTGCTAGATTTTTATCTAGATTATTTTCTACGTTTGTTGATACCAAAAATTGATTTGTAATTTTTGCAATGGCAGAGAGTAAGTCGCTTTTATAGGCAAGTTTTTCATCGGCAATTTTCTTGTCTGTAATGTCCAGAAAAATTCCTTCAAAATAATCAACAACTCCATTTTTTTCTATTCCTTCACCAAATTCTTGAATCCAAGCTGTTTGTTTATTCTTTTTGGTTATTCGGTAACTGAATTGATACGGTTTTTTATTTTGGACGCTTTCTTCTAGCAACTGTTTTACATTTGCAATATCATCTTTGTGAATCAAATTGCCGTATTGTATTTTATTTTCGAGAAAATCTGATTTTGGATAACCCGTTAATGTTTCTATTTGATTATTCAAATATAATTTTGTAAAATGGGTGTCGTTTTTAGATAAATAGATAGTTCCAGGAATATTATCAGCAAGTAATCTGAATTTTTCTTCGCTTTCAAAAATTAATTTTTCGTTTAAATTTCGCTCTATAGATGCCGATATATTGTTTGTTAAGGAACTTAAAATGGAGATTTCGTCTAAAGTCCATTCTCTTTCGTAGGTCATTTCATCAAAAACTAAAAAGCCGTACAATTCATTTTTTATATGAATAGGTAGTAGTAAAAGCGACTTGACACCTAAAGAATTTATGATCTTTTTTGTGGCTTCATTTCTTATATCATTAGTGATACTATAAAATGGTTTTTTTTGCAACATTAGATTTAATGCTCCATCTAAAAGTTTATGAGGAAAATTTTGTAATTCTTTATTTGGAGTTGATAAATCTTGACTTTCTGATAGCCATCGGTAGGTTTGTGAGAAAGTTGCTGCTGCTTTATTGTTTTCAAAAAAAGATAATCGGCTTACTTTGGTAACTTTTGCAATTGACTTTATAAATCCTTCAAATAGTGTTTTGGTATCGTTACTATTTAAAAATTGTTCCGTAATGTTGTTTACTTCTATTAATAATTCGCTTTTGTATGATAGGTTTTTTTCGGCATCTTTTCGTTTTTGAGTTTCAATCGTTAGCGAAATTACTTCAGCAATAGATCGTGCAAAATTTACATCATCTGCGTCCCAATCTTTGGTTTTGGTATTGCTCTCGAAGCAAAGTATAGCGTTAAGGTTGCCATTGAAGTAAACAGGCGTATCAAGCAATGATTTTATATTATTTTTTTTGAAATAATCATCAATTAATTCTTGAGTTGCTGCATGCTCGTAAACATTTGTAGCAACTACTTGCGAGCCAGATAATATTTCTTTGAAATAGGTTGGATAGTCTTTTTTTAGAATAACAAATCCGTTATCAAATTGTTCTTTGCTTTTGTCATATAAGTTTTGACATTTTAATTTTTCGCCGTCAAAAAGCCAATAACTAACTCTGCTTATATCTACTTTTTTGGCAATTGTTATTAATATATCTTTCAATATATCATCAAAATTTTCTTCTAATGCATAACTTTTGGTTGTAAAACTTTTTAAAGCTTCGTTATAATTTTTATTTTTTTGTTCGCTTTTTAATTTTTCTAATTCTAATTTTTTTAGTGAAGTGATATCTCTTGCAATAGACGAAAAACCTATTATTCGGCCTTCTTTATTTTTATTCACGCTCGTTTTTTGAGACAACCATACAGTATTTCCATCACTTGTATTTACTGGAAACTCAAGTGTTTCTACTTTGTTTCCTACTTTTCTAAATTCGGTAAAAAAAGTAACTACATACACAGAGTAATCTGATCTAACGAAATCTGTAAAATGCTTGTTTATGGTTTCTTCTTTTTTGTAACCCAAATTGGTTTCTATAAAATTATTTACGAAAGTGAGATGTCCATGAAAATCGGTTTCAAAAATCAAATCAGTAGCATTATCAATTACGTTTATATATTGATTCTGAATTTGTTGAAACTCAGTAATATCTTTTCCAATGGCAAGAACCAAATCATCAGAAAATTTTTTATCAGTCCATTGAATGTATTTATATGATCCGTCTTCACATTTAAGTTTGCGAACATAAGTTCTATTGTCTATGTATGTTTCATGGTATTTTTCGCCAACAAATTCTGGATCTTCGGTTAGTTTCCAAAAATTCATACCCAGTACTTGTGTTGGTTTATAGCCCAATATTTTTGTGATACTATCACTACAATAAGTGATTTCTCCTTTTCGGTTTGCTGCAATAGACATTGTATCATTAAGATTGATAACTTCATTTGCATTAAGAAGATTTTCGTTTTTGCTAGCAACAGAAAGGTTTCGTAAATAATTAAGAATAGAAATTATAAGTAATGAAACTGATAAAATCAAAATAGTTTTCAAAGGAAGTTGACTGTCTACAAATAAGAAAGATATTAAAACGACTAACAAAACATTGAACAAAATAAACTCTTTGATGTTATTGTATAAGGTAAATGAAAAATAAATTATACATAAAAAAGCAGTGTATGTAATGAGATTGAACTCATTGTATGATAGATTTTTAAAAACAAATAGAAGGTAAAAAAGATAAATAATCCTGAAGATAAGTCGAACATTTTTTAGCAAAAACGGAATTTTTTTTATGAGAACATAGAGTAAAAGAAAGCAAAAACCGATACAGAAATTTTGAATTGCAAGGCTTTCAGTTCGATATCCCAGAACAATATAAATGATTTCGGTTAAACAAATTAATAAACCAGAGTAAAATATAAAAACACCATATTTATCATTACTGTATTTAAATTCGTAATAGTTTTTTATAAAATTTTGATCTCCAGCGGCTTTTTTTTTATTTATAAAAAAAGTAGTAGCAAGAATTGCAATAAATAAGACCAAGAAAATCCAAATTAGGTTTGGATTTCTTACAATTTGAAGGTATAAAAAATTCATAATAAATAGTACCATAACGTAGTACAAGAAACTGAAATTATTAAATAATCAATAAAACTACGAATTTATTATAATTAAATGTAATTTTTTTGAAATTATTCGACGAATGACCCAATCTCATCTAATTCTGAAGATTTGTTTGTTCCAATAATCGAATCATAAATTGAAAAATGTACTGCATAAATTAAAGGAAGTGTAAAAAAAATTCCGATGCAAAATCCGATAATCCCAAACATTGCTAGCATAAAACTAACTAATAAAAGTCCAATAATAATGAAAGGTTGCTTAACAACAAGCGATGCGCTGTTTTGGATTGCATCAATGGCTTTCAAACCTCCAAATATAATTAGTGGAACATATAAAAAACAAATAAAATTAAAAAAGTAAACCACTAAAGCTCCAACAAACTTAATGCCACTATACTCTAGTGCTATGTTGATTCCAGAGCTAAAAAAAGTGATAATCAACGTTGCAATGAACAACTCTTTGAAGTAGTGCGATTTATAATAATCAAAAGCTGTTGACAGCGAAAACTCCTCGTTTTTAGCTGCGCAATAGGCCATTTTTAAAATTCCAGCACTAAAAGGTGCCATAAATGCAGTTACCAGAACGGTTACCAGCAAATAGATTAAAACAGCAATTATTGAAAAATTAGCAATATTAAACTGTGTTAATTGCGAAGCAAAATCTCCAAATCCAAATGCTGCTCCAGCAATGCCTGCAAATAATGAAATAAATACAATCGTCAAAATTAAAAAGGCAACACCGGCATTTCCTGCTATTTTTTTATAAATTTCAAAACCATTACTAAACACATCGCCAAAATCGAGCTCGTAGCCGTTATTTTTTATATTTTCTATTTTTTCTTGAGTAGTTTGCATTTTTTAAATCCATTTAAATAATTTACGAATATACTTTAATTTGTTGCTGTAAGGTGCATATCGAATTGAAATATCCAGCCAAGTTGCCTTTTTGTGAATTGCTTTTTTATGCGAAAAAACATCAAAACTCAATTTTCCATGATAAGCTCCAATACCTGAATGTCCTACACCACCAAAAGGCAATCGATGGTTAGATAAATGTACAATAGTATCGTTAATGCAACCACCACCAAAAGAAAATTTTGAAAGAATTTCGGTTGTGAATTTTTTATTTTCAGAAAAAATATAAAAGGACAAGGGTTTTTCAAAACTAGAAATGATTTTTTCCATTTCAGGTTTTGATTTATAGGAAACAATAGGCAAAATTGGTCCAAAAATCTCTTCTTTCATAAGGTTGTTTTCCAAACTTGGTTCGTCAATAATTGTAGGCGCTAGGTACAATTCCAATCGGTTGTGTTGGCCTCCAAAAATGATTTTTTGATTTTCGAGCAAACCAACCAAACGTTCCCAGTTTTTTGGGTTGATAATTCTAGCAAAATCGGGAAAATTTTCAGGATTTTCGCCAAATGCAATAGTAATTTCTGCAATCAAATGTTTTGTAAATTGCTCTTTTATAGCGTGATCTACAAGCAAATAATCTGGCGCAACACAAGTTTGTCCTGCATTAAGTAATTTTCCCCAAACAATGCGTTTTGCAGCTACTTTTAGATTTGCTGATGCATCAACGATACAAGGGTTTTTGCCACCAAGTTCAAGCGTAACTGGCGTGAGATTTTCGGCAGCGACTTTTGCAATTATTTTTCCTACAGCAACACTTCCAGTGAAGAAAATGTAATCCCAACGTTTTTTGAGCAATTCTTGAGCTATCAAAACATCGCCCAATATGGCTACAACGTGATTTACTTCAAACGTTTCTCGAATAATTTTTGATATAATTCCAGAGGTATTTGGTGTAAGTTCAGAAGGTTTTAAAGTGACTGAATTTCCTGCTGCAACTGCTGCAATAAGTGGCGACATAGCAAGCAGAAATGGATAATTCCATGGCGAGATAACAAGTACTTTGCCGTAAGGTTCGTTATAAATAAAATCTGACGACGGGAAATTTCGTATTGATGCACGCACTTGTTTTGGTTTGGCCCATTGGTGCAAATTTTCAATGGTATATTTTAGTTCAGAGATTATCAAATCGGTTTCGGTCAAGAACGACTCAAAAGGCGGTTTTTTGAAATCTTTATACAAACAATCTATAATTTCATTTTCATGAAAAACAACACTTTCGAGTAGTTTTTCTAACTTTTTTTTTCGAAAATTGATATTATTTTTAAAACTCATAAATTATAAATTTTTACAAGAAAGCCCATCTAAAACCAGTATAAATATCGGCTTGTTTACTATTCTCTTTATTGAAACCTGCAGATAGTAGTGATGCAGAACCTAAATAAAAACCACCAAGACGAAAACCAAAACCTGCATTAAATCCAGAAATCTCACTTTGCGACAACGGAATGTATGCTTCAAATAAGCCCAAATTAATTCGAGGAGTTACTGTAATTATATTTTGAGCAGTAATTTGATCATTATCTGCATCGTTGGTTAATTTTTTTTGATAATATCCAGAAACATATAGTTTAGAAATAACTTTTATGTCTGCATACGCTACAAAAGTGGTTGGTAATTTTACGGTAAAATCTTTTTTGTTTGCCGTGGTTTTGTCCAAAACTCCTTTAGCAATTAATATATTCTCTACTTGACTTAAATTATCAACACCTGAGAAGTCCTCTAAATTCAATCCAGAATAAGAAGCAGTTGAGTTAGGAACTTCCAAACGATAGTTTGTAGCATAATTATTATCGTTTTTGAAGGTCATGGAGCCTATATTTTTTATCGATGCACCAATATTAATTTTGTACTTGTTTGGATTTTTTAAAAGATCAACAATGCTTTTATCTTTTCGTTGATAATTAACTCCAATATCGCCCATAAACCCATTTAATCCTCCAAAAATCGATTTAGAATAATCGTTAAAGTTTGTAAAACTGTCAGCCAAATTCCCTGAATAGGCAAAATTTAGATTGGCGTTGGCATCTTTAAGATAAATAATGTTATCAGTAGTGTTTTTATAAATTGTTCCATTAAACGCAGAAATCCCTAGGTTAGAATACGATCCAGGAAACAGCAGTTTAAAAGTTGCTCCAACACTAAATTTATTATTTTCAGTATCTATAATTGATCGTGCAACTGAAAGTCCAACTTCACCCCAAGTAGTGCCAACCAATCGTTGGTTGTTTAGATTAGAAATCGTAGTTCCATTAGTAGTGAGCAAATCGTTTTGAGCTTTATTGACCAATGCATCTCCAAGATTGACATCCACATCAACAATATTTAATTTTCCGTTTGCTTTGGTGGTTAATGCAAATCCCCATTTTAAAATTTTGAGAGCCACACTAGGCCCATACACTTCGGCATCCAAACGCATATTTACGGGATCGTTGCCAATAAATATGAGGTCTTTTAGGTTTTTTCCAGCAATAATGTCGTTAAAACCAATTTTGTTATTTGCTACATTGATACTTGTCCCGAAAGTATTAATTTCAAACTTATTGGCGAGATTTGAGAGTTCGGCTGGATTCATTCCAACTGTAATAATACCAACTCGACTCGAATTGGTTAATCCAGTAAAATGTTCTTGTGCAACAAGCACAAAATTAAAAAACAAGGCAAGAATTAAAATTTTTGATTTCATGATTTTGCTATTTCTATTTTACAAATGTAAGCAATAAAAGGATTGCTAAATACAGTTTTAAAACCCAAATTTGATCAAATAGATTTCCATACATTATCTTCTGGAGTAGGAGCAATAAGTGCTATTTTCTCTTTGGATACAGGATGTTCAAATGCTAATTGTCGTGCATGAAGATGTATACCGCCATCAGGGTTACTTCGGTCAAAACCATATTTGAGATCGCCTTTTATGGGACAGCCTATGGCTTGCAGTTGCGCCCGAATTTGGTGATGTCTACCCGTATGAAGGTTAATTTCTAAAACGAAATAATTATCTAGTTCTTTGATTATTTTATATTCCAAACTAGCTAATTTGCTGTCTGGAACTTCTTTAAGATGTGCTTTTGAGGTATTGTTTTTCTCATTTCTTTTCAGGAAATGTAATAGTTTGTCTTGCAATTGTGGTGGTTTGTTTTTAACTACTGCCCAATAGGTTTTTTTGGTTTCACGTTCGCTAAACATTTTATTTAGTCTTTCCAAAGCTTTGCTAGTTCTGGCAAAAACCACGATGCCAGTTGTTGGTCTATCCAAGCGATGCACTACACCAAGAAAGACTTCGCCAGGTTTATTGTATTTATCTTTAATATATTCTTTTACAATTTCGGATAAGGGTTTGTCGCCTGTTTTATCGCCTTGCACAATATCGCCAACACGCTTATTTACCACAATAATATGGTTGTCTTCATGCAGGATTAGCAAATTATTTTTTATTGAAACAATTTTCATTTGAAATGTTAAAAGCTCCTCTTTTGGAGGAATAAGGTAGGCCTAGTATTGTTCTTTTTCGTTCGGAAAATCTTGGCTTTTTACATCAGCAACATAATTGCCAATCGCTTTGGTCATTTGGTCAAACAAATCAAGATAACGTCGCAAAAATCTCGGGCTAAATTCGTTATTCATGCCCAACATATCATGAATAACAAGTACTTGACCATCAACACCACCACCAGCGCCAATACCTATTACAGGTATCGAAATACTTTTGGCAACTTTCTCAGCCAATGCGGCTGGTATTTTTTCTAAAACTAAGGCAAAACAGCCTAATTTTTCTAGTAAAATGGCATCTTCTATAAGTTTGTCGGCTTCTTCTTCTTCTTTGGCACGAACGGTGTAAGTACCAAATTTATAAATAGATTGTGGCGTTAATCCCAAATGCCCCATAACCGGAATTCCTGCAGCCAATATTCGTTTTACAGATTGTTTTATTTCGCTTCCGCCTTCCATTTTTACGGCATGACCGCCCGATTCTTTCATAATTCTAATAGACGATCGTAAGGCTTCTTTTGGATCTGATTGGTAGGTTCCGAAAGGCAAATCGACTACCACCAAAGCACGCTCGCAAGCCCGCACAACGCCCGAAGCATGATAAATCATTTGGTCTAGCGTGATTGGCAAAGTAGTTTCATGTCCAGCCATCACATTACTAGCTGAGTCGCCTACCAAAATGACATCAATACCAGCCGAATCAACAATTTTTGCCATTGTAAAATCATAAGCCGTAAGCATAGAAATTTTTTCGCCATTGGCTTTCATATCGATTAGCGATTTGGTGGTAATTTTTTTGTAATCTTTTTTGGCTACAGACATGGGCTATTTGATATTAAATTTTGGATATTTAATTTTAAGATTGTAAAAGTAGTAAAATCGTTTTGAAAATTATATTTTTAAAAAGAATACCATTCTAATTTGTATTTTCGCAGACAAAATTATGGAATGGATTTAAAAAAAATACTACAATCAAAATCAGACGAAGCTTGGAAGATTTATATCCCAAATCTGTCGATAGATTGTGTTGTTTTCGGGTTTCATGATAGTGTGTTGAAGGTTTTGGTTATAAAAATGAAAGGTCATGATATTTGGGCTTTGCCTGGCGGATATGTGCTCAAAACGGAAAGTTTGATTGCAGCAGCCAATCGAATTTTGGAAAATCGAACGGGTGTTGCAGATATTTATTTACAACAATTTCGGGTTTTTGGTGATTTGAATCGTTCGGAAGATTTTTTTAAGGATTTTGATGATTCGCTCTGGCACAAACAACGATTTTTGTCCGTAGGTTTTTATGCTTTGGTCGATTTTACAAAAGTAAATTTAATTATTGATGACACGTCTGACGATTGCCAGTGGAAATCTATAGATGAGTTACCAAATTTGATGATGGATCACAAACAGATTTTTGATAAAGCGCTAATTCGACTGCGTAAAGAATTGAATCATAAGCCAATAGGTTATAATCTTTTGCCCGAAAAATTCACAATGCCAGAACTTCAAAAATTGTATGAAATAATTTTAAATAAAAAACTCAATCGAGGCAATTTCTACCGAAAAATGCTTCGGTATGATATTCTGGTAAAGTTAGACGAAAGTCGTAAAGGCGGCGCACATAAAGCGGCTGATTTATATACTTTTGATTTCGAGAAATATCAAAACGCGCTCAAAAACGGTTTGAGCGAAAGTTGGTAAAAAAAGTTGATTATGAAAAAATGTTTTTGTTTGCTTAGTCTGATAAGTTTTTGTGCCATTGCACAAGAAAAAAGTGAGTTTAAAATATTTTTTTCTGGCTTTATAGAAACCTATTATTCCTATGATTTAGACAAACCAACTTCTGATTCGAAGTTGCCGTTTATGTACAATTACAACCGTCAAAATGAGTTTAATATCAATATAGGATTGCTTCGTGCTAAGCTGGAATATGAAAATTCGTATGCAAGTATAGCACTACATTCGGGCACTTATGTGGAAGATAATTATGCTTCCGAAAAGATAAAATACATCAGCGAAGCTTTTGTAGGGCTAAATTTAGACAAAAGCAATAAACACGCTATTGAAGTTGGTATTTTGCCAAGCTATATTGGTTTTGAATCAGCAACAACGGCGGCAAACTTAACTTTGACACGATCATTGCTTGCCGAAAATTCGCCTTATTTTGTGACAGGCGTAAAGTACAATTATAAACCTTCTGATAAATGGAATTTTAGCGCTTTATTGACAAATGGTTGGCAACGCATCAACAAACCACAAAAAGACGTTGCGCCATCGTTGGGAACGCAAGTTGTTTATAAGCAAGATGCTAGTTCGACTTTCAATTGGAGTACTTTTATCGGAAAAGAATTTAATGGAACTGATTTCAAAATGCGTTATTTTAGTAATTTGTATTTTGACAAAAAATGGAATGACAAATGGCGCACTATTGCTGGATTTGATTATGGTACTCAAACTTTGGAAGATTCGAAAAACGCATCATGGTTAAGTCCCGTATTTATTGCTCAATATTCGATAAATTCAAAATGGCAAACCGCCTTGCGAGCCGAGTATTATCAAGACGAAAAAAATGTGATTATTGCCACTCTTGATGCTTTCAAAACTACTGGAACATCATTAAACTTAGATTATTTGCCCAATTCTAAAGTGAAACTTCGCACCGAAGCACGGTATTTGAACAGTAAAAATGAAATTTTTGCAAAGGGATCAGGATTTACAAACTCTAATTTCTTTGTTACTACTAGTTTAGGTCTTGAGTTTTAGAAATAAAATTCCAATGAAAATAAAATTCCAAATTCCAATTGTAGTTTAATTGGAATTTGGAATTTCTTTTTTGGAATTTAAAACTTTACTCCTTCACGAACTTCCCGTTCCAGTTGCCTTTGTCTGTCACTAAGGTTATTTGGTACACACCATGGGCATAACTTGTGGTGTTTATTGACAACTCGTTTTTAGTGGACGTACTAATATCTTTTTCTTCCATAATTTGCCCAAGCAAGTTGGTTATTTTATAGTTGTAGCCTTTTAAGCCACGATTTTCGGGAAATTTTAGGTTGAGGATGCCTTTGGTAGGATTGGGGTATAATGAAATTTGGCTTTTATAATCGTCTACTGTTTCTACAGCCAAGTTGGTTACATTTATATTGAGGTTTGCCGTTACTGTTGTGCCACACTCGTTGGTCATGGTGCAGGTATATACGCCCGTATCGTTGGTGGTTACGCTTGGTAAATTGAGGATGCCTGTTGTTTGTGTTGGCAATATTGTTGTGCCTTTTTTCCAAACGTATGTTGTGGCATTTGTGTTTTGCACATTATAGGTAAACGCCGAGCCTGCTGCAGTGGCATAGGTGTTGGGCAGAAACTCTTGGTAGGAGGGTTTGCGGCAGATTTCGATCATATCTTGAATTGATAAATTATTACTAAGAATTGCGATTTTTTTCTTAACTATGTTAGTTATCGGATTGTAGCTAAAAACACCACTCCTACTGGTGCCATAAAAATTACCATCAGATCCTTTACAAGCTATGCCGAAAAGATTGTAAATATTTTCGTCTACCGAGTAATTAATTACATGCAGCATAGAAAAAGTATTGGTTATTAAATCATATTCATAAATAGCACCATCTGCATTGAACTCACTAAAAATAGTACTACAAAATAAGACACCATACAATTTATTATTGGAGGCTTTAATTAGAGGGGAAGGATTTTTGCCCTCTGTTAAATTATTAAAAGCATATTTCTGAGTCAAGCCTTGTGTTGCTATATCATATTCATAAATTGTGCCACTACCGAAAGGGTTAACTCCATTAACATAGGGAGGAGGTCCGCCTTCTGCTGTGCCATATAGTTTTCCTGGCATACCTTCAACCAAACTACCAATTGGGGCTATGACATCTATTGCATTTGGATCGGTTGTAAAAGCGTGTAAAAGACTTATTGTATTATCATTTAAATTTATTTTGTAAATACCCCCAAAACGAGTTGAACCAAGAACTGGAGCTAAATTAGTGGCTCCGTATAAGTTACCATCAGATGCTTTTAATAATGTGCCTACAAAATTTGGTTTTCTTAAATATTGTGCATCCTGAAATTCTGGGATTGTACCTATAAGTGTAACTACTTCATTTAGAAAATTATATTTAAAAACACTTGCGCCATCATTAGATAAACCAACTAAAAAACCTTGAGTTGGTTCTATTAAACCATCTTTTGGCGACTTTAAAAATGAATAACTTATACTGTTGGCGACAATTCTATATTTGTTTAAAACCAAGTTGTATTCAAAAATAAATCCTGATGGAACTGAATTTTCATTTTCTGTAAAATTCAAACCGCCAACACCATAAAGTTTTCCATTTGATGCCATAAAAAGTTTCCCCTTTGGATTTACACCCAATAAACCTGAAGGATCAAAATCATGAACTATTTCTAGGGTGTTATTATTGCCTATAAGTGACGTTTTTATAATTTGACCAGGATTAAATTCTGGCGGAACCGGTACTGAATTATTATTAGTAGATCGATACCCCCAAAGTTCCTTTTGGGCTATAGTTATATTTATCGTAGATAAAATTATGAATAAAAATATTTTTTTCATCTTTAGAATTTTAGTCAAAAAAAAAGAACGTTTTGAGAACTATCTCAAAACGTTCTTACATTAACTTATTTTATTATTATCCGTTGCGAATTGATTTTATCGTCCACAACCAAAATTACAGTATAGATACCCGTTGGTAATCCTTGTTTTTGGATTTTGTTTTCCCCTTTTTTAAGGCTAAACTTCACAATTTCTTTACCCGTTGGATCAACTAAAATAGCACTTGCAAAGTCTTTTACTTCATCAAGCTTTATTGAAAAAATTCCATCATTGGGGTTTGGATAAATACTAATGCCGTCAATATTATTTGTTGTTGTACCTGTATTATTGGTTTGTCTAAAACCGCGTGCACCAACAACCGCACAAAGTTGTGTGGTACATGCTGTTGCACCAGTACCAACAACTATATTGGCACAAACAGATGTTAATGGTACCCCTGTTCCGTATGCGAGTAAAGTATTATTTCCTGGACCAGTTATAAAAACATTAGCAGTATTAGAAGTAAACGGTGCACCATTGACTAACCAATTAAAACTTGTTGTACCCGCAGGAAATGTAATTTTATATGTATCGAATGTTGTATTGGTTACAGGAATATTTTCATTAACCAATGTAGCCCCGTTGCCAGCAACTGGCACAACAACAGTACTTTCGCTAAAGACATCGCACCCAGTGTGCTTTATTGACAAATTGTAATTTCCTAAAGCGCCTGTTGGGATGGTTATATTAAAGGGACTTACTGCTGCGCTTCCAGCAATTGTTAATGGACTAGACAAAAACAAGGGAACACTATTTGTGTTTCCTGAAGCATTAGAGCAAGTAATTGTGTAAGTGCCATAATTGCGGGGATTAGCGATAGTAAACGCTGTTGTGCCTGAACCAATATTATAACACGATGGCAATGTTATAGTTCCTGGATTAACAGATTTGTAATTTACTGTAAAATCGGGCGACGGAAGACTTGCGCAGCCATTTACATTTGCCACAACAGATAGTACACCTGAAGCTAGTGTTCCACCAGGAGTAACAGAAATAGATGGAGAAGTTGTGTTGTTTGCTACTGCAGTAGTTGTCCAACCAACAGGTAAGATCCAAGTATAGCTAGTGGCTCCAACGGGTGCTGTACATGTATAATTAATTGCAGCTGAGGTATTTCGATCTACACAAGTAAGTCCTAATATTTCTTTTGGAGCTTTAGCTTGCACATTTAAAGTGATCGCTGTGCTTCCTGAGCATCCATTATTCGGTTTGGCAGTAAGCACATATGCACCTCTTACTGCATTAACTTCATCTGGTATTGCAACATTAATTATTGATCCTGATGCATTTACATTAGCTATTGACAGGCCGTTGGGAACACTTGGTGTAATAGTCCATGTGGTAGTATTACTTAATGCACCAATAGGGAGAGAATACTGTATACTAGTTGCTGCTGTACCTGGAATTAAACAGGTTACGGGTGCCGTACCTGCTGGTGTAGATACTAAAAAAGGAGCTACAAAATTTCGATTTATTTTATAGGTAAATACTTTGTTAGGCAAACAAAAACCATTACCAACTGTAAGAGTTATTGTACCAGGGTTAAGATCTGATGCCAATAGCGTTACACTTACAGATTGACTGGTGCCGCTACTTGTGGGGGTAAGCGACCAGCTAGTGTCTGGTGTTGCCCATGCATAAGTATAACCACTAACCACTGATGGTGGATCAATAGTTACAACAAAACTGGTTGCTCCAGTATTTACGCACGGCGCAGCTACTTTAGGTTCTGTAACTTCTGGCACTAATCGTTTAGAGACACAAGTGGTATGGGTAGAACTTACATTACCATCAAAAGGATTGGCTCTCCCAAAACAACATTTTAAATCGATTGTACTAGGTAAGTTAGCGGGTGTTTTGAACGTAATTGAACTTTTATCTGCAGAGTAATAGGTAGTTATTGGGTCAAAAGTAAATCCAGCTGGTGAGCTTAAAGTACTCCAATAATAATCATCAAATCCAATGTTATCTGTAGCATTGTCACTAGCAATTTGATCTACAGAGAAAGTGTAAACTGTGCTTGGCAACAAACAAGAAGGACCAACAATGGCAGGAATATTTGTTGGAGAACTAGCATTGGGTAGCGGTGCATAGGTTTTATACACCTCAAAAGTAATGCCGCCACCAAGACAAACTCCAATATTATAACCCACAGAAACAACACCTTTGCTTCTTCCCCATTTTTTTAGCGAGTTTGCAGATCCAGGGGGGTATTCAGCAGGGCGATCTTTTTTGTTGTAAGACATAATTGTAATTGAGGCTGGAGTGCCAGTAGGCTGTATCACGGCATTACTTTCTGTTTGTATTGCAGGAGCAATAACAGGTAAGGACAAATCCCCTTTAAGAGACCATCCCGTTAAGGTATTTGTTACCAATGGAACTGTCGTATTGTTCTGTAAAAATGTAAATAAACCACCTGGATACGGATCGGTCATTGTAACGATTCCGTTATTTCCGACTTTACCACCAGGCCCTAAAACTCCATTTGGGGTGCCAATTTTTACAACAGTACAATTTGCGGGTACCTGAACTAAAGGCTGAGCAAGCCCCATTGTCGCGCTCAATAAAACAACTGCCAACAGCAGTTGCGTTTTAAAAATTCTATATAATTTTGTCATTTTAATATAAATTTGGTTTAAAAAAATCAGTTTGTAGGATTATAAAAAAGACTATGCGGGACTAGCTACCTTTTTTGCGATGGAAAAGCTAAAAAATTTTCCACGCATCGCTTCTTTCTGATTTTTTGGAGTAACCCAATATGATAACGACAAAACAAATTGTCGTGTACGAAAAGTTTTAAAATGTACCATGGCTCGAGAGTTCGAACTGTCTCGTCTTGAACTGACGAGACGAACTGCGAACTGCGAACTGCGAACTGCGAACTGCGAACTGCGAACTGCGAACTGCGAACATACTTTTATTTTAGTCAGGTAAAGTTAGTTAAAAAAATCTTACAAAAAAATTAATATTGTTAATTTTTTATGATTTATCTACAAAGCAAGGTTTTATTTTATGAGGACGAATACCATACACAAGGTATATTTTGCTTTTTTTTCTTAAAATTAATTACTTCAAACGTAAAACTTTTTTTGGGATATTCTGGCGTTAATGAGTCGTTGCCTTGTATGAGTTAGTGGTTGCTTGTTTTGAGTGAGTGGTTGGTTTTTTTGTTTACCGCGAAGGCACAAAGGCACAAAGGATTTTTTTTCTGTTGTAGACATGTTGCTTTTCTATTGCGATTTGCTGCGCAAATCGCAACAACAAAGATATAGCGGATGGCCTGACCTCTGGAGCTTGCGGAAGAAGGGCACGCCCCAAAAAAAAACTGTGTTCAGTTTTCAGAAAGCAGTATTCAGTTTTCGAAATTAGTTAAGTAAAAGCAGTTTTTGAATTCTAACAATCCGCCATATTTACAGCAATTGCCAATCCGCCTTCAGAGGTTTCTTTGTATTTGGAGTTCATATCTTTGGCGGTTTGCCACATGGTGTCAATAACTTTATCAAGTGGTACTTTTACGTTTTTGGCATCGGTTTCGAGAGCCAATTCGGCAGCATTGATGGCTTTTATGGCACCCATGGTATTGCGTTCTATACACGGAATTTGCACCAAACCGCCAATAGGATCACAGGTCAAACCCAAATGATGTTCCATGGCAATTTCGGCAGCGACCAAAACTTGATCTGGAGTGCCGCCCATAAGTTCGCACAAGGCTGCTGCTGCCATGGCACTTGATACGCCAATTTCTGCTTGGCATCCGCCCATTGCTGCCGATATGGTGGAACCTTTTTTGAAAATACTGCCAATTTCGCCTGCTACCATCAAGAATTGTTTGATTTCTTTCTCGCCAGCTTCATGATTTTCAATACACAAATAGTACATTAATACGGCTGGAATTACGCCCGCACTACCGTTGGTTGGTGCTGTAACTACGCGACCTAAAGCTGCATTTACTTCGTTTACTGACAGCGCAAAACACGAAACCCATTTGAGGATTTGGCGAAACTTGACTTCTGTTTTTCGAATACATTCCAGCCATTCTTGTGGATTGGAATAATTTGCCAATCCGATGAGGTTTTGATGCATGTCGAAGGCACGACGACGCACATTCAGTCCGCCCGGTAAAATGCCTTCACTATGACAACCGATGTGCATACATTCGAGCATCGTATTCCAAATACGCATCAATTCATTGTGAATTTCGGTTTCGGAGCGCATGGATTTTTCGTTTTCGTAGACGATTTCTGATATCGATTTTTTTTCTTGAATTGTATACGCCAGAAGTTCGGCTGCATTTTGAATTTGAAATGGAAAAGCACACTTTATTTGATGTTTCTTTTTGGCGTTTGTACGTTCTTCTTTTACCACAAAGCCACCACCGATAGAGTAGAAGGTAGCCGAATAGTGTTTGTCATTATCAAAAAAAGCAGTAAACATAAGCCCATTGGCATGAAAAGGCAGAAAATCTTTATTGAAAACAATGTCTTGAAGAAAATAAAACGGAATTTGAAGTTCGTTTCCAAGATGGATCTCGTTGGTATCTTCGATTTTTTTTATAATACCAGAAATATCTTGGATAGGAATATATTCGGGATCTTGACCTGAAAGTCCGAGCATTACAGCCAAATCGGTCGCGTGACCTTTGCCTGTTAAAGATAACGACCCAAATAAATCGACTTTGACACGAGTTGTGTTATGAAGTAAATTTTCAGATCGTAATTCGGTCAAAAAACGTTCGGCGGCGCGCCATGGTCCAAGTGTATGAGAGCTCGATGGACCAACTCCAATTTTGAGCATGTCGAAAACCGAAATACATTCTTCCATTACTATATCGTTTTAGTAGAACAAATATAATTTTAATTTTGAAACTAAAACAAATAAATTTACTCGGATTGACTAGTAAGCAACTCAGCGACCAATCGTCCTGATTTCATAGCAGCGTTTATCGAACCATTAAGTAAATGATCGCCACATATGTAAAGATTATCGTTGATTTGAATTTCTGAATTTGAAAGTTCATTTCTAACGGAATCTTGATTTGGCAAGGCATACGAAATTCGATAGACTTTTAAAATTTTCCAACCGTCTACTTGATTTCCATACCAAGTTTTGAGTTCGGTTTTCATGTTTTCTGATAAAGTTGCGTCGTCGATTTCGGGAATTCCGTTGTGCGAAACAGCAATAAGAATTTTTCCTTCAGGAGCATATTTACTAGAAATATTAGTCATAACCGTTAGGTTGGTTACCCATTTTCTGTTTTTAGAAGCATTTAAAACCACAACGGCTTTTTTTGTTGGTGCAATTTTGGCTTCAAAATAGACGTTGGTTACTTGTTGCGATTTGGTTTTGGTTTCCGAAATATAATTTTTTGCAAAACCTACAGCTTCGGTGGCGATGATGATTTTTTCGGTTTCGAAAACTTCGTTGTTGTATGTAGTAATTTTATGACCGTCAATTTTTGTTACTTTAGTGTTGTAAATAACCGAATTTTCGGGTAGCATTGCCAAAAGTTGTTTCGGAATTTCTTCCATGCCGAGTTCGGGCAAAGCAGCATCGCCCTCAGAAAACATTTTCATGACAAAGTCGAACATATTGCTGGAAGTAGTTAGATTACTTTCAAGAAAAATTCCTGAGAAAAAAGGTTTGTAAAAGCGTTCGATCATTTTATCACTAAAACCATATTTTTGTAACTGATTTTGAGTGGTTTGTTCTTGTTGATTAAAGATTTTTGGAATTGAAATTTTAACTAATTTATTTTTTAAGAAAAAAGTATTGAGTTTATCTTTAAAACTTCCAACTGGTGCAAAAACAGTAGCAAATAGGGCAGAAGGTCTTCGGAAAGGATCGGCAATTTCAAATTGTCCGCCATCGTAAAGTATGGTAGCGCCAGGAAGAAACCGTTTGAGATTGAGCTTTTCATAATCCAAAATGGCTTTGGTTTCTGGATATTCTGTCAGTAAAACCTGAAAACCTTTATCGAGTCGAAAACCATCAACAAGATCGGTTTTGATGCGACCGCCAACCCGATCGCTAGCTTCAAGAATCTGAATCGGGAAGCCGTTTTTATGAAGATAAACGGCGGCTGTCAAGCCCGAAATTCCTGCTCCGATAATTGTAATGGTTGGTTTCATGGTTTTGGTTTGTTACAAAAATAATACATTTTATGCAGATTTTGATCTTAGCCCTGATGGAAACGGCATCCTTTTTTCTCGTTTTTTAAGAACGAGAGAAAAGATATAGTGGACAGCAGGAATAGCTCCAAGAAAAATGCCAACTTGTCATACTTTTTTTCATTTAAAATAGGTAAAACTGACAAATTTTACGCCTTTGAGGGTTGGCACAAAGATTGCCATATGTGATTTAAGTTTTACAAATTAGAAAACACAAAAATTAAATAATAAATAAAAATGGGAAAAATCATCGGAATTGATTTAGGTACAACAAACTCTTGCGTTTCTGTAATGGAAGGTCAAGAAGCAGTAGTAATTCCTAATGCTGAAGGTAAAAGAACAACACCATCGATCATTGCATTTGTAGAAGGTGGCGAAATTAAAGTAGGTGATCCTGCAAAAAGACAAGCGGTAACCAACCCAACAAAAACGGTTGCATCTATCAAACGTTTTATGGGACAATCGTTTGCTGAAACTACAGAAGAAGCAAAAAGAGTTCCTTATAAAGTAGTAAAAGGAGACAACAACACGCCAAGAGTTGATATTGATGGTCGTTTGTATACGGCTCAAGAATTGAGTGCAATGACACTTCAAAAAATGAAAAAAACGGCCGAAGACTATTTAGGTCAAACGGTTACAGAAGCGGTTATTACTGTTCCTGCTTACTTTAACGATGCACAACGTCAAGCTACTAAAGAAGCTGGAGAAATTGCTGGTCTTAAAGTAATGAGAATCATCAACGAACCAACAGCTGCTGCATTGGCTTACGGATTAGACAAAAAAGGAGTTGATCAAAAAATTGCAGTTTATGATCTTGGTGGTGGTACTTTTGATATTTCTATCCTTGAATTAGGTGACGGAGTTTTTGAAGTATTGTCTACAAACGGAGATACACACTTAGGTGGAGACGATTTTGACCAAACAATCATCGACTGGTTGGCAGATGAATTCAAAGCCGAAGAAGGAATCGACTTGCGTTTAGACCCAATGTCTTTGCAAAGAATTAAAGAAGCTGCTGAAAAAGCAAAAATCGAGTTGTCATCTTCTGCTGAAACAGAAATCAACTTGCCATACGTTACTGCTACGGCTTCTGGACCAAAACACTTAGTTAAAAAATTATCGAGAGCTAAATTCGAACAATTATCTGATACGTTAGTAAAACGTTCTATGGAACCAGTTGCTAAAGCTTTGAAAGATGCAGGTTTATCTACATCTGATATTGACGAAGTTATATTGGTTGGAGGTTCTACTCGTATGCCAAGAATTGCTGACGAAGTAGAAAAATTCTTTGGTAAAAAAGCATCAAAAGGAGTAAATCCTGATGAGGTTGTGGCTATTGGAGCAGCTATTCAAGGTGGCGTTCTTTCTGGAGATGTTAAAGATGTATTGTTATTGGACGTTACACCTTTATCTTTAGGAATCGAAACTATGGGTGGCGTTATGACAATCTTAATTGAGTCGAACACAACTATTCCAACCAAAAAATCTCAAATATTCTCTACGGCTGCAGATTCGCAACCAACTGTTGAACTTCATGTTCTGCAAGGTGCAAGAGCTATGGCTGCTGATAACAAAACAATTGGTCGTTTCAACTTGGACGGAATTCCACCAGCACCAAGAGGTGTACCACAAATTGAAGTAACGTTTGATATTGATGCTAATGGTATCATCAAAGTTTCTGCAACAGATAAAGGAACAGGTAAATCTCACGATATTCGTATCGAAGCTTCATCTGGATTAACATCTGAAGAAATTGAAAGAATGAAAAAAGATGCTGAAGAAAATGCTGGAGCTGATAAAATAGCTAGAGAAAGAGTTGAAAAAATCAATGAAGCAGACAGTTTGATTTTCCAAACAGAAACGCAATTGAAAGAATTGGCTGATAAAATCACTGACGAGCACAAAACAGGAATCGAATTTGCTTTGACCGAATTGAGAATGGCGCACCAATCACAAGATTTGGAAGCGATTCAAAAAGGATTAGACAACGTGAATGCAGCTTGGAAAACAGCTACAGAAGCTATGTATGCGCAAGGAGAAGCAGGACAAGCACAAGATGCACAGCCACAAGCAGAAGCTGAAGGCGACAATGTTCAAGATGTAGAGTTTGAAGAAGTTAAATAAGACGTTAAGATAATAGATTAAACCGAGTAAGAAATTGCTCGGTTTTTTTGTTTTAAACCTTTTTTCCAAACATTTTCAAGATTACCAAAACATGAGGAAAAGTTATGGCTGCCAAAAAAGAGAAAAACATCGAATTGAAAAGTTTCAGATCACTGAAAACAAAATAGAAAACAGCCAATCCAATTAAAGAAACTATCCAATATAAAGCGGCAGATTTGAAATAATTGATAAAATTTGTTTTACTGAAATCGCCATATAAAAATTTCACTTGATCAATTATAGAAGGAATACTGTGCCAAATGATAAAGTAAATGGCAAATCCCCAAATGAGTGAGGCTACTTTAAATAGTATTGTAAAAACCAACAAATAAAATAGTTCGAGTAGTAGTTTGTTTTGGAGTTCTTGGTATTTCATGAAAACATAACTAAAACAAATACCGAAGGCAATTAGAACAAGATATAAACCGTAATTTATATAGTCACTATTGAATTCTCGATTTGTAATTTCGGCAACAATGCTATGAACTTCTTCTTTATGAAAAGTAAAAAGCAGCATCAAGATTAATAATCCATAAAGTATTTGAGAAATTTGGATCATTTTTTGGTTTTCTTTTTTGTCAAAATAATTGAGTTGTTGTTCTCCAAAATGAAAACCACTTACCAAAATAAAAAAAAGTAAGACTATTGTTGGCGCAAAGAAAAACAACAAACCTCCCAATAAAACTAAAATTATATAATATAAAAGTAGTTTCGAAAACGATATAGCTTTATTTTCCGTAAGTAAATTCTTTATTATTAACAAATCGTTAGCTCCATGTAAAATTCCGAACGTTAATATGAAGCTAAAGCCTATAAACACTTGATTTTCTGACGAAAAAATAGATGTAATCCATAATCCGAAGAAACTGACGACGATAGCAAAACTGGGGTATTGTTTCATTTTATATTTTTGTTTTGTTTAATCTATTTTAAAAATAATTGAACAAAAATTTGGTTTGCTGTTTAATGTTTTCTACTTTTGACTCAACAAATTAACATTAACTAATTTTTAAAACCAAATTTTTATGACACATTTCAGTTTAGTTTCAAAGATGTTATCTACAGATTATGTAGGTTTCACTTTTTTCGTAGGATGTATGGCTATGATGGCTGCATCAGCATTTTTCTTTTTATCATTAAATCAATTTGATAAAAAGTGGCGTACTTCGGTACTTGTTTCTGGTTTGATTACTTTTATTGCAGCCGTTCACTATTTTTACATGAAAGAATATTGGGCTGAAGTTGGAGAATCTCCAACTTTTTTCCGTTATGTAGATTGGATTTTGACTGTACCATTAATGTGTGTTGAGTTTTTCTTAATACTAAAAGTAGCAGGTGCCAAAACAGATTTATTATGGAAAATGATTGGTTACTCAATCGTGATGTTGGTAACAGGTTACTTGGGTGAAACTATTTTTTCAGATCAAGCTGCATTATGGGGAGCAATCTCTGGAGTTGCTTACTTTATTATAGTATATGAAATCTGGTTAGGGTCTGCTTCAAAATTAGCAGCAGCAGCAGGCGGTAATGTATTAGCGGCTCACAAAATATTATGTTGGTTCGTACTTGTAGGATGGGCAATCTACCCATTAGGATACATGTTAGGAACAGACGGATGGTATACAAGCATACTTGGAAAAGGTAGTGTAGATGTTGTTTACAACATTGCAGATGCTATCAACAAAATAGGTTTTGGATTAGTAATCTACAACCTTGCAGTACAATCACAAAAAGATTAGTTAGTAGTTTTAATTTTGTGATAAACCGTCTAGCGAAAGCTAGGCGGTTTTGTATTTTATTATAATCCCAATACCTTAATTTCAAACATTTTATCCCAATTTTTTCCTGTTACAAATAGTGTTTTAGTTTTAGGATTGTATGCAATTCCGTTTAATACATCTTCATCAGTTACTTTTGTAAATTTGCGTAAACCTTTTAAATCTAAAGCACCAACAACGGTTCCGTATTTTGGATCGATAATTACAATAAAATCTTTAGTAAAAATATTGCTATAAATTAACCCGTCAATCCACTCCATTTCATTTATTTGTGTAATTTTTGAGTTGGTAGAATAAACATTTATATTTGAAGTTGTTTTTAAAGTTTCTGGATCGAGAGTCCAAATTTTTTCCGAACTATCATTAAAATAGATATTTGTTCCGTCATTGGTCATCCCCCAACCTTCTGCTTTATCAAAATCGAAAGTTTTTTCCAGCTTCCAAGTTTTCGCATCATACACAAATCCAACACCTTCTTTATAGGTAAGCATATATATTTTATCTTTCAAAATAGTGATTCCTTCACCAAAATATTTGGTATCTAGGTTGATACTTTTTAGAATTTTACCAGTTTTAAAATCGGTTTTTAATAATTTCGATTTGCCATATTGCCCAGCACTTTCGTATAAAGTATCGTTGTAAAACTCAAGACCTTCAGTAAAAGTTTCTTTGTCATGATTGTAAGTGTTTATTATCTTGTATGTCAAAACTTTTGGAACAATTGCAGAAACCAATTCAATTTTAGTTGAATCAATTTCAGAAGTGCCATCATAAAAAACAGTAGCTTTGATATTTTTATAACCTAAAGTATTGTTTTTAAAATTATAACCAAACTTTTTGGCACCTTTTACAATGCCAATATTTTTTCCATTGATAGAAAATGAAACACTATCAATGGCTTCGTTTTTGGGATTCAAAATTTCCAGATTCAAAATTTCATTTTGGGCATATTGTTCCTTCATAGAAGCTTCGTTTATACTGAAAAAATTTTCTTTTGTACCGCCACAATTCCAAACTAATATTGCTAATAAAATGACTGCTAACAGGTTATGCTTATTCATAAATTGTACTTTAAAATTTCAGGAACAAATGTATTTATTAAGTTCTTAATTTCTTGCAAAAAAATAAAAAGATTGTATCTTTGCGCTGGCAAGTCCTACACGACCAGCTCCTGCAAACTCCTCCAGGATGGGAACATAGCAAAGGTATGTGGTTGAGCGGTGCGATGTAGGTCGCTTGCCACTTTTTTTAATCTTCCAAATCAGGAAGATTTTTTTTTGGAGCCAATCCAGCTGTACACTATATCTTTTGTCGGCCTAAAAAGGCCAGACAAAAGGATGCCGTTTCCATCTGGGCTAGGGCTGTAGTAACTTCAAAATTGTATCTTTGTCAAAATACAACATCCTAATATGAAAGTAGTTTTTATCACTGGCGCATCATCAGGAATCGGAAAATCGATTGGCGAATTCCTTCATTATAAAGGATTTACGGTTTATGGAACTAGCCGAAATCCTGAAAATTATCCAGAAACACTTTTTCCGTTATTGCAACTTGATGTCAGAAATGCTGAAAGTATTCGACTTGCTGTAGCCAATTGTATATCAAAATCAAGTAGGATAGACGTAGTGATTAACAATGCTGGAGTAGGAATAACCGGACCTTTGGAAGAAATTCCGACCACGGAAATAAAAAACAATTTCGAAACCAATTTTTTTGGACCAATAGAAGTTATGAAAGCGGTTTTGCCACAAATGCGACTTCAAAAATCGGGATTGATTATTAATATTACATCCATTGCTGGCTATATGGGTTTACCTTACAGAAGTATTTATTCGGCATCCAAAGGCGCACTCGAGATTATCACCGAAAGTTTGCGCATGGAAGTAAAACCCTTTGGAATAAAAATTACAAACGTTGCTCCGGGCGATTTTGCTACCAATATTGCTTCTGGTCGCTACCATGCTCCAATTATTAATGGTTCTGACTATGAAAAAAATTACGGCAAAGTGCTCGATATGATGAATACACATGTCGATTCTGGAAGTAATCCTGAAGAAATGGCTGCCGCAATCTATAAAATTATTGAAAACCCAAATCCTAAAATTCATTATAAAATTGGGGCATTTATGCAAAAATTTTCGATTGTTTTGAAACGAATTTTGCCTGATAAAGTTTATGAAAAAATGCTAATGAATCATTATAAATTGTAGTTTTGTGCTTTGCGTTAAGGATAGAAGTGAAAATCCTTTTATGCTCTCGTTTTTTAACGAGAGCATAAAAGATTGTAACGGATAGCCTGACCTCGACAAGTCATTTTTCTTGACTTGTTGAGGTAACGCCCAAATTATTGAATTGACAAATAATAACTAATTATATGAAATTTTTTATCGACACGGCCAATTTGGCACAAATTAAGGAAGCACAAGCACTTGGCGTTTTGGATGGTGTAACAACCAATCCATCGCTTATGGCAAAAGAAGGCATTACGGGCAAAAACAATATTTTGAAGCATTATGTTGCTATCTGTAATCTGGTAGAAGGTGATGTAAGTGCGGAGGTAAATGCACTGGATTTTGACGGAATGATTAAAGAAGGCGAGGAACTTGCCGAGTTGCACGAGCAAATTGTCGTAAAATTACCCATGACCAAAGAAGGTATTATGGCAGCCAAATATTTTTCTGATCGTGATATAAAAACCAATGTAACTCTTGTTTTTTCTGCTGGGCAAGCTTTATTAGCTGCCAAAGCTGGAGCAACTTATGTGTCGCCTTTTATTGGCAGACTAGATGATGTTTCTACAGATGGTTTGAATTTGATTCAAGAAATTAGAGAAATCTATGATAATTATGGCTACGAAACACAAATTTTAGCAGCTTCTGTGCGGCATACCATGCACATCGTTAATTGCGCCAAAATTGGTGCCGATGTCATGACAGGTCCACTTTCGGCAATTTATGGACTGTTGAAGCACCCACTTACAGATATTGGTTTGGCGCAGTTTGTTGCCGATTTTGAGAAAGGGAATAAGTAAACAGATTTCAGAAAGCAGACTTCAGAAATAAAAACAGAAAATATAATCATATAAAATGATGTATTTTCTGTTTTTTTTTTATAATTTTTTGCTCAAATCTGACTTCTGAAACCTAGTAATTACTTTCTAAATTCTGCCTTCTGAAATCTGTTTATTTAAGTTCTTTTTCAAAATTTACATCAAAAATATTGGTGAAAGCATTTTTAATTAAACTTTTCTGATCCAATATAATGGTTCTATGAACTTTGGTTATGGCCCATTTGGATTTAATGTCTTCAAAATTTTTACAACGAAGTTCTTTTATTCCGTTAAATTTATAGGTTGCTAAGGTTTGAATCCATTTGGTTTGGTCATCATCAAGATTAACAGCAATAAACTGATATCCAGAATATTGAGATTTTATTGCTAATAACTTTTTATGAGCTGCTTCAAGATGAGAAATCAAATTTTTTGTCCAGAAAAAGATAACCGTTTTCTTTTTATTAAAATCGTTTGAGGATATTTCTTTTCCGTCAATATCGATTAAAGTTACTTCAGGTAATGGGCTTCCAATAGTAAGTAATTGAATGGCATTTCCTATTTTTAGGATTTCATTTTTCTGACTTTTATCTGTCGAATATTTTCTATAAGTATCCAAAAAAAGTTTATTATTTACCATATTTTGATCTTCTAATAAATAGGTAAAAGCAATTGAATTGAGTATCGTATTTTTAAGTTTTTCGTTTTTGATTAAAGTATCTGCAATATTGAGTTTGTTTACATTAGTTTTAAGTGCCAAATCAACAACCGAAAAATGATTGTGATAAGTAATTGTAGCACTGTTGTTTAGCATGTTTGAAATGTAAGTTATAAATGGAGAAAAATCAGACAGATTACTGTTATTAAAATCTATTTCTTTTCTAAAGGCATAATAATTTGAAGGCAATTTATCGTACACATCTTTTCCAGTTCTTATTTGATGAACTTTAGGATAAATTTCTTTTTTTGAAAAATAATGCAAGTCTAATGCTGATTTTGCATAAAGCTCAAATCCATCAGACCATTTAATTTCTTCTTTACTAGATTTATAAAAAGCATTATTTGAGTTATAAACAGAATCTATAGATTTATTAAATAGCTCTAAATCATATTCAAAAACAGGAAACATCGTGTTCTTGTCTTCTTCATTTTTAAGATATAAATCCATCAAAAAATTATTTTTTTGATCGCCACGTCCACAAAAAATTACCGAATTATCAAAATCCTTAGCATTGATATGTACCATGATGCTATCATTTTTGTCAAAATAAACATATTGGTATTCGGGATTATTTTTGAAGCTGTATAAACCAGGTGTAAGCGAATCAAATTTTAAAAAGAAACGATTGTTTTTATCTAATTTTACGCTATCAACAACTTTTGAGTTTTTACAAAAAAGAATATAATCACTTGTAGGATTTGTTATTTCTCCACCAAAATAGGCTTTATAACCACTATTTTGAGCGTCTTTTTTACACGAAATAAGCAAAAAAAGTGACAATGTTGTGGTAACTACTAAAAAACGCTTGTTGTTCAAAAACATTGTGAGTGAAGATTATTTATAAACAAATATATTTTTAATAAACGAGGCAATTTGTTAAGATACCGTTAAATAACAAATGTTTAGAAGGGTTTTATAAATTGGTCCCAAACTAAAATTTGCAAAACAAGTTCCAAAACCAATTATAAAAACAACAATGGTTGAAATTAGAAATTATAATATGTAATCACAATATTGATTTTGATTCTATAAATACCGCAATCCAAACACTTTTTTTGATTACTTTTGCACGCAAATTAAGAATTATTATTTGATTCTCAATTTATAATTTAATAGAAAATAAAATGTTATCAGTAAATAATTTATCTGTTCAGTTTGGTAAACGCATCTTGTTTGACGAAGTAAATACTATTTTTACACACGGCAATATATATGGTGTTATTGGAGCTAATGGTGCTGGAAAATCTACTTTCTTGAAAATAATTTCGGGTGACATGGATCCAACTGCCGGGCATGTTCATTTGGAGCCTGGAAAACGAATGTCGGTTTTGAACCAAAACCACAATATGTTTGATGAAAGTACAGTGCTAGAAACCGTCTTGATGGGAAACAAAACCTTGTATGCCATCAAGAAAGAAATGGACGAATTGTACCTTGATTATAACGATAAAAATGCTGACAGAATAGGCGAGTTGCAAGTACAATTTGAAGAAATGAATGGCTGGAACGCCGATTCAGATGCTGCGGCAATGTTGTCAAATTTAGAAATTTCTGAAGACAATCATTATACTATAATGGCCGATTTGGACAACAAACTTAAAGTTCGTGTGCTTTTGGCGCAAGCTTTATTTGGCAATCCAGATTTGCTAATTATGGATGAGCCAACCAACGATTTGGATTTTGAAACTATCGCTTGGCTAGAAAATTTCTTAGCCAATTATGAAAATACAGTTATCGTGGTTTCGCACGACCGTCACTTTCTAGATTCGGTTTGTACGCATATTTCAGATATTGATTTTAGTAAAATAAACCATTATTCGGGCAATTATACTTTTTGGTATGAGTCTAGTCAACTAGCCGCAAAACAACGTGCGCAACAAAACAAAAAAGCCGAAGAAAAGAAACAAGAATTAGAGGAATTTATCCGTCGTTTTTCTGCAAATGTTGCCAAGTCCAAACAAGCAACTTCTCGTAAAAAAATGATTTCGAAATTAAATATTTCAGAAATAAAACCATCTTCTAGACGTTATCCTGCCATTATTTTTGAGCAAGAGCGCGAAGCTGGCGATCAAATCCTAAACGTTCAAAACCTTAGTGCAACTGTTGATGGCGATGTTTTATTTACTGGAGTAGATTTGAACATGGCAAAAGGAGATAAAATTGTTTTATTCTCTAAAGATTCCCGAGCAACAACCGCTTTTTACGAAATTCTAAATGGTTTGCAAAAACCTGATT
>JAYVHB010000076.1:0-16250 GCA_043771555.1 Flavobacterium sp. | reverse complement strand
CAACTACAACCTTAATTTATCAGATCGTAGAGCCAAAGCCACCGTACAATACATCATCTCCAAAGGCATAGACCCAACACGCATCGACGGAAAAGGTTTCGGAGAAACCGAACTTAAAGTAAACTGTAGCAATACTTGCACCGAAGAAGAGCATGCGCAAAACAGACGATCTGAATTCTTGATCGTGAAGTAAAGGATTTTACTCATAAAAAAAACGCCTCGAGATCTCGAGGCGTTTTTTGATTGGGTTTTAAATAAAATTTAATTACAAATCAAATTTTATTCCTTGAGCGAGCGGCAAACTTGTGGTATAGTTTATTGTATTTGTTTGTCGTCTCATATAAATTTTCCAGGCATCTGATCCAGATTCTCGACCGCCGCCAGTTTCTTTTTCGCCACCAAAGGCACCTCCAATTTCAGCTCCAGAAGTACCAATATTTACATTTGCAATACCACAATCTGATCCCGAAACAGATAGGAAACGTTCTGCTTCTCTTAAATTGTTAGTCATTATTGCGGATGATAATCCTTGAGCAACACCGTTCTGAAAATCAATGGCATTTTCTACTTCTCCAAAATATTTTAATAAATATAAAACGGGTGCAAAAGTTTCGTGTTGTACAATTTCAAAACTATTCTGAGCTTCTGCAATGGCGGGTTTTACATAACAACCACTTTCGTATCCTTCTCCAGAGAGTACTCCGCCTTCTACAAGAATTTTACCCCCTTCTGCAACTACTTTAGTAAGCGCATTATTGTACATCTCGACTGCATGTGTGTCAATTAGCGGGCCAACATGATTGTTTTGATCTAACGGATTACCTATTCGAAGTTGTTTGTATGCCGATACGACGGCATCTTTCACTTTGTCATATATACTTTCGTGAATAATCAATCGTCGTGTAGAAGTACATCGTTGTCCAGCGGTTCCAACAGCTCCAAAAACAGCTCCAATTACGGTCATTTTTATATCGGCATCAGGTGTTACGATAATAGCGTTATTTCCGCCAAGTTCTAATAATGATTTTCCTAAACGTCCAGCTACGGTTTGTGCTACTATTTTACCCATTCGGGTGGATCCTGTTGCCGATATTAAGGGAACACGCTTATCGGCGGTTAATAATTCGCCTATTTTATAATCACCATTTATAAGACAAGAAATTCCTTCAGGAAGATTATTTTCTTTAATTACTTCTGCAATAATATTTTGACAGGCAACTCCACATAGGGGTGTTTTTTCTGACGGTTTCCAAACGCAAACGTCACCACAAATCCAAGCCAAAGCAGTATTCCAAGCCCAAACGGCTACGGGGAAATTGAAAGCCGAAATGATTCCAACAATTCCCATTGGATGGTATTGTTCATACATTCTGTGTCCTGGTCGTTCAGAATGCATGGTTAATCCGTGTAATTGGCGAGATAATCCTACTGCAAAATCGCAAATATCTATCATTTCTTGTACTTCGCCATAACCTTCTTGAAGCGATTTCCCCATTTCGTAAGAAACAAGTTTGCCTAATGCTTCTTTATTTTTGCGAAGCTTTTCTCCAAATTGACGCACAATTTCTCCTCGTTGTGGCGCAGGCATTAATCGGAAAATTTTGAAAGCCTCTGTAGCACTTTGCATTACTTTTTGGTAATCTGCTTCTGTAGTGGTTTTTACTTTTGCTATCAATTTTCCGTCTACAGGCGAAAAACTCTCTAGTAATTCTCCTGAAGAAAAATGATTGTTTCCAGTCGATGTTCCGTTATTAATTTCTGAAATTCCAAGCTGTTTTAATGCTTCGGTCATGCCGAATTGAGCTGCTATTGTTGCCATTTTTTAATTTTTTTCAAAGGTATTATTTATCACTGTAATTTGCTAATCTAATTTGTCTGTAAGCTTTTTAAAAACTGCTTTAGCACTTTTTCCTTCGTATAATATTTCATGGACAGCATCAATAATAGGTGTTTTTGCCCCGTAATTTTGGTTAAGTTGCCAAGCGCTTTTGGCGGCATAATAACCTTCGGCCACCATACTCATTTCCATTTGTGCTGACTTTACAGTATATCCTTTTCCTATCATATTGCCAAACATCCTATTTCTTGAAAAAACAGAATATCCTGTAACTAACAAATCTCCAAGATAGGCAGAGTCATTAATATTGCGTTTCATTTTATGAACTTTACGGATAAATTTTTTCATTTCTCGAATTCCGTTACTCATAAGTACCGATTGAAAATTGTCACCGTAGCCCAATCCATGAGCAATTCCAGCAGCAATAGCATAAATGTTTTTTAGCATTGCAGCATATTCTGTTCCTATAATATCATCAGAAATTTTCGCTTTTATAAAATGTCCTGATAAATGATTGGCAACTATTTGAGCTTTTTTTGCATCACCACAAGCTATTGTTAGATATGATAATCTTTCTAAGGCAACTTCTTCAGCATGACAAGGTCCAGTAATTACTCCTATATTTTCGAAAGGGATTTCATAAACTTTATTAAAATGTTCGCCTACAATCAAGCTTGTTTCTGGTACAATTCCTTTTATAGCCGAAAAAATGATTTTATCTTTTAAGGAAACGGTCATTTTATCTAATTCTTTACTTAAGAAGGCTGATGGTATTGCAAAAATAATATAATCTGCATATGTAACGGCTTCATTAATATCTGATGTTAAACGAAGTTTTTGCAAATCGAATTCTACACCAGTGAGATAATTTGGGTTGTGTTTGAAATTTTTTATGTGATTGATTGCTTCTTCGTTGCGCATGTACCATGCAATTTCTGGTAAATTTACGCACAACATTTTAGCAATAGCTGTCGCCCAACTCCCGCCACCAATGACTGCAAATTTTGGATTTTGAATCATTTAATATTTATATAATTGTTACTAGTTTCAAATGTAACTAAAAAATCGGTAAGCTAGAGTAATTTAAAATTACTAAAGAATTAATAATTAACTTAAAATTATGATTTTCAATATAATACATCTTAAAATATTTCGTTTTTAATTAAGTTAGTTTAGGTTTAGGGTTTTGAAGAAAAGACGTTTGAGAAGTATCTTGAGCGTCTTTTCTGATTACAAAAAAACCCGATAACTTTCGCTATCGGGTTTTGAAATATTTATTTTGAAACTTAATTTTTAATTAATTTTTCAGAATAATTCAAATTATCTCCTGTTATTTTAAGTACATAGATACCAGATTGGAAAGCAGATAAATCGATTGTTTTTTCGGTATTGAATTTTTCATCAGTTGTATTGTAAACAACTCTACCGTTGATGTCTGTAACTTGTATAGCTACTTTTCCAGAGAATTTATTAATTCTTAAGTTATATAACCCGTTTGAAGGATTAGGATATACTCTGATTTGATCTTTATTATCAAAGTAATTTACTGCCAAGGTACAATTTGGACCTGCAGGAAATGCCGTAAAATCTTCAACTTGATCGCCAGAGTTTGCAACATCACCAGAGGATGCATTTAATCCAACACCTCTTCTTCTAAAAACTTCGGCAATCATGCAATAATCTGCGCCACCTGTTGTAGCTTGGTCGGCAGCAAATAGTTTGTCACGACCAATAATAAATGATGACGTATTACATGCATGTAATTTTAAAGCATCAAGAGCCAAACGCATTACTTTATTATTTCCTCCAACGCCATTATAAATGTCTGGATCGTAACCATATTTATTTATATACGCCCATGTTAAATCCCACATGATAGTTGCCCAAGTTTCTCCAATGGTGTATCTATAACCTGTATCAGTATTATCTGGGTTATTTGAGCTATTTAAAGTCCTTGGATTAACTAACATATCAGTAGTATATGGAAACTCTCTTATCCCAGCACCTGTATTAGGTTCATTAATAGCAAAAGTTCCTACTGGAATATTTGTAGTTGGAGTGTCAGTGGGTTTTATAGACATCATCAAACTAAACCAATCTGACCAACCTTCACCAAGTTGTTCAAAATTTGTCATGCATGCAGTATTTACGCCACCACCCATGAGACGATTTGAAATACCATGGCCATATTCATGACCTATAATGCCATTGTCAAAACTTCCGTCTGCATACAGATACAATCCAGCAGGGATTTCAAGTTTTGCGTTTACGGGTCCGTTTGCTAATTCACTTACTAATCCGTCACCAATTTCTTTAGTTACAAAAACAGCTGGAATTGTAATTCCTAAAATCCCAGTTGAACTCATTGACAATCTTGTAGGGTTATTAGGAATGCTGTCCATCATAATTACCGCTAGTGCGCCTGCATCTTGTGCTCTTTTTACTTTATTTGAGAAAAAACAACCGCCACGACGCACCAAAGCAATTTTACCTGCTAGATCAAATGGATTAGTAGCATCTTGACAAGCAGAATTATATCCTGGTGGTGTTGGCCCGTTTTGATATAACGCTAAATCGGCTACTATTCCGTTAGGTGCAGCTGGAACAGGAATTCTATCTGTTCCTTCAAAAACATTGGTGGTAGCAGCTCTCGGACCGGCTATTGATGCTGGAGAATTTATATTTATAAAATCGGTTGCTGGTGCTCCTACTGTCCACATGAACATTTGCATTCGTGGGCGTTGCCCATCATTTAATGCTGCGAAGTTTGCATTATTTAGTGTTGGAACAGTTTGTGAATAACCGTCTTGTGAATCTGCTAGTACATAATCACCTCCAGTAGTTATAACTCCACCACGACCAAGATTACTTTGCTGAAAATTTCCTGCTGCTTCAGTAAAACCGTATTGGTACCAAACATCATGCATAATATTATTCATGTAAAACAAGTTTGTTGTAGAAGCAGGTGTGTAGGATGTAGGTGCTTGTGTTTGCCCTATACCATTTACATAAGGAAAATCAAAATTTAATGTAGCTGTGCCATCAGGACGTATTCCAGTTAAGTTATCTCCATTAGCATCTTCTTGTGCCAGTACATTATTGCCTCTGGTATATGTAAATCTTAGGAGCGGATTTAGTGTTCCTGTAAGATTATTTGCATCATGCCATCCGTTAGGAGAAGCTAGTGTGTTTCCAACTGTAGTTATTAATTCAAATGGGCTATGGTTAGGGCTTGTAAAGTTATAAGGTATTGCTCTATATGTTGCAGGAGTAGGCACTAAAGCTGAATTTGATTTTGCAAATAGATTAGCTGAAAAGTCAACGTCTTTTTTGTGGTTGTGGTTTTTGTGATTTCCGTTTCCAAACGAACAACTAATAGTTAAGTCTCTTTTTTCTAAAATAGCTCCATTGGTTGCATCGATGCGGATGTCCCAAGCATTTTTAGCATCTGGAGAATAAAACTGAAAATACCAAGCTAATTTTAAACTTTTATTAGGCATAACTTGATAAACTAATTTAGCAGAAATGGCATCTTCTTGAAGACCGTCGCTGATTTTCATAGTTCTAGCATCTGTAGTTTCTGTAATAACAAAATTTGGAATTGCAGGAATCACTAATTTTGAATAAGCAGAAGCAATAGCTTGGATTACCGTCAAACTTGGAGTAGTTGTATTTACTCTCGAAGCAATATTGCCATGGAAGTTATTGCCATAATCCAAAACTTGTCCGTTTTTAACAGCTACATTCGACAGTGCGTTATACACTTGAATTCCTTGGTGGCGTTGCATGATGTTACAACTTGTAATACCCGTGCCGCTTCCAGGAACTTCACTTATCATTTCCCAATCTGCGATATCTTGAGAAGTTAATTCGAATTTTGCTTTATTTGTGTCCAAATAAGACTGAACCAACTGACGATTAGATTGCGAGTACGCTACTAAACTCAGCATAAAAGCGAGTAATAAGGTAATTTTTTTCATGTTTATATTTTTTTGGATAACAAACATATCTATTTTTATTTGTATTTCAAAAAAAATCAGTAAATATTAACAAATTCAGCGTTTAGGAGATAATCATTTTATGATACAAAACCGCATTTCCGTCTGTAAGCATTGATACAAAATGACATATATGAAGCAACCGTTCGTACAACGAATCTTTTTGAATTTGGTATTTTTCAGGAAGAACTTTTAACAAAAGCGAGTCAATATTGGTAGTTTTCCCTTCATATTTGTTATTGTACGCCGTTATAAATTTATCCAATAACGTATTTATTATTTGATACCCAGTTATTTCTTTCTCAATTACTTCGCGACTTTGATAAATATTTTTGACACTCAATTTTATTATATCATCCATTTGAGCTTTGTATTTGCTTTTGTCGGTTAAGGCGAAAGGATAATTTCCGTTGAGGATTTCTTCTTCGTTTTCGATAAAAACTTTCACGGCATCATTTATCAAACTGCCTATGGCTAAGGCACGCAAATAACTTATGCGATCTTCTTTGGTGGTTAACGAATTATATTTGGACGAATCGATGGAATCTTTGACCAATTTTATTAGATATTCTAAAGCAAAATCTTCTGAAACCAAGCCGAGATTAATGCCATCTTCAAAATCTATAATCGTATAACAAATGTCATCGGCAGCTTCTACCAGATATGCCAATGGATGCCTTTCATATCCAATATCGGTTCCAGTTTTGTTCGAAATCATACCTAATTCGGTTGCGACTTCTTGAAAAAAATCTTTGTCGTTTTGAAAAAATCCGTATTTTTTGTCGGCAATTTTATTGGTTGGTTTTTTGGGTAAACTTTCTTTCGGGTATTTCATAAAAGCGCCCAAAACAGCATAGGTAAGTCTCAAACCGCCTTCAACGCCGGGTCTAGAACTTGTTAAAACAGAAAAACCATTAGCATTTCCTTCAAAATCAATAAGATCTTGCCATTCTTTTTCGGTTAATTTATCTTTATATTGTTGCCCTTTACCGATTGAAAAATACTCGCCGATTGCTTTTTCACCTGAATGTCCGAAAGGCGGATTGCCAATATCATGCGCCAAACACGCCGCAGCTACAATGGCTCCAAAATCATTCATGTGATAACCATGAATTTCTTGCAAATGCGGATATTTTTCAATGATTTTTTTCCCTACCAAGCGACCAATTGATCTTCCAACTACTGAAACTTCTAAGCTGTGTGTTAATCGTGTATGCACAAAATCGGTTTTTGAAAGTGGAATAACTTGTGTTTTGTCTTGTAGACTTCTAAAAGCTGATGAGAAAATTATTCGGTCATAATCGACCTCGAACCCCAAACGCGTATCGTCTTGTTCTTTGCGTAGTCGTTTGCTAGTATCGCCTTGGCGTTTTAATGATAGTAGTTGTTCCCAGTTCATTTAGTATAGTTGTGGATTTAGGGTTTTAATCTTTTCGACCAATTTTTTGGTGAACGTGAAGTGTGAAAAACGCCAATAACGGTTATTTGATTTTCTTTGAAAGTTAATGAATTCCGTATGGGAAACGTGAAATAAATCTGATTTTTACGGTTTTATATTTTTTCTGAAAAATTTCAGGATTTCGAGTTATTTCTTCAATTCCTGCTTCTAAGCAAAGTTCAAAATCATGAGAAAGTCCTATTCTTTGCATTTCATACCAAAGCACAATTGCTTCAATATCAAATAAAGTTTCAGAAGTAAATCGAATTTTATGCATTATCGAATCGATTTCAAATGCATTTTTATTTCATCCCAAGTAAATAATTCTGTTTTCCCATTTTCGAAATTTTCCAAACGAATATCTAACTCTTTTTCTACAGCGTCAGAAATTTCGATATCATTTTTTGAAATACTATCCCATAATTGTTCTGCTAAAACAATTTTTTCAGCATTACCATATTTTGATAAATTTTTAATTTCCATGATATTAGAATTATTTTCAGAAACAAAGATACAAATTGCAAATAAAATGTTTTAAATTATTTTCTGCATGCAATAACTACTTTCTACACCTATGTATTGGTCGTAATTTTCAATTGGAACATAACCCGATTTGACATACAAAGTGATTGCTGCCCGAAGTTTTGTAGAAGTTTCAAGAATGATTGTTTGCGTACCCAATTGGGTTGCCCAAGTTTCTAATTCTTGCAAGATGTAATTTGCTGCGCCTTTGTTGCGATGTTCAAAAGCAACAAACATTCGTTTAAGCTCGACAGTATTGTGTTTGTGTTTTTTGAAAGCACCACAACCAATAGCTTGTTCATTTTCGTAACAAATAATGACATGATCCAACGGAATTTGATTAAAGCTGGCAAAAAAATCTTTTTCGTCGCCATCAATATCAATAAGATATTCGTCAAAAAGTGCGGTTAGTTTTTGAAAATCTTGGTGTTCGGATGTAGTTTTGAGAATGGTTAACATAAAATCTACTCTTTACTCTCTTTTTTGTTTGCCAAAAAGAAATTTTTAGATTTTTTCGGATATTGATTGTAGCTTTTATCGCTCGGATTAGCTATAACGGTTTTCAGGTTTACTTCATCGCCAAGTTTGAAACTTGCTGATGTATATTGATAATCCAAAAGGTATTCGCCACAGAAAAAATTTCCGTCGGCATCTTTTTCTATAATTCCTGTATAAACTCCTTTTTCTTTTGACATGGTTTTGATTATTTTTTAATATTTATTCTTTCAAATAATGAATATAAAGGATTTTTATTTTCTAAATTATAATTTATGAGTTCCTTTTCGGACATCATAAAAAGCAAGAAGATTTATATTTTCTTTTTGAATTTGATAATATAAAATTGTTTTTTTGTTAATTACGGCTTTACGAATACTTGATTTATTTTGAAAAACAGGAAATAATTCAGGATTTATTTCGATAGCATCAACAGTTTCAAGAACATCAAAATAATATTTTTCAGAAATTGATTTACCAAATTTATATTGAATGTAATCGATAATTTCGTCTAAAGTTAGTTCGGAAGTTTTGGTCCAAACAATTTTCATTTTTTTGCAAATTTTGCTTCAAAACGTTTTTTAACTTCATCATTAGTACTTGTATTTCCCTCTATAATATCTATTAACCCTTTTTGAATCAATTCTTTTTCAAACTGAGAAACTTCGTTTTTTTGCTTTAAGTTCAGAATTTTTTCGATGGTTTTCTCATCATTAATCTCTTGTATCCATTGCAATATATTTCTTTTTTCGGCTGTTATATTCATAAAAGAGAATTTGATATGTAAAATTATGAAAAAAATTTGAATTCAGTTTGTTTTGAAGTCAAATATATTTTAGCCCCGACAGAAGGGAAAATCCTTTTTGTTTTTTTCTTTAGAAAAACAAAAAGATTTGGAATGATGGCGGGATTAGCTTCAAAAAAAACAGCTATCAATTTTGACAGCTGTTTCAATAGAAATTACCATTTTGTTGGTGTCAACATTATGGTTTGATTATGAGATTTCTCCTTTGTCGAAATGACAAAATAGTAGTTACGATCCACACATTTCGCAATCTTCTGGGCCTGCGTTTTTGGCGAGTTCGATCATGGCTTTGTAATCTTCAGCAGTCATTTCGACAGCTTCATTTTCTACCAAAACTGGTGCTTCTTCCACTTCAATAGGCTCCGCTTTTTTGTCGTTGTTTAGCGTAAACTTGATAGCATCGACGGCGGCTTTGGTTCGCAAGTAATACATCCCTGTTTTTAAGCCCGATTTCCAAGCATAAAAGTGCATCGATGTTAGTTTTGAATAATTTGCATCTTGCATAAACAAGTTTAGCGATTGCGATTGGTCTACAAAATAACCTCTATGACGGCTCATGTCGATGATGTCTTTCATCTTCATTTCCCAAACGGTTTTGTACAATTCTTTCAATTCATCTGGAATATTTAGGTTTTGTACCGATCCGTTTTCGCGCATTAGTTCTTGCTTCAAGGTTTCGTTCCAAAGTCCTCTTTCTACAAGGTCGTTTAATAAATGTTTGTTCACGACGATGAATTCGCCCGACAATACACGTCTTGTATAAATGTTTGATGTATACGGCTCAAACGCTTCGTTGTTTCCTAAAATTTGCGATGTCGAAGCCGTTGGCATTGGCGCTACCAATAAGGAGTTGCGAACTCCATGCTCTAAAACTTCTTTTCGTAATGCTGCCCAATCCCAACGACCTGAAAGTTCTTCGTCTTTGATGTTCCAAAGATTGTGTTGGAATTTCCCTTCGGATATTGGCGAACCTTTAAAGCTTGAATACGGCCCTTCTTCTTTTGCCAATTCCATCGATGCCGTTACAGCTGCGAAATACATGGTTTCGAAAATTTCTTGATTCAGCGTTTTTGCTTCGTCGCTCGTAAACGGTAAACGCAACATAATGAAGGCATCGGCCAAACCTTGCACGCCCAGTCCAATTGGTCGGTGGCGTTTGTTGGAGTTTTCGCCTTCTACAACAGGATAATAATTTCTGTCGATAACTTTGTTTAAGTTTCTTGTTACTCGTTTAGTTACGGTATAAAACAAATCGTGGTTGAATTTTCCGTTTTCGACAAACATTGGCAAAGAAAGTGAAGCCAAGTTACAAACCGCAATTTCGTCTTTCGAAGTATATTCCATAATCTCGGTACACAAGTTCGACGAACGAATGGTTCCTAGATTTTTTTGGTTTGATTTTCTGTTGGCTGCATCTTTATACAACATATATGGCGTTCCAGTTTCGATTTGCGATTCTAGAATTTTTTCCCACAACTCGTGCGCTTTGATGGTTTTTCTTCCTTTTCCTGCCGCTTCATACGATGTATATAATGCTTCGAATTCTTCGCCATGTACATCATACAATCCTGGACATTCGTTAGGACACATCAACGTCCAATTTCCGTTTTCTTCCACACGTTTCATGAACAAATCCGAAGTCCACATCGCAAAAAACAAATCTCTAGCACGCATTTCTTCTTTCCCAGTATTTTTTTTCAAATCCAAGAAATCAAAAATATCGGCATGCCAAGTTTCGATGTAAATGGCAAAACTTCCTTTACGTTTTCCGCCACCTTGATCTACATAACGAGCGGTATCGTTGAAAACACGAAGCATTGGTACAATTCCATTACTAGTTCCGTTGGTACCACGAATATAAGATCCCGTTGCACGAACATTGTGAATAGAAAGACCAATTCCGCCAGCCGATTGCGATATTTTTGCGGTTTGTTTCAACGTGTCGTAAATTCCGTCGATGCTGTCGTCTTGCATAGCCAAAAGGAAACAAGAAGACATTTGCGGTTTTGGTGTTCCAGCATTAAATAAAGTTGGTGTTGCGTGCGTAAAGAATTTTTTCGACATTAAGTCATAGGTTTCTAAAACCGAATCCAAATCGTCAAGGTGAATTCCAACAGCAACTCGCATCAACATATGTTGTGGACGCTCCACGATTTTACCGTTTATTTTCAATAAATACGAGCGTTCCAAAGTTTTGAAACCAAAATAATCGTAGTTAAAATCCCGAGTGTATATAATGTGCGAATTCAAAAATTCGGCATTTGCTTGAATAACATTATGTACTTCTTCCGACAAAAGTGGTGCTTTCTGCCCGTTTCTCGGGTTTACATAATGGTACATTTCGTTCATGGTTTCCGAGAACGATTTGTTGGTATTAGAGTGTAAATTTGAGATAGCAATTCTGGCGGCAAGTTGCGCATAATCTGGATGTGCAATGGTCATCGATGCGGCGGTTTCTGCTGCAAGATTGTCTAACTCTGATGTCGAAACACCGTCGTACAATCCTTCAATTACTCGCATGGCAACTTTTACTGCGTCAACCAAATCGTTCAATCCGTAACACAGTTTTTTTATTCTTTCTGTGATTTTGTCGAACATTACCGGCTCTTTGTGGCCGTCTCTCTTTACTACGTACATACTTTTTTGTTTTGTGAAAAAGCAAATCCCTTTGCAATTTCGGGGTTAATTGTATTAAATTATTTTACCTGAATCAGTCATTTTTTTTGCAACATCACTCCAGTTTCTTGTGAGATGATCCTTCACAAAATTGATCAAATCAATTAATACATCTGAAAAAATAGGTTGTAAAACACCTTTTCTTTTGCTTTTTCTCAAAACATAAATTTGATTAATTTTTGAGTAAGCTGGGTCAATTTTTAAATCAACGTCATAATTTTCGGTTACAATAAAATAAAGCGAATACGGATTTCCTGATTTAATTTTATCTGCCGTAGCAATTGAACCTTCAAGCATTGTTTTATCTATATAGGTTTTGTTTTCAATTGCAACAATAGGCAAATTTGTTCTTATATTATTTGATGTTCCAATTGTAATGTTAATTGGTTTATAGATAGCGAAATCTTGATCTTTTTGATTAATTCCAATTGATGGAGAATCGATAAAACTTTCAAAATTAGTTCCTGAAAAAAACAGATTAGTATAAGCTGTAGCACTTCCAATTTTTAAATCATTTTCCCCTTTATTTATCTTAATTTTTGTTTCAGCAACTAAATCACGAAACAAAATATACATAAATTCTTCTAAAATTGTGGGTCTAAATTTACCTTGAGAAGTAAAAACATTATCATAATTATTTACGTTTATAAAATCATAATATTCATTTAATAAAGCTGTTCTTTTCTCAATAACTTCATCAGAATGTCCTGTTAATTTTTCATTTTCAGATAAAAATATATAATATTTTTCTATCAACAGCGGAAATGCTTTTTTTTGAATTTCAGTTAACTTATCCCAACTGTTATATTTTGCAATAATGTTAGAACCATGTTTATAAACACTTAAATCAATATTTTTTATATAACTTATTATTTCTTCTTTATTCATAAGCCATTTGAGGTTCATTAAAAATTAGATATTGATTTTCATCAATTGGTTCGTATTCATTACCACTTTTCAAAAGTCTTTTTATTGTCGATGCAATTTCAAAGGCTAATAAAGGTGGCACTGCATTTCCAATTTGTTGGTATTGACTTAATCCTTTTTCCCAACTCATTTTTGTTCTCATTCCTTCAAAAATAAAATCGTCAGGAAATGATTGTAATCTAGCCCCTTCTCTTGCTGTAAAATTTCTGTCTAAAAAGGGATGGATAAAATTACTCTGAAATGAAGCTGCAACTGTTGGAGCAGGTTTATCAGCTATTAATCGCAAATTATTTTGACTAAATTTTACGCTAGATTTTTCAGAAGGACTTCCTCTTTTTACTGATCCATGAGTTTCCCATACATCTAACAAATTTTTACCTGGCTGAATTGCTTTGAATCGTTCAATTAATCTTTGCGTATGCCTCATAGCAACATGATTTTTTACCAATTTACAGCTTTTCCTCATAAACAATTGATATTCATTTGCTGGACTCGAGAAGTATTTACTATTTTCTTTTCCTTCTCCCGCATTAATAATGGTTAAGTCCGAAATAGCTTCTTTTACTGTAATTTCTTTTTCGTATTTTTTTTTAGGAAATTCAGGTATTATTTCTAAATCGTTTCTAAATCCTATCACAATTACTCTTTCTCTTGATTGCGGCACTCCATAATCGGAAGCTTTAAGAACCTTTACTCTAACTGTATATCCAAATTCACCAGCATTTTCAAATTCTTGAATAATTTGCTTTATAACTTCGCCGTTTTGCATTGACAACAATCCTTTTACATTTTCCATTACAAATGATTTTGGATTGTACCATTCAATTGTTTTTACAAACTCATAAAACAACTTATTTCTTGGGTCTTCGGATACTTTATTTCTGTTTTTGTTTGCCAAACTGAAACCTTGGCAGGGTGGTCCGCCAATTATTACATCTATATTTCTTTTTGACAAATGAATATCAAAATCCTCTTTTTTAAAATCAGACAAATCTCCACATAAAAAAGGGGTTTCTGGAAAATTAGTTTTGAATGTTTTTTCGCAATTTTCATCAATATCTGATGCCAAAATAGAGGTAAATCCAGCCCATTTAAAGCCTAAAGTCATTCCTCCACATCCTGAAAATAAATCTATTGAATTAAACTGCATTTATATTTATCTATTTTATAATTATTTATTTGGGTTTTAAAAGAGAATATTAAATATTAAAAATCAGCGTCAAATGTAATTTTTTGGGCTTCAACATCGGTGTTCATGACACCTGCTTTTTGGTATTCGGCTACTTTTTTCTCGAAGAAATTGGTTTTTCCTTGCAAGGAAATCATGTCCATAAAATCAAACGGATTTGAAGTGTTGTATTCACGATCGCAACCCAATTCTACCAATAATCTATCAGCTACAAACTCAAGATATTGAGTCATAAGTCCTGCATTCATTCCTATTAAAGAAACTGGTAATGACTCGGTAATGAATTCTCTTTCGATATTTAAAGCATCAACAATAATGCTTCTGATTCTTTCTTTTGGAACTTTGTTTACCAAATGATGGTTGTGCAAATGCACGGCAAAATCGCAGTGAACGCCTTCGTCACGAGAAATTAATTCGTTCGAAAAGGTTAATCCTGGCATCAACCCACGTTTTTTCAACCAATAAATAGAGCAAAATGCACCCGAAAAGAAAATCCCTTCAACAGCTGCAAATGCTATTAAACGTTCTGCAAATGACGGCGATTCGATCCATTGTAAAGCCCAATCGGCTTTTTTCTTGATGGCTGGAAAAACTTCTAACGCATTAAAAAGTTCCGTTTTCTCAGCTTCGTCTTTTACATACGTATCGATTAATAACGAATACGTTTCAGAATGGATATTTTCCATCATGATTTGAAAACCGTAGAAAAATTTGGCTTCAGCATATTGCACTTCTGAAACAAAGTTTTCTGCAAGATTTTCGTTTACAATTCCATCTGAAGCGGCGAAAAATGCTAGAATGTGCTTGATGAAATATTTTTCGTCATCATTCAACTTATTATTCCAATCGTTTAAATCTTGCGACAAATCGATTTCTTCGGCAGTCCAAAAACTAGCTTCCATTTTTTTGTACCATTCCCAAATGTCATGGTGTTTGATTGGAAAAATAACGAATCGGTTGGCGTTTTCTTGCAGGATTGGTTCGATTTGAGACATAACGTAAATTTAGTATAAATTTTAAGTAAAAATTAAGATTTTCTTCTGGTACAAAGATTGGAATTTGAAACTGAAAATGAAAGTCAAACTTATCCACAATCGCAACTAGTTTTTAACAACCAAAATTATATTTAGATTAAAAAAAATAATCGTAACTATATGATTTTAAATGCTTTAAAATTATGTTAAAATGGCTCACCAGCACTAAACACAAGGGTTTTTGAGGTTGTGAAGAAGTAATGAAAAGTATTTTACACTATTTCAAATCACTTATCATTTTGTGTGATTTCGAATTACATTGTTTCGAATAAACTTTTTAATAAAATAATGAAAAAGCACAAAAAACTAATATAGAAATAGCTTTTTTAAACTAAAAAAAAGTCAAAAACAAATATACAAAAAGACAATCCTATTTTTACTGATTTCTGTCTAATCTAATAATATGTTCACTGTATGTAATATCATAAGTAAATCCTTGCGTTTCACGTATGATTTTTGAAGAATATGAAACAATCATATATTTATTATTGCCTTCTAAAACACTAACATTGGTGGTTTTTCCATCTGGAGTAGTTAAAATAATAGTGTCACCGTTTTTTGTCCACATGTAAGAGATAGGGTCAACTTGGATATTAGTGTCATTAAACACCACTCCATCTGATAATCTTGTAACATCGGCATCAAAAGTCCCACTGAAAACCCAAGTATTTGGCCGTTCGCGAATTTCTGTTCTGTAATCAAAGTTTTTTCCAATTCCTGTAAAATCAACTCTGATTGGAGTTTCGATATTGGGTCCAGTTAGAAAATAAAAACCTTTATAAGTATAGCTAGTCACTTTATAAGAACCCATTATGCCGTTGGCTTCAATTTGTTCGTCTTCGTCGTTATTGCAACTCGTAAGACAAAAAGTCAAAAATAAAATCGAAAATACTTTTATTGTTTTCATGTTTTCTAATTTTTTTATTCAGTTGTTATTTGAATCAAAAAAAAATTGTGCTGTTACTTTAAATATTATTTTTTTATCTTTCAAGTTTTTCTAATCGTTTCATCATGTCTTTTAGCTGTTTGTTTTGTTCGTCTAACTTTGCTAATAGCACTTTATTCTCATTATGAAGATCAATATTTTTTTCATCAAGTTCTTGCACCGATTTTACAATTGGGGCAAAAAAATCGTTGTAGCGTACACCAATCATACCTGCATCGTCTTTTGAAATTATTCCGTTGTTCAGGGCATTAAATTTTAGCAATGACGCTTCAATTTCTTGGGCTATAAAACCATATTCTACTTTTTTATTTTCATCATTTTTTCGGGTGTATGAAACAGGATTTAGGTTTTTAATAAAATCCAATCCCAAATTACTTTTTTGA
>JAYVHB010000075.1:0-82815 GCA_043771555.1 Flavobacterium sp. | reverse complement strand
CCAAAAACCCATAGCCAATGCACAAGTCACCTTGATGGATCAAACCTTCAAGAAGATGAACGACACCTTTACCGATGCAGAAGGGAAATTCTATTTGGGCAGCGTAGACTGTGGATCAAAATTGTATTTGAAAACAGTAGCCACAGGTTATAACGTCAAAGAAACCCCAACCTTAATCGCCAAAACATCAGGAAAGAGCTTTGAACCCATCGAGCTAGAAAAAACCGTTGTAGAAGTTAAAGAAGGTGATGATTTGGCAAAAGCCTTCAAGATACCAATGATCTACTTCGACTTGGACAAGTCCTATATACGTCAAGATGCAGCAGTCGAATTATCAAAAATACTAGATGTCTTGGAGCAATATCCTGCTATGGAACTCGATGTACGCTCGCATACCGATTGCCGCCAAACCATGAAATACAATGAAGCCTTGTCTGACAGAAGAGCCAAGTCGACCATTGCATGGCTAGTAGAAAAAGGCGTAGCTGCAAGCCGACTCACAGGAAGAGGTTATGGCGAATCGCAACTTACCAACAGTTGCCCGTGCGAACCTACAAACGAATCGTCTTGCTCGGAAGCCGAACACCAACTTAACAGACGTAGCGAGTTTATTATAACGAAGATGTAGTTCTTGAAGCATAAAAAACAGAAATCCTTTCAGCAATGAAGGGATTTTTTTATGGGATAAATGTTGGTAGCGACGGTACTCCCTAGCCCAAGTCGCAATGGAAATCCTCGAGTAGGACCGCACTATTTTTTCTTGACGGTAAAGAGCGACCAAAGGAAGCTCCTTTACTGGCTTAGAAAAAAAGTACGGGTCTCGAGAGATTGTAATGAAGGGTTGGAAATAGCTGTAAAGAAAAAAACCACTCGAAAATTCAAGTGGCTTTAATCAAAACATAAAACTAACTAAACAAACTATTTTTTCATGAACATGTTGGTATAATATTTTTTTCCGTTGGCTGGATTTATGGTTACAGAAATACCTATATGGGTGTAATTGCCATCGATATTGAGCTTGTGACTAGGACTGAGCATCCACGCATTGAGAACTCCTTCGGGTGTTGTAAAATTGTAAGCGATATTTTCTCCCACTTTTATGGCACCAAGAACTTGAATGATATTGGAAGATCGCTCGTCAAACAAATCATGATTAACTACATTATTACTTATCATGTACGAATTGTGCTCTTGCGATTTAAACGAAATATGGTTTACTATTTCTAACACGTTTAAACCTTTAGAAGTTCGATAATTGTTAATCAAATCAACCAGTTTAGTTTCATCAGACGAATAATCGTAGTTTGAAACCTGAAATTGTTTTTGAGTCAAAACTTCATCTTCATCATTTTTTGAACAGGACACTAGCGATATTGCTGCTATAATAATCAGCAATGATTTGAATAAACTTTTTTTCATAATAAGTAGGTTAAGTACAAAGATAGATGTGGGGCAAAAATCTCTATGCGGTTGTTTCTATTTCTGGAGCAAACATAGTACGAAATACGATTAAAATACAAATAAAATCGATTAAATACATAAAATAATAATATAATAATATAAATTTCTTACAATTATAATAAAAAATATAATCGTTTAAAAGCATTTAAAAACGATTAAATACATAAAATTAAAATTAATTTGCTATTTTTCTTATAAAACAAACAACTATAAATCAAAAAAAATCCTGCTCTGAAAAAGAACAGGATTTGAAGTTAAGGTTAGGTTTATTACTTGAAATTTGAAATTCCGGTTACAAGCCAGTTCTTGTAAAGGTCAACGTCAGGATCGTAGCTTGTTGTTGGTACTTTGGTATTGAGATTATTTCCGCTTAGATCTGTAACAACATACAGAGGTTGTGTATTGGTTTTGTACTTGTTAATCATGAAATCTGTCCATTTATCGCCGAAAGTTATAATTTCTGAACCTGAAGTTTTGGAAAAAAATTGCTCTTTGATTGGCATTTCTCTTTTATCATCCACAAATAAAGAAATAAGAACAACCTCATTTTTTAAGATTTTCAAAATTTTATCATCAGCCCAAACGTTATTTTCCATTTTTCGACAATTAACGCAGGCATAACCAGTAAAATCAAGTAATATTGGTTTGTTTACCGTTTTTGCATAGGATAATCCTTTGTCATAATCGGTAAAAATTGTTATTCCGTGTGGTCCAGTTTCAGCACCGTCAGGTAATTTTTCTGGAGAGGAATTATTGCCAAAAAATCCTTTGGGACTTTCGCTATAGGTTTGTGGTGGCGGAAATGCATTGATTAATTTGAGAGGTGCGCCCCAAAGTCCAGGTATCATATATATAGTAAAAGTTAAAACCAATAATCCCATATACAATCGCCCAACTGATATTGATACTAACGGACTATCGTGCGGCAATGTAATTTTACCGAAAAGATATAATGCCAACGTCCCAAAAATAGCAATCCAAATAGCTAAGAAAACTTCTCTTTCCAGAAAATGGGCTTGCAATACCAAATCGGCATTTGATAAAAATTTAAAAGCTAAAGCAAGCTCCAAAAAACCCAAAAATACTTTAACCGTATTGAGCCATCCACCAGATTTCGGTAAGGAATTTAACCAACCAGGAAACATGGCAAAAAGCATAAAGGGTAATGCCAAGGCTAATGAAAATCCTAACATACCAACAATTGGGGCAAATCCACCTTTGGATGCAGACTCAACAAGCAATGTTCCTACAATTGGTCCTGTGCAAGAAAAAGAAACTATTGCCAGTGCCAAAGCCATGAACAAAATACCAATTACGCCACCTCTATCGGCTTGTTTATCAATTTTATTGGCCCACGAATTGGGTAACATTATTTCGAAAGCTCCCAAAAATGATGTCGCAAAAAATACCAATAATAAGAAAAAAATAATATTGAAATACACATTGGTAGACAGCGCATTAAGTGCATCAGCTCCAAAAATTGCTGTCACAAATGTACCTAGCAACACATAAATTATAATAATTGATATACCATACAAAATTGCATTTCTTATTCCTTGCGACTTGGTTTTACTTTGTTTTGTAAAAAAACTCACCGTCATGGGGATCATTGGGAAAACGCAAGGTGTAAGCAATGCCGCAAAACCGCCTAAAAATGCCAATATAAAAATAGTCCACAAACTTTTATCTGCTGGTTTATTTGGAAGTTCGGGAACTACTTTTTTTTTTGGAGTAGCTTCTTTTTTTACTTTAATTGTACTTACTGGCGGAACAACTCCTTTTTTGGCAAGGTTTTTATCTGGAATTTCTAGTATTGGAAGCGTTTGCTTTGAAGCTACAGGAATATCAAAAGTAAATGTTTTTTTGTCATTAATGCACGACTGTTTGCAAACCTGATATTCTAAAACCAGTTTAATTTTGGTTGCTTTAGGGTTGGTAATCTTTACTTTTTGAGTTACGGTTACTGTTTTTTCAAAATAATATTCGTCTGCTTCGAAGGTTTCATTAAACGATTTTTTATAAGGAGATTCTTTTGCTTGTCCGATTAGTTCGTAGTTTGATTTCTGATTTTCGAAAGTTAAAAACATGGGTAAAGATCCTCCTTCGGGCGTAAATTGCGAATACACATGCCACTCAGGATCAATTTTTCCGGTAACAATCAAGTTGAATTCGTTGTCAGAAATTTTTTCAGTTTTGGAAGTCCATTTTACAGGTTGCAATACTTGAGCGTTTGCAGTTACAAAAGCAACCAAATTGAGTAGCAAAAAAACTATTTTCTTCATTGTATAAGTGTAATTTGTAATTTATTTTGTGTGTTATCGTCTATCCTAAAACGTTCGTCTTGTCGCAAACCTAATATCCAAACTACTTCATCTTGAGCAAGTAATATCCATACATTTTCTTTATCTTGTAGTGACATTTTTTCATCTTTGAAAAACTTACTAAGCTTTTTGGACTTTCCGTTCATGCCGAAAGGCAAAAATGTATCGCCTTTTTCCCATCTTCGAAGCACTAGCGGGAAAAGCAGTTTGTCTTGATCTACAAATATAGTATTTATGCTAGTATTAGAAATTTCATTAACTTTTTGAAAAGATATTTTTATAGGATGCTTAATTTCTTTTTGATGTTTTTCAATATAAAATACTTCTTTTTGTGGTGAACCTATTGGTGAAAGTATTAAAAATTTTCTGTTTTTTGAAATCTGAAATTCTTCTGAAAAAATTACTTTTCCTGATTGAGCATCGACCAAATCATATATATCATTCCATGCTGTAAATTCAAAATCCTTCAAGAATTGATACATATAGGCTTTATAATTTGGTAGTAGTTTTAATTTTTCTATGTCAAAATGCAATTCATCGCCTATTTCGATTACCACAATTTGATACATCATGGCTACAGCATCATCGACCAAAGTTTGTGATTCTTGCAAATAATGCTGTGTTTTTTGAAAAGACTGTAATAAATTTGTATTTAACTCCTTGAGACTAGGAATGATGTGATGTCGAATCTTATTTCGCAGATAATTATCAGATGTGTTACTAGAATCTTCACGCCAATTAATATTATTTTTTTTGGCATATTCTTCGATTTCTTGACGAGAAAAAATCAAGAACGGCCGAATAACATCTTCATTTACAGCAGGAATTCCGACCAAACCATCCAAACCCGTTCCTCGCGAAAGGTTGATTATAAAAGTTTCTAGATTATCGTCTGCATGATGTGCGGTCAATACAAAATCAAAATTTTTGTCGAGAAGTTGCTCTTCAAACCAATCATAACGTAATTCGCGGGCAGCAACTTGTATTGAAACATTCATTTCTTTGGCATAGGCTTCTGTTTCAAAATGTCCTACAGACCAAGGTATTAAATTTTTATCGCCATAATCCATTACAAACTTCATATCAGCGTCACTTTCGGCACCACGAAGTTGAAAATTGCAATGAAGAATCCCGAAATTATAACCTAACTTCTTAAATAAATCGACCATTACCATGCTGTCAATGCCAGCACTTGTTGCTAAAAATAAATCTTTGTTTTTTAAAAACGAAAAATGATTTGCGAGATGATCTTGAAATTTCTGTAACATGGTCAAATATAATTATTTCAAATCAATTTATGACAAAACCTGCAACATTGCTTTGGCCTTGAGCAAACATTCGTCGTATTCTTGCTCTGGAATTGACATCGAAGTTATAGCACTTCCAACTGAAAATGACACATATTCTTCGGCTTGATTGTACAAAATACTTCGGATGACGACATTAAAATCAAAATCGCCATTTGGTGTAAAATAGCCAACTGAACCGCTGTACAAACCTCGTTTTGTTTCCTCTAACTCCTCAATAATTTGCATTGCCGAAATCTTTGGCGCGCCTGTCATGCTGCCCATCGGGAAAGTAGTTTTTAGCACATCAACTACAGAAAAATCTGGATTTAATTGGGACGAAATTGTACTAATCATTTGATGTACTTGTAAGAAAGAATAGACCTTACACAATTCTTCAACATGAACCGAGCCTTTTTTAGCTGTTCGAGATAAGTCGTTGCGAACTAGGTCGGTAATCATGATATTTTCCGATCTTTCTTTTGGATTTTGTGATAATTCTAGTTTTGATTTTTCGTCTTGCTTGGCATCCAAAAATCGTTTGGAAGTTCCTTTTATGGGTTGTGAAATAAGCTTCTCGTCTACTTTTTTCAAATACCGCTCTGGCGACGCAGAAAGTAAAAATTGCTTGTGGTTTTTGAAAAATACCGAAAAAGGTGCTTTAGAAATTTCGTTCAGTTTTAAATATTTTTCTAATGGATTAAGTTGCGCTTCGTCGGCAAAAAATTCCATACAAAAATTGGCTTCATAAATATCACCTCGATGAATATGATCTAAAACTTTTGAAACTTTTGAAATATAATTTTCTTTTGAAATTTTTTGTTCAATTTTTAAATCTGAAATTTCAAATTCAAAATCTAAAACCTGGCTTTCAATTTCTGAAAAATCTTCTTCAACTTCGTCATCGCACATGTTGAGATAACAAATTTCAAGTTCATTCCCTTTCAAAAAAAATAACTTTTTGGGTTGAAAAAAATACAAATCTGGAAAAAATAATCCGTCTTGATTTTGCGATTTTAAATCTTCAATATTGTTTTTCAAATCATACGACAAATAACCAAAAAGCCAATCGCGAGTGGTTTGTTGGTATTGTTTCAAATCTTCAAAAGCGTTGTGATAATCGGTTTTTATAGAAGTAAATGCATCTACTGCCAAAACACAATCATAGTTTGAGTAGTTGTCTGGATAGTTGTTGGAATCCAAAAAAAGTACTTCGCGAAACTGCTGCGACCAAAACAAAAGTTGTTTTTTGAATTCGTCTGGAAAAGGAATATTTTTATGGATTGCCGTTCTCAAAAATTGGTTTTTTTATGAAAGTCAAATTTACGCTAAAATAAATCCAAGATTAAAGTAAATAATAAAATTCTTGGCACGATTTTTAGTTTAACAAAATTAGGCAATAACCCATAAAATTCAAATAACTTATTGATTGAAAATTACTCTATTTAAAATTTCTCTTAAAATGTAATCTCAATTAATCAATAATTATTTAAAAATGAATTTTATGAAAACAATTCAAAAATTTGGTGTAGCGTTGCTTGTTGTGAGCATCGCAATTTCTTGTAAACAAGCCTATTCGCCAGCAGAAGAAGCTGTAACGGAAGAAGCAAATACTGCTGATGGAAAAGTCATCTCGTCTAACGCAGCAGTCGAACCCAAAAAAACCAACAGGAAGTTTGTACGAACGGCAGACATCAAGTTTAAAGTAAAAAATGTTGCTCAATCTACTTATGCTATTGAAAATGCAACTACAAAATTTGGAGGTTTTGTAACCAACACCGATTTGCAAACTTCGGTTTCTGAAAAAGAAGAAATTAAAATATCGCAAGACAGTTCTGTTGTTACTTCAAAATTTACTGTCGAAAATAATATTATGATTCGAGTGCCTAATATACAACTCGATACGGTAATCAAAACTTTAAGCAAACAAATAGACTTTTTGGACTATCGCGTTATAAAAGCTGATGATGTTTCTTTGAAGTTGCTTGCCAATGAATTGTCGCAAGAGCGAAATTTCAATCACGAAAATCGCCTGGCTAAAACTATTGTCGAGAAAGGAAAAAAATTAAATGATATTACCATTGCCGAAGATAATCTTGAAAATAAAATTGAACAAAAAGACAATAAAAAGTTAGAAAATTTGGCGCTAAATGACTTAGTAAATTTTAGTACAATAACGTTACAATTGTATCAAAGAGAAACCATAAAGCAAGAAAAAATTGCAAATGTTATTGTCTTCCGACAAAATATAGGATCAAAAATTATGGACAACTTGGCTCAAGGTTGGTATATTTTAGAAGGAATTATACTTTTTATACTACAAATTTGGAGTGTCCTGTTACTTGCATTTATGGTTTGGTTAGGCTATAAAAAATTATATAAAATTTAATTTTTATATTTTTGACAAAAAAATCATGCCCGTTACACATACTTGGAATAAAGTTCAATCTTGGAAAACCGAGTTGGAACTTTTGACTTCTATAATTGAAAAAACCGAATTGGTAAAAACCATAAAATGGGGCGCACCGGTATATACCTATAATAATAAAAATATTATAGGTATTAACGGTTTCAAAAAGTTTTTTACAATTTGGTTTTTTAACGGTTCGCGACTCAAAGACGAGCTAGAAGTTCTTATAAATGCGCAGGAAGGAGTTACTAAAAATCTGAGACAATGGCGTTTTACTTCAATAACTGATATTAATGAAGAGGCAATTTTAATGTATATTGAAGAAGCTAAGGAATTGTAAAATAGCACGTTTTTTTTAAATAAGTACTAAAACGAAACCTTAATTACTAGAAATTTTTGTAATATTTTGAGGAGCATTTGTTGGTTTAATAGAAATTCCAAAAGTTGAAGCCAAGTCCTCTTTCATCAAATCTTCATACAAAAACTGAAAGTCCCAGTCATATAATGTAGTGTCGTCTCCAAGATAGATGTAATTTTTACTTTTGCAATTGGATAAAATTTTTGCCATTTCTTTTATAGAAACATCATTTGCTGTAAGTTTATCTGAACCAATAAGGTATTTTACAGGATTGTCTTCCCAATCAATCTCGGTGCTTTTCCAGAGTAAATCTTTATTATCTACAATAATTTCATTACCAAACTGAACTTTTTCATAATCTTGAATGTTCAAGTTCAATTTTTGGCAAATTTTATCAATGACAACCGTTTTATCATTCCAATCTTTAATATCGCAAACTAAGTCGACAACATAATTAACGTTACTATCAATTTCTAATTCGAAAATAGTTTTGTCTTTTAGTTTGGATATCAATTTAGAAATTTTTCCTGAAAAACTAACTTTATTATCTTCAATCTCAAATACTTCAGCAGTGGTTGATGATTTTTTTATATTAAAATCAACAAATTCATTCGTTGTAACTTTTGGTGTAGCTATAATGTCTTTAAATAGTACTAATGCATCAAACGTAATACTTTCGTCATTTTTCGCTTTTTCATAATAGGAGTTCAAAATTTTCTGACTTAAATCGCCCGGATGTCCTTTCCACAATAATTGACCTTGAAGATTTACCAATACTGCAAAAGGTCTACTTGTTACCTTATATTTATCTATATATCGTTTGTCTTTATCCAAAACAACCATCAAATCTATCGGAATGCGAGTTAAGTATTTATTGACTACTTTTTCTGTTTCGTCTGAAACCGAAAAAATAAATACTTTCTCTTTATTATATTCCTGAAAAATTTCCATTTGTTTGGTCGCTGCAACGCATGGTCCGCACCATGTTGCCCAAAAATCTATCAAAATTAGTTTTTGATTATTGAAAGATGTGATCTTACCATCGGAAATTTTATTAGTAAATTGTAGCACTTGAGCATATGTATTTCCAAAGCTTAAGATAATAAAAAGGACTAAATAACAAATAACTTTCATTTGGGAATTTTTAGTTATAATTACAAAAACAGTACCAAAAGTAGTATATTTGTTTCAAAAAAAATTATAAAATGAAAAAAATATTGATTACTTTATCCGTTGTAATGCTCGTTTCTTGCGTTGAAATGCAACAAGTACTTCAACAATTACCTCAAACACAGTCTATGGGATTGGATATTTCTGGTGGTTTGAAAGAAGCTTTAAACAACGGAATATCAAAACAAGTCTCAAAACTTACTGCCCTAGATGGTTTTTATAAAAATGAAGCTGTAAAAATTTTATTACCCGAAGAACTTAAAATAATAGATACTGGTTTACGAAACATCGGAATGTACAAACTTGCCGATGAAGGCTTACTGGCAATAAACCGTACAGCCGAGGAAGCGGTTAAAGAAGCAACTCCAATTTTTGTTGATGCGATAACAAATATGACGTTTTCTGATGCTAAAAATATTCTTCTAGGAGAACAAAATTCAGCAACTAATTACCTTCAAACGGCAACTTCAAGCGCTTTGTACTCAAAATTTAATCCAGTAATTAAAAAAACGTTTTATAAAGTTGGTGCCGATAAAGTTTGGAATAAAATAATCCTAAGATACAATGCCATACCAATGGTTACCAAAGTTAATCCAGATTTGACAGATTATGTAACCAATCAAGCCATGAATGGAGTTTTCAAGATGATTGCTGTGGAAGAAAAGAACATTCGTGTTGATTTGAATTCTAGAACATCTGATTTGCTAAAACAAGTATTTGCAATGCAAGACAAAAAATAAAGAAATCTAAATAATAGCTAAATTCTGATTACAAAAATGAATAAAGTTGTCGTTCTGAATTTGGAAAAATAATTGAATTCAGATTATTAAATTATAAAAAAGCCAAAATCATTAGAGGATTTTGGCTTTTATTATTTAGAACTATTTGAGTTTAAAGAAATAAAAGAAATCACTTCTTGATTAAAAACCAAAGGTCGATCAACATTTACGACATGTCCACAGTTTTCAATAACAAATAATTTGGAAGATTTGTAATGTTTTTCAACAACTTTTCTTACCGATGGCAAAAACATATAATCCTCTTCGCCCATGACATATAAGGTAGGAATATTTAATTCTACTTGTCGAAACCATTTGAGAATCGGGTTGATCTCGGCTGTAAGTTTGAACCAGCGTATAAACTCTTTTTGGTATAACTTTTTGGCTTCATTTATGAATAATAATCGTGATTGCTTATGATTTTTGTTGGGCATAATTACAAAAGCAAAAAATTTATATAACACGAGATATGGCAAAACATACTTAAACATATTGCCCAACCGCATTAATATTTGTGATCTAAAATTCATTTTCAATATAGCACCACCAAGAATCATACTTTGCACCCGTTCTGGATGCGTTTCTGCCAATTGACGAATCAAGATGGTACCTAACGAAATGCCTACAAAATGAGATTTTTTGATTTTTAGGTAATCAATCACTTCCAAAACATCATTTGCAATGCTATCAAAAGTATACTTTCGTTGAAACGCTTTTTTAATTTGCTGGTTCGAATTACCATGACCGCGCAAATCGAGTAATAAAACGTTAAAATGTTTTTGAAAATCCCTTATTTGCTTAAACCAAATTGACGAACTACCACCAGCACCATGCACAAAAGTAACCCATTGTGTAGCGTTTTTATTTTCGTAAATAGTGTAATTAATCAATTTCTATTTTTTGTAAATATACAAATTATGATTTAAAGTAGTTGGTGAAGTGCTCTAAAATAGTCAAAAGCTTTGAGTAATCTACTTCCGTGCCAAGAAAACATTTCGCCATCCACGATTATAATTTTTGATTTTGGAAAAAATTCTTGAAACGCAGTTTTATCTTTCTCTTTAAAAGGAAAAGGTTCTGATGATAATAATATTAAATCCAAAGGTGAAGTTTTAAGATTTTCTATCTCAATTTCTGGATATCGGGTTTGATCTCTAAAATGGTTTTCAAAATTATTAAGTTGTAATAATTGGTCTATAAAAGTTGAAGCAGCTGCAACCATATAGGGTTTTTTCCAAATAAAATAGGCGGTTTTCAATACTGGTTTTTCTTTTACAAAAATTTTAAAAGCAGTTAATTCAGTTTTGATTTTTTGATTCAAAATTTGAGCTTCCGTAACTTTATTAAAAATGTGTCCAAAATCGGAAATCATCTTATTGTTGTCTTCAATAGTTGTAATATCAGTAACCCAAACTGGACAAATCTCTGAAAAAAAAGCAACGATTTCTTTGGTGTTTTCTTCTTTATTACAAATTATAATATCAGGATTCAAATCATTTATTTTATCGAAATTAGCACTTTTGGTTCCGCCAATTGAATTTTTTGTTTTCAGAAAATGATCAGGATGCACACAAAATTTTGTGATCCCTACAATAGAATCCTCCAACCCCAAATCAAATAACAATTCTGTTTGAGATGGCACTAATGAAACTATTCTAGATGGAATTTTAGAAAAACTATGGAGTGATTTGATTTGATCTTTTAATTGAATTTTCATCGTTTTTTAGGTTACCAAAAATCTATTAACAATTGTTCCATTTCTTTCTGCATTTTTTGGGCTTCTTCCCTAGCCTTTTCGGTAAAATCATTTTCAGAAGAAGCATAAATAATAGCTCGTGAGGAATTGATAAGCAAACCTACATTTTTAGTCAAACCATATTTGCTAACTTCTTGCAAGCTGCCGCCTTGTGCGCCAACGCCCGGAACAAGCAAGAAACTATCTGGTACAATTTTTCTTATTTCTGCAAAATAGTCAGCTTTGGTGGCGCCAACAACATACATTAAATTTTGAGAATTTTTCCAGGTTTTTGAAGTTTCTAAAACGGTTTTATATAATTCTTGTCCGTTGGTTTGTAAGGTCTGAAAATCGAACGCTCCTTCGTTGGAAGTTAGTGCTAACAAAATGGTATGTTTATCTTCAAAAGCTAAAAAAGGTTCGACAGAATCTTTGCCCATATAAGGCGCAACTGTTACGGAATCGAACTGCATATCCTCAAAAAAAGCTTTGGCATACATGGTCGATGTATTGCCAATATCGCCACGTTTGGCATCTGCAATGGTAAAGATTTCGGGATACTTTTCGTTGATATAATTGATGGTTTTTTGTAACGAGATCCAACCTTTTATGCCCGAAGCTTCATAAAAAGCGGTATTGGGTTTGTAGGATACACACAAATCATGCGTCGCGTTAATTATGGCTTTATTGAATTCGAAAATTGGGTCATCGAGCTCAAGTAAATGCTTCGGAATTTTATCTAAATCGACATCCAAACCTATACACAAAAATGATTTTTTGGTTTTAATTTGAGTTGTAAGTTCTTGGGTTGTCAAAATTGATAGTTTTACAGTTATGCAAAGTTAACAAAAAATAAAATGGTTTGTCCTATAGCCCCGATTGAAGCAAGTATCCTTTTTACGTTTTTGCAAAAAACGAAAAAAGATACTGCATAAAGCGGGAAATACGTTTCGGATAATGCCCAAGCACCCGAGACTTCGGGATTGCTCCTAATATCGCAACCATTTTATTAATTCGCCCCAGGTTGGTTTTTTGCCATACATTAATATTCCGACGCGGTAAATTTTGGCTGCAAACCATACAACTCCTAAGAATGTGGTGAACAAAATGACGATCGAAATGGCGATTTCGTACCATGGCACGCCAAACGGAATGCGCATCATCATGACGATTGGCGAGGTGAGCGGCACCATCGAAAAGACGGTTGCCATCGTGCCGTGTGGATCGTTGAGAACCGAGCCGAAACCGATGTAAACGCCCAAAACCAATGGCATAATTACGGGCAGAAGAAATTGCTGCGAATCGGTTTCGTTATCGACTGCGGCACCAATTGCTGCGTAAAATGAACTGTACAGAAAGTAACCTCCAATGAAGTAAACTAGAAAACTGCCTAGAATTGTTGCGATTGGAAGATTTTTAAGTTCGTTGATGTACACCCAAACATCGCCGCCCAATTGTTGCTTGGCAACTGCTAACGATTGCCCAGAAGTTGAAGGCGATTGTACTCCGAAAACACTCGATAAGATAAACATTACTGTTACGCCAAGTACTGCCCAGATTAGAAATTGCAGGATTCCTGCTAGCGAAGTGCCAATGATTTTGCCCATCATGAGCTGAAATGGTTTTACGGACGAAATGATGACTTCGATGATTCGGGATGTTTTTTCTTCGATGACGCTGCGCATGACCATATTGCCATAAATAATAATGAACATCATGATGAGATAACCGAAAGCACCGCCGATGCCGATTTTGATTTCGTTGATGCCTTTGAGCGATTTTTGACCATCAGCCTTGGAAAGTGCAATGGAAACTTTTGCATTTGCTTTGGAAATTGAAAGCGTATCTAATCCTAGTTTTTCGAAATTTTGACTGGTTATTTTTTTAGAAATCGTAGTTTCTAATTTTCTAAGAAATAAGGTATTTGGGCTATCGTTAGAGATGTATTGAATGTTGGATTCGAACGATTGGTTGGTTTCGGTTTTTGGAATTACGAGCAAGCCTTCATAACTTTCTGCAACGATGCTGTCTTTAAGCGTTTGAATGTTTACACCCGTGAAATCTATATATTTGGTTTCTTCGTCAGTTTTGAATTCTTTGACAAACAATCCCGATTGGTCATGAATGGCGATGGTTTTTTGATCGGATTTCATCGACATTAAATATCCGATAAATAGGCTAAGCCCAACTGCCAATAACGGACTTAAAAAAGTCATGACAATGAATGTTTTGTTGCGCACTTTGGAAAAAAATTCGCGCTTTATGATGAGTGGAAGTTTGTTCATTTTTTATGATTTTTTGATTGTATGATTTTTTGATAGTTCGAAAAATCGAAAAATCAAAAAGTCGAAAAATCTATTGAGAAACTGTTTTGATAAAAATATCGTTTACGCTCGGGATTTTTTCCATAAAATGGGTTACTTGACCAGCTTGCATTAATAGATTCAATAGCTCGTTGGAAGGTTTGTTGCCAAGATTGATTTCGAGTTTTAAGTCGTTGTTTAAGGATTTGAAATCTGTATTTTGGTAGTTGTAATTTTGTTTTAAACTTTCAAACAATCGCTCTTGATTTTCGGTTAAAATTCCTATTTCGTAGGTGTTGGTTCGGTTTTGTTTTTTTACGTCAGATAATTTTCCTTCGATGAGTTTGTTCGATTTATGAATCAAAGCAATATCGTCGCACATTTCTTCGACGCTCTCCATACGATGGGTTGAGAAGATTATGGTGGCACCTTTTTTCTTGAGTTCGATAATTTCGTCTTTGATTAAATTGGCATTAACAGGATCGAAACCCGAAAACGGTTCGTCGAGAATTAGTAATTTTGGCTGGTGCAAAACACAAACTACAAACTGTACTTTTTGCGCCATTCCTTTGGAGAGTTCTTCGATTTTTTTGTTCCACCAACCTTGAATTTCGAGTTTGTCGAACCAATATTTGAGTTGTTTTTTGGCTTCGTCATGTGATAATCCTTTCAGTTGCGCTAGATACAAACATTGCTCGCCTACTTTCATAGATTTGTACAAACCGCGTTCTTCGGGCAGATAGCCTATTTGTTGTACATGCTTGGGATGCAGCTTTTCGCCATCCAAAATAATTTGTCCGCTATCGGACATCGTGATTTGGTTGATAATACGAATTAAGGATGTTTTTCCGGCTCCATTTGGGCCAAGAAGTCCGTAAATAGAACCTTTTGGTACAGCCAAAGAAACTTCGTTTAGTGCGGTATAATCGCCGTATTTTTTGACAACTTTTTGTGCTTCGAGAATATTCATATTTTAAATTCCAATATTAAAAATCCAAATTCCAATTAGGTAAACTTAGAATTATCGAATTAGTACAAAAGTAAAACAAAATGTTACAAAAAACCCACCCTTATTTTCACAAGGATGGGAAAAAAGAATAGATTGCTCTATTCAAAAAAAATTATGAAAACATATCTTTTACTTTTTCGAAGAAAGATTTGTCTGTTTTTTCAGGTTGTGGATTGAAATTTTCGTCAGCAATATTTTTTTCAAAAAATTGTTTTTGGTCTTTGTTGAGCGTTTTAGGCGTCCAAACATTAACGTGAACTAGCAAATCGCCACTTCCGTAACTATTTATGGATGGAATTCCTTTTCCTTTGAGACGCAGAATTTTTCCAGATTGAATGCCTTCTTCTAGTTTGATGCGTACTTTTCCGTTTACGGCTTCAATATCTTTGGAAACGCCAAGAACGGCTTCCGAAAAACTAATGTATAAATCATAATGGAGGTTTTCGCCTTCACGTTTCAAAAATTCGTGTTCGGCTTCTTCAATAGCAACAATCAAATCACCAGGTATCCCGTTGCCTGGCGCATCATTTCCTTTGTTAGATACTTTAAGTTGCATTCCATCAACAACGCCTACAGGAATTTTTATCGATACGGTTTCGTCCTCCAAAATCATTCCTTGCGCATCGGCATTGGCTGGGCGTTTGTCGATCATTTGACCAGCACCACCGCATGTTGGACAAGTTGAAGCCGATTGCATACGACCCAAAATAGTATTAGTAACACGCATCACTTGACCTTGCCCGTTACAAGTTGTACAAGTTTTATAGGTAACACCTTGCGCCTGAATTTTCCGTTTTACTTTAACTTTTTTCTCGACACCGTTAGCAATTTCTTCGAGTGTTAATTTTACTTTTATCTTGAGACTGCTTCCTTTGGCACGACGTTGTCCGCCTCCGCCTCCGCCAAATCCTCCGAAACCTCCACCGCCACCAAAAATATCTCCAAACTGACTAAAAATGTCTTCCATGTTCATGCCGCCACCGCTAAAACCGCCACGTCCGCCACCGCCACCTTCAAAAGCTTGGTGACCAAAACGATCGTATTGGGCTTTCTTTTGTGCATCGCTTAATACTTCATAGGCTTCGGCTGCCGATTTGAAATTTTCTTCGGCTTGCGCATTTCCGGGGTTTTTGTCAGGATGAAACTCAATGGCTTTCTTGCGGTAGGCCTTTTTGATTTCGGCTTCGTTAGCACTTTTGGAAACACCTAATATGTCGTAAAAATCTTTTTTCATTTTATTAATTTAAATTCCAATAATAAAATTCCAAATTCCAACGTTGTTGTAAATTGGAATTTGTAATTTAAAATTTGATTTTTAATTCCCAATTACTACTTTTGGAAAACGGATAATCTTATCGCCCAATTTGTATCCTTTTTCAATAACATCCACGATTTTTCCTTTTAAATTTGGACTTGGAGACGGAATTTGGGTAATTGCTTCTGCAAAATCGGCATTAAAGATATCGCCAGCTTTGATTTCTACTTCTTCTAATCCTTTGGATATTAAGGTGTTTCTTAATTTTTCTTGAATTAACTCCACACCAACGATTAATGGATTATCGTCTGTTTTTTTAATTTCGATCATTGCTCTGTCAAAATCGTCTACAACTGGCAATAAAGCCAATAATACTTCTTGATTGGCAGTTTTGAAAGAATCGATACGCTCTTTTGTAGTACGACGTTTGTAATTTTCGAACTCTGCAAAAAGACGCATATATTTGTCTTTTTCGGTTGCTAAATCTTGGGTTAGTTGTTCTTCAACAGATAGCTCAACTACTTCTTCTACAATAATTTGCTCTTCAGAAGAAGTATTTTCTGGATTGGTATCGATAATTTCTTCTACTTGTTCTTTATTTTCAGTTGACATTTTTTTATGTTCTTTTTTATTTGGAAATATATTCTTAAACATTACTTTTTTAAATGGATTGCAAAAGTATTGCCAATTCCGCATAAAATGTCAAATTGTCACGTTTTTTTTATTTTCAAAAATTTAATATAATTTTATGATTGATGTAGTACCAAACAAATATATTTGTAAAGTTGATTTTAAGGTTATCAACAAAATAATACACCATTATTAATTCGAATTATACAAAAGCTTTCTGCAAAACAGAAGGCTTTTTTTATTTTAGAATATCTGAAAGTGCTTCATTTACGATTGGAAACTTAAACTTAAATCCTTCGTTTTGAATTTTTTGGGAACTAATATTTTTATTTGTAAAAAGCAATTCGTGCATTTCACCCAAAATTAGTTTCATCATAAATCTAGGAATGTTTGGCAAAATCAAAGGTTTCTTCAAGACTGTTGCAATAGTTTTGGTTAGTTTTTCGTCAGAAACGGTTTCGGGAGCAATGGCATTGTAAATTCCTTCTTTATTATTAATGAGTAAAAAATGATAGATCGCAACCAAATCCTGAAGATGAATCCACGACTGAATTTGCTTGCCTGAACCGAAACTGGCACCAAATCCCCAACGAATGGGTTTTACTATTTCGGGCAAGGCACCGCCTTTTTTGGCATAGACAATTCCGGTACGGATTTTACAAACTTTTATGTTTAAAGTTTCTATCTGACTGATGCTTTGCTCCCATAGCACCACCACATCACTCAAAAAACCAGGAGCAATATCGGTTTCAGTTTCTTGGTATATTTTATCAAAACTATCCGGATAAATGGCTGTTCCCGAAGCCGAAATGACTTGTTTAACTTGATTGGGAACACGTTTTAAAGTTTCAAAAAGCAAGTTGGAGGAAAGTACACGACTGTCCAAAATTTCTTTTTTGTAGGCTGTTGTCCAACGACTAGCGATGTTGGCTCCAGCCAAATGAATGATCACATCAACACCATCAAAAGCTTTATTGGCTATTTTCTCTTCTCGTGGATTCCAATAAAAACCAGTATAATGTAATTTATTTTTGAGCTTTAGTTTGGAAGTTGACAAATAATTGACTTCAATTTTTTCTTGCAACAGTTTTTTGACTAATTTTTTTCCCACCAAACCTGTTGCGCCTGTTATAAGAACTTTCATAGTACACTATTTATTTTTTTATGTTTTTTACTTTTAATGTCCACTCAAAATCAAATTCGGAAACTTGATCTCCTTTTTGATCAATTCCGATAGACTTCATCCAAATGGTTTGTCCTTCGCCAGTTGCTATTGTTGCTTGAATTGCCTCTTGTAAAAGTTTTCCGTCGTTACAAGTAAACGAAATTCGACCTGTGGCTTTTTTACTAAAACTCGATTTGGAATTGGCAACCAACATGGAAATTTGAGAACCTGAGTTTTTGATTTGTGATAAAACTAATGCTCCTGTCGAGAGTTCGGCAGCCATTGCTTGCACTGCAAAATACATCGACTTGAATGGGTTTTGGTTGATCCAGCGGTGTTTTACCGAAACAACACATTGCTCGCTTGTAATCGTTTTGGCTCGCACGCCACAAAAAAAAGAAGCTGGCAAATTGAAAGCGGTAAATAAATTAATTTTGGATGGCGTAAGTAGCATTGCTTTGATTTTTCACAAATGTATGAAATTGTTTTGAGTTTTGGAAGGCGGATTCGGCGGATGTTCCAACTCAGATAGAAACGGATTTTTTTAATTTTTAATGAAATTGAAATTGGAATTGATATTGTAATTGATATTGTAATTGAAATTCTTTTTTGGAACGCGGATTCAGCGGATGTTCCAACGCGGATTGAAACGGATTTTTTTAATTTTTATTGAGATTGAAATTGAGATTGATATTGAAATTGATATTGTAATTGATATTGAAATTGATATTGTAATTGATATTGAAATTGATATTGAAATTGATATTGAAATTGAGATTGAAATTGAGATTGAAATTTAATCCTAACTTCTAAAACCAATAAAATAGTTCTATTTGTTAAAATAAAGTTAATATTTAATACTATGCATAACAATGTACTAGTTTTTAGCCTTATCTTTGTATAAGAAATTAATAGTCTTTCTAAAGTAGTATATCAATCATCTTAAAAAAATCAAAATGACATCAACAGAAAAAAACACAGGAACATTAGTACACTTGAGTGCTTTGTCGCAATTTATTATTCCGTTTGGAAATTTTATTCTGCCAATCGTAATATGGAGTTCGCAGAAAAAAGAATCTGAATTTATTGACAATCATGGCAAACAAGCCATTAATTTTCAGTTGAGTATTTTATTGTATAACTTGATTGGATTTTTGGTTACTGCCATTATTGCGATCTATTATATAGTGAATGTGATAAAAATAAAAAATCTTGATGCGCTGGAAATGCAATTTGACAATTTTGAAAGTTCGCAATACTTATCGGCAATTATGATTGCTTGCATCGTGGGTGGCCTTTTTATTTTTTCTAAAATTACCGAATTTATTCTCATCATTATTGCTGCCGTGAAGGCTTCGAATGGCCAAAAATATACTTATCCGTTGACTATTAATTTCTTGAAATAAAGTTTCGATCATCACTGGCGCCCTAGCCCCGATAGTAACGAAAATCCTTTTTTATTGTTTGTCATCCTGAGCTTGTCGAAGGACAAAACAATAAAAAAGATTGTAACGGAAAGCGGGAAATAGCTCCAAAAAAAAAATCAAAAAACGAATGTTAATCACAAAAAAAATCAAATTTACAACATTATGAACATCGAAAACACAAAAGCGCAAATGCGAAAAGGGGTTTTGGAGTTCTGCATCTTATCGGTCTTGAAAGAGAAAGATGCCTACACTTCGGAGATTTTGGAAACCCTCAAAAACGCTAAATTACTGGTTGTTGAAGGCACGGTTTATCCGCTCTTGACACGACTGAAAAACGACGGATTGCTCAACTATCGTTGGGAAGAATCGACTTCGGGACCACCACGAAAATATTATGGATTGACCGAAATAGGAAAAACTTTTTTAAACGAATTGAACGGCACATGGACCGAATTATCGGATGCTGTAACTATCATAACAAACAAAAACTAAGATCATGAACAAAACAGTAAATATTAATATAGGTGGACTTTTCTTTAATGTAGACGAAAATGCATTTCAGAAATTATCGAGATATTTTGATGCGATAAAACGCTCATTATCAAATGCTGGCGGCCAAGACGAAATCATGAAAGACATCGAAATGCGTGTTGCCGAACTGTTGTCGGAAAAACAATTGACTGACAAACACGCTGTTACACTTCTCGAAGTAGATCAAGTGATTCAGGTGATGGGGCAACCCGAAGATTACAGGATTGATGACGAAGGAGAAAGCAATAGCACTAGTTATGACGCTTCAAAACCGTTTAGCAAAAAACTATACCGCGACAAAGAAAATGGTATTATTGGTGGCGTTTGTACTGGTCTAGGTCACTATTTTGGCGTAGACGCCATTTGGATAAAAATTGCGTTGCTGATTGCTGTTTTCGCAGGTTTTGGAACTGGAATTTTGATTTACATTATTCTATGGGCTGTTACGCCAAATGCCAACACGACTTCCGAAAAAATTGCCATGACGGGCGAGCCTGTAAATTTGACGAATATCGAAAAAAAGTTTCGTGATGAATACGAAAGCGTGAGCGAAAAGTTGAAAAATGCTAATGAAAACGTTAAAGCGGAATTTGATCAGGTATCAGAAAAATTTAAAAGTTCGGAATTGGGTCAAAAATTTAGTTCGTCAAACAAAGGGTCGAATATTGGTGACGCGATAATTTCCATTTTTAAAGCTTTCGCTAAAGTAATTGGTGCTTTTATTGTGATGATTGCTTCGATTAGTTTGGTTGCTTTTTGTATCACAGGAATTTTTATGATGTTTTCGTCTACCATGCCCGAAAATTTTATAATGAATCATATTCAAACGCCAATTGGGCTCGAAACGCCACTTTGGATACAAGGAATCTTGTTTGTATTGGTATTCGGAATTCCGTTTTTCTTTCTTCTTATTTTGGGATTGAAATTATTGGTAACCAACCTAAAATCAATTGGTAACGTGGCCAAATATACGTTGCTTGCGCTTTGGATTATTGCTCTTGGAATAGCCATTTCGTTGGGTGTTAAAGAAGCGTCGCAATTGGCTTATGAAGGCAAAGTGGTTCAGAAAGAAACCATCAATATTAAACCTACGGATACCTTATTTTTGAAATTTAAAAATAACGATTACTATTCAAAAAATATAGACGATCAAGAAGACTTTTTGGTAACACAAGACGAAAATAATAACGAAATTATCTATTCGAACGATGTTTCTATCCAAATAATGAAAACCGATGCTCTGCTTCCCTATCTTCAAATAGAAAAAATAGCCAAAGGAAAAAATAATAGTGAAGCTAGAGCGCGTGCCGAAAAAATAAAATACAACTTCAAGATGGACGGCAATAATTTGATTCTCGATAACTATTTGCTCAGTGATGCCAGCAACAAGTTTAGAGGTCAAAGTGTAGAAATCTTTTTATATTTACCAAAAGGAACCTTGTTCAAACCCGACAACAGTTTTCAAGATTATGACCGCTCGGACGATAGTTATTTTAACCTGCATTACAGTTCTGATAATTACTCTTATAAAGTAGGAAATTCGCAAGTAAAATGCTTAAACTGTCCAAATGATGAAAACGAATGGAACGATTTAGAAAACGACAGTATTGTAGACATGGATGACGTAAATATGGATACAACTTTAGATTCGATTTCAAGCATTACGCTCAACAAAGACGGCATTTTGGTAAAAAAAGACAACAAAAAAGAAGTACAAGTACTCAAAATAAACAAAGACGGAATTAACATAAAAACCAAATAATCATGATAAAGTTCATCATTTCACTCACCACAATTGTAGTAACGGTATTATTTTCCTCTTGCAAAGCAAATATTGATTTTGACAACGGATTGGACGGCAACGGAAATCTAAAAACCGAAACCCGAAACATTTCCGAAACTTTCAAAAAAATTGAAGTTAGCCGCGGCATCGATGTAATTGTTGAAGAAGGAACAACGCTCAACATTGAAGTTGAAGCCGACGAAAACCTAATCAAACACATCACAACAGTTGTCGAAAACGGAACCCTAAAAATATCTGCCGATCAAAACATTGATTATGCCAAAAAAGAAACCGTAACCATAAAAATGCCAATGGCAAATACAATTGACGCAATAGAAACCACTAGCGGATCGACTTTTAAAACCAAAAATATACTTCGAGGTGTTAACTTATCTGTAAAATCAAGCTCGGGAAGTGAGCTAACAGCAGATTTAGAATATGAAAAAGTTCACGCCGAATCCACTAGTGGAAGCGACTTAACTTTGTCAGGAAAAACTCTAAAGTTAGAATCTGCATCATCAAGCGGAAGCCAAATAAATGCTGACAAACTACTTGCAAATATAGTCAATGCACAAGCCACAAGCGGCAGCTCGACAGATGTGCACGCACTTGTAAAAATAGACGGAAAAGCCTCAAGTGGTGCCTCGATAGGCTTTGAAGGGAAACCAAAAGATGTCACCAAAGACGAATCCTCAGGCGGAAGCGTATCAGGAAATTAAACCAAGAATCCCAGCGAAAGTTGGGATTTTTTTTTGGAGCAAACCGCTTGGGCTTTATCAGTAATGGCAATTCCTGCTCTCGTCAGTCGCTTTTTCTTGTCTCGTTTTGAGAACGAGACAAGAAAAGAGCTCCAACAAAGACGCCATCAGGGCTATGCTAAAACTGTATTGATTGTTTTTATACAATACAAAAAAATCTATCTTTGCCCAATGGAAGATGCTCTCAAACGACTCAATAAATTTATAGGCGAAACAGGTTTTTGTTCCCGTCGCGAAGCCGACAAATACATCGAGCAAGGCCGTGTAACCATAAATGGAATTGTACCCGAACTCGGAACCAAAGTTTCCCTTCGTGACGAAGTACGCATTGACGGAAAACTCCTTCGAGAAAATCGCGAAAAACCCATTTATCTTGCCTTCAATAAACCTGTTGGCATTGAGTGTACTACTAATCTTGACGTTCGAGATAATATCGTCGATTATATAAACTATCCAACTCGAATTTTCCCAATAGGTCGTCTCGATAAAGCCAGCGAAGGCTTAATTTTTATGACCAACGACGGCGATATTGTAAACAAAATCTTGCGAGCTCGCAACAACCACGAAAAAGAATATACCGTAACTGTAAACCGACCCATAACCGATCGTTTCATCGACCGTATGAGCAACGGAATCCCAATTCTAGATACCGTAACTAGAAAATGCAAAGTAGAACAACTCAGTAATTTTATCTTCAAAATAACGCTAACACAAGGCTTGAATAGACAAATTCGTCGTATGTGCGAATTCCTAGATTATGAAGTTACGGCATTGAAGCGAATCCGAATCATTAATATTTCCTTAGACGTTCCTGTGGGTCGTTACCGTGATTTGACAAGTGCAGAAATAGAAGAACTCAACCAGCTTATCACACCATCCAGTAAAACCGAAGAAGCGAGCTTACCTAAAATTGAAGCGACAAAACGAAAATCGGAGTTCGCGAGAAATGGATCGCCATTTAAGAAAAGGGAATAAAACTTATCCCCTATCTCGTCTCTGCTCTCTAGCTAATAGCGTATTTTTAAGTAACATGGCAATCGTCATGGGACCAACACCACCAGGAACGGGCGTTATATGTGAGGCTTTTTTACTTACGTTTTCAAAATCGACATCGCCAACTATAGCATAGCCTTTTTCGGTGGTTTTATCTTCAACTCTAGTTATCCCTACGTCAATAACAACGGCACCATCTTTAATCATTTCGGCCTTTAGGTAATTTGGAACGCCAAGTGCTGTAATTATAATATCGGCTTGCGTAGTTATTTGCGAAATATTTTTGGTATAACTGTGCGTTAAGGTAACTGTCGAGTTTCCAGGAAAACCTTTTCGACCCATCAAGATGCTCATCGGGCGACCTACAATGTGGCTTCTGCCAATAACAACGGTATGTTTTCCTTTGGTTTCAACACCATAACGTTCTAGAAGTTCTAAAATTCCGAATGGTGTTGCTGGTATGAAAGTGGTCATGTCTAATGCCATTTTACCAAAATTTTCGGGATGAAAACCATCCACATCTTTGCTAGGATCTATCATCATTAATACTTTTTGGGTATCGATTTGTTCCGGCAAAGGCAGTTGCACTATAAATCCGTCTATGTTATCGTCTTCGTTGAGTTTTTTTATTTTTTTGAGCAATTCGGTTTCCGAAGTGGTACTTGGCATTTTTATCAAGGTCGATTCAAATCCTACACGCTCACAAGCTTTTACTTTATTAGCAACATAAGTCATGCTTGCGCCATCACTACCCACAATAATGGCGGCGAGATGTGGTACTTTTTCGTTGTTTTTTTTCATCAAATCTACTTCGGCTGCGATTTCGATTTTGATATCTTCTGCTGTTTTTTTTCCGTCTAAAATTATCATAAAAAACTATTGTTATAAATGAATTTTAAATTCATTTCGAATTAAATAAAAACAAATTTTCAATTTGTTTTTTACAAAAAAGACGCGATTAAATCGCGTCTCTACAAATCCTAATTCATGCCCGGCATTCCGCCTTTCATGTTGCCCATCATTTTCATCATATTTTTTCCGCCTGGACCTTGCATCATCTTCATCATTTTACTCATTTGGTCAAATTGCTTCATCAACTGGTTGACTTCTTCAATCTTTCGACCAGATCCTTTAGCGATGCGTGCTTTTCGTTTTACATCAATAAGTGCTGGTTTGCTTCGTTCTTTTGGAGTCATCGAATAGATAATCGCTTCTATATGTTTGAAAGCATCGTCTTCAATTTCCACATCTTTCATAGCTTTGGAAGCACCAGGAATCATACCCACCAAGTCTTTCATATTTCCCATTTTCTTCACTTGCTGAATTTGAGACAAAAAGTCATCAAATCCAAATTCGTTTTTGGCAATTTTTTTCTGGATTTTGCGAGCTTCTTCTTCATTATATTGCTCTTGTGCTCGTTCTACAAGCGACACCACGTCACCCATACCCAAGATGCGCTCGGCCATACGCTCTGGATAGAAAATATCGATGGCATCCATTTTTTCGCCAGTACCAACAAATTTAATGGGTTTATTGACAACCGATTTGATCGAAATAGCGGCTCCACCACGAGTATCACCATCAAGTTTGGTTAGGATTACTCCATCAAAATTAAGGATATCGTTAAATGCTTTGGCAGTATTCACGGCATCTTGACCTGTCATTGCATCTACAACAAACAAGGTTTCTTGAGGCTGGATGGCTTTATGAACGTTAGAAATTTCGTTCATCATTTCTTCATCAACAGCCAAACGACCAGCGGTATCGACAATCACTACATTAAAGCCTTTTTCTTTGGCGTATTTTACAGCGTTTTGAGAAATTTCGACTGGATTATTATTCCCAAGTTCTGAATAAACTTCTACACCTATTTGATCTCCAACAACATGCAACTGATTGATTGCCGCAGGACGATAAACATCGCACGCTACTAATAGTGGGTTTTTGTTTTTCTTGGTTTTTAAAAAATTGGCTAATTTACCCGAAAAAGTTGTTTTTCCAGATCCTTGCAGACCCGACATTAAAATGACTGTAGGATTTCCCGAAAGGTTTATTCCTGCCACATCGCCACCCATCAATTCAGTAAGCTCGTCTTTCACGAGTTTTACCAATAACTGTCCTGGTTGCAGCGATGTTAATACATCTTGACCTATTGCTTTTTCTTTTACTTTGGTAGTAAAATCTTTGGCAATTTTGAAGTTAACATCGGCATCAAGCAAGGCACGACGCACTTCTTTAAGCGTTTCGGCAACGTTTATTTCAGTTATTTTTCCATGACCTTTAAGTACATGAAAGGCTTTATCTAATTTTTCGCTTAAGGAATTGAACATAATTTTTTATTTTGAAATGCAAATTTATGCATATAAATTAGAGTAAAAAAATGTAATTCAATAAAAAAACCATCTTGATTTTATATATTCAAGATGGTTGCAGTAGTAGGATTTATAAGAGATTTAGATTTTTTCTAAGGTCAGGTAATCAGTGCCTCCATTACCGCCACTTACATGAATAAGCTGAATTTTAGTAGCAGTGTACGCAATAATATTCCAATCTTCGGTAAGTTCTTCAAAATTGGCTGGTGTTGTAAACCCAATATTAAAGTCAAGATCATTGCTAGGGCTATCATCATTACTGTTATCTGAAGTTACAGACCAAGTACCAGTATGAGTAGCACCATCTTTGACGGCTGTAAGCACATTATTTGCTCCAAAAGTAAAGTTGTATCCAGCAAAATTACTGGTTTCATTGTTACCCGAATCTTCATAAAATGTAACGCGCCAATTGCCATTGTTAACGGCATTAATTACAGGAGTAGGATCTTGTGATGCGCTACTGTTGTCATCGTCATTGCTGCATGTTGATGCAACATTTAGCATAAATAGTAATGCTAGGATCGGTATTAATTTAATTGTTTTCATTGTGATTTAGATATTAAGTTAGTAGTAAAAATTAATTTTTAGTAAAAGTCAAATAATCAATACCGCCATTGCCACCACTCACATTTTTGAGCACAATCATGGTCTGATTGTATTCTAAAATTTGCCAGTCTTCTTCAAAAGTATCTAAAGTGGTTCCGTCAAAAAGTAAATCCAACTTGTTTTTCCCACTATCTAAATAAGTAGTCCAAGAACCGTTGGTGGTTGCATTATTTTTGGTGGCAGTGACGGTTCCTGCAGTCGTAAAAGCGAACGCATAACCCGAATAACTTGAAGTTTGATTAGTTTCATCAAAATAATATGATATTTTCCAGTTGCCACTGGTTAAGACAGTTATAAAATTAGGATTATTTCCACCATTTGATGGAGAATCGTCACAATCACCAATAGCATTTTCTATAAAATCTTGCAATTGTGAATTTGAATTTATGGCTACAGTTTGTCCATTTGGGTTGGAAACATAAACTGGATAATTTATTGAAGCTAGTAATGTAGACGATAATGTTGTGGTAACAAAACCAAATAATTGTACATTATTTTGAATAGTTAATGTTGTTGCCTGTTGTGAAGTTGTATTGTAAAGATTTACAGTTATTGGATATACAATTGCTACACAATCAATCTCATTAAAACTAGAATCACTACTACAATTAGAAATTACATTATTCATTTGGCTTTGTGAAGTAATTTGCTCTGTTGAATAATTTTTATGGCTTATAGAAATTGGAAAATCCATAATAACTGATGGTGCGGTTGGAAAGCTTTCAATAAGATTTTCAACTTCAGAATACGACATACCGTTTGAACCGCCAACGGTAATTAAATTTCCATTTACAAAAACATTTACTGGCAAATTTACTTTAACACAACTCGATTTGTCAAGAAAATTATCAGATGATGTAGGATTTTGAGTAACTCTAGAAATTAAATTTGATAACGGAGAATTTGCAGAAATTTTTTGATCTGGATTCGGTTCTTCAACAATTATAGTTTCTTCATTTTGACAAGAAAATAAAAAACAAAACAAAATAAGTAAAACACTAAATTTTAAGTTTGGGATAGCAAAAGTTTTCATGAGTAGAAAATTTAATTAAATGTATTGAAACTATTTTTTCAAATATCCAAGCAATATTATGCAATAATGCTTGGAATTTGTAACCAACTAAACAAATAATGTAAAATAAATTAATTACTCTACAACTTTAAAACATTTTTATTTACAAATACCCTACCATAAAATAAAAATATTTTATATTTGATTTCAAATCTACGCACTAATGACAATTAAGGAACAAACTTGTAACGAAACCGTATTTTCTGATTTTTTTAAAAGTCATTGTAAAGCACTTCGAAATTTCTTGATTTATAAATTTGGAAATCTAGAAAAAGCCGAAGACATGACCCAAGAAGCCTTTATAAAGCTTTGGCAAAACTGTGCTGATGTGCCGCTAGAAAAAGCAAAATCCTATATTTATACTATTGCCAACAACGGTTCACTTAATGAAATAGCGCATCAAAAAGTAGTTCTGAATTACGAAAAAAACTTTGTAGGTAACGACACCAATAACGAAAATCCTGAGTTTCAATTAGAAGAAAAACAGTTTAAAGTAAAGTTACAAAATGCCATTGATAAGCTTAATGAAACCCAACGCATAGCCTTCTTGATGCATCGCATAGACGGAAAAAAGTATGCTCAAATTGCCGAAGAATTAGGAATTAGCGTAAAAGCGGTAGAAAAACGTATACATCTCGCTTTACAAGCACTTAGAAAAGAAATTGATACAATAAAGTAGGGTAAAATAAAGGTAACTTGTTTTAATAATACAAAGAATAAAATGATGGAAGAAAAATACCCATTAGCCGATTGGCTAAACTATGAAATTAGCGATGAAGCAACCGCCAAAATAGTTGGAACTCCTGCTTTTGAAACTCTTCAGAAAATAAAAAAATACAGCGCAACATTACAAACTACGGCGTTTGACGAGCCTGAAATGTTAGCTACTATATTAGCTTCAAAAAACAAGAATAAAACAAATGTTATTCCGTTATACAACCATTGGGTTTTTAAAGTAGCTGCAATTATCCTGCTTTCTATTGGATCTTTATTTATGTTCCAAAATTTTACTCAAACAAAGTATGTAGCCGATATTGGTCAAAAAACAAACTTTACTTTACCAGATGCGTCAGAAGTAGCTTTGAATGCTGGATCTGAAATAGAATACCAAAAATACAATTGGGATAGAAATGTAGATCTCAATGGCGAAGCCTACTTCAAAGTTGCCAAAGGAAAACGATTTGAAGTAGCAACATCATTAGGTAAAGTTGCAGTTTTAGGTACTGAATTTGATGTAAAATCTCGTGAAAATCGACTCGATGTTACCTGCTATGAAGGTCGTGTGCAAGTAAATTATAAAAAATATCAGGTTTTGCTTTCGCAAGGGCAAAGCGTAACGTTTGAAAATAACAAACAAATTGATCAAACTGTAACAATCTCTAAACCAGAATGGTTGCGAAATAAAATTGTATTTGATAAAGAAAATTTGATGCAAATTATTGCCGAGCTTGAACGCAATTATGATGTTAAAATCAAAGCCAATTTGTTTCAAACAGGTGCTTTATTTACGGGTAAAGTTCCATCTGATAATTTGGAAGTTGCATTGAATAGTATTGCTGCAACCTATCAGTTAAAAATTATTAAAACCGATTCAAAAAGTATTATTTTTGAGAAAAAATAAAGTACTAAATGAATTTTAAGAGGTATTTTTTTCTTTTATATTTTTTTCTTTTTTTTGTGTTTGGATTTTCACTCCAAGCACAAAATGAAAATGCTACGCTCAAATCGATACTTATTGATATAGAAAATCAACATCAAATTTCTTTCAACTATCTAGAAAATGATATTGCTACAATTACTTTAGTTGCGCCCATCGCCTCTTTTTCTTTATCAGAAAAAATTAATTATCTACGACAACAAACCCAACTTGATTTTGAAAATACAGCCAACGGATTTTTCTCAATTTCAAAACCTAAAAAAGAAACTAATTTTACCATTTGTGGTTTTGTCTTTAACAAAAATGACAAATCGCCACTCGAAAACACGAATATTCTCATAGAAAATGGAACCACTACTACAACCGATTCTAAAGGTTATTTTGAGCTAAACACAAATAAAAAAGTTACAATTACAATAAGTTATATAGGCTTTAGTTCCAAGAAAATAATTGCAGATATAGCTCAAAAAAAGGATTGCTTACAAATATATCTCGAACCCGAATCGAATGATTTGATTGAAGTAATCGCCAACCGATATCTCACAACAGGAATTACAAGAACTACAGAAGGAACCTTAATTTTAAAACCTAAAAAACTTGGAATTTTACCAGGTTTGATTGAAGCAGATGTTTTGCAAGCTATGCAGCAAATTCCTGGTATAAGCTCGTCTGACGAAAGTGTTTCGAGTATCAATGTTCGCGGCGGAACTAACGACCAAAACCTATTTTTGTGGAATGGAATAAAAATGTATCAAACTGGACATTTTTTTGGTTTGATTTCGGCTTTCAACCCCAATTTGGCACATACGATTTCGATTTCTAAAAACGGAAGTTCGGCTTTTTATGGCGAAAGCGTTTCGAGCGTTATTGATATCAACTCGAATACATCTAAAATAGAAAAAAACACCATCAGTGCTGGATTAAACCTTATTAATGCAGATGTTTATTCAAAATTTAATGTCAATTCAAAGGGATTTATTGAGCTTGCAGGTCGCAAATCGATCACAGAGTTTTTACAATCGCCAACCTATAAAGAATATTTCGATAAAGCATTTCAAAATACTGCGATCACAAATTTATCTGGCAAAAACAACATTAATTATTCTAACGAAAATAAATTTGGTTTTTATGATGTGTCTTTAAAATACCATCAAACTATTGGTCAAAAAAATCTTTTAATTTTTGATTTTCTTACCATAAATGATAAACTAGAAGTGATGCAAAAAACAAGTTCTGAATCTAGTTTCCAATCTGAAAAAAATAATTTAATTCAAAAAAATAATGGTGCAAATGTTTCTTATATTAGAAATTGGAATCCAAAAAATAAAAGTAAAATAGCTCTTTATGCCTCAACCTATACCCTAAATGCAGATAAAACCAAGATAGAAACAAGGCAAAACTTGATTCAGGAAAATTCGATTCTAGATACAGGTCTTCGATTAGAAAATAATTATATTTTAAATAAAAAAACACTCTTAAACTCTGGTTATCAATACAATGAAACGGGCATTACAAATCTAGATCAAGTTAATAATCCTTTGTTTTTGAGGCAAATTAAAGAAGTATTGCGATCGCATGCTTTGATTATGGAAGGCAAACTAAATGATACTATTAATAAACTAACACTTAATATTGGTTTGAGAAGTAACTATTTCGAAAAGTTAAAAAAAGTACTTTTTGAACCACGAGTTCAATTTAATTATGGAATTGCAAGGAACTGGAATCTAGAAATTCTTTCTGAATTGAAAAGTCAAACTACTTTTCAAATTATTGATTTGCAAAATGACTATTTTGGTATAGAAAAAAGAAGATGGATATTGGCCAACGATTCGATAATTCCGATCCAAAGAAGTGCGCAAACATCTGTCAATTTTACTTTCAAAAAAAATAATTGGCTCATTTCTATTGAAAATTTTTATAAAAAAGTATCTGGAATTAATAGCTCTGGTCAAGGTTTTCAAAACCAACTAGAATTTAAAAAAATTAATGGTTCGTATTCCGTATTTGGAACAGAAATACTAATCCAGAAAAAAATAAAAAGTTTTCTAGGCTGGATAAGTTATAGTTATAATGACAATAAATATACTTTTTTGGATCTTGAACCTTCCGTTTTTTCAAATAATTATAACATCAAGCATACTATAAACTGGGCTGCAATTTATGAGAAAAAAAATCTTAAAATAGCCATTGGCTCCAAGTGGAACTCTGGCAAACCAATAACCACTCCTAGAAATAATATTATCCAAATTGGAAGTGACTTACTGCCAAAAATAGACTATAACAATCCGAATAACGGGCAATTAGGTAAATTTTTTCAGATAAATTTTTCGACAACTTATCAATGGAAAGATCAAAAAAAAGCACTTTATAAACTTGGATTTTCTGTTTTAAATATTTTGAATACAAAAAATGAAATTAATGAATATTTTAGGGTTAATACAACAACAAATACTATCGAAGATATAAAAACATTTGCCTTGGAACGTACACCGAATTTAAGTTTCAGAGTTGTATTTTGACATCTAAAATCTAATAATTATTTTGAAATGAAACTTCCGATTTATTAATTTTTCTCTTTTTCAAAAAAAAAATATTACTTTTATACTATAAAATTAAGTCATGATAAAAAAAATAGCATTTTTACTTTTGGGAGTTTTAGTACTTTTCGGAATTTATAAATTTGTGTTACAAGCTGCAGAACGCGATATCCAATCAGAAAAAGCAGCTTTTACCGTATCTTCTAAAAATATTAGCCAAGAATTTTCTGATAATTCAGTCAAAGCAACAACAAATTATCAAGACAAAACAATTGAAATAAAAGGCGTTATAACCAATATCGATGCAAGTCAGCTTATTTTGGATGGAATTATTATTTGCGAAATGAATAAAAAAGACACTATTGCAATTGGTAAAAAAGCAACCATCAAAGGGCGATTTGTAGGTTACGATGATTTGATGGGCGAGTTAAAAATGGACCAATGTACCTTAATAAAATAGCTTTATGAAGATAAATAGACAACCTATAATTGCATTACTATTTTTTCTCGTTTTTAATATAGCTAATGCTCAAGACGATTTATTAAAAGAATTAGATTCCGTGAGTACTCCAAAAAAAGAGGCGGTTTCAGCAACCTTCAAAGGAATGCAAATTTGTACAATGCAATCTACAAAATTAGCTGCAAAAAACGAATGGTACTTTATGGTTGCCCATCGTTTTGGTGATTTGACAAACGGTTTGGATAACTTTTTAGGCCTTGATAATGCGTATGCAAAAATTGGTGCCCTTTATGGATTGAATAAATCTATAACACTCGGATTGTCAAGACATACTTACAATAAAATTTTTGAAGGAACTATAAAATACCATCTTGTAAGTCAAGAAAACAATGGTTTTCCTGTATCAATTGTTGGGTACAATACTATTGATATTAATACAAAATTGTCCAAAGACGAATATCCAGGACTTAAAGGAACTAATAGATTGGCATACACTTCGCAACTACCAATTTCAAGAAAATTTTCAGAAGCTTTTTCATTAGAAATCAATCCAATATGGGTTCATAAAAACTTATACGAACAAAATATAGAGAAAAAGGATCAATTTCTGCTAGCAACTGGCGGAAGGTATAAAGTGTCAAAAAGAATGAGTATCAACCTAGAATATGCTGCCAGAATAAGCCAGCCAAAAAAGTCATTATATCAAAACCCGCTAACAATTGGGTTGGATATAGAAACTGGCGGACACGTTTTTCAGATGGTTTTCTCGAACAGTCAAGCCATGAATGATGTAGCCTATTTTACCAATGCTACAGGAAAATGGAATGACAAAGGCATCTTTTTTGGATTTAACATGTATCGTGTTTTTTAATGCATTTCAAAATAATTATGATGAGAAAAATAGCTGTTTATTTTATTTTTAGTATTCTTTTTGGATTTTTTTCTTGCGAGTCAAATACTTACGATGAGATTGCGCCAAAAATAGATCCAACAGTAGATTTAGTAACCTATACAAGCGAGATAAAATCAATAATTGATGCAAATTGCATCGTTTGCCATTATCAAAACTCACCTGTGGCACCATTTTCGCTAACAGATTATCAATCAGTTCGCAATACAACCGAAGTTGGACAACTTATTTATCGTATAGAAACCGCAACAGGGTCTCAGGCTATGCCTCTTAACGGACAAAAATTAAGTGCCTCACAAATTGCATTAATAAAACTTTGGGCTTCTCAAGGTTATAAAAATTAAGACCATGAAAAAAATATTTTTATTTACACTAGTATTCACTACAATAAGTTCGATTTCTCAAAAAATGATATCACGATCGGGCGAAATAAAGTTTGAAGCTTCCATGCCAGCACTTGAAGAAGTAGCGGCAACTAGTAAAACTGCTTCCTGTGTTTTTGATACTTCAAACGGAGAATTCGCAACGTTGGTTTTGATAAAGTCCTTTAAATTTAAAGTAGCCTTGATGGAAGAGCATTTTAATGAAAATTACATGGAGTCGGAAAAATACCCGAAAGCTACGTTTAAAGGAAAAGTTGTAAATTTTGATTCAAAAAAACTCACTGCAACCAAAACATCCTACGACATTGAAGGCGATTTGACAATTCATGGAGTGACCAAAAAAATAAAAAATAAAATAAGTTTGGCCTTGGTAAACGGAAAAATACTGGCTTCAAGTAGCTTTGCAATTGCGTTAAAAGAGTATAAAATTGATGTTCCTAGTCTTGTAAAAGATAAAATTGCAAAAGATGCCAAAATCGTTTTTAACTTTGCGTTGGAAGGAAAATAAAGGAAAATAATTATCCGTTTAAATAATTCTAGTCTACTTATTTATTCAATTTCAAAATAAAAGTAGTTCCAACACCAACTTTAGAATCCACCGAAATGGCACAATCTATCGCTTTTGCCAAATCGCGAATAAGGTGCAAACCCAATCCTGTTTTTATACCAACCACTTCAGTGTCATCATATAATGCCTTAAATTTTTCTTGACTAGCGCCAGGACCGTTATCGGTTATGGATAAATAGGAAATGCCAGAATCTTGCCACGCTTTCCAGATAATGGTTGGATTTTGGGTTATGGTAAAAATATTGATGGCGTTGCTGGTCAAGTTTCTTACGATGGTTTTTAAGTAATTTTCGTCGGTAAAAATTTCGATATTTTGTTCGTTTATATAAGTGAAACTAATTTTCAAATACCCCGAAAACACTTTTTTGGTGTCTTCAAACAATTGGCTAATTGCAACAGTTTTTGGTTGCGGTTGGAAGTTTTCCATTTGCCCTTTGCTCCAAAGTAAAATATCTTCCATAGATGCTAATAAATTTTCGGCAGAGGATAGTGTGCTGTCTTGCATGCGATTTTTGGTAGCTTCGTCGAGCAAGTCGGGACTGTCTTTTTGGATGTGCAGAAAATCAATTAAATTGGCAACGGGTCCTCGCAAATCGTGATTCAAGATGCCAAAAAAACGGGTTTTGGCCTTGTTGGCTTGGTCGAGTTCTAGATTTTTGACATCGAGGTTTTGGTTTAATGTTTCCAGTTTTTGGTTTACTTGTTTGCGCTTGCGACTTTGGTAAAATAACAAACCTCCAACAATAGCCAGAAATCCAAGACCAAGAATATAAAACCATTTTTGTTTTTGGTTGGCATCCAGCGATAGCTTGTTGATTTTTATTTGCTTGTCACGCAATTCTATTTCGCGTTTATCTTCAAGATTTTTTATGGTTTCTTTATTTTCTGAATTGAAAACGGAGTCTTTGTAAATTACATATTGTTCGTGTGATTCTAACGATTGTTTGTAATTGCCTTGGAGTTTTTGGACATCTGAGATAGATTTAAAACAACTTCCTAACTCTTTTAATTCTTGACTTTTTTTCAAATAAACTAAATATTCGTTCAAATTATCAATTGCTTTTTTTAGGTAACTATTTTTTAAAATTATATTATTCTCAATTTTAGCCTTCTCTAAATAAATTCTTCCAATTCCTCCAATATTGAACGCCAAATCACTTTCAAATCCTGAACTTTTATTAATTTTAAATGCTTCTTCATGATTTTTTATGGCTTTATCATACTGCTTCAAATCTTTATAAACGAGTGCTAAATTTCCTAATACTGCGGCTTCCATAGATTTATCACCTTGCGATTTAGCTAAATCCATAGCTTCTTTATAATACAATATAGATTTATTATTATCATCTAATTTATAATATGTAGCAGCAATATTTGTTAGATTTACTGACATATATTGTTTATTATCAATTAGTTTGTTTATTACTAAAGCTTTTTTAAAAGATTCAATTGCTTTTTTGTAATCTTTCAATTCCAATTGAATATTGCCATTATTTGATAAAATTGATGATATTCCCTCCTTATCATTTCGCTCTTCAAATAATTTGAGTGCTCGATTATTAAATTCCAACGCTTTTGGATAGTTACTTTGCAATAAATAAACAATACCAATACCTCGGTAAATTCTACTTAAAGCTTTTTTTGATGGATTACATTTCAAAGCTAAATTATAATTTAAAATTGCTTCTTCATATTTTGACATCCAAGTAAGATTTATAGCTTTAACACCGTATGAAGTAGCAATACCGTAATCCCAATTTATTTTCTTAGAAAGTGCAAGTGATTTTTCGGCATACTTCACCCCTATTTCAGGGTTAATATCTTTATGTACTGATGATAATTCAATAAACATTTTTACCTTTAAAGTATCTTCTTTCATTTTCGGCAATTCAACCAAAAGTGAATCAATGAGTGGTTGTCCTTCTTTTTTTTGAGAAAAACAAACCGAGGAAAATAAAATGAAAAGTATAATTTTTCTCATCCTGCAAATTGTAAATTATCACGATAACTATTGCCTAATGGCAACACAATATCTTTAATCAGCGTAATATTTTGTGACCCTACTTTCTGGATATTTTGTTTGGGCACAGCATAACTTCGGTGGACGCGCACAAACGAATTAAATTGCGTTTCTTTCAATAAATTGCCAATACCAGAAAACACACAATGTCTTTTTTGGTTGGTTACCAAAAGGGTATAATCTTTCAAGGCTTCGAGATATAATATTTCGTTGAGGTGCAGTTTGGTTTGCTCGTAGCCTTCTTTTATATAAATAAAATCGTCGGCAAACCGCAATTCATAGAGTGTTGCTTTGCGTTTAATGTCCATAAATTCTTGAATCCGAACTACTGTTTGCGCAAAACGATCGGCTTGCAATGGCTTGACCAGAAAATCTAATGTCTCGAGTTGAAAACTTTCTAATGCATATTCTGGGTGCGACGTAATGTAAATACAAACGGGAATTTGCAATAATTTTTTACGAAGTTCCAATCCCGAAAGTCCAGGCATATCAATATCTAGAAACAATACATCAACTTGTTGTTTATCAATAACTAGCAAAGCACTTTCTGCCGAGGCATAGCTACCCACAATTTTTATGGAAGGAAAATTTCGAGCTACAGAGGCTACTTTGAGTCGTGCAACTTCGTCGTCGTCTACAACAATACAGTTAAAATATTCCATAGGCATTATTTGATTTTCAAATATAACTAAATTTTATTTAACAAATGCTGCACGTCTATAAATTTGATGATTTCATTTTTTTGGAAAAACAGTATTCGTCTATTATAAACCGCCTTCGTCTATTTTTTTAAATTGATAAAAAGAATAACCACAGTTTTGCATCATAAATTAATTATAACTAAAAAATAAAAATCATGAAATCAAAGATTAACGAAAACCAAAAAAACAAACTGCAAAACTTGAGTAAAAACTTAAAAAAAACAATCTTCATTTTAGCAATTGCATTTATTGCAGTTTTAACGTCTTGCTCAAAAGATGATGCATTGTCGCCAGTGGTCGAGCCAACTCCAGTTGCTAATGAACAGGATCCTTTATCAGGATATTTTAGCAATTCGGGACTGGTTTTAGCAACACTCTTCAACACGAATTTAGTTACTGAAAGCGGATTTTCTTTTAAACCATTAGTAAATGGTAAAATAACAGTAGTAACGGCAAAATGTAATGGATCTGTTCCTAATGTAAGAGTAACTATTTGGAATAAAACAACTGGGCAAAGACTTCGAACTGTTTTCATAAGCGATGTTCAAGATAATTTAGAAATAACTAAAGCAATTGCTCCATTAGAGGTATTGGCAAATATTGAATATTACATAACTTTAAGAAATAACAGTTGGTTTATATACAAAAAAGTAGATAACGCCAATATTAATTATCCAATTATTAGTCAAGACATAAGTATTACAGGTGCAGGTAATCGCCTAGACGAAGAGGATGCAATGCCAAACAACGATTTTTTAAATGAGTTTAGAGGTAATGTTAGTTTCAAATTTCAAAAATAATTAGAAAAAATAATTTATAATTTAAAATTATGAAAACATTATTCAAAAATAGTATCGCAATTTTTGCAATCGCAGTAGTATTATTTTCATGTTCCAAAAATGATGATACACAAGCAACATCAGAACAAGTTTTTCCGCCTTATGAATATACCGCCAATGTATACGTTGCGGGGGGAACCAATGGTAAAGCAACAATATGGAAAAATGGAATAGCCTCAGATTTGCCAGATGGAACATCGGCAACTGATGTGTATGTTTCTGGCAATGATGTTTATGCTTGCGGACAAAAACAAGTAATTTTGACTGGCAAAGGCAGGTACTGGAAAAACGGTGTTGCTACAATGCTATCAAGTGATTATAATAGTGTCTTTGTAAACAGCATTTTTGTTTCTGACGGCGTTATTTATTGTTGTGGTTCAGTTCAAAATGTTAGCGAAGGTTCAAAAGCTTGTTTCTGGAAAAACGGCGTTGCAACAATATTGTCTAATTCAGCTGGTAATTCTGCCGACGATACTGCAACAGGAATTTATGTAGCAGGAAATACTGTTTATATTTGCGGAACTGTAAGGGAAGGTGCGTTTGACCCAATTGCAAAAGTTTGGAAAATAGTCGGCGCAAACAACCCAACGGTTACTGCTTTGAGTACAAATGCGAAAGATACTTTTGCTGCAGGCATTACCGTTGTAGGTTCAGACGTATATGTAGTGGGACACGAACAAAATAGTAACGCATCAAGCAGAAAACCAGTAGTTTTCAAAAATTCTACTAAAAGTTATTTGCCTTTTTCAGCCAATGCCGTTGAAGGAAATGCAAAAGATATTACCACAAGCGGTACCGATATTTTTGTTAGCGGCTATGATTTAAGCAATTTGGCTTCTTCGAACTCTTATTTTTGGAAAAATGGCGTTGCTACCAACTTAACTTCTGCAACGACTGATTTTAATTCTAGAGATCATTCTTGGGCACCAACTGGAATTACAGTTTTTAATGGTTCTGTTTATCAATCTGCCGATGATGGTTATTTGGGCAACTTTAATGCCATGTTTCTTGTTGGTTCTAGACCTGTATATTTAACCAACAGCGAAACTATTAAATCATTTGCAAACGCCATTTTTGTAACACCACTTTAAACTTTTATTTATTTAATTTAAAAATAAAAATCATGAAAAACTTAAAAACAATTTTAGTTCTAGCTTTTGTAGTTATTGTATCTTCTTGCTCGAAAAGTGAGGACGAACCAGCAGCAACGCCAACTGCAATTCAATACAGAATAAAAGAAAAAAGAAATAGCAATAATCAAGTAGAAACAAGCTATTTGTACAATGCCCAAAATCAAGAAACTAGAGCAATATACGCAACGTATACTAGTAATACTTCGTATAATTCTGCTGGAAAAAAAATAAAAGTTACAATTGAGCAGCCAAATACTTTTACACAGGTTACCGATTTTATTTATGACGCTAATAATAAATTAACAGATGAAATCGAAACCTATAGCAACGCCAAAACAAAGATTAGTTATGCCTATGGCACCAATAGCAGTACTGCTACCAAATATACCTTTAATACCGCCAACTCAAATTGGGTTCAAGTTGGTAATTCAACTTACAACACCTTTAACTCCAACAATCAAATTATAGAAACTATCTATGACGGCATTGGGCCTCAAGCTTATCCTGCAATTCTTAAAGTAACTTCAGAATATGATTCTAGAGGAAACGTATCCTTATCGACCGCTTATGTGCAATTGTCTTCGAATGAATATCGTTTGTTTGGTCAAACCAAATATGTATATGACGATATAAAACCAACAAATTATACCAATTCTATTTTATTCAAAAATAATGTAGTGGAAGCAACTAGTAAAAGCTTCAACAATAGCGGTTCGGTTACCTCAACAGGAACAGAAGTTTATACTTACGAGTACAATCCAGAGGGAAATGTAACGAAAAAAACTATAAATGGTGTAGCAAAGGATATCTATATTCTAGAAAAAATTGATTGATACATACTATAATTCTTTCTAAAAACACGCATATGCTTAACAAGAAAATCAGCATTTCATATTGAATTGGTAAGCTTATAAACATGGCTTCACTTGTTATCGCTTTTACAAAACCTTGATTAAAAAATAACTTAACTCCGATTTATATTTGTATACAAAGCATAAAGTAAACTTCTAAAATAAACTCTTAAACTTAAAAAAATGAAAACAAATATTAAAAACACCCTAATAATTTTTGCCTTGGTAATAACTTTTTTATCATGCTCAAAAAAAGACGATAATAATGCACCAACAACGACAGGCTTAGATTATGAAGTTGATTGTCAGTATACCATTAACGGTACAAGCTATACTGGCAAAGCAAGCTATTTGAATATACCTATTGGATCTTCGGCAGACGGTTGCGAAAAATCGTCGTTTCAAATTACTAGAAGTGGGTCGGAAGATTTAATAACTATAAGTAGTTTAAGACAAAACGGTGGCACTTTTGATAGTCCGAATGGCAATGCTGATTCGCAATGCAATAAAATGGGAATGAGAGTAGCTACCACTTTACCCGGGCAACCTTTTCAATATTATACAAGTAATATTGCAAGCAGCAATGTTTTGACTTTGTCTGGAAAAACGTATTCGCTAACTTGTAAAGTATATTATGACAATGCAAACCTAAATTCAGCCAATACAACAGTTACAGCCACTTGGACAAAACCATAATTCAAAAAAAATTAACTCAGAATTTTTCATGATTTTCTGTTTTAAGAGGAGAAGGTTTGCTTTACGGCAAGCCTTTTTTAATTAATATGGAGAACAAAAAAAATAAAATAAAAAATATTAATTATATTTGCTTAAAATAAAAAGGTATGAATGCATCTGTAAGTTTAAAATTATTTGATATTTCGCAAGAATTTATCAAGGATAAAGACAAAGCAAGAGAATTTGTTTCAAAAATTGAAGAAACAATTGATGACAAATTCAACTCTTAAAAAATGATTTTAGCTTCAAAAATTGATTTGTCTGAAATGGAAACTAGAATAGAAAAAAGAATGTCAGATATTAATAAAACAATATATTTAGTTAGCTTAATTCAATTTTTAGGAATTGTAGGTAGTGTTTTAGCTATAGTGAATTTTATGATAAAATAGTTAATAAAAAACAAAATTAAAAAGGTTTGCTTTACGGCAAACCTTTTTTTATTTCTGCCAATTAGCGGTTAATTTTTGATAATAGAATTTTTCATGATTTTCTGTTTTAAATAGAGAAGGTTTGCTACACGGCAAGCCTTTTTTGTATTCGTCTATTATAAACCGCCTTCGTCTATTTTTTTAAATTGACAAAAATGATAGTTGCATTTTTGAAGTATAAATTAAAAAAAAAATCATGAAGAAAATTTTACTATCAGTAGCATTCATCTTAAGTTTTATGGCAAATGCGCAGTTGGCTAACAACAAACGACTTATTGTCCCAGAATTTGGAACCAATGCAGGTAACAATAAGGTCAAAACTTATTTTCCAACTTTGGCTGGAGGGGTTATTGCCAACCCAACTTATACTATCAATTTTAGTACCTTGGGCAACGGTTTGGCAACCAACGCTAGTCCAAATGTGGTCACTATGCGCAACAACGATTTGTATGTAACTTTGGCATTAGCCAATCAAAGAATTTATAAATTTCCGGGTTATGGAAGCAATCCAGCAAATGCTATTGCCAATGTTTCGCAAATAACTGCCGATGGCAATGACTATGTTGGAATTGCTTTTGATCAAGATGGAAATTTATATTGCTCGGAAGGAAATTTTCAAGATACTAAAATTGTCAAATACACCATTGCATCCAACTACTCATCGGCTTCAAAAATTAATTTAGGCAATGGTGGCATAACCTCCTATTTTGCGAATATTACATTTGATACAGCAGGAAACCTGTGGGCAACAGACTATTTAAACAACCGACTTATTGTAATAAATGTTGCCAATTTATCAACTCAAAATGCAACAATGAACCAACTGGTTAATGGTGGACCACTCAATGCTTTTGGGTCTTCGATTGGCAATACTGTTGATGTAAACAATCCACTTTCTGGAACATTCATAAATTTTTTATTTTCTTTTCCAGAAGGTCTTGCTTTTGACAACAATGGCAATTTATGGGTTGCAAATAATAATGAAGCTTTTTTAAATCAAGGCGGTACAATAGTAAAAATTGCTGCAGGTTATCTTCCGCAAATTATGTTACCAACATTTAATAATACTACAATATTTGATACATTTTCATTAAATTTGGGTGCTGCAGTTTTATACAATATGCCGATGTCACCAAATGGGTTTGCAAAATTTGGGGGTTTGCAAATTGACAACGTTTTAAATAGAATTTATGTAACCGAGCAACAAGGTGGCGCAGGACTATGGCTTGATATTGCAAATATAGCGGCTGTAACAAATACCTACAACACACACAAGATCAACATAGTGACAACAAATCCGGGAAATGGTGGTCTTTTTCTTGCTGACTTATCAACTAACTTCTTATCGTCGAATGCGTTTGATTTTGCAGTTGCAAATATCAATCTGTTTCCTAACCCATCAAATGGAAGTTTCAAGATTGATTCCGAAAATAGTTACAAATCTATAGTTGCCACCGATGTTTTAGGAAAACAAATTGACGTAATTAAAAACGGAGATAATTATGAGCTTTCTACTACACAAACTGGAATTTATTATATTAAAATCACCAACGAAAATGGGGCAAGCACAACTAAAAAGTTACTACTAAAGTAAGGTGTTTTTCAGGTTTTTATAGTCCGAAAAAGGTTTGCTACACGGCAAACCTTTTTTGTCTTCGTCTATTATAAACCGCCTTCGTCTATTTTTTTAAATTCATTAAAAGAATAACTGCAATTTTGAAGTATTAATTATAAATCAATACAATCATGAAAACAACAAAAATTATTATTTGCTTGGTTTTTTTAGCCTTTTTTATTCCTAAAATGACAGCGCAACGAGCCAATGTAGCTAGTGGCGGTAATGCTACAGGTTCAGGTGGAAGCGTAAGTTATGCGGTTGGTCAAGTAGCCTACACTACAGCAACAGGAGCTGGAGGTACAAGTTCACAAGGCGTGCAACAAGCCTATCAAATCTCAACACTTAGTACAGATGATTTCCCTGAAATTGTGTTGCAAATGCTGGTCTATCCCAATCCTACAACATCATTTGTTAACCTCACTATTGCAAATAAAGAAGTAGAAAATCTAAATTTTCAATTGTCGGACATGACAGGAAAGCAAATTCAGTTTCAAAAAATTCAAAATACTGAAACCCAAGTCGAAATGGAAAACCTTCCGCAAGGTGTTTACTTCTTGAATGTTATCGAAAACAACAAATCGTTAAAAACTTTTAAAATCATTAAAAATTAAATATCATGAAAAAATTTATGCAAAAAACATTCAAAATAGCACTTCTATGTTCTATTTTCTTTTCTCTATTTTCTGCAAAAGCACAAGCTCCACAAAAAATGTCATACCAAGCAGTGGTTAGAAATGCAGCAAATACATTAATAGCCAACACGCTTGTCGGTATAAAAATTAGCGTACTGCAAACCACGGTATCAGGAACAGTTGTATATTCTGAAAGACATACACCAACAACCAATGCCAACGGTTTAGCGACTTTCGAAATTGGTGGTGGAACAGTTTTAACTGGAACAATGGCAGGAATCAACTGGGCAAATGGACCTTATTTTATTAAAACCGAAACCGATCCAACTGGTGGCACCAACTATACTATTTCTGGAACTTCGCAATTAGCAAGTGTGCCTTATGCGCTATTTGCTGCCAATGGCGGAACACCCGGTCCAGCTGGCGCAACAGGTCTGCAAGGAATTGCAGGAGCTACGGGCGCACAAGGAATACAAGGTGTTGCTGGTGCAGCTGGCGCAAACGGGAAAAACACATTGATTCTTACTACGACAGAACCACCAGGGGCCAATTGTGCAACAGGAGGAACACGACAACAATATGGTCTAGACGCAAGCGGTAACGGCACATTAGAACCATCAGAAATCAATGCAGCACTTACCAAATATGTTTGTAACGGACTAGCAGGCGCTACTGGTGCGCAAGGTCCAGCAGGAACAGCAACAAATGCTTGGGGATTAAACGGAACTGCTGGAACAACTGCCGCTAACTTTATAGGTACAACTGATAATAAACCAGTAGTCATTAAAGCCAATAATGTTCAAGCTATGAATATAGACACTAATGGTTATGTTACAATAGCATCTGGAATTCCTGGACCATTAGTAACTAAATTGTATGTTGAAGGCGATAGTTATGTTTATGGTAATTCTTTATCAAATATTGATACTTATGGTGGATTTACAGTTTCTAATCAAGGTAGTTTTCAGGGTGAATTAAACAGTTTAACCTTTGATGGAAAAACCATTCAAACAAAAGGTTCTGACCCTCAAGGTGCATTTGTTGAAAACTTAAAAATAAATCCTTTAGGTGGCAACGTCGGAATTGGAAATACAGGAACCCTACAAAACAAACTACAAATAGGAAATCCACCTGGTTTTTCTGGAAATGATATTGCAATAGGTAATGGTACACAAGCCATGTCGTTATCCCAAAGTCCAACAGCCTCAACATTTTTTACAAATACTAATTTTGCTTTTATGCCAGCAGGTGGAATTGGAAATGTGGGAATTGGTACTACAGCACCAACTGCTAAGTTTGATGTTGTAGGTGATGCCAAAGTTTCAGGAGATTTAAATGTTAACGGTACGATGCAAGGCAAATTAAGAATAAGTAGAGATGCTATCCATTTAGGAAGCTTTATAAATCAAATGCAAACTGGCACTCAAAACATACCTACAACGGTAACTTGGAATGAAGCTGACGTCATTTTTCCTCACCCATTTGTTAACATACCATTTGTAGTGGCAACTCCAATAAGTCAAGGTGCTCTCAACGATAAATTTTCTGTTACCGTAAGAAATCTTTCAACAGTTGGATTTAACGTTATTGTATACAGATTAGAAGGAATTGATGGCTGGGATCAACAAGTTCGTGTGCATTGGATTGCCATAGACGCATCAGAACAATAAAATCATTTAATAATTAATAAAATCAATGTATTATGAAAAAAATTTACAATTTCAGAAAAAACCAAGTTTCCTTTTGGAAATCTTTAGTAGCAATTACTGTATTACTAAGTTGTCAAAATAGTATTGGACAATTTTTTATTCAAGTTCCGAATGCAAATCCTAATGTAACCCAAAGCAATTTTCCTTTAGGATCTTATTACGGTTACCAACGAATAGCAATGATTTATGAAGCCAGCGAACTTTTTGTTATGACACCTGGGGTTAGCATAAAAAAAATATCTTTTTTTTATAACTCGTTTCAAAACCCGAATGGGAACGCTCCTTTTAACATTCGCATGAGTAATACAACTCAAAATTTATTTTCTACTGATACTTTTGCAAACGTTATTTCTGATACACAAGAAGTATTTAATGGTACAGGCACATTTATACCCGCTGGCTCGCCTTCATCGGGTTGGTTTACTATTGATTTAGATACTCCATTTGAATACACTGGTGGCAAATTAAAAATTACAGTTGCTACAAATGCTGGAGGAACAGGCAACGAAACACAAAATGCTAAAAATTTTAGATTTTCTGGTGGGAGTTCAGAAGTTTGGCAACAAGACAACACCGCGCCAACAGGACTTGGAACAATTTATAATACAAAACCAAATATAAGATTAGATTATACAGAAGTTCCAATTAATGATTCTTGCTTTGGAGCAAAAGTTCCAAATAGTTTTCCTTATGTTAACGATCAATTACTTGGTCAAAATGCTACTAATAACGAAGGTTTTTTGGGTTGTACTGACCAAATGAATGATGGTGTTTGGTATGCTTTTGCAGGCGTAAACACCAATCTTAATGTGGACATCTCTAATGTAGATCCAACTTTTGACCCTCAAGTAAATATTTATACAGGCGATTGTAACAATTTGACTTGCGTAGCGAGTACAGATATAGGATTTGCTGGAGCTGGAGAATCACTTACATTTTTTGCAGATGATAATCTTTATTACTTTGTAAATGTTGGACATTACAGTGGAATTAATAATTTACCAGAAGGCAACTTCAGAATAAAAATTAGAGACGCAGCACCTAACGTAATTAAATTTGAAAATCAATTATTTAACATTGGGTACGAAAACAACCAATCCATAATACCTATTGAACGTTCTGAGGGAACTATTGGAGCAGTTTCGGTTGATTACGCCCCAAATGATGGCACTGCTTATGGTAACATAGATTATGGGTCAGCAATTGGCACATTAACTTGGGCAGATGGTGATTTTGCTCCAAAAAATATAATTGTACAAATGCTTCCAGATGCTATTATTGATCCATTAGAAACTTTTACTATCATTCTTTCTAATCCAATTAATGCTACAATTGATTCTTTTGACATAACGAATTCAGGATTAGTAACTATTATTGATTCCAATGCAGTACCAGCCAATGATGCTTGCGCAGGAGCCATTGCTGCTGTTACTTTGCCTTATTCACATATACAAACACTTGGCGAATCGGCAACTAATAATGCAGGCTTTATAGCTTGTGGATTAGGAGGTATAAATGATGGCTTGTGGTATAAATTTACAGGAAATGGCTCGGATATAACGGTTGCAATTTCTGATATTGTTATTCCTAGTATCATTGATCTTACTTTTAATCCTCAAATCGATATCTATTCAGGTACTTGTAATACGCTTACATGCATCAATACTATTGATGATTTCTATGAAGGTGAAAACGAAACACTTACAATTCCATCAACACTAGGCACAGTATATTATATAAATGTTGGAGGTTACCGCGGAGATCGTGACCTTCCCGAAGGCAACTTTAAAATAGACATTACCACAACTGCTTTGGCTAACGAAAGTTTCGATTTCAAAAACCTAAAAGTATATCCAAACCCAGTTACCAATATTTTGAATATTGAAAATGCTCAAAAAATTACCAAAATCACGATCATCAATATGCTTGGGCAAGAATTAATAACCAAAAACTTTGATGATTTCAAAACCGAAGTTGATTTTTCAGAATTACAAACAGGCAACTATTTTGCTAAAGTGTACAGCAATAATTCCGTGCAAACTATAAAAATAATTAAAAAATAAGATTATCAAAATTAAGGTAAAGTAGTTTTTCACGGTTTTTTAGGTAGAAAAGGTTGTTCGAAAGAGCAGCCTTTTTTTATTCGTCGATTAATAACCGCCTTCGTCTATTTTTTTTATTTATTCCATTAGATATGAAGACATTTGAATAATAAAATCAAAAAAATCATGAAACTGAAAGTTCACGAATTCCAAAAAAAACAATTGAAAAGTGTACATAAAAAACTTTTAAATTACCCAACCAACATTTGTTTTATTCTTCTGTTTTGCTTTCTGTCAGTAACTAAACTTATTGCTCAAACCACAACCATTAACGGCCCTACAGGTAGCGAAAAATTTGGTGAAGAAATTAAAGTATTACCCAACGGAAATTTTGTGATAATAGATTCTTATTATGATGATGGAGCAACCCAAAACGTAGGAGCAGTTTATCTCTACAACGGGTTGACCAAACAACTCATAAGCACTTTAAAAGGCGACCAAGCCAATGACAAAGTTGGTTTTGGCGGCGTAACTGTATTGGCTAACGGTAATTATGTAGTTCGTTCACTAGAATGGCGCTATGGCGGATCTTCTAGTAAAGGAGCAGTTACTTTTTGCAAGGCAAATACAGGTATCAATGGTGTGGTCTCTGCGACCAATTCGGTGGTTGGGAATGCCTTTTTTGATACTGTTCGGGGCGCAGTTTACGCATTAGCAAATGGCAATTATGTAATTTGTAGTCCAGGGTGGGCTTTTGGAAAAGGGGCTAACACCTTATGCAGCGGAACAACAGGTCGAGTAGGTTTGCTAACAACTGCCACTTCGCTGACTGGTGCGGTAGATACTGACGGTATTGGCGGAAGTATTACCATTTTATCCGACGGAAATTATGTAGTAAACTCAACTGCTTTCCAAAACGGCAAAGGTGCCATAACTTGGTGCAGCAGTACAACAGGATTAATTGGTGTTGTTTCCACTTCTAACTCACTTTATGGCAGATCAGCCAATGATTTTGTTGGTAATCATACTTATGCCCTTACTAATGGAAACTACGTTGCCTGCGTCAAAGATTGGGATTTGAATGGTGGAAACAACAATATCGGAGCAGTAGTTTTATGTCGTGGTTCGGTTGCAGCTGAAGTTAATGCAACTAATGCTATGATTGGTACTAGTAGTTTTTATGGCTTAGGAAATAGTTTGATAACCGTTTTAACTAACGGAAATTATGTAATCAATTCAGGCGGTATGTCTGCCTCAGGCGGTATACAAGCATTTGGAGCAGCAACTTGGTGCTCTGGCATTTTGCCAGTTGGTCAAAACATTAGCACTGGAAGCACCGTTAGCGCGAGTAATTCAATAATAGGAAATAAAACAGGAGATCGCGTTGGTCAAAGTACCTTTGCATTACCAAACGGAAATTATGTTGTTGCTTCATCAAGTTGGGGCAACGGCAGTGCTACAAATGCTGGTGCGGTAACTTGGGCAGATGGAACACAAACAAGCAGTTTTGTTGTAAGTGCAAGTAACAGTGTTGTTGGTGTAATTGCTGGCGATCGTGTTGGAGGCATTAACCAATTTGGAGTTACTATCGATAAAGATATTATTGTACTTTCTAATGGTAATTATGTGATAAGAGCACCCTATTGGGACAATACTGCATCAGGTTTTACAGATGCTGGTGCCGTGCGATTGTGCAACGGAACTACTTCTAGTTCTGGTATAATAAATGCTTCCAACGCGCTAGTAGGCAGTTTTAGTAACTACAGATTGGGCGAATTTGTAACTGGATTAACCAATGGAAATTATGTAACAAGTGGCGTTTTTTCATCCACTTGGGCAAGCGGTACATCAGGTATTGTAGGCAATGTTACGCCGTCAAATTCTTTAAAAGGACCAAATAACACCCAAATAGAAAACGTTTTTGCCTTGAGTAATGGCAATTATATTGTGCGTTCTATTTTTAATGCAGGAAATGGTAGTTTTGGTGCTGCAACCTTGTGCAATGGCAATCAAACCAATGGAGGTCAACTCATTGGAACAAACAATTCGCTTACGGGAAGTGCCAACCAAAACGCAGTAGTTACTACTGTAAAAGCGTTAACAAATGACAAATATATTGTGTATTCGCAACAATTAAAAAATAATACATCTGTCGAAGTTGGTGCTGTTACTTTGGGTAATGCTGCACTAACAACAGCCCAAAAAAGGATAACAGCCTGCAATAGTATTATTGGGGATGAAACCCATGTAATGGATAATTTTTTTGGTTCGGCCTATAATTATACTAATGATTACTTGATAGCTGCGTCTCGACCAAACTTAAATACGTTGGTTCAAAAAGTTTTTATTTATGAAGAAGAAGCTCTAGACATAAGCAATACCGCTTTTGAAACTGCGAGTGAAGAAATTCTTACTTCTGGGGAAGTTAACTTTACTTCGAATTGTAACCTTTTGGCTAGCATTTCTCCAAACGGAAGCAATCCAATAGCTGGAAGTACCACTGCTAAAGTTTGGTTAGAAACAACACAACCAGCTCAATATGCAAAACGTCATTATGAAATTACTCCAACCACAAATCCATTAACGGCGACAGGAAAAGTAACTTTGTACTTTACTCAACAAGAGTTTGACGATTTTAACGCTATAAATTCTATAGATTTTCCAACTTCTCCAACTGATAATGCAGGAAAAGCGAATGTTTTAATTGAAAAACGAGGAGGAATTAGTAATAACGGTTCTGGTTTGCCAACTACTTATTCGGGCGCAATAACTAATATTAATCCTATAGATTCTGATATCATTTGGAATTCAGGCGAAAGTCGTTGGGAAATTTCATTTAATGTGACTGGTTTTAGCGGATTTTTTCTAAGAACAACATCGTCTTTGAGTTCTACTGATTTTGATACTAATAAAAACCAGTTTGTAGTTTATCCAAATCCTGCTTCTGCCGTTTTAAATTTAGAAAATTCTGAAAAAATCGATTCTTTTTCTATTTACAATCTTGTAGGTCAAGAATTGCTTAATCAAAAAAGCAACGATTTGAAAATAGCGATCGATGTATCAAGTTTTCAAATCGGCACTTACATTTTAAAAGTGTTTTCAAATAACAAGGAAGAGGTTTTAAAGTTTCTAAAAAATTAAGATAGTATTTTTCATATATTTTTTGATTTAATTTGAAAAGGTGCGATTTCGGTCGTGCCTTTTTATGTTGTGTTTAAGATCATTTTATATTGTAATTTTTAATAAATTTAAAAAGTTTAATCCAAAAAAATGAAAAAGCACAAGCTAACATTATTCACTATAAATGAAAAAAGTCCTTTTTAACAAACTAAAACAACAAATTGTAATAAGTCAAATTAAAAAAATCTTGACCATTTTAAGATAAAATTGCATGAAAAACTTAAGTAATTTTAAATTTTAATTCACAAGAAAAATAAAGTAATAATAAATATTACTTCAAAATAATAAACTCGCAACGTCTGTTTATGGCATGCTCGTCTTCGGTGCAATTATTTCCGCATTTAATCAAAGGAGCCGATTCGCCAAAACCGCGAGATCGCAATCTTTTTCTTTCAATACCGTTTTCTACAAGATAATCAACTGCTGCTGCTGCACGACGTTTTGATAAGGTCAAATTAAAGGTTTCGCTTGATCGAGAATCGGTATGCGCTCCAAGTTCGATTTCCATTTCGTTATATTTTAAAAGCAGATCAATCAAAACATTTAAAACACTTGCAGCTTCTGGTACAATTTCCCATTTATTGAGATCAAAATAAATATTCTCCAAAACAATTTGTACTTTTCCGTCTTGTCGTTTGGTAATTATTTCTTCGGCATCATCATAACATTCCATAAACAACTCAATAGAATAGCGCATTTTGCCTTCTTCATTGGTAATAAATTCTTGTTCATACGGGATATATAATTCTTTGGAAGCTTTAATCCTATATTTAGTATTGGGTTGTGTTTTAAAAACATAATCGGCAGTGGCACCAACAATCATTTGCCCGACTGTTTTTCCTGTTTCGTCATACAAAACAACCGTCGTTCCAGACAAAAACCGCTTGGTATTCTTGTCTTTAATATCACCTTCAAGCACATAACTTTCTTCGTTTTCAATACGTTGAAAAGTATATAAATTATCTGAATCTTTCCTATTTGAAGACAAATAACCTCTATTTTTATTGACATCAACGCTATATGCAAAGTCATCAGCATTGGTATTTATTGTCGCTCCCAAGTTGAGTGGTTTATCAAATTGATCATTAATTTGTTGGCTCATAAAAATATCCAATCCGCCAAGACCTTGATGACCATCTGAAGCAAAATAAAGCGTTTTTTCGTCAGAAGTCATAAACGGAAATTGCTCTCTATGAATGGTGTTTACTTGTGGCCCAAGATGTATTGGGTTGGAGTAACTTCTATCGTCATTAATGACTACTTTGTATATGTCGAAAGAACCCAAACTTCCTGGCATATCACTTGCGAAATAGAGTGTTTTTTCGTCAGAACTTAAGTAAGGATGTTCTGTTGAATAAATATCGCTACAAAAAGGAAGTGCCGTTATTTTGTCCCATTTGCCTTCTATAAACTCCGCTTTAAAAATCTTAATACTGGCATATTTTTCATCACCAACTTTTACTTTTTTATCATTAGTTCGACTGAAGTACATCGTTTTAGCATCATCAGAAAAAGTGGCAGAACTTTCGTGCGTTGGCGTATTTATTTCTTTTGGAAATGGTGCTACATTAATCAAGGCACCTTGCTCGCTAACATTTGCTTCGAACAAATCTAAATAGGGTTTTGCATTCCATGAATATTCGGGGTTTTCGGTATTTCTAGCCGAAGCAAATGCCACCCGATCTCCAAAAACAGCAAGTCCAAAATCGCCATTTGTAGTGTTCTTGGACATCATTTGCGAAGTATAATTGTAAGGCACATTTGAGGCTAAGTTTGCAATAAAACTTGGTGTATCTACTTTGTATTTGAGGTATTCGCTCATAATAGGATCTGCTTTGGCATAATCGCCAGTTCCCATAATTGCTTGTGCATATTTAAAATAGGTTTCTTGTTGGACCGAATCTTTTAGTGTCAAAAATAGTTTTCCATAAACACGAACGGCATCGCTCATTTGTCCGTTATAATAATAACAATCACCTAAATTTTGTAGTAAAGTTTGGTTTTCCTTCAATTTTTCGTACATCGAAGCTGCCAAAATAAAAGATTTTTGACGGAATAATTTATCTGCTTTTTTTTGCTGACTTTTTTGAGAAAATCCCAAAATAGAAAAACAAAGTAAAAAAAGTGTCAAATAGTAATTTTTCATTTTAGATTATGTTTAGAAAAATCGTGGTGATTTGTCATAGCCGCCTTTATCAGATTTTGATCTATTTCCAATATCAAACAATAAAAATACTTCGTGCGAACCAGAGTTGAATCTACCCAAATTAGACAAAGTATAATCGTAAGAATAACCAAATCTAATTTTTGGAGTGATATAAATAGTTGCCAAAGCACTTACCGAATCGTCCAATCTATAACCAGCACCTAGCTCAAAACGGTTGTTGATCAATACATTTGTTGAAACATCTATTGCTAGTGGCGCACCTTGAACTGCTTTTGCCATAAAAGCTGGTTTTAATTTGTAGGTTTCATTAATATCAAAAACATAACCTCCTGTAAAAAAATAATGAACTGCCTCTACTCCAGTTGTTTTGATACCATTATTTGCGTCTAAATGTTTGGTAGTTAATAAATTTGGTGCAGAAAACCCAACATAATACTTGTCGCTAAAAAAATAAGTTCCAACGCCAACATTAGGAAAAGATTTATTGATATTATTTGCAAATGCCAAATCTTGCTGAATGTCTGTATATTGAAATCCGTTAAAGTTGGTCTCAAAAAGTGTAATGCCGCCCTTCAACCCAAAAGACAATTTATTTTTTTCAGAAACAGGAATTACATAGGCAAAATCGGCATAAATATTATTTTCTTTAACCACATCACCAATAGCATCATTTACAAATGAAAGCCCCATTTCTATTTTGGAAGTGATTGGAGTATGCACATAAAGTGATGCCGACTTAGGAGCACCAACAGCACCAACCCATTGCGATCTGTAAAATCCGCCAACATTTACAACTCCATTCGTTTGGGTTGCATAGGCTGGATTTATCGTATTCATGTTGTACATATAATGCGTAAACTGTGGGTCTTGTTGCGCAAACACAAAACTTGATAGTAAGATAAGTACTCGAAGAAAATATTTCAATTTTGTTTTTCTCATTTAAAAAAATACTATTAACGGCTCAAATAAAAACGACCTTGTTTCGGCTTTTTTAGACCGTCATTATAATCCAAAATATAGAAATAAACTCCTACTGGAAGTTTATCGTTTCCTAATTTAATTCCGTTTTCAGTTGTTGTTCCGTTCCAGTTTGGCGTATTTATATTTCCAGAATAAATTGAACTTCCATAACGATTGAATATTTCTAATTTGAAATTTGGAAATTTAAGTGCTAGATTTTTAATAATAAATTCGTCATTAACGCCATCATCATTTGGAGAAAAACCGTCAGGAATTAAAAGCTCGTCACAAAAGCTCAAATCAACAGTTACAGCCAATCTAGGTGTACTTTCGCATCCAGCAGCGTTACGAATTGATCCATAATATACAGCGCCATTAATTAACAAATCTGTTGTTGCAAGTGGTGTTCCTAATACTGGAGTTGGATACCAAAGTATAGGATCTGTACCAACAATAGTTAGACTCAACTCAGCAATTGTAGGGTTCTCACGATCACAAAATTGGTTTCCGTTATCACTAATTACTGGAGTGTCTAATCCGTAAACATTAAAATTGAAAGGTGCAAAACTAGTTCCTGTGAGCCCACACAAAGTAGCTGGATCTATCAAATTTAGTATTGTAAAAGTTACATTACCCGCAATTGTTAATGTGGGTTTTGGTATCGTAAAACTTGCACTTCCGCTAGTAAAAGTTATTGGCATTGGACCAGGAGCATACAAAGTTGTGCCCGACATTGTGAGTTCGTAAATTATCGTGTAAGTACCATTCAGGTTGTTCGCTTGTGTAATAGTTACGGTATTTTCTGTATTGATACAACTTGAAGGTATCGAAATAATTGCCCCCGACGGATTAGGTGCATTTTTAACTATAATTGTTGTTTTTGCATTTTCTAAAAGATTGTTACACCCTGTAGTAAGATTAAGAATTTGAGTAATTGTTATAGTATAACTTCCGAAAACTGGAAAATTAGTAGCAGGAATAACAAAACTTCCCGATCCATTAACAACACTATTTATGGTTGATAGCCCTACTAAAGCTGGATTAATACCATCTGAAACACTATATGCAAACTGATAATTACCTGCTGTCAAATTAGTTGCTCCAGAAATAATCACAATACTGTTTTCTCCTAAACAAATGGTACTTACAGCCAAATTAGAATCTATCAAATCCGAAATCGAATTTATCAAAACTATTTTAGTAATATTTACAGGATTAAATGAACAATTTGTAACTGTATTTGTTAGGTTTGAAAAAGTAAAAATTGTGTTCCCTACATTGGGATAAAATGAATTATTTAAAGTAAAATTTCCACTTCCATTAACAACATTTAAAGGAATAATTTGATCTGGAGCAGTATTTACACCCGAAATTCCTAAAGCAATTGTATAACTTCCATTCATCATGTTTGTAAAATTGAAAGTTAACGGTTGGTCTTGGCAGTTTGGAGAAACCACATCTATGTTTGCCACTTCTAGAATGGGTGAAGCCAACAAAGTGAACTGAACAAACTCTCTATCTGAAGGAATACAACTGTTGCTAACGGTATAACTATATACATGAATAGCTGGAGCTAAAGTAGCTAAGTCTAAAATATTTGAAACATTCTGATTGGATGCATTTTGCCATACACCACCAGATTGATATCCTGTTAGTAAAGTAAATAAATCTAAAGTTCCTCCCACATTACAAATTGGTGGAATTGGCCCAACAAAAGTTCCAGCATTTGGTATTGGTTGTACATCAACTTTTACAATTGAAGAATTTGAGTTACAAGGAGAAATTCCGCCAGTAACGGTGTAAGTATATTCATGGATTCCTATTGATAACAAAGAAGGATTTATAATACTGGTAACAATTGCTCCAGTTTCGTCTGTCCAAACTCCAACATCTTGTGTACCGTTCAATCCCGAAAACAAATCGATACTAGTAAGGTTCTTACAGGCCAGAATCAATAAAGAAGCTCCTGCTCCACCTGCATTTGGCGATTGTATTATTGTTACAGTAACCTGCGCCGTTGGCTGTACACATAAAGCACCGCCAACAGTATAAGTATAAACGCCTTGAAGGTCTATAAGCGGATTAAAAACTCCTGTTCCACTAGCTAATGCAGGCGTCCAAGTACCACCAGCTTGAGGCGAGCCGCCAAGAGATAAAAAAAGATCTGTTGGTACATCGTTGGAGCAAAACAATTTTGTTCCATTAAATCCAGCACTTGGCACAGGATTTTCTGTTACGGTTACGGTTGCAAAATCATTTTGACAAATTCCAGATCCAGAAAAAGAATAGGTATAAACGCCAGGATTATTTATTGCTGGATTATAAATTCCGCCTGCCAAAAATGGAGACCAAGCACCACCGATTGATGGATTTCCTCCTAATGAAGAAAATAAATTTGCTGGCAAACTATTGGAACAAAAATCCGCCACTCCATTATTACCTGCATTTGGTCCATTTGTAACTGTGATAATAAAAGTTGCTTGCGCATTTGGACAAGATCCATTTGCAATAACTACATAATTATAACTACCAGAAGTATCTACAGCTGGATTAAAAAAATTTGTTCCGCTAGATAAAGTAGGTTGCCATGTGCCGCCAGTTTGAGGATTTCCAGTAAGTAACGTGAACAAATCTATTGGATTATCATTGGAACAAAACTGTAATGTACCACCATTTCCAGCATTTGGTTGCTGACTCAAAACTATAGTAACCGTAGCAAAATCATTCGGACATGGAGCATTACCATTAACGGAATAGGTATAAACTCCAACTGGATCTGTCAAAGGATTAAAAAAACCATTCCAAATAACACCAGATGGATTTGTCCAAGTGCCACCTATTTGAGCCGTTGAACCAAGTAATGAAAATAGATTTTGAATACCATCATTAGTGCAAACATTTTTAATAATGGAAACGCCAGCTTCGATTCGTGGTGTCACAATTATAGTAGCAGTATCTGTAAGATTTTTGATGCAATCGGTTGTACCTGTTGCAAAAACACTAATTAGTTGAATTACTGTAGTAACGTTGTATGGCGTAATTGTTTGGGCAACACCAGCAGCATTTAAAACAATTGTAGATGCTGGACTGGCTCCATTTATTGTATAAGTGATTGTGGCGTTTGGAGTGCCTGTAAAAACCAATAATCGACTTTCGCCAGAGCATGCTATTTGTTGTAATGGTGAAACTGTTGCTGTTGGTAGCTCTTTTACGGTTAATGTAAAATTCCCCGAGAGCACATTTGAACAAGGATTTATTCCAGAAGTTACAATTCCGAGTAATGAAAAAATTGTTGTAGTGGTATAATTACCTGATATAGAATTTGTTCCTAAATTGTTTAGCGTAATAAACGTTGGACTGCCACCATTTACTTGATACGTTACAACTGCATTAGGAGTTCCATTGAATGTAATTGTTGAAGAAATTCCAGCACAAACAGGATTTACTGTTGGCAATACAATTGTTGCTGATGGCAATGGAGTTACCAAAACGGTAATGCTATCTGAAAGTTGTTTTACACAAAAAAGGGAATTATTTGAAGAAACACTAATCAAAGTTATTGTAGTTGTTGCTGAAAATGGGATTGTAAGCTCTGAAGTTCCATCTGGCTCAATTAGTATGGATTGATTTGGATTACTTCCTACTTGAAAAATAACAGTTGCTCCGGGTGTACCTGAAAAAAGTAAAATTGCATTTTCTCCAATACATATTGGCTGTACGTCTAACCTAGTGATAGTAGCACTTGGAAGTGGCACGACTGTCAAATTGAGAGATGAACTTAAATTATTAGAACAACTTATACTTCCATTTATCGTAGCATTTGTTATGACAAAAATGGTGTTAACCGAATAATTTTGAGTAACAACTGTGGTGCCATCTGGTTCTATAATTATTGTTTTCACAACTCCATTTTCGGTATACGTTACAACAGCGTTTGGAGTTCCTGTAAAAGTTAAAGAAGCTGGGCTTTCTTCACAAATTAAACTAGTATTTAAACTGAAAGAAGCAATTGGAGTTGGAACAATATTTATGGTTACCGTTGCTGTATCTGCAGGACAAGCGCCATTTGCTAACGAATAAGTAAATACATAAGGACTTCCAGAAGCAGTAAAAGAAGAAATATTTACAGTTCCTAAATTACCATTAGTTGTATTAATTGGCCCCGACCAAGAACCAGAGTTTTGTGGTGTTCCGCCTAATTCTGAAAATAAATTAAATGGTAAAGTTGATCCGATTTGATTTTCACAAAAACTTTTTGTGGCATCCAACCCAGCATTATTTGGTTGACTTAAAGTTACTAAAATTGCCAGTCGAGTGGCGCTATAGCATGGATTATCATAAGAATCTGCATAGTAAGTAACGCCGTTAGTCAATAAAGTAGTTGTAGGTAAAGGAACATTAGATGTAGCTGTTGCATACCAATTAAAAACATTAACAGCTACAATACTTGCCAAAGTAGCAGGAGTATTTAGGAAATTACAAATTTGCTGATTTAAAGCTCCAGTTGGTGGTTGTGGTCTAAACTTTACAGTTACAACAACAGGCGTTCTTGTAGTTTCGCAACCTGTATTTGGATTTGTTTGACTTGCAAAATAAACGGTTCCATTGGTTACTACATCAGATGTTGTAAGCGGTAAACCACCAGTAGAATTTGTGTACCATTTTACATTATTTCCAGTCAAAGAAAGACCTGTAATATTGGCTTCATTAGGACTATTTGTAACGCATATTATTTGACCACTTGGCCCGTTAGGTGGATTAAATATTGTGACTGAAACTGCTTGTCTTGTTCCGCAAGTTCCAGAAGCGTCATCTGCATAATAGGTTCCTGAAAGCAGTTGCAAAGAATTGCTTAAGGCTATTGTTGAAGTTGCCGAATTGTACCAACTAATACCGCCACCTGTATTGGTAAAACTCAAATTGCTAATAGTAGGATTTTGAGAATCACAAAAAGATTGATTGAGATTTGTAATTGTGGGGCATTGTGCAAACAAAAAATTTGACCCTAAAACAAAAAAGGCAAAGTAAAATACAATGGAAATTTTATGACTAAGAATTTTAATTCTCATATAAATATACTTCAAAAATTTTATGAAAATAATTGCAACTATTTGCAATGATGCAATTTAACAAATTTTTGTAGTAGGTAAAATTCGAAACTAATCATTATGCAGGTTTTTGCAGACGTATTTTTTTCTATAAAATAAATTTACAAAATAAGGATAGGCTTCACTATGGTTTACATTGTTGTTATCAACAAAATAATTAACAAAATAAAACTTAATTATTTATGATTTTTATCAATATAATTTTCAATATTGTAAACTACAATTACATTTTTTTGATTAATATAAAGTTGTTTTCTGTTGTTCTGATTTTTTCTTGTAATAATTGAAACTGTAAAAGGCATTTTATCTGAATCTTCGCAAGTAAAACCGTAAATCAAATCATTTTCATTTTCTTCCTTTTCGGAATACGAAATAATATTGTACAATTGCAACTCTTGTGAGTAGACAATAATTCTGTTTTTGTTGGTATCTAAAGTTACCATTATTGATGACTTCTCAATAGCTGACCATTTTCCCCAACTACCCGATTTCTCTTTTTCAAGAACACTAAAACCAGTAGTTATAAACTTATAGGTTTGACTGTATGATTGTTGAATTCCTATTAAAATAAGGAAAATTGTTAAAACTACTATTCGCATTTGTTTCATAGGTGTTTTTTTATAAACTTTATTCAAAATTTATGCCATTCAAATGATTTTTAGCCAAATTAAATTCGGCAATCATTTCCTCAATAATTTCTTTTACTGGCTTTATACTGTGGATTATTCCAGCAATTTGACCTATTTCGAGTTCGCCATCTATCAAGTCGCCTTCAAACATTCCACGTTTGGCTCTACGTTTTCCTAATAAATTTTCAAGTTCTTCTTTAGTTGGGCATTTTGCATATAACTCTTGCAGGTCATCAAAAAATTTATTTTTTATCAATCGAACTGGTGCAAGTTCCTTAAGCGTAAGCTGTGTATCGCCTTCTTGTGTAGTGATGATTGTATGTTTAAAGTTTTCGTGCGCAGAACTTTCTATTGATGCTGCAAAACGACTACCAACTTGAACACCATCTGCTCCCAAAGCCATCGCAGCCAGCATGCCTCGACCAGAAGCTATTCCGCCAGCAGCAATTAATGGTATCGCTATCTTTTCTTTTACCATCGGAATTAAGGTTAACGTTGTTGTTTCTTCACGACCATTATGACCGCCAGCCTCAAACCCTTCTGCAACAACAGCATCTACACCTGCTTCTTGAGCTTTTAAAGCAAATTTAGAACTACTTACTACATGAACAACTGAAATTCCGTTCGCTTTAAGATGTGAAGTCCACGTTTTGGGGTTTCCAGCAGAAGTGAAAACAATTTTTACACCTTCATCAATAATTATTTGAATTATTTCTTCAATATTCGGATACAACATTGGTACATTTACTCCAAAAGGATTATTTGTAGCTTTTTTACATTTGATAATATGCTCTCGTAAAACATCTGGATACATTGATCCAGCTCCAATAAGCCCTAATCCGCCTGAATTACTTACTGCGCTTGCCAATTTATAGCCGCTATTCCAGATCATTCCGCCTTGAATAATTGGATATTTTATATTAAAAAGCGATGTAATCTTATTCATTAAAACGAAATTATTCTTTAATTATTTTTCCAGTTTTCGAAAAATTATTGGTTTCTATTTGATATAAATAAATACCAGAATTTAAACTATCCAATACAATTTTTGGATTTTGACTAGTTATTTTTTCTTCCATAACAATCTGTCCCAAATTATTATAAAATAGTATACTTCCGCTTTTGAAATTATTTGGCAAAGTAAATGAAACAGAATTATTTACAGGATTTGGAAATAGTTTAAACTCTTGATCTTTAAGAGTATTGGTTCCTAAAAGTGCATTTTGATACGCTTGATAATAATTTGGTATTCCGTAACCGTAATCATTATTTGGATTAGCATAACTACTTGCCGATTCTTTAATAATTTGAATCATTTCAGCATTGGTTTTATTAGGTAAGGCTTGCCATAAACTCGCTACCATTCCTGCTGTAATTGGTCCAGAAAAAGAAGTCCCACTAGCAGTAGAAATCGCTCCAAATTGATTAGAAACTACAGAAGCACCTCCTTGCGCACAAACCTCTGGCTTAATACGACCGTCAAAAGAAGGACCTCGAGAACTGAATCCAGTAATTACGCCCGATGCATTTACTGCTCCAACTGCAAATGCATGTGTTGCATCTGCTGGTGCAGAAATATAATACCAAGCACTATTTCCAGAGTTTCCTGCAGAATTAACACATATTATTCCGCGACTAAAAGCTTCATTAAGTCCACGAGAAATGAAAGTCGTTTGACCATTCATATCTTCATAAGTATGATTGTATGCTGCATTATCAAATGTTGTATAACCTAAAGAAGTGTTGATTATGTCTACTCCTAACCTATCTGCTTCTTCTGCCGCTTCCACCCAAAGTGATTCTTCCAATGGCCATTCTTTAACATTATCTTCTGTAATAAATAAATAATAAGAAGCGTCCGGCGCCGTGCCTACCAATTGTCCTTCTTGGTAACCGCCCATCGTCGACAAAACAAGTGTTCCGTGACTACCGCCTTGATAAACATTTTCGTTTCGACCTACATAATTATAACCACCTAAAATTTTATTACTGTTGCGCAACCTAGCAAATGGTTCTACATTATTTACACCCAAAAAACCGTTATCCATTACAGCTATTATTTTTCCGGAACCTGTAAAATTTTGCTCATGCAATAAATGACCGCCCAACATTTGTATTTGATTTGCCGAATTTCCGTAATTGAAAACCACTTCGGTTTCTAAGTTTTTATTTACTTTTTTTATCACATTTGGAGCACGATTTCCACTTAATCTTGGAATTCCATTTAATAATTTATTAGCAAAATCTATAGAACTCACAAAAGGTAGAGCAGTTAAAGCTTGTATATCTATAACCGAACCTCGAACATGAATTGCATTCAACCATTTGGATTTGGCATAAACCGTAATTCCGACAGCGGTTTCTACTTGATCAACAAAGGGTTGATGAACTGGAACATCCTTATTGTCCAAAGGAATGTTTTGTAACGTTCTTCGGTCTAGCGATCGTTGTGTAAGCATTGTTAGCGGATTACTCATGAAAGTAGCCGCATTAGGTTTGGCATTAAAATAAATCCAAGCATCTTCTTCTTGAGAAAAACCTGCAAAACTGAAAGAAAATAAAAATAAAAAAATAAAATTTTTCATGATTTCTATGTTTTAAAAGGTAAAATTAAGCAATTACTCCCGAACCAACTAATTCGTCCTCAATATTCCATGCTACAAATTGACCCGAAGTGATTGCTGACTGTGCTTCTTCAAACTCTATGTACATGCCCTCTTCAAACTGATATAAAATTGCTTTTTGTAATGGTTGTCTATACCGTATTCTTGCCATAACAGTCATTGTTTCTTCATTATTTAGACGTAAGTCTTCCCGAATCCAATGAATTTCTGACGGTTCTATAAACAATACTTTACGAAATAACCCCGGATGATTGGAAGTTTGCCCAGTGTATATTGAATTGGTTAAAACATTTGTAGCTAGTACAAACAAGCCTTCTTTGGTTCCGCCAATATTCAATCCTTTGCGTTGTCCATTGGTAAAATAATGAGCACCTTGATGCTTGCCCAAGACTTTTCCCATTTCTGGAGCATAATCTATAGGTTGGGAATCAAATTGAAGTTGCGCTTCTTTAGATATAAAACTCGGTTTTGGTTGCGAATAGATTTCGTTTAATGCTTCTATTTCGTAGGTAAATCCTTCTTTTGGTTGCAATTTTTGTTGCAAAAATTCTGGCAAACGTACTTTACCTATGAAACATAAACCTTGAGAATCTTTTTTTTCGGCGGTTATCAAATCGAGTTTGGCAGCAATTTCCCGAACTTCAGGTTTGGTGAGTTCTCCAATCGGAAAAAGTGCTTTAGCCAATTGGTCTTGTGATAGCTGACATAAAAAGTACGACTGGTCTTTGTTATCGTCTTTTCCTGCAAGCAATTGATATACTGGTTTACCGTTTACATCAAGCGCGCCTTTTCTGCAATAATGTCCTGTAGCAACATAATCGGCTCCAAGCGAAAGCGCAATTTTCATAAAAACGTCAAACTTTATCTCACGATTGCACAATACATCTGGATTTGGCGTGCGTCCTTTCTCATATTCATTGAACATGTAATCGACGATTTTTTCTTTGTATTGGTCGCTCAAATCGACTGTTTGAAACGGAATTCCTAATTTTTCGGCAACAAGAAGCGCATCATTACTATCTTCAAGCCATGGACAATCATTAGAAATTGTTACAGAATCATCATGCCAGTTTTTCATGAAAAGTCCAATAACTTCGTAGCCTTGCTCTAGCAAAAGATACGCAGCAACACTAGAATCAACACCTCCAGAAAGTCCAACAACTACTCGTTTCATTCTATTTTATGAATTTAACAGGCAAAGTTAAGTAGTTTAAAACAAAAAAAAGAAGATTTAAGATTTTCTTAAAAAAGGTTTGATTTTAAAAAAAACGATATCTTTGAATAAAATTCTAAAAATGGAAGTGTTATTTCAAACAAAATTAGAAAGCAAAAATAACCAACAAAAAGATTTTTTAAAACTTTCTGGAGTTGATAGAATTGCTAGTTTTTTTGAATTATCAAAAAAAATAAACAAATTTCCATTAAAAAACAAAGTGGATAAAACTATTGGAAATTTTATATTGGAAAAATGAAAATCTGGGAAGAAAATATAGACACTTTTGTTTATTTGTCTACTGTTCATGAAGTAAAAATGATCCTTATTGGAGGAGCGGCAGTAAACTTTCATGGTTATCAAAGACATTCAGCAGATGTAGATTTTTGGATAGATACTACTGAATTAAATTTCAAAAAACTAATTAGCGTTTTTAATGAAATGGGGTATGAAATAAATGATTTTCCAGAAGCTGTAAAAAATAAACTTCAAAATATTTCGGTAAAATTCTCTCCTTTGGATTTAAATTTAGAGCTGATTACTAATTTTTCAGTTAATAAATCATTTGATGAAGCCTTAAAAGATTCTGAAAAAATCATCATCAACAATCACAACCTTTTGAGATGCAACATACTTTCTTTTGAAGATTTGATTGTTAGTAAAATAAAAGCAAATCGACCAAAAGATTTACTAGATGTACAACAACTTCGTGAAATAAATAAAAAGTAAAAATTATTTTTTAGGTTTCGATTTTTTTTGCTTGCTCATATTTTCTTCACTAACTAGTTTTCCCATTTCATAAAATTTCCAAATCCCAACTTTTTTTCCGTCTTTAAATTTTCCTTCGGCAACAATATTATTTTCAGGATCGCGAAAAGTGGCTTGACCATGAAACTGACCTTTTATATAACTAGTTTCTTCTAACAAAATTCCTTTTTCGGTAAATTTTTTATAAACTCCTTCTTTCAAATCGTTTACATAGTTTACTTCTTCGGCAACTTTTCCGTCTTTAAAATAAACAATTCTTTTTCCCTCAAGTTTTCCTTTTTTATATATTTCTTTTGTCATTATTGAAGGAGAATTTTCGTGATAATAAATCCATTCACCTTCATAAATTTTATTCACTATTTTGCCTTCGCTAACTTTATTGTTTTTTTGATTGTAAAAAATTGTATAACACGAATTGTCTTTTGCATTGAACTCACGAGTAGCAATTACGGTTCCTGCTTGCGTATCATCAAAAAATTTGAAAACACCCACTTCTTTACCGTGATTGAAAGTTCCTTCATATCGTGGTCTTTTAGATTGTTCAAAAATACCTTTCCACAAACCATCTTTAAGACCTTTGGTGTCTAGTTTATTGGTTTCTTGAGCCAAAAAAGACTGAATCGATAGTAATACAAACAAAAAATACTTCATATATTTAGTTTTAAATGATAGAAACGTTATTTCTAATTTTTTAGTATTGCAAAAATAGTTCCAATTTTATTTGTTTCACAAAATTATAGAAACATAAAAAAATAATTTTCATTTTTTTAATTAAAATACTGATTAACAATGATATAATAAATAAAAATATTTTTTTTATTAAAATTTAAAATTAATTGTACTTTTTCAGGTAGGGTTTTTATTTGTTAATCTGTTTAACTAATATACAAATAAATTAAACAAATAATTTAAAAAACAAAATCATGAAAACATTAAAATTAAGTGCTTTTGCACTAGTAGCTTTTTTAGCAATCGGAATTTCATCATGCAGCGATGATGATACCACTACTACACCAACTACACCTCCAGTTGCATCTATTGCAGCGCAAGCAGTTGCGAATCCAAATCTATCATTGTTAGTTAAAGCACTTACTAAAGCTGGATTAGTACAAACACTAAGTGATCCTGGCACCTACACGGTATTTGCTCCTACGAACACTGCTTTTGAAGCAGCTGGAATAACATCAAATTACATTGATGCACAAACCTCAACAACACAAATAAATGATTTGAAACAAGTTTTATTAAATCATGTTTTAGCTTCCAAAAAAGCTTCAACTGATTTAGTTACTGGTTATGTGAAAACTTTAGCTAAAGGTCCTGCTTCAACAACGAACAATATTGATATGTTTATCAATACTACTGGAGGTGTGAAATTTAACGGTGGTGCTAGCGTAGTATCTGGACTTATAAATATTAATGCTTCAAATGGAATTATACATGTTGTAGATAAAGTAATTACATTACCTACAGTTGTTGATTTGGCTGTTGCAAATGCTGCCGTATTTAGTTCGCTTACAGGTGCTTTAACAGCAAACGGTCTTGTACCGACTCTACAAGGTACAGGTCCATTTACTGTATTTGCTCCAACAAATGATGCTTTTACTGCGTTAACTGCAGAATTAGCGGCAGCAGGAATTACACCAACAGCAGCCCAACTAACAAGTGTTTTGAAATATCATGTTGTATCAGGTAATGTGTTAGCGGCAAATTTACCAGCAGTAATTGCAGCTGGTCCAGTAACAACATTGAACACACAAAACTTTGTAATAAGCACTTCACCTAGTCCAAACATTACTGGATCATTTGCACCTGCAAGAACTGCAAGCAAAATAATTAAAACCGATGTACAAGGATCAAATGGTGTAATTCACGTTTTAGATAAAGTATTATTACCAACTCTTTAACAGAATTTTCATAACCGAAAAATCCAATTTTCTTATTTGAAAATTGGATTTTTTTATTGACAATCTTCAGTTAAAGTCATAAAAAAAGCATCCAAGTAAGGATGCTTTATTATATTTTAAAAAAAATAAATTTATGCCACAGATGAAGTTTGATTTTGAGCTTTTTTCAAAAATGTCTTCATTAAAATTCTGTTTGGTGCAACACCTGAATTAATCAATAATTTTTTTGTTGAAGACTCTTTAGTTGTATTTTCTTTTACAGATTGTTTTGTTCCCATAAACCAAGACACAAAATTGAAATTTGTTTCTAAACTAGCTTCTCGAGTAGAAGTTGTACTTGTAACAATAGTTTCATCTGTAGCAACAGAAGCAAATGAATCTAAAGTAGTATCTAGTTTGGTTTGAGAAAAAGAATCAGAAGTTGATAAAAATGAAGTAAATAAAAAAACAGCAGAAATGCTAATTTTAAGTAATCTAGAGTTCGTTTTCATAATGTAGGTTTTTAAAGTTTAAAACAAAACTGTTGGGGACAACTTCATTTAACAGTACAAAACTAAAACAGTTGTACAATGGCGAAAAATAAATTCGTTGAAATACACAGAAACTCGTTTAAGTCCACTTTTTGAGAACTATTATGACTTTTAAACCTAAATTTTCATTGATATTTTCAAAAAGTACTACTTAAAAAACAACCACTCATTCAAAAGCTACATTCACTAACTCATATCCTTCAAATAGTAGTTTGCCTATTTGTATGTAAAAAGTTAACTTATATTTGTATGACTAAAATAAATACAAGTGAAAAATACCTTTTATATAGCAATTATACTTCTGACTTTTCTTTTTGAAAATTATTGTGAAGCACAACAAAAAGAAATTGACAGTTTAAAACGAGTGCTACTTGTAACTAAAATTGATACCTCCAAAATCAATCTCTACAACAAGGTATCAGATAAATTTAAAGAATCAAATCCAGATTCGACTTCATTTTATGCGAGTAAAGCTATTTTTTTATCAGAAAAAACAAAATATAACTTCGGACAAGCTTCTGCTTACATCAACCATGGTAATTCGAATATTATTTTAGGAAATTATAAACAAGCACTTTACTATTTTGAAAAAGCCGAAAAAAATTTCGAAAAACAACTTTCAAATCCAGATGTTGACTTAAAGAGAACACAAAACGGATTGGCTCGCGCCTATGCCAGTCAAGGTGTTGTTTATTCGGAGCAAAGCAACTACTTTATGTCGTTAGAAAAATATCAAAAAGCACTTGAAATTTATAAAAACAATGACCAAAAAAATAATATCGCAAAAGCCTACAACAACATAGGCATCGTTTATAAAGCGCAAGGCAACAGCCCAAAAGCATTGGAATATTTCAAAAAAGCATTGCCAATACAGCATCAAATTGGCGAACAATCTGAAGCGGTAACGCTCACCAATATTGGTTTGATTTATTTCGAAAAAGGAGACATGAGCAAATCTTTCGAAAATTATATGGCAGCCAAACGTCTTTTTGAGAAAAACGATAACAAACGTGGTTTTGCCTTGTTGCACAACTATCTGGGCGATTATGCCTACAAAGATGGAAATGATTTTAAAGCCGGAATCGAATATAATTATGGTCTAGAATTGTACGAAGCTATGCAAAACAAACATGGAGCTTCCTTAGTTTTATACAATCTAGGCACAATGAATTATGAACTAAAAAATTATAAGGAAGCCATGCAATTTGCTCAAAAATCATTGGTATATGCCAAAGAAGTTCAGGTTTTGGACCAAACATTTCATTCAGAAAAATTAGTTAGCGATATTTATGCTGCTCAAAACAATCCTGCATTATCATTGGTACATTATAAAAATTATATTGTGGCGCGCGATAGTATTACCAATCAAGAAAATAACAAAAAATTTGTGCGTGCCGAAATGGATTTTGAATACAAAAAGAAAGAAGCCCTGCTGGCAGAACAATCCAAAAGACAAACCCAATTAACGATTTTCTCCATACTTGGAAGTTTATTAGTTATCGGATTAATATTGTTGGCTTACAACCGAATGCAAGTTAAAAAACGATTGACCTTGCAAAAAGAAGTTGCCGAATATGAGCAAAAAGCATTGCACTTGCAGATGAATCCGCATTTTGTTTTTAATTGTTTGGGATCGATATCGAGTTTTATTGTCCAAAACGGAACCGACTCGGCTTTGAAATACCTTTCAAAATTTTCTAAACTCATGCGATTAACATTAGAATACTCAAAAGGAGCTTTAATTCCTATTGATAAAGAAATAGAAAGCTTACAAAATTATTTGGAATTGGAGCAACTTCGATTTCATAACAAGTTTCTTTTTGATATAAAAGCATCAGACAAAGTCGAGTTCAATATGGGAATTCCACCTTTACTGATTCAGCCTTTTGTAGAAAATGCGATTCTTCACGGCATGGTTCCCAAAGAAGGAAATGGCACAATACAAGTTCATTTTGACGTGCAAAATAACCAATTGGTTTGTTCCATAACCGATGACGGAATTGGGCTTGCCAAATCAAAACATTTGAAAGAAAATTCGGTAACGGCACATAAATCGATGGCGTTGGAAATTACCAAAAAACGATTGGAAATCATGGAAGCCACGACATCGAAGTCGGCACAAATTGATATTATTGAAGATAACGGAACAACGGTGACCATGAGGTTGCCGATACAATACATGACATAAGCCCACCCAACCCTTCCAAAGGGAGGGCTAAACTAAAAAAATGATAACAACTTTACTAATAGACGACGACAAACACCTTCGCGATGGACTCAAAGCCCTACTCGACCGCTATACCAATGATATTGTTATTGTTGGCGAAGCCGAAAGTGTAAAAACAGGCATAATAGCTATTGAAACCTTGCAACCGCAAGTGATCTTTTTGGATATTCACTTGAGTGATGGCACTGGCTTTGATATTTTGGAAGCATTGATAAATAAAAATGCGAAAACCAAAGCGCATATTGTTTTTATAACTGCTCACGAGAAATATGCAGTTAAAGCTTTCAAGTTTAGTGCTTTGGATTTTATTTTAAAACCTATTGACCCAGAAGAATTGCAAGCTACTATAGCCAAAATTAAACACATTGCAACGACAACCAAGTCGTTTGATCATATTGATTTATTGTTAGAAAACATTCGGAAAAAAGTAGACAATTTTAAAAGGATTGCACTTTCTACCAATGATGGAATTCATCTTTTTGAGGTTGCCGATATTATTAGGTTGGAAGCCAAAGGCAATTATACCGAGTTTTTTATTAAAAACAACAAGCCCGTATTGATTTCGAAAACCTTGAAAGAATATGAAGAAATGCTTACCGAACAAGGTTTTGAGCGCATCCACAACTCGCACCTCATCAATTTATCATTTCTAAAGTCGTATATAAAAACTGATGGCGGCTATGTCGTGATGGCAGACAATACCCAAATCCCGATTGCTATAAGCAAAAAAGAGCGTTTGCAGGAATTGATTAGGGCGATGTAGAGAATTGATATTATAGACGAAGAGATAAAAGACGAAGAGATAAAAGACGAAGAGATAAAAGATATTTACTAAAATAAAGAAAATGAAACCACAAATAATAAAACCCAACCAAATGAAAAAACTAGTATTTTTATTGTTGTTGTTTACCGGGATGGTAAATGCGCAAATTGTGAATATTCCTGATGCGAATTTTAAGGCGAAGTTAATTTCTTTAGGAATTGACATAAATACTGATGGCAACATTCAAAATAGCGAAGCCTTGTTAGTTGGTTATCTTGATTTGTATAATAGTAATATATCGGACTTAACTGGAATTTTGAGTTTTACAAATTTATACAATTTGAACTGCCCCAATAATTCAATTTCAAATTTGAATTTAACTGGGCTTGTTAACCTACAAGGAATAAATTGTAGTGATAATCAATTAACAACATTGAATTTGACTGGGGTTACAAATCTAGCAGCTATTAATTGTTCAAACAATTTTCTTACTACTTTAAATGGAATTTCTAATATCGTTAATTATTTAAAATGTAATAATAACAGATTAACAAGTTTTAATGCCACCAATTTGAATAATCTTTTAGAACTTGATTTGTCAAATAATAAAATAACAAGTTTTAATATAAATACAGCTCCAAATTTAGGGTACTTAGACATTAACTCAAATCTTATTACTTCTATAAGCGTAGACAATTTTCCGAATTTATTGACGTTTAATTGTTCTAATAATAAGTTGACAAGTTTAACTATTTCAAATCTCACAGCCTTAGCGGGAATTTATTGCAAAGCAAATACGGAACTAACAACTGTAATATTGAGTAATCTATCCAATTTGCAACAGGTTGATTTTACTGGCGTGAGTAGTACAGGTAATGGTGCTAGTGATAGTAATAGAGGGAATTTAACAAATTTATCAATAACTAATCTTCCCCAGTTGATAAATTTAAACTGTTCTTACAATAAATTAACAAATTTAAATTTAATTAATTTGTCTAGTTTAACATATTTAGATTGTAGTTATAATCTTCTTTCGAGTTTATCGCTTGTAAATCTTCCAAATCTTAAAAGTTTAACTTGTTATGTGAACAAATTTTCAAGTTTGGATCTCTCGAACTTAAGCGCTCTAATTACTTTACGATGCGGAAGCGGACAATATGTAAATAATCAACTTACTAATGTTCTTCAAAATATTAACATAACCGGTTTATCAAATTTAAGTAGCTTTGAATGTTTTGATACATTAATAACGAATTTAGATTTAACTGGCTTAACTAATTTAGAAAGCTTTTATTTTTCTGGTCTACAAAACGCTAGTGTTTTAACTAGTTTGAATGTGAATGGATTATTAAATTTAAAATATTTGACCTGCACTAATACTTTATTAACAAGTTTAAATATTAGCAATTTGCCTGTTTTAGAAAAACTAAACTGCGATAACGGTAATATTTCAAACTTAGTTTTAAATGGATTATTAAATTTAAAAGAATTAAATTATTCAAAAAATTATTTAACAAATTTGAATTTAACCAATTTACCACTTCTTGAGACATTAGGTTGTAGTTATAATCAACTTACTTCCTTGAATGTTTCAAACCTAACTAATTTAAAATCTTTGTATTGTGGCGCTAATCAACTTACAACTTTAAATTTGACTGGTCTACCTTCACTAATAAATTTAGATTTCTCTCAAAATAATTTAGGCCTTGCTAATATTAGCGGGATATCACCGAACCTTGTTTCTCTGGGTTGTGCAGAAAATAATTTAACAAATCTAAATATTACAGGATTTCCAGCACTAGAATTTTTAAACTGTAGAGATAATCAATTAACCACCATAGATTTATCAAATTCTAGTAATTTAAAATATTTAGATATTCAATACAATCAAATTTCAAATATAAATTTTAGCAACTTAAATAATGTTATTCAATTAGAGTGTAGCTTCAATGAACTAACATCAATTAACACATCAAACTTAATAAATTTAACTATATTACAATGTACAGATAACCAAATTACTAATTTAAATTTAACTAATAATTCTGCATTACAAATTTTAAGTTACTCAAATAATCCATTACCAAATTTTAATGTTAATGATTTAGTAAATTTAACTGTACTTTCTTGTTACGACACACAAACGAGTATATTAAATGTTTCAAATTTAGCTAACTTACAAGTATTATATTGCGATAATAATTTATTACAAAGTTTAGATGTTAGTAATTGTCAAAAATTACAATCTTTAGAATGCACAAATAACTTATTAAACACATTATTTGTTAAAAATGGAAAAAATGAAATAATAAATTTTGCCAACAACTCGAACCTGCAATATATTTGTTCGGATACAGATCAATTATACACGGTGCAAAACCAATTAAATACACTCGGAATGAACGCAACTGTTAGCAACTCCTATTGTACTTTCACACCTGGCGGAAATCATAATACTATTTCTGGATTGACAATATTTGATAAAGACAATAATGGTTGTGATGTTACCGATGAAGTGAATCCATTTATCAGATTAGATGTTAATGATGGTACAGCGACGGGCTCTACGGTCACAAATATTAATGGATCTTACAATTTTTACACCAACGCTGGAAATTACAACTTAACTCCAAATGTAGAAAATCCAACTTGGTTCGATTTCTCGCCACAAACAGCCAATTTCTCTTTTGCTAATAACAATAATAATATATCCAGTCAAGATTTTTGTATTGAAGCAGTGGGTATTCACAATGATATTGAAGTTGTGTTAATTCCAATTGATTTTGCCCGCCCTGGTTTTGATGCTACTTATAAAATTGTATATAAAAATAAAGGGAATCAAATGCATTCTGGTAACGTATCACTTATATATAATGATTCTAAAATTGATTTTGTAAATTCAACACCATCAATAAACATACAAAATTTAAATATACTTACTTGGAGTTTTACTAACTTGATGCCATTTGAAAACAGAAGTATTGACGTAAAATTAAATGTAAACTCACCTGTAGAAACACCAGCCGTAAATATTGGGGAGATTTTGGATTTCACTGCTAAAGTTACACCGTTAACAGGGGACGAGTTACCGTATGATAACATTTTTGATTTCAATCAAATTGTTGTTGGCTCCTTCGACCCAAACGACATTACTTGTCTAGAAGGGGACACGGTTGATCCAACTGATATTGGTGACTATTTACATTATGTAATTAATTTCGAAAATTTAGGTACTTTCTATGCAGAAAATATCGTAGTTCGTGATGAAATTGACACTACAAAATACGACATTTCGACATTGCAAGTCATGAATACATCACATCCGTCGTATACACGCATTACAGGTAACGTAGTGGAGTTTATTTTCGAAAATATAGATCTTGCAGCAGCGCAAGGAAACCCACCGGTTGGCGGACATGGCAATGTATTATTCAAAATAAAATCTAAAGAAACATTGTCAGCGGGAGATTCTGTAAACAAGTCGGCAGCTATTTTCTTTGATTATAATGCGCCTGTTCTCACTAATGATGCCACGACGACATTTATTTCATTAAGCAACGCAATTTTTGAAGTTGACAAATCAATAACGATTTACCCTAATCCAACCTCATCAAAAATCAATATTTCTAGCGATTTCGATATAAAATCTATAGCGTTGTACGATGTTCAAGGTCGTGTTTTGATAACACAACTTGGTAACTTGAAAACATTAGATATCTCTGAAAAAACAAACGGTATTTATTTCTTAAAAATTACCACCGAAAAAGGTAGCAAAGTAGAAAAAATCCTGAAGGAATAAAGGTTAGTTTAATTAGAAGGAGAAAGTGTTAATCTGTAATGGGTTAGCACTTTTTTTATTTCTGAAAGTATTTTTTTATGATGGCTTGCAATTTTTGCTTGTCCAATGGTTTGGAAATAAAATCATCAAATCCTAAACTCTTTATTTTATCAATTTCCTCAGAAAAAGAATAGGAAGTTTGTGCCACAATAGGCAACGATGGCCTGAAAGCTTTAATTTGCTCAAACGCACCATAACCATCAAGATTGGGCATTTTTATATCCATAAAAACAAGATCAATTTCGGCATTGGTTTTACACATTGCAACAGCTTCGAGTCCGTCTTTGGCATGAAGCACTTTAAAATTATAATTGTGCAACAATTTTTCTATGAGCATAAAGTTTATTTTATCATCTTCGGCAACCAAAACTATTTCTTCTTGACCAAGATCTAGCGTTTCTTCTTCAAAATTTATTGTGGATGCATGAATGGTATCGTCTTCTTCCAAAGGAATTTCGAAAGAAAACGTGGAGCCAACACCTTCTTGAGATTGAAGCATGATCGTGCCACCAAGCAACTCTACATAGGATTTGGCTATAGACAAACCTAAGCCAAGGCCATCATTGACGTTGGTTTGGGTATCATTAATTTTGGTAAACCTGTCAAAAATCTTTTTTTGATACTCGTCAGAAATACCCATTCCCGAATCTTTAATGGCAAATTTTATACGTTTTTCCTTTTTGTTTATTTCATAATCCAAAATCACAAAACCTTCTTTGGTAAACTTCAAGGCGTTGTTCATCAAATTAATAAGTATTTGATTGAGCTTGACGCCATCAGTAGTTATATTGGATTGTAGCAACGCTTCAGGATGTGATAATCGTATTTCTATGGCTTTATTTTGATTGGTAATGGCAACCGAATCATAGACTGATGTTACAATTTTATGCAAATCGAAACTTCCAAAACTTGCCTGAATCAAATTGGAATCTATACGAGACATTTCGACCAAATCATCAATGATTTCTATGAGGTTTTTACCGCTATTCTGAATAATTTTTGCATATTGTTTTCGCTCGGGTTTTTTGGTATCTGGATTAGTTAATAAATCTGAAAAACCAACAATGGCGTTCATGGGCGTTCGGATCTCGTGCGAAAGATTCATCAAGAAAGCCGATTTGAGTTTGTCACTTTCTTCTGCTTTGGCTTTAGCAATTTTCAGTTGTTGGCGTTGGTTGTGATTTTCTTCAAACAATTTTCCGATATAGCTAAACTCACCACGAATTTTCTTGAGTGCAGCAATTGAGTCGGTATTACCAGTTTCGAGTACTTCTCTAATTAATGCTATTGGCTTTTGAGACCATTTTTGAGCATAGGCCAAAAAGATTAAAATACTCGTGACAAACGACAATAAAAAAATAATTAATAAATTTCTAGTTTTTGAAAAGCTAACAGCATTATTCCTTGCAAAGGTTAAGGATGTGATTTCGTGCCCTTCAAAATCGTGGATTGTTTTATTAAAAAAAATAGTTTTATTATTGGTTTCAAATTTTTTAGTAGAATAATCAATCTTTGACCCAATTACTTTTTCCAGATTAATAAAATAACTAGCATCTAATAATTTCGTAATAAAAAGGTAGCCTCTAGGTTGGGTTTTATTCTTGAAAGGATCTTGAGAAGGATGAACGGTTGCTCCATAAACTTCTACTACACCTTCGGGAATTTTAACATAAAAATGAATTGTTTTTTCTTTTTTTAATTTTGAAAAAACATTTTTAGGAATAAAATTTTCAGATTTTATTTTGGCCGTAGCAACTTTGGTTACAAATTGACCGTCAATAGTATAGGCGTCTATATAATCTATCTTGTTGGTATCTACGAGATAGGCTATCGAGTTGTCAAACCAAGCCAAATCTTTTTTTTCTATGAACGATACGAGCTCATCCCAAAAAGTAATTTCTCTAATTAAGGAAGCATATCCTTCAGAATTTAATTCGACCAAAGCATTGGCTTCGTTTTCAAACTGTTGTGTAGAAACTTTAGTTACTAGCTTAAATTGTTCGTAGCTTGTGTAAAACAACACTCCAAACAAAATCAAAAAACCAATACTTACCAAACTTAAAACCCGAACTACTTTGTCATAAGTCGATATTTTGAGTGTTTGTGTTTTTAATTCTGGCTCCATAAAAGACAAATTTTTTCTCGATCTGCATTTAAATAATTGTTAAACTTAATGAAAAAATATTAAATCCTTACATAATTTACAAAAAAAATAGTCAAAATGTATTTTAATTGCTTACAAGGTCAATAATCCAAATTCTCGCAAGGTTATTAAAGGTTTTGAAAACCAAAAAAGTTCAAAATCTTCAAAGTGAGTTTCATAATCGTTCTTCAAATCTACCAGAGTTTTCATCTTTGGATTTGAAACCGAAATTTTATCTAAAGTTGTAATTAACCAATCGGCTTTTGGCTTTTCTAAGTTTATTTCAAAAGTTTGTTTTTTGTCATGAAAAGTAAGTTTTGTCATTTCCCACGAGTTTCCTTTTTTGGTTTTTGTAAAGATTTCACAAATAGGTTTGCCTCCTAACCAAATTATTTTTGCAGTTGGTTTGACAGTAAAACTTTCTTCTTTTTCCAGGCAAGCAACAATAAAATCATCGGCAATTTTTGTTTTCGGAATTTTAAAATCAAACCAATCTTGAAGTTCATATTCAAATCCTATTCCGTGCATAAAATTGAATAATGATTTTTTGAGTCCAAAACTAAATTTGTCATGATCAATTCCTGTTTTGTCTTTAAAATTTATGTCATTATTTGCAAAAAGCCCACCCAACCCTCCCAAAGGGAGGGCTTTTTCATTCAAACCAATAGGGATAACACCGAAAGCTTCGGGATTAAGTCCAACTGGCGAATGCGCTGTCATAGCAAATTGATGCCAAAAACCACTTTGCAACACACCAACTTCAAACAATTGTCGCACCATTTCTAAGCTATCAACCGTTTCTTGAATAGTTTGTGTTGGGTAGCCATACATCAAGTAGGCATGCACCATAACGCCACTTTCGGTAAAATTTCGGGTTACTTGCGCTACTTGCTCGACGGTTACGCCTTTGTCAATAAGTTTCAATAACCTATCCGATGCCACTTCCAATCCACCAGAAACGGCTATACAACCAGACTCGGCAAGTAAAATGCATAAATCTTGGGTAAAACTTTTTTCGAACCGAATATTAGTCCACCAGCTTACAACAATTTTTCGTCGTAGAATTTCCAAGGCTACTTCTCGCATTAAGGCAGGCGGTGCGGCTTCGTCTACAAAATGAAATCCGTTTTCGCCCGTTGACTCCATTAATTCTTCAATTCGGTCAACAATTAATTTGGCAGCAACAGGTTCGTATAATTTTATATAATCCAAACTAATATCACAAAAAGTACATTTTCCCCAATAGCAACCGTGTGCCATCGTGAGCTTGTTCCAACGCCCATCGCTCCAAAGACTGTGCATTGGGTTGGCAATTTCTATCACCGAAATGTAGTTGCCCAGTTGTAAATCTGAATAATCGGGTGTGCCAACCTCGCTTTGTTTATAATCGGGTTTTAAAGTATTATTTTTATAAACAACTTTTCCGTTTTCGAGCACAAATGTGCGTTTATAGGTTCTTTGCTCCCCTCCTTTGGAGGGGTTGAGGGAGGCTAAAAGTTCTACTGGAAGTTCGCCGTCATCTAACGTTATAAAATCGAAAAACTCAAAAACCCGAACATCGGTCAAGGAACGCAATTCGGTATTTGGGAAACCGCCGCCCATGGATATTTTTACATCAGGAAAATGTTGCTTTACAAACTGCGCACATCGAAAAGCACTGTACAAATTTCCTGGAAACGGCACCGAAATCAAGAATAATTTGGGTTGCACGATTTCGATTTTTTCTTTCAAAATTCGCAACGTGATTTCGTCAATATAGGTAAGCGGTTGTTGCAAAGCATGATACAAATCGTCAAACGAGTTGGCACTTCTACCCAAACGTTCCGCATAACGACTAAAACCAAAATTTTCATCGATACATTCTTTTATAAAATCCGAAATATCTTCGAGGTATAAAGTTGCCAAATGTTTGGCTTTGTCTTGCATACCCATGTTGCCGAACGCCCACTCCAGATCATCCAGTTGCTCAAAGCGGGATGCTTCTGGCAAAAAATTTCCTGAACATATTTGTCGCGCCAATGTTGGATTTTTTCCTTGCAGAAAAGCAATTACTACATCTATAGTTTTTATGTAATCGTTTTGTAATGTGAAAATTCTTTTGAGGTTAGCAGTTGGAAATTGGACTTCGACAAGCTCAGTCAGACATTTTTGAGATTCGAAAACAGCCGTCAACCCTTGTTTTGAAAATATTTCAAGAATTACTTCAATACCCAAATCCATCTGATAACTAAAAATTCCTTTTGTGTTCAAAAAACCCTTCAAATAAGCCGTTGCTGGATACGGCGTGTTGAGTTGGGTAAATGGTGGCGTTATGAGAAGTAGGTCTTTCAAGGGAAATTGTTTTTGCAAATCTATTTTAAAAATTTAATACTTTTACAAAAAAATCCAAAATGCCAAACGACTGTATAACGTATCAAGATTCGGGCTATTTCACTCATTTAATAATTGATTATTTGAATGAAAATGAAACTCTAAAACCACTTTACAATCGTTTTCCGAAAATTGATAACTTCAAAAGTCAAATTGAAGAAAAAAAACTCAATTTCAATGACAATGACAACATCAAAAGGCAAATTCTAGTTAACGAACTAGAAAAACAAAATGTCAGACTGAACTTGTCGAAGTCAACTACAAACAATATTCAACTTTTAAACAACTCAAATACATTTACTGTAACCACAGGCCATCAACTCAACTTGTTTACGGGACCGCTTTATTTTTTATACAAAATAATCTCGACCATAAATCTTTGCAAAGAACTAAAAGCAGCCTATCCAACATATGATTTTGTTCCTATGTATTGGATGGCGACCGAAGACCACGATTTTGAAGAAATCAATCATTTTAACTTTAAAGGAAAAAAAATAAGTTGGCAACGAGAAACTTCTGGTCCAGTGGGTCGCTTGTCTACCGAAGGCATGGAAGAAGTTTACGAACTTTTTGCAGCAGCATTAGGAAATAGTACCAATGCCGAAACACTCAAAAAACTATTTCAGGAAGCCTATCAAGGAAATGATAACCTTGCCAATGCCACAAGATTTTTAGCCAACCAATTATTTGGAGCCTACGGATTGGTTATTGTGGACGGCGATTCCAAAACGCTTAAAACCAATTTTATACCCTACATTAAAGAAGAATTGTTACACCAAAGTTCTTATGCAAGAGTAAATGAAACGATTTCAAAACTCGACTACGACATTCAAGTAAACCCACGCGAAATAAATCTTTTTTATATTGAAGATACAGTGCGGGAACGCATCATCTTAGAAAACGGAATTTATAAAATCAATAACACCAAAATAGCTTTTACCAAAGCCGAAATTTTGGAATTAGTAGAAAAAAGTCCCGAGAAGTTTAGCCCTAATGTAATTTTACGTCCGTTATTTGAGGAAGTAATCTTGCCCAATTTGTGTTATATAGGTGGCGGTGGCGAAATTGCCTATTGGCTCGAGCTAAAAACGATGTTTGCCCATCATAACATAACTTTCCCGATGTTGTTGGTGCGAAACTCGGTGCTACTTGCCACCGAAAAACAAACAGCAAAAGCTGACAAGCTAAACCTTGCTTGGAAGGATTTATTCCTAAACCAACAAGAATTGTATACCCTAAAAACAAAAGAATTTTCCGAGTTAACTATTGATTTTACAGCACAAAAGGAAGTTTTACACCAGCAATTTGAAGATTTACTACAACTTGCCAAAAAAACCGACAAATCATTTCTTGGAGCCGTAAAAGCGCAAGAAGCCAAACAAATAAAAGGATTGGAAAACCTTGAAAAACGATTGCTTAAAGCCGAAAAAAGAGTTCATGCAGTACAACTCGAGCGTATTATTTTACTCCAAAACGAGTTGTTCCCTAACCAAGCATTGCAGGAACGAAAAAATAATTTTGCTGAGTTTTATTTGGAATATGGACTTGCTTTTATTGAAAAATTAATTGCGAAACTAAAACCTTTAGAAAATGAGTTTACAATCCACCAACTGTAAGCTTTTTATTCTTTTATAAATTTGCCATACCAAGTACCTCTATCCGTCTCAAACGAGATTTGATACACTCCAGTTGTAAAAGCGGAGGAATCGATTATTATTTCAGAATTTATAACTTGGTTGTTTATATTTTTGTCAACTATAGTTTGCCCCAATACATTACTAATTTTGTAACGTAAACCTTTCAAACCACGATTTTCTGGAAATTTAAGATGTAGTATTCCTTTTGTTGGATTGGGATACAACGCAATTAATTTGGTATACCCGTTAATTGTTTCCGTTGCTAGATTAGTAACATTAATAGTTAAAGGCATAGTTACGGTAACACCACACTCGTTGGTCATGGTACAGGTGTATATGCCCGAATCTGCAAGTGTTATGTTAGGAATTGTTAAAACTCCTGTGGTTTGCGATGGCAATACTGTTATGCCTTTTTTCCAAACAAAAGTAGCAGCATTGTCATTATTTACATCGAAAGTAAACGAAGTTCCAACTTGCGGTGAATAAATGTCTGGCAAAAACTCTTGATAGGAAGGTTTACGGCAGATTTCTATGAAATTTAACAGCCTATTGGTATTAAACGGAATGTTGCCATTAATAGTATTGACTACGGTATTATTTGAAGCATCAAATTTAAAAGGATTATACTCCGAGGTACCCATGTAATACCCATTGCTAGTTTTTGTTAAAGACAAAGGATGAGACCCCGAGTCGCTATAAACACCATTAGTAACAGAAGGACCAAAATCATGCAACTTGATAATTGTATTTGTGGCTGGGGTATACTCAAACAAAGTGCCGTTGTGCGTGGTATAGGTTATGCCATTATTTGGATTTGTAAATACATTGGTACCACCGTTTTGGCAAACGCCATATAATTTACCATTTGTACCCATTGTTAAATCCGTAGGGTTTTTACCAAGATTATCTCCATCAAAAGTAATTTTTTTTGTAAAAACATTTGTAAGGGTGTTATACTCGAAAAGAGTACCAATATCGCTTATTACTCCATCAATTACACCACCGCCATATGCAACACCATATAACTTATTTGGTTGACCTTCCAATAGGGTAGTTTTTATTATTGCACCATCATCAAAATCACATTTAAAACTGTAAAGCATTTGTATACTATTTGTAGCAATACTGTATTTAAAAATACCTCCAATGCGATAGCCTGTTTGAGCAATTGAAGCACAGCCTAATGCAATCGTAGTACCATATAAATCCCCATTGGAAGCCTTAATTAATTCTCCAGCAATTGTCGTATCGCCACCCCCTGTTCCATTAGTACTTATTGTGATAGCTTCTGTGTTTAAATCATAATTGAATATAACTGCACCAAAACATCCATATAATTTGCCAGGAATTGGCTCAATAAGCCCAGACTTAGCTAAATAAAAAATATAGGGCGCAAAATTAGATATCGTTCTGTATTTATTTAGAATAGGATCATACTCGAAAAACACACTATATGTAACATTTGGAACATTGGTGACAACCTCTAGGGTAGTTCCGTATATTTTCCCATTGGAAGCAAGAAATAATTTGCAATTTGAATTTTTACCATCAACACTATTAAATTCATGTATTTTTATAGGATTTTGACCATTAATGTCGTATTTGGTTATATTACCATAATACACCTCTCCAGAGAGGGGTACATATATATCATTGTTTACACCCCACAACTCTTTTTGAGCGTAAGTTGTGACTGTTATTAAAAAGCATAGTATTAGTAATTGTTTCATTGTAATATATTTTGAACCTGATTTTTTTTGTTCGATTTGATTGCTGAAAAATAAAAAGAACGTTTTGAGTGAGTCTCAAAACGTTCTAATTAGCATTTATTTAATAATAAGTTGGCGGGTTTCGGTTTTGCCATCAACTTCAAGTACAATAGCATATACCCCACTTGGAAGTCCTTCTTTTTCTATCTTGTTGTCTCCTTTCTTGAGGATATAAGTAGCTATTTCTCTACCTGTAGCATCGTTGAGCGTCGCTGTTGCTAATAATCGAACTTTATCTAGCTTTATAGTAAAAATACCGTTATTCGGGTTTGGATAAATAGTAATACCATCAATAGTTTCTCCTTTCATAACCGTATTAGCCATTCTAGAATGTGTACCTTGTGCTAAACACAAACGGGTTTTACATGTAGATCCAAGTGGATAAACGGTTACGCATACTGTATTGCCTGCTGGTGGTGCCGATGCGCCACTTAAAGCCAATAATGCTGAGTTACCTCCTACAGGAGTACAAACACCAGCTGAAGTACATGTTGTCCATTCGTATTGAGGATTTATCATTGTGGATGGCGCTACAGCAACATAATTATCTGTAGTCCCAGGATATAGTGTGCCATTACCTCCTACGTTAATAAGGGTTGTACTTGTTGCCACCACACCACAACCACTATCATGAGTAATTGCTATATTATAGTTACCAGCGGCAAGTGCAGAAGTTGAAAAACTCAAGGTACTACTGTTTAATGTTACAGCACTTGTAATTACATTGGTACTACCAACAATTGTAGATATCATTGTAGCGGTATAAGTTCCAGTTTGTGGATTGCTAAATAAAACTGAAGCACTTCCCGCCACTCCCAAACTTATACAATTTGCAACTACACCAGTTGGTGCCACTGAATCATAATTTACAGTAAAAGATGCAGTGTTACTACAGGTTGATACTCCTCCGTTTGCAACAACTGAAACCGTGCCGTCAATTGCCGCCGTTGTACTTATAGGCGTTAAAGTTAGGGTAGGATTGGTAGTGGTTATAGGTCCTACACCCCAACCTGCTGGAAATGTCCAAGTGTAGGTAGCTCCAACAGAAGATACGCAATTAAAAACTTTTGCGGTTAAAGCTCCTTTGGTTACACAAGCACTTCCATTACCAGCGGTAATGGTAGGTTTGTTGGGTTTTATAGAAAAGACATAAGTATTGGGCGAGGTATTGGCTGGTGCATAAGGACATGCAGTTGCATTAGCAATAAGCGTATATACGGTGTTTACTGATGCGGATGCTGTAACCGTGACAGCTGTTGTAGAATTGGGGGTTAAAGGTACTACTGCTAACGCTACCCCAGTTGCTCCTGCAGAAGGTGCAGCAGACAAAGACCAACTAATAGGATTTTCTAAACCGTTGTCTCCTACCGTAAACTTATTGTTAGATCCCAAATCCAAACAATTCGTTGCTGGAAGAATTGGAGTAATTGTTGCAGACACAAACTTACGATTTATTTGGTAATTAACTGATAAAGTAGGGCAAGTACCGTTAGTAACTGTTAATGTCAAGATTCCAGGATTATTGTTTGGGGTGTTTACAGTAACAGAGTAGACAGAACCATTGTAAGTAACAGGATTTATGCTCCAACCCGTATTGGGTGCTGACCATACTCCAGCACCTGAATTAACAGGAGCATAATTTATTGTAAAACTACTTACCCCTGTATTAAGACAAGGAGGAGTTGTGGTAGATAACGCAATAGTTGATGTTCCAGCAAATGTTGGTAATATTGGAGCAGCTCCAACTATTTTAGAAACGCTTGCGTTATAAGTTGTTCCAGGAAGTGGTAGAGTAATTGGATCAGGTCCAGGTCCACTTGGTATAATATTTGCATTTAACTTTCCCACAGAGCACTTTATTGTGAAACCAGCATTGGTGGTCGGAATAAAAGTAACAGAGCTATTGTCTGCGGAGAAGTATCTGGAGTTTGTAGCAAAAGCAGGTAATCCTACCCAATAATAACTATCAAAACCAATGGCATCGCTGGCATTATCACTGGCTACTTGGTCTACAGAGAAGGTGCATGGTTTGCCTACCTCTATACAATCTGGACCTACAATTTTTGGGATGTTGGTGGGTTGTATTGCAATATTTGCTGGATTTAATTGTACACTTCCTGGAAAAATTTTGAAAATTTCAAAAGTGATCGAGTTGCCACAAGTCAAAATACCTGAAACTACAACGGTATAGCCTACAGTTACCCTACCTTTACTTCTTGCCCATGTTTTTATGGAAGGAGCAACACCTTCTGTAACACGCAAACTTTTGTTGTAACTAATAATATTTGTTGCGTTACCACTGGCTGTTTGTGTTGCAGCGTTATAAAAAGAGGTT
>JAYVHB010000074.1:0-2315 GCA_043771555.1 Flavobacterium sp. | reverse complement strand
AAAAAAGAGAGCCGAAGCTCTCTTTTAAAGTAAAACTATTTAGAATCAATAACTTACACAACACCTGCTGCTGCTGCTGTAAGGTTCGAAACCCTAACGCGACGAAAATAGACATTTGAGTTAGCTGTTAATGAACCAGTTGCATCGGGAGCAGTTAAGCCTTTTGCATATGGATTCATAACTAATCCGTATCTCATCATCATACCAATGCTCGGCTGAAAACTTTTTGGGTCGACAGCCTCGAAAGATTGCAACCCAGTATACGGGGCGAAATACAAACCAGCATCTCTACTATCAGAACCACGATAACCAACTACTAAGAAGTTATCACCATTCGCCAAAGTTGTTGCATATGGGTCAACAAATACTTTATATTTACCATTCAAGATACCTACGAAAGTATTACCTGTATCATCAATTTGTAAATTGTTACCAGCTAATGCTGGAGTGTAATCTAATACACCAGCCATTTGTAAAGCGCTTGCTACATCACTTGAACAGATGATGAAATTGCCTTTACCTCTACGTGTTTCTTTTGCAATTTGATTTGCTTCACGCTCGATTTGGAACATCATACCTTTAAAGCGTTCTACAGCCCAACGACCATTTGAATCTACTGATACATTGAATGTACCTGGAGATGCCAAGTCAGTATTTTGTGCGCCAGGTTTAGCGATGATATATACAGAACGAATAATCTCACGATTTTGTTCGGCTAAAATTTCACCAGTTAAGATATTTACCAATTCATTTTTTGCTTCGATGCCGTGAATAGCACGTAAGTCTTGAGCCAATTCGCGTGTGTAGTCAGCCGCCAATTTACGAGTATTTGCAGTAACAGTAATTTTCTCAATTGAGAAGCCCATTTTTGGGAATGGATTACCACCAGGAGTACCTAAACGCTCACCAGCTAAAGTAGAATAACCAGTACCTTTTGTATATGCACCAGGTGTTGCTCTATTCAATACTGCTGGAGTTGTACCAGCATGAAGACCAGTACCCGTAAAGTCACTATCAGCTTCATTGTAGAATGCTTCGTCACCCAAGATTGGATTATTTAAATCTGTTTGGTCAACAAATTTGCTACGCATTGCAAAGATTAAACCAGTTGGGCCTGTCATTGGCTGCACACCACATACGTCATATGCAATCATGTTTGGCATTGTTCTACGCATTAAACTTACTAATACTGGGTCGTAACCTTTGATATTTGCACCATTTAAGTCGGCTGAGAAGTTTGCAGCTACTGTATTCTCGAACATGTTAGTGTCACCTGCCGCCGAGAAACCTTCTTTTAAAGTGTTGTGTAATACACGCGCAAAATGCGCTTGTTTGCGTTTATCTTGAATTTCTGGATAATCAGTATCTTCAATGATTGGTTTGTAATGCTCAATTAATTCTACGTTTGTTTGTAATTCCATTTTATTTCCTTATTTAATTTGGCTTAACCTTCACTCGAAGAATGTGATGTAAGGCTTTATAAATCTATTTAGTGATTTTAAAATCTTGACTATTCTTCTCGTACTTTTTTGTTTATTTTGCTAACGCTTTTAAATCATTTGACATCATTTGTACAAATGGGTGGATTGTTGATTTTGGTTTTGCTGCTTCTTCCTTAATAACCACTTCACCTGTTACATCTTCCAACAAAGAAGTTGATGCTTTCTCTGTATTAACTTTCGTCAATGATTCTACGATTGCTGTTAATTTGGTTTCGAATGTTTCTTTTAAATCAAAATCTACACTTTCAGCCATTGTGCGAACACGTTCTGCTTGAGTATCTGTTAATGATTTAACAATTGATTCAACTACTAGTGCTTTTTCTGCAACTTTTGTTGATTCTTTTAAAGATTCATTTAATTTAACTTGTTCATCTAATTTCACCTGTAAGTCATCAGCTTTAGCCAATGCTGTTTCCAAAATATCTTCTTTGCCTTCTGGGATAGAGATATAATGCGATTCAAGTAAATTTAAAAGATTTGCCATAAATGATTCGGCAATTTGTGTGCGTACATTTGATTTAACTTGCGTTTGATTTTCTTCCAACCATTTAGCAACTGCTTCTGATACATAGGTATCTGTAGATTCTTCAACCTTCGTTGCTAAAGTTGTTTTGTATTCTGCCATTACTGCTTCATTAAGTTTGAACATTTCTTTCTTAATATCGGCAACACGTAATGCAATAGCACATTCAAACATACCTAAAGCTTTTGTTTTAAATTCTTCTGGTAATTCTAAAGATTCTAATAAAGATTTAATATCTTCTGATAATTGAACATCTGGAATTGCTTGTTCAAATACAATTTTAGCTTCTT
>JAYVHB010000073.1:0-10604 GCA_043771555.1 Flavobacterium sp. | reverse complement strand
CAAGAATGGTAGAACGTAAGAAATTCGGTCAGAAGAAAGCGCGTAAGCGTTTCCAATTCTCTAAACGTTAATATTTTTTTATTAAAAACTAAGTTATTGTTGCTCTTCCTGTCGAGGCAGGAAACTAGTTTAGCATCTAAATGATTAAGACCTGATTTTACAATCGCTACTTAATCATTGCTAATTCAACAGAACGTAAACTATTACAAAATGGCAAATAAAATAGAAGTTAAAGACTTACTAGAAGCAGGTGTTCACTTCGGACACATGACTAGAAAATGGGATCCAAACATGGCTCCTTACATATATATGGAGCGTAATGGTATTCACATCATTAACCTATATAAAACAGCAGCAAAAATAGAAGAAGCTAATGAAGCAATGCGTAAAATAGCAGCATCTGGCAGAAAAATATTATTTGTAGCTACCAAAAAACAAGCAAAAGATATCGTTGCAGAAAAAGCAAAAGCAGCAAACATGCCTTACATCACTGAAAGATGGCCTGGTGGAATGTTGACTAACTTCGTAACGATTCGTAAAGCAGTTAAGAAAATGTCAACTATTGACAAAATGAAAAAAGACGGGACTTTCATGACTTTGTCAAAAAAAGAACGTCTTCAAGTAGATCGTCTTCGTGCAAAATTGGAGAAAAACTTAGGTTCAATTGCAGACATGTCTAGACTTCCTGCAGCTTTGTTCGTAGTAGATATCAAAGCAGAACATATCGCAATCAAAGAAGCGCAAAAATTGAATATTCCAATTTTTGCTATGGTCGATACCAATTCTGATCCTCGTGAAGTGAATTATGTAATTCCTGCAAACGACGATGCATCAAAATCTATTGATAAAATTTTATCTTTAGTAACTGCTGCAGTTATTGACGGTTTGGCAAACAGAACTTCTGATGCATCAGAAGATAACCTTCCAGAAGGAGAAGAAGCAGAAACTGTTGCAGCGGCACCAGTTGAAGTAGCTGCTCCAGCAGTAGTTGAAGAAATTGTAGCTGCTCCAGTAGAAGTAGTTGCAGAGGTTTCCGAAGTTTCGGAGCCAGAAGCTGACGCTAAAACAGAAGAATAAATAAAAATTAAATTCCAATTTTTAAATTCCAAAATCCAAAGCTAGAACCCTATAATTTCTAGTTTTTTCTGAAATCAGAATCGGAATTTGTTACTTTAAAAATTGGAATTTTTAATAAAATTAATTTTAAAAACAGAAACAAAATGGCAACAATTACTGCTGCAGACGTAAATAAATTAAGAACAATCACAGGTGCAGGAATGATGGACTGCAAGAAAGCATTAGTAGAATCAGATGGAGATTTTGATCTTGCAATCGAAAATCTTCGTAAAAAAGGACAAAAAGTAGCTGCAAACCGTTCTGATAGAGAATCTACAGAAGGAGCTGCAATTGCTGTTGTAAATGCAGCAAAAACAGCTGGTGTGGTTATCACATTGAATTGCGAAACCGACTTTGTTGGGATGAACGAAAACTTCGTTAAAATGGCTACCGAAATGGCACATTTAGCGTTAAACTTCGATTCTAAAGAAGCCTTTTTAGCATCAGATTTTCACGGGATTACAGTTGCCGACAAATTGATTGAGCAAACGGGTGTAATTGGCGAAAAATTAGAAATTAGAACTTTCGAGAAACTAGAAGGTGCTTTCGTAGGATCGTACATTCACTCAGGAAACAAAATTGCAACTTTAACAGCACTTTCGACTGTTGTAGAAGGAGCAGAAGAAGCTGCAAGAAACATCTCTATGCAAGCTGCTGCAATGAATCCAATTGCTTTAGACGAAGCAGGAGTAGATGCTGAAGTTATTGCTAAAGAAATAGAAATTGCAAAAGATTTATTGCGTCAAGAAGGAAAACCAGAAGCAATGATCGAAAATATCGCTAAAGGTAAACTAGGTCGTTTCTTCAAGGACAACACGTTAGTAAACCAAGATTACATAAAAGATAGCTCTATGAGTGTTGCGGCGTACGCAAAAACTGTTGGTGTAACGGTAACAGGTTTCAAAAGAGCTGCTTTAGGATAAATTGATTTTAGATTTATTATAAACCAAAATCCCGTTTCAAGATTTGAAACGGGATTTTTTATGCAATTTAAAATAAAAACATTAAATTTGACTTAAAATTCATATTGTCATGACTGCAATTGCATTACAAAAATATATTGTTTCTAAAATTGTTGATATCAACGACGATATTATTTTGGAAAAAATAAAAAATTTAATTGACTCTAAACCAGAAAAAACTTATAAGTTGTCCGATGAGCAAGTAAATTTATTTAATGAATCTCAAGATCAATATAAAAATGGTAATTATATTGATGATTCTGAAATGGATAAAAAGGTTTTAGAATGGCAAAAAGGAAAGTAATTTGGCTTCAGAATGCTGAGTTTCAGATGCTGGATATAATGGATTACTATTATTTTAGAAATAAAAGTATGACTTACAGTTTAAGTTTGCATCAGCAGATTAAAAGTAAACTCCAATCGTTAGATTTTAGAATTGCCTTACCTCAAAAAACATCAATCGAAAATCTTTTTTATTTCACTCACAATCATATTTCATTATTTTTTTGTATAGAAGATGAAACAGTAATTGTACATATTATTTGGGATGATAGAAGAAATCCTGAAAAGTTAAAAAATATTCTAGATGATTTATAAAATATAAAAATCCCGTTTCAGAGTTTGAAACGGGATTTTTGTTTGTATACATTTTACACAATGCTTTAGTTGGAAAATCGTTTTTCCAGCAGTTCTATTCTTTTGGTTAGATCTAGGATGGTTTTGTCCTTATCGGCTATTCGTTCCTTGAGTTGGTGGATTAATTCGTCCGAATGATTATAAATTACACCATTGAAAGTGCTAGTATCATTGGAGCTGTTGTTTTGAATTACTACTTTGTCATCCTTCAATAATTCCAATAGATCTATTTTATATTCTTGGGCTATTTTTTTGAGCGTGTCTAACGATATAGACGATTTGTCATTTTCCATATTAGAATATGTTTTTTGTGAAATCTCCAACACTTCCGCCATATACTCCTGCTTGTAACCTTTTTCCATTCGTAATTTTCTTAGTTTACTACCAATTTTTATACCACTTTCTGCAAATGTATTCATATTTAACTATTTTAAGGCTAATAAATTTACTTTATGGTTGTTTTTATGACGTAAAAATAACCAATTTTACTATTGGTAACGAAAGTTGTAGTAAAAAATTACTAAACAAATGTAAAATTTTACTACAAACACACTTTTTTTACTAAGACAATTAGGTCATTGCCAAGTACTTTTGACATAACAAAAATATCTCGAGAAAAAGTTTTGTTACAAATTATTTTATTAATCAATTAAATTATTATTTTTATGAAAAAATTAGTATTTGGCTTAATCGCCACAGTAATGTTTGGATTCGTTGGGAATGCGCAAGTTACAACTACAGATACATCTAATTCAAATAGACAACCTTCATGTTGTGGTCATGAGTTGTGTGTTAGTATTATTATTGTAACTTATTGTGTGTCATGGGATAGTTTAACTAATCCAGGAGGAGCTGAAACTTTATCAAAAAGTAACACATCAAAATTTGAAACTTTTAAGAACACTACACCTGTTGCAACTAAAGGAAGTTCATCAGTAACAATATCTGGGTTTAGTAGTACCCTGAACGGAACAAGTTTGTCTGGAAAACGAGTAGAAGTAGAAGCGGGCAAATTTACACAAGAGGGACGTTATATCGTTGTCAATGGTGCGATAACTGTTCCGCTTGTTAAATAACTTAATTTAATAACCTTGGAGTAAATTCTTCAAGGTTAAATTTTAAAATTATGAAGAGATTTTTTAGTTTTTGTTTTGGTTTTATTGCTGGGGTATTAATTATTACATTAATATTATTAGCGATTGGATCTGTCTTTGGTAACCTAAAATTTAATTAATTATGCAAAACAGGTATTTTTTTTACGGACTATTAATAGGTATTACTTTACCAATTATATTTGTAGTATATCAATTTGTTTTTGCTGCAAATGTTCAAACAATAAATCTAACTGACGATTCGTACAAAGATCTTAATGGTAAATCAGTTTCATTATTAGATCTAAACAAAAAGCCATTAGTTTTAAATTACTGGGCAACTTGGTGCGAACCTTGCGTAAAAGAATTTAAAGACTTTGAAAGATTTCAAAATAAATATGGTAATTTTTTTAACATTGTTATGATATCCGATGAAAGTACAGCAAAAATTAAAAATTTTAAAGATAAAAATCAGTATAACTTTATTTTCCTAAAAAGTACAAAAAAACTGGAGTTATTAGGTATTTCTATTAGACCCTCAACTTTTTTTATAAATAAAAAAGGTGAGGTTATTGTCAACAATCTAGGAAGTTTAAATTTTGAAAAAATCGTTGTAAATTCGAATAAACTTAAATAAATGGAACTTATTATACCGTTTGGAATTATTATAATTTTTGTTTTTATTTTAAATACAACTCTTTCACAATTTAAGCACTTATCGCAAGTATATAATTTATCTTCCACCGATAGAAAAAAGTGGTTATTTATAATCTTTGCATTTCCTGCGATAGGATATTTGGTTTTCCTCTGGTATCACAAGAAATAAACAAAAAGCTCTTATGAAAAACATCCTAACCGCACTACTCGTAGTGCCTATAATCTCTTTTGCCCAAACCGATCTTGAAAACGCTTTGAAGTTGAGCCAAGTTATTGTAAGCGGTTTTTCTATTGTAAAAGCTACTTCAAGCAATAATAAAAACAGCAAAACTATTTCCAGCGTTTGCATCAAGAACAAACTTGCAGATAAAATAACTTTCAAGTTACAAGGCAAGGACGACCAAGACAATAAAGTAGAAAAAGAAATGATTGTCCAAAACGACGGTAAAGAATGTGTTTTCGAAATCCCGAAAGGAATATATGCTTATGAAGTTGTACTCGCCAATAACGAAATTTACAAAAAAGGCGAATACAAGTTTGAGGACGATATTGTAATTACTATCAAGAAAGACGACTAAGTTCATGTTTTACAACAAACAAAAATCCCGTTTCAAATCTTGAAACGGGATTTTTTATTTCACTCTGTAAAAAACATCATCTACAGCAATATCTAATTCTGGAAATAATTTGCTTTTTATTTTTTCGCCTTCAACATAGGGTTTGGAACCAATATATTCTCCGTTTTGTAAATGATAAATCAAAATCATTCTGTCTGCAGGATCAACTAACCAATATTCTTGCACTTCCGCTTCGAGATACAAATTAAACTTGGTTTGCACATCATGTTTACGGTTGTTAGGCGATATGATTTCTACAATTAAATCAGGAACACCAACGCAACAATTTTCGTCAATTTTGGTTTCATCACATATAACACATAAATCAGGTTGAACGACGGTGGTTTCTTTTTTTGCAGATTTTATAGGAAGTTGTACGTCAAATGGAGCTACAAAAACACGGCATGATTTTTTTCTGAAATTTTGAGCGAAACAATCAGTCAAATTATAGGATACACTTTGATGATTAGAGCTTGGAGCTGGACTCATTTTGAGTATATATCCTTTTATCAACTCTACACGTTCAGCAAATTGCCAAAGCAAATAATCTGCATAAGTGTACGTTTTTGTTAGGTCAAGATCAGAAAATTTTGTGACAACAGCCATACAATCAATTTTTACAAATTTATAAAAATAAGTTCAATTTGTGACTATAATAAATATTACAACTTTGCCAACGCTACTTTATAAGTCGTTCCATCAGCAACGGCTTCAATAATTTTTACTAAACTTTCTTTATTTTGTATATCCGAATCATAAGAAACAACTCCAGATTTCTTTTCGAAGTCTACTTTGGCAGTTTGCACGCCTTCGGTTTCATTCAATTTTTTTTCAATGGTTTTGGCACAACCTACAGCACAAGTCATTCCGTTTATCGCAAAATTGGCTGTTTCTATTTTGGCATTTGCAGCTATTGGTTTTTTTGGAGTCGACTCGGATAATGCAGCATTTGTTTTATTTTCATTTTTTTTACAACTGTAAATAGAAAGTGTCATAAACAAAACAGCAATTATAAATTTGGTAGGTGTCATGGGTTGTAAATAAAATTTTTAAAAATCAAAATTAATTAAAAATATAATGGGTAAATCATAAAATTAGTATAAACTTTGTGTCCACAAAAATAACTATGGATTCTAAAAACTCAAAATGGATTTTGCTAATTACCTTGGCGTTAATTTGGGGTAGTTCTTTTATATTAATCAAAAAAGGATTGCTCGGATTATCTCCCATCGAAGTAGGTTCGTTACGAATTCTTTTTGCAGGATTGTTTCTTCTTGTTATTGGTTTCAAATCGGTAACAAAAATCCCTTCTTTTCAATGGAAATATGTTGCCTTAACATCACTTTTTGGTACTTTTATACCTGCTTTTTTGTTTGCCATTGCTCAAACGCAAATCAGTAGTTCTATAAGTTCAGTGCTCAATTCGTTAACACCCATGAACACGCTTCTACTAGGCGCACTTTTTTTTAAAATAGATTTTAAACGAACACAAATAATTGGCGTTATCATTGGACTATTTGGAAGTGTTTTACTGATTTTAAATGGCGCGGCCAACAACCCAAATCAAAATTATTATTATACTATTTTGATACTTCTTGCGTCGTTATGCTATGCTACCAATGTGAATTTAATCAAAAAACACTTGTCAGACCTTTCGCCGTTGAGTTTGTCTACAGGCAATTTTTTGGTAATGCTTCCACCTGCAATTACAATTTTATTATTTTCTGATATTTCTACAAAAATTGATCTCGAAATTACACAAACTGCCATTTTTTACATTCTAATTCTTGGCGTTATTGGAACCGGAATTGCCAATATTATTTTCTTTAAATTAATACAAATTTCGTCGCCCGTTTTTGCCACTTCGGTAACCTATTTAATTCCGGTTGTTGCCTATTTTTGGGGAATTCAAGATCAAGAAAACATCAATTTTGTTCAAGTTATAGGTGCAGCTATTATTTTATTTGGTGTATATACAGCCAGCAAAAAAGAGTAAACTGTAAGTATAAAATCGTTTTTGGAAATCTTTTACTATTTTTACCTAAATTTTTTTAAAATGAAATCAAAAGCAACGTTAAAACAAATCGCCAAAGAGCTAGGAGTTTCTGTATCTACAGTTTCTAAAGCCTTGAACGACAGCCCAGAAATAAGCGATCCAACCAAAATAAAAATAAAAGAATACGCCAAACTTAAGAATTACAAGCCCAACATGATTGGGCTAAACTTGAAAAACCGATCTACCAAAACCATTGGCGTTATCATCCCGAATATTCTAAACTCTTTTTTCGCAAAAGTTTTTACAGGAATTGAAAAAGTTGCTGACCAAAAAGGATACAAAGTAATTACTTGCATTTCAAACGAATCGATCGAAAAAGAAATTGCAACACTCGACATGTTGAGCAATGGTACGATTGACGGATTTATCCTTTCGGTATCTGAAGAAGCGCAAAAATTACAAAGTTTCAATCATTTTAAAGAAATTATTAATGACGGTACGCCAATAGTAATGTTTGACCGTATTGCAGACGAAATAAATTGCGATAAAGTTATTGTAGACGATTATGATTCGGCCATAAACGCTATGAATCATCTCATAAAAACAGGGTGCAAAAACATCGCTTTGTTCTCTACAATTGATAATCTTAGCGTAGGAAAATTGCGTGCCAAAGGATATTTTGAAGCATTAAAAAATAATAAAGTCACTGTCAACGATGATCTAATTGCACTTTTTGATAACGAAACGGCATTTGACGAAAAAGCAAAAAAAATATTTGAAAATCACAAGATTGATGCTGTTTTTGCGCTAGACGAACACGCTTCGGTTACAGCCATAAAAATGGGATTAAAAAACGGATATAAAATTCCTGAAAACCTCTCAGTTATTGGTTTTGCCGATGGTGTTTGGTCACGAAGATTGTCTCCAAGTTTGTCTACCGTAAGCCAACATGGTCCAGAAATTGGCGAAAAAGCTGCCGAATTACTAATAGAAAGATTAGAGAGTAAAGAAGAAAATTTGACAACGCGTACTACAATTGTAAAAACCGAATTACGGTATCGAGAATCGACCAAAAAGGCATAATTCTATTTAACCTTATTTTAATTTTTTTTTGATATATTTACAAAAATTTAGAAAATGAAACTGTTTTATTTTTTAGTGTTATTTTTTTTAATTCCAAGTTACGGAATTTCTCAAGAAAAAGGGAATATTTTTGACGTTGCGAGAAAAGGAACTGTACAACAAATAAAAAAAATATATAAAAAAAATCCAAAGTGTGTTTTACAAGTTAATGAAAATGGTTTTTCAGCATTAGTTCTTGCTATTTATAAGAATAATAACCAAGTAGCCAAATATCTTATTGATAAAGGAAGCGACATCAATCAACTTTCTGATATGGGATCGCCCTTTATGGCAGCCGTTGTAAAAGGAAATATTGAAATTGCAAAAGTGTTACTTGAAAAAAAAGCAAATATTGATTTGTCTGATCCAAACGGTGTAACAGCTTTAATGTATGCTGCTCAATTTCAAAATGTCGAAATCACAAAATTACTGTTGCAATACAATGTCAATAAAACGCTTATTGATAAAAATGGAAAAACCGCATTTGAATATGCTGTTTTTTCAAAAAATGAAGAAATTATTAATCTTTTAAAATAAAATTATTATGAAAACAAAATTACTTATTTTTTTGACTACTATATTGGCAACTAGTGCTTTTGCACAAAGTAAAAGTTCAGGAGTCGTTACTTTACAACCTAATATGACCGCTAATTTTACATTAGATAATGCAACTTCAAAAGTAACTTTGATACTAACAGGCCCTTCAGACCGTTGGTTCGGACTTGGAATTGGTGTTGAGGCTGGATTTGGAATGTCAGCTGGAGATGTTTTGGTTTATTCTACTGCTTTGACTGATAGAAGATATGGGGGTACTTTTGCGCCTCCTACAGATGCATCACAAGATTGGACAGTTGTAAGTAATACAGTTGTAGGTTCTGTAAGAACATTAAATCTTACTAGAAATTTAACAAATGCAGATACTACAGGATCAGATTTTCAGATGCCATACGCCACCACAAATTCATTTAGTATTGTTGGAGTTCGTGCTGGAAGTGCTACAACTGCCGTTGGACCTCATGGTGGTGCAGCTGCAGCAGGTTATGCTGTTGCAACTCTAACAACGTTGGGAATTGAGGATGTTTCTCTTAATGCTTCATCTATTTATCCTAATCCATCAAACGGAAATTTTAATGTAGTAACAAAAACAGCACTTACAGAAATAAATGTTTTCTCGCATACAGGTGCGCTTATCAAAACAATAAAAGTAAATGAATTAGATACTGCTCAAGTTGCTATTGAAGGGTTGCAAACAGGTGTTTATTTGATTGAATTAAAAAATGATTCTGAAAAATCTTGGAAGAAAATTATTGTAAAATAATTTCTTTATTTATACTTTAAATGCCTCAAATAAATTTTGAGGCATTTTTGTTTAAATAATTTAAAATTTAGAGCTGTTTTTTCGATCATCATTCCAAGTAATGTAACCCAAAACGGCATTAAACATATAAAAACCATACTTGGCTATGTTGGCAATATTCATTAAAAATACATTCTGGATTAGTTTGGTAAGGTTATAAAACTGCCATAAAAACCAATTGTCAGGATACATTCTGGCAGTGTTGAAAGTGCCACCAAACGTTATTCCAGCTGGTATTGCTACGGCAAAGAATAATTTCCAATCGATTTCTTTTTCTGACAAATATCGAAATGCTATGAAATTTAAAATTATGGATAGTACTAATCCCAAAACTATATTGCGATAAAAAATAAAATCTATAGATCGTAAAATTCTACTTTTTTTCCAAGCATTAAAAACGGTCAAGTTTCCAAAAATAGAAACAGGATAAGTCAAAGCCGCACCAATATTGCCCAACATAAAATCTATAGAACCACTCAAAACGGTGTTGCAGGTAGTAATCAAGTTGCCAATATTGTTTTTTTTGGTTACCAGTCTATTTCCAATCATCGAAAATCCTGTATTTAAAATAGAAATGTAACCTAAAAAAAACACATATTCTTTATCATTAAAACTGAAATTATAAACGGTTTTGTGATAACCTAATGATATTGATGCCGCAATTACGATTAGCAGACCTATAACATCGAGATAAGTACTGTTTGTTATCGATTTTATTATATTTATTGTTTTTTGAGATAAAAATTTGGTCATACTGCATTAATTAATTTACTGAAATTCTGATGTTTACTTTTGTCATTTCGACCTTTTGGGAGAAATCACATCACGTTTTCAAAACTTTACTTGAATTATTTTATGTGATTTCTCCTTTGTCGAAATGACAAAAATAGCTTTATTATTTTTTTTCTTTTTTTAAGAGTAACAATCGTGTTTTGTCATTTCGACCTTTTGGGAGAAATCGCATAACGTTTTCAAAACTTCACTTGAATTGTTTTATGTGATTTCTCCTTTGTCGAAATGACAAAAATAGCTTTATTATTTTTTTTCTTT
>JAYVHB010000072.1:0-2372 GCA_043771555.1 Flavobacterium sp. | reverse complement strand
CGAAAATAACTTAGTAATTGCAACCGAATCTGAAATCAAAGATGGTCCAATGAAAGGTCAAAAAATGACTTCTACTATGAGTGATTATCAAGAAGTTGAAGGTGTTTTTTTTCCATTTTCAAGAAACATGATGGGGCAACCATTAAAAGTTAAAAAAGTAATATTAAATCCAATTATTGATTCAAAAGCATTTGCATTTCCAGCACAATAAATAATATAAATCATAAAAAATCCTTGACTTTGTTGGGGATTTTTTTTTACAACCTTATTATATGAAAAATATTAAAATTATAGCTTTATCAATTTTTTCATTAGCATTTATGAATTTATCTGCGCAAGAAAAAATTGTTTTAAAAGGTAAAGAATTATTTGGCGATTTAAAAGCCAGACATATTGGTCCAGCATTAATGTCAGGTCGAATGACCGACATCGAATTGCACCCAACCAACAACCGAATCGTTTATGCAGCTGCTGCTGGTGGTGGCGTTTGGAAAAGTGGCGATGGTGGTGCAAGTTTTTCGCCTACTTTCGAAGAACATATTCAATCTATTGGTTGCATTTCTATTGATCCATCAAAACCTGATAACAACATTTGGGTTGGAACGGGCGAAACTTGGACCAGAAATAGCGTTTCTGTCGGCGATGGAATTTACAAATCGACAGATGGCGGACAGAATTGGAAAAATATGGGTTTGCCAAAATCCGATAGAATTTCATCAATTGTAATTGATCCTAAAAATAGCGATATTGTTTGGGTTGGCGTTCTTGGCGCACTTTGGGGTGACAGCGACGATCGTGGTATTTACAAAACCACAGATGGAGGAATAACTTGGTCAAAAACATTTTTTGTAGACAATAAAACAGGTTGCTCTGATTTGATTTTAGATAAAAATAATCCAAATATAATGTATGCCAGTTTTTGGGAATTCAGACGTTCTGGCTGGTCATTTAGTTCTGGTGGAACACAATCGGCATTATACAAATCAACAGATGCTGGTAAAACTTGGAACAAAATTCACAAAGGTTTTCCTGCTGGAAAATTAGGTCGAATCGCTGTAACAATTGCTCCGTCGAATTCGAATTTATTATATGCAGTTCTCGAAACCGAAAAACCAGAAAAAAATGGTTTATATCGCTCTGACGATGCTGGAGCAAACTGGAAACACTTGAATAGCGATTTCGGACTGGTAGTTCGTCCATTTTATTTTTCTAGAATTACTGTCGATCCTAAAAATCCAGAAATTGTTGTAAAAGCTGGATTGTATGGATCAATAAGTCGCGATGGAGGAAAAACTTTTAAGGGTTTGGGTCAAATGCACTCCGATATTCACGACATTTCATTTGATATAAACGATTCAAACAGAATGTATTGCGCAACCGATGGCGGCGTTTATCGTTCTTGGGACGGCGGAAGCACAATGGAAATGGTTAGCAATATTCCTACTTCTCAATTTTATCACGTTAGTATCGATGACAAAACTCCATACAACGTTTACGGCGGTTTGCAAGATAACGGTTCTTGGTATGGTCCAACAAAATCTTCAGGCGGAATAGAAAATAATGATTGGACAAGAATTGGTTATGGCGATGGTTTTCGGGTTATAAAACATACGACCAAAAACATTATTTACAGCGAAATGCAAGGTGCAGAAAATGTTTGGAGATACAATACTGACACCGAAGAGTTAGTTACAATTCAGCCACTTCCAGTAAAAGGCGAAGCTAAATTGCGTTTCAATTGGAATGCTCCGATGGAAATAAGCAAAAAACAAACAGACCGTTTTTATATGGGAAGCCAATTTGTTCATAAATCAGAAGATATGGGACTTTCTTGGACCAAAATATCGCCAGATTTGACTACAAATGATCCAATTAAGCAAAATCAAGAAAATTCTGGTGGATTATCAAAAGACAATTCTGGAGCCGAGAAACATTGTACGATTTTTACAATTGCTGAATCGCCTGTTAATGAAAATGTTATTTGGGCTGGAACCGATGATGGAAACATTCAAGTAACCCAAGATGGCGGAAAAAGTTGGACAAATGTTGTGGCAAATATTATTGGATTGCCAAAAAATACTTGGTGTTATCATATCGAAGCGAGTGTTTTTGGAGCAGGAACGGCTTATGCGGTTTTCGAAGGTCATACCAAAAATGACTATAATGCTTACACCTACAAAACAACCGATTTCGGAAAAACTTGGAAATCAATTATTACAGCAGATGTCGATGGTTTTGTAAAAAATATCCAAGAAGATTTTGTAAACGAAAACTTGTTGTTTCTAGGAACCGAAAAAGGTTTGTACATCACAATCGATGGTGGCGTAAATTGGTCTCATTTTACTAACAAAATGCCAAATGTTGCGATTTAC
>JAYVHB010000071.1:0-2338 GCA_043771555.1 Flavobacterium sp. | reverse complement strand
ATATTAAGTTTTTTGTTTCTTTTTTTTGGCGGCAGGAAATAAAACATTGTTTAGTATTAGCCGAAATCCGGGTGAATTTGGGTGCAAATCGAGTACCGTGGGTTGGTCGCCAACTTGGTGGCGGTAGTCTTCGGGATCGTGTCCACCAAAGTAAGTGTACATGCCTTTGCCGACTTCGCCATGTATGTATCGTGCTTCGCCGTTGAGCTCGCATTCGCCCATAACGAGTACGTTGGACTTAATTAGTTCGCGTTTGTAAGCTGTGGTTTGTCCCATAAATCCTTTTATTAGTTGGGTGTGATTTTGGGTGAGCATGCTTGGAACAAAATCCCATTTGGCCGAGAAATCCATGAGTGTAAAATAGTCTTTTTCCATTGGGACATTGTTGCGTTTGGTGGTGGTGTCGATGTCAGAAAATTCGTAAATTATTGGGTTTCTCTCTAATATATAGTTTTTAAAAGCAAATGATTTATTAAAATCTAATTTGGATTGGTAGTTGCCTTCGGAGTCGTCTCCATCGAACATTGGTTCGCATATATCGATGCCATCGGCAGCGAGTGCAATATCAAAACTATCTGTTGCAGAGCACATTGCAAACATAAATCCGCCACCGATTACAAAATCTCTAATTTTTTTGGTTACGGCTAATTTGGCTTGCGATACTTTGCTAAAACCTTGCGATTTGGCTAACTCTTCGGAGCTTCGTTTTTGTTCGATATACCAAGGTGTGTTTTTGTAATTGCTATAAAATTTGCCATATTGGCCTGTAAAATCTTCGTGGTGCAGGTGCAACCAATCGTACAATAGTAGTTGGTCGGTTAGCACCTCTTGGTCGTAAATTGGTGTAAACGGTATCTCGGCATAGGTTAACACCATGGTTACTGCATCGTCCCAAGGTTGCTTGCCTTTGGGTGTGTAAACTGCTACTTTTGGTGCTTTTTCGAGTGCAACAACTTCCATATTTTGGGATGGACTTGCAATATCGGCTAATATTGTGCCCATATCTGAGTCCGAAAATATTTCGAAACTAACGCCTCGTATTTGGCATTCTTTGCGAATATCGCTTGCATCGGGCAACAAAAACGAACCGCCACGATAGTTAAGTAACCACGATACTTTGTATGCTTTATCGATTCCCCAATACGCTATACCATATGCTTTTAGGTGGTTTTTTTGGGTGGTTTCATCCATCGGAATTAGGATAAAATTGGCTTTGGAAGCTATTGTTATAAATAGCAAAAATAATATTGCGATTTGTTTCATTTATTGTCTAATTATTCTTTTACAAAAGTAATAGTTTATTTTGGCTTTGGGATAATTATTGGTTTAATTTTAAGAATTTTTTATTTGTCTTTTATAAAAATCTAAAATAGAGTTGTAGTTTTTTTGTATTTTTTAGAATATTTTTAAATAATGACCAATTATTTGAAATTATTTTTGATTGGCAAAAAATTTTAAGGATTGATTTGTACAATTTGTTTTTTAAGTGCATAAACCACTAATCCTGCGACATTTTTTGATTCGGTTTTTAACAACAGATTGTTTCGGTGTCCATCGACAGTGCGTGGACTTATAAATAGTTTTTCGGCTATTTCGGGAGTGCTATATTGTTGGCATATTAACTGTAGTATTTCTTTTTCGCGTTCCGAAAGATAATCTTCATCAAAACTATTTTTTAGTTTATTTTGGTTAAACTTTATGTTTGCCTGAATGACTTCTAAAATGGCTTCGTTGTAATAAAAACCTTTTTTATAAACTTCGTTAATGGTTAAAATCATTTCGGCTGGCGAAGCATTTTTGACTAAATAGCTCGACGCTCCAAGTTGGATCATGTTATTTATAAACGAGCTTGTGTTGTAGCTTGTGAGAGCTATAATTTTTATTTCGGGATAATATTTGTGTACGATTTTGGTTGTTTCGACACCGTTTTGAATAGGCATTTTAAATCCATTAAAATAATATCAGGCAAATTGTTTGAATTTTTTTTAAGAAATTCAATTACATCTAACCCATTATCCGCTTCAAATAATATTTCGATATTATCTTCTCGTTGTAACAAAAACGAGATACCGCTTCTAAAAAGATGTTCGTCGTCGGCAATTACTATTTTTATTTTTTCTTTCATTATCAAAAAATAAAAATTGCGGTTGTTCCTTTGTCCGATGAGTCGAAATCAATTTTCCCGTTTAAAAAACTAATTCTGCTTTCGATATTTTTCATTCCTAAACCTTTTTGGTTTTTTAAATCTAAAACATCAAATCCAATACCGTTATCGTTATACACACATTTGTTGTTGTTTTGGTCGTTTCTAAATTCTATTTTTACAATAGATGCTTTG
>JAYVHB010000070.1:0-44974 GCA_043771555.1 Flavobacterium sp. | reverse complement strand
GAATTATTAAAAGACTTTCAAAAAAATCAAAATGTCAATGAACAGCAATATAATATTTTTGATTAAATAAATTAATAATTTAACGCACCAGCACTATTTTCATAACATAAAACTTAGATTTTCTCTAAAACTTTTGCCGAGCGGTATAATACAATCGTTGTTGAGTTGTACATCATAAGTATTTACTTTCTTGATGTATTGTATTTGAACCGCAAAACTTCTATGAATTCTTACAAAAGATTGAAAATTGACTTCTTTAAGCAAACTGCCAATGTTAGAAAGTACACAATGTTTCTTTTGATTGGTCACCACCAACGTATAATCTTTTAGGGCTTCGAGATACAAAATATCGTGTAGTTTTATTTTGGTTTGTTCGTGTCCTTCTTTAATATAAATCGTGTCGCCACCAATACTTGCTTCAAACAGTTGGGCTTTGTGTTTTATTTCCAGAAACTCTTCAATTCTTTTTATAGTATGTGTAAAACGATCTAGCCTAAGCGGTTTTAGGATAAAATCTAGCGTGTCGAGTTCGAAACTTTCTAGCGCATGCTCGGGATGATCGGTAATATAAATGCAAACGGGAATGTTTATGGCTTGTTTTCTAAATTCTAGCCCATTCATGACAGGCATGTCAATATCAAGAAAAGCAACATCTACTTGCATATTTTCGAGAGCAATAAGAGCTTCGGTAGCCGATTCGAAAACGCCTAAAATAGTAAAGTTCTCAAATTTTCTTAGGAAAGTGAGCACCATTAAGCGGTCTATTTCTTCGTCATCAACGATAATGCAATTGATATTTTCCATAAGAAATAATTAACTATTCAAATATACATTTTTTTAAATTAAGAAAAAAGCAACTGCTTCATCTTCAAAATAAAACAAGATAAAAAGCACTGTTTTATCGATAAATGGGTTTTAAGATGTTCTTCGTATATTAAAATCGGCTTTGGTATATTGATGCTTTTTTGGTACTGGTAAAAGTTTCAATTTTGTGTAGTATAATATAAAAAATAAAATCATGAAACTAAATTTTAAGAAAACAGCAGTAGTAGTTTTGATATCGATAGGTATTTTTTCGTGTTCAAAAAGCGATGATACACCAACTTTAGAACCAGATAAACCCGTTATGGTTACAACATTTGTAGGAAGTACTTTTGGCGATTTTGATGCCGTTGGAAGTAATGCAAAAATTGGATATCCCGCTGGATTGGTTCAAGATAGTCAAGGAAACATCTATTTTACTGAATTTGGTAATCATAAGATAAAGAAGATAGCACCATCTGGAGCGGTAAGTACTTTTGCTGGTACTGGAGAAGTAGGTAACGTGAATGGTGCTGCGGCAACAGCTACATTTAATAGACCTAATGATATAACAATAGATGTCAATAATAATTTATTTGTATCTGATAGTGGTAATTATAAAGTCAGGAAAATTACACCTCAAGGAATAGTAAGTGACTTTGCGGGTAGCACAAATGGTGATCAAAACGTTGTAGCAGGAGCTGGTAGTAGTGCGCTGTATGCAAGATTTTCGGGTATTTCAGGTATAGTAATAGATAATGCAGGTAATATTATTGTTTGTGATAATGGCAATTCTAAAATAAAAAAAATAAATGCTAACGGAACCGTAGTATCCACATTGGTAGGAACTATTGCTGGCGATGTTGATGGCGATGCAACAACTGCTCAGATAAATCCAAGTTTTATAACCAAGGACAATCAAGGAAACTTTTATTTTACAGATGGACCTTATCATAAAATAAAGAAAATTTCTGGAGCAGGAGTAGTGACCACAATCGCTGGGAGTACACGTGGCGATATTGATGAAAGCGGTACAAATGCTAAATTCAATAATCCTACTGGTATTGCCATAAACAAAGACGGTACTCTGTTTGTAACCGACCAATTTAACAATAAAATTAAAAAAATCTCGGCAACAGGTACGGTCACAACCATTGCTGGAAACCTAGCAGAAGGCGACGTTGATGGTTTGGCAGATGTAGCAAGATTTTATTATCCTGTTGGTATTTTGATTGATTTGAATGGTAATTTAGTGATATCGGATTTCCTAAATTGTAAAATCAAAAAAATCACATTGAAATAAAATGATATGAAAACAATTAATTCAAAATTCGCAATACTAATGATTTCACTTTTTATAATTTCTTGCAAACAAGACAATTCTAGTCAAACCGATATTATTAGTAGCAAATCTGTTTTTACTTGCAAAATTGATGGTAAGGATTTTATACCTGCACCAACCGAATTTAATACCAATATGGTAAGAACAATTGCAACCAAACAATATGTAGTTTCTGGCGATAATGCTGGTTTTACTGTAGGTCTAAATATTCCATACGACGCGCAAATTGGAACAGAAATTACGAATTTCGAGACAATACTTGATGATCATTTAGATAAGTATACCTACATATCTGAAAGTCTCGAAAACCCCAAAATGACAATAACCTCAAAAAAGAAAGGATTTATTGCAGGTACATTTTCTTTTACGACAAGCAAAGGCGAAGGCACGAAAAAATTTGTGATTACAGACGGGAAATTCGAAACCTCATTATTGTATGATGAATAAAAACAAAAAATAAATTTTAATTAAAATAGTATGAAAACTAAGATCCTTTTATTATCACTTTTTGTTATGATTGTTGGCTGCAGCAAATCCAATTCGGATGAAGATAATTATAGTTCCAAAGGTTATACTGTTCCTGTCGAGTTAACCATTAATGGTGTTACAAGACCAAGCAAAATTACTATTTCTGATGCTACGCCTTTGGGTTATTGCACTAATGATTTTATGCTAGTTACGAATACAAATATTCCTTATACTGATGCTTTTGACATTAGTATGGTTCACTTTAAAGAAGCGGGTTTTGAGTTTAACGGCAACGAAGCTACCATTGGCGAAGAGCAAACCAATTGCGATGCTAAAGAATTGGTTATAAACGCACCAAATGACAAAGGTTATTTGTCAAAAGCTGTTGGTGGCGGACAAGTAACCGTTTCAGGAAAAAACTATACATTAACTTGTTATGCTAAAAATATAATTACTCCTACAGACAATACAATTTATACAATCACAGCCACTTGGACGAGGCCTTAATTAAAACTATTTATTATGAAAAATTTAATTTTATTAATTGTTATCATTTTTTCATTTTCTTGTTCTAAAGATGATGAGAAACCAACAATTGTCTATCAAGAACAAAATCCGTTAGAAGGTTATTTGGTTGGCTCAGGATTTTACACCATAACACCTCATATTAATGATTCTAATAATTTTTCACAAGGTTTTTCTTTTATACCATTAGTCACTGGAAATATTACCGCAATAACTTTGAAAATACCTGATACTTCTTCTGCTGTACCGGTAACTATTTGGAACAAAGCAACCGGTTTAATGTTAAAAAAAGTTTTGGTCGATGTTCCAACCGCAAACGTTCAAGTCGCTAAATTTATAGAAACAATTAAACTAACAAAAGGAAAAGAATATGTAATAAGCTTTAAATCAACAGATAACTATTCCCATTATAAAGCCGATTTGTCTCCAACGGTATATCCTATTCCAGTTGCAGATATCTCAATTACTGGATTTGTTTCCATTAACGGCATATTTGAAGGAATTCCTAGCTATGAATCATTGGATGCATATATTGGTGATTGTAGTTTTAATTTTATACAAACCGAATAAAAGATAGTGTCATGAAAAATTTAATTTTATTATTTGTTGCAGTTTGTTTTTTTTCTTGCAGCAAAAGTGAATCTGAAACTAAAAATTATTTTGAACAAAACCCATTACAAGGATATTTATCTATCAGTAGATTTGAAGAGCGCAAAGATGCATATCTTGGATCATATCCAACTAGAGAATCAGGTTTTTCATTTATACCAACTGTAGCAGGAAAAATAAATTCATTAATAGCAGCACTCCCGTATGATAGTCCGGGCCTAAGAGATACACTTTGGGATAAAGCTTCTTCAACTGTTTTAAGAACAGAAATAATAAATGTTACCACTGCAGGAACAAATATTGTGAAGCAAATAGAGCCAATAAATTTGCAAAAAGACAAAGAATATGTTTTAAGTTATAATGTAAAAAACTGGTATAGACATGAAAAACAGCTTAGTGGAGATGCAACCTATCCAATACTAGTTAATGATATTAAAATAACGGGGTTTTACTATTCATTAACAACCGCTCAAATACTACCAAGTTTGTTAGTTAATAAATATTATGATGGCGACTGCACCTTTAACTTTATACAAACCGAGTAAAATTTTTCAACAAAAAAGCCGTTATTTCTTCATCAACATCCTTTTAATCTCATTCAATTTCATCATCGCTTCAATTGGCGTTAAGGTATTGATATCGAGATTCAAGATTTCTTCTTTGATTTCTTCCAATAAAGGATCGTCAAGATTAAAGAAACTCATTTGCATTTCCTCTTTTTCGGCTTTTATTCCAGTCAAGGCATCGCCAGAATGGTCTTTTTCTAGTTTTTTGAGTAATTTTTGTGCTTTCAGGATTACGGTTTGTGGCATTCCCGCCATTTTGGCAACATGAATCCCAAAACTATGCGCACTTCCGCCTTTTACTAATTTCCGAACAAACAAAACCGTGTCTTTAAGTTCTTTTACAGACACATTATAATTTTGAATTCTTGGCAACAAATCGCTCATTTCATTGAGTTCGTGATAATGTGTGGCAAACAACGTTTTGGGTTTACTTGGATGCTCATGCAAAAATTCGGCAATTGCCCAAGCGATAGATATTCCGTCATAAGTTGATGTGCCACGACCAATTTCGTCTAGCAAAACCAAACTTCTATCGGAAATATTATTCAAAATAGAAGCCGTTTCGTTCATTTCGACCATAAAAGTCGATTCGCCCATTGAGATATTATCGCTTGCTCCTACTCGAGTGAAAATTTTATCTACAATTCCCATTTTCAAACTTTCGGCAGGAACAAAACTTCCCATTTGTGCCAACAAAACTATCAAAGCCGTTTGTCGTAAAATAGCCGATTTTCCCGACATATTTGGACCCGTAATCATTATTAATTGCTGGGTTTCTCGATCCAGAAAAACATCGTTGGCAATATAAGGTGTTCCGACAGGCAATTGTTTTTCAATAACTGGATGGCGACCGTTTTTTATGTCCAATTCGAAACTTTCGTCAAGTTGCGGACAAACATATTTGTTTTCGATTGCCAATTGCGCAAACGAAGTCAAACAATCCAGTTGTGCGACCAAATTGGCATTTAACTGAACCGGTTTAATATAGGTTGCAATCCAAGCAATTAATTGCTCAAAAAGTTCGGATTCTATTTTCTGAATTTTTTCTTCGGCGCCTAATATTTTGGTTTCATATTCTTTTAATTCTTCGGTAATGTAACGCTCGGCATTTACTAAAGTTTGTTTTCGAATCCATTCTGTAGGAACTTTGTCTTTGTGCATGTTGCGCACTTCAATATAATAACCAAAAACATTATTAAACGAAATTTTAAGTGACGAAATTCCTGTGGCAAGTGATTCGCGTTTTTCAATTCCTTCCAAAAATTCTTTACCCGAAGTAGAAATCGCTCGCAAATCGTCCAATTCTTCGTTGATTCCTTTTGCAATAGCATTTCCTTTAGATATGGCAACTGGAGCTTCTTGGTTTAAGGTTGTTTTTATTTTTTCGCGCAATAAATCGCAACTGTGCAAACTATCACCGATAATTTTTACGGCTTCTTGTGGACTTTGCAATGCCAATGTTTTTACAGGAATTATGGCATCCAACGATTCTTTAAGATAAACGACTTCGCGCGGCGAAACTTTGCCAGTGGCGATTTTAGAAATTAATCGTTCTAGATCCGAAATTTGTTTTACTTGCGACTGAATATTTTTCAGCACCGACTGATTTTCTTTAAAATAAGCCACAACCTCGTGACGGTTTCTTATTTTATTAATGTCTTTCAAAGGCAATGCCAACCAGCGTTTTAACAACCTAGAACCCATTGGCGAATTGGTTTTGTCAATAACATCCAACAACGTAACCGCATTTGGATTATACGAATGGTACAACTCCAAATTGCGAATCGTAAATCGATCCATCCAAACATAAGCATCTTCTGCAATTCTTGAAATTGATGTAATATGCTGTCTTTTATTATGTTGCGTTTCCGATAAATAATATAAAATAGCACCCGAAGCGATAATTCCTTCTGCTAAATCTTCTATTCCGAAACCTTTTAAGGAAATTGTCTGAAAATGATTGGTCAAGGTTTCCAGTGCATAATCTTCTTTGTAAACCCAATCTTCAAGATAAAAATTATGAAAATCTTCGCCAAAAGTGGTTTTGAAATCGGCCTTGTTTTGTTTCGGAACCAACACTTCACTCGGCTGGAAATTTTGCAATAATTTGTCGATATACTCTTCATTTCCTTGCGCGGTTAGAAATTCGCCAGTCGAAATATCTAAAAACGAAACACCAATATTTTTTTTACCGAAATAAATCGAAGCCAAAAAATTATTGGATTTAGATTGCAAAACTTCGTCGTTCATTGAAACTCCTGGCGTAACCAACTCGGTAACACCACGTTTAACAATCGTTTTGGTCATTTTTGGATCTTCAAGCTGGTCGCAAATGGCCACTCGAAGTCCTGCTTTGACTAATTTTGGTAAATAAGTATTGATAGAATGATGCGGAAAACCTGCCAAAGCCGTTTCGGTTTCGGAGCCAGCTCCACGTTTTGTGAGCGTAATTCCAAGAATTTTGGAAGCTCGAACGGCATCATCGCCAAAAGTTTCATAAAAATCGCCCACACGAAACAACAAACAGGCATCGGGATATTTGCGTTTTATCTCGTTGTATTGCTTCATTAATGGGGTTTCCTTGACGGAAGTTTCTTTGGCTGCCACTTTTTTTTGATTTGAAAAATTAAGTTTACGAATTTAAAAATTTAAAATTAATTTCAACTGTTAAAAAAAATTAAGATTATTTTTTGATTTTGGCATGATTTTTTCACTAGATTTGCTTGTTAAAATTTAAAATTAAATCAAAATGAAAAAAATAGTACTTTTTGCAATGGTTTTAGCTTTCGGCTTGACTGCTAATGCACAAACAAAAACAAAGACTAAAAAAACGAAAACTACGAAAGTAATTTCGACAACCAAAGTGGCAACTCCGGCAGTTGTTGCGTCAACAAAAGCAGATGTAAAATCTACTGAAGGAGCAGGAATGGTTTTTGACCAAGAAACTATCGATTATGGAACAATCATGAAAAATGCTGAAGGCAAAAGAGAATTTGTTTTCACTAATAACGGTACAAAACCACTAATCATTACTACAGCTCAAGGTTCTTGTGGATGTACTGTTCCAACAACACCAAAAGACCCAATTGCACCCGGAGAAAAAGGGGTTATAGGAGTTAAATATGACACTAGCAGAGTTGGTGCATTTACTAAAACGGTTACTGTTTCTTCAAATGCTGAAGGAATGCCATCAAAAGTTGTTACTATCAAAGGAACTGTTATGGACGATGCTTCTGCACCTGCAGCAGCTCCAAAACAATAATTCTTTTATAAATAAAAATAAAAAAGCTCTCCTAGTTGAGGGCTTTTTTTATTGAAGTTAATTTAAAATGCGAAAATTAGAAAATAGCGAATTAGAACGAAAATCGGTTGAAGATTTTAAAAATGCGAACAAAACGCCTTTGATACTTATTTTGGACGATATTAGAAGTTTACATAATATCGGTTCGGTTTTTAGAACTTGTGATGCTTTTTTGATCGAAAAAATCATACTCTGTGGCATCACTGCAACACCTCCAAACAAAGAAATTCATAAAACGGCACTGGGCGCAACAGAAACTGTAGTTTGGGAACACCACGAAAATGTTTTGGAAGTTATTCAGAATCTAAAAAAAGAAAAAGTGGCTGTTTATGCTATTGAACAAGTTGAAAATTCAATCCTTTTAAACCATTTTGAAGTAGAAAAAAATAAAAAATATGCCCTAATTTTCGGGAACGAAGTATTTGGTGTAAATCAACAAGCCGTGACTATTTGCGACGGAACAATAGAGATTCCGCAACTTGGCACCAAACATTCCTTGAATATTGCCGTAAGTGCCGGAATTGTTATTTGGGATTTATTTTCGAAAATAACTATCCTGAAATGAGTTTTAGTAAAAATAAAATAGTCGTTTTGTTTCTTTTTTTGTTTATTCAAATTACTTTTTTTGGGCAATCAAGTAATAGTGCGCCTCTACTTTCATCAACTGGAGATCAAATTTATTGCCCAGGAACATCAATGAAAATTGTTACTAATTTCGATATAATTGATACTGATGACGCAGGAATTGATGCTTTATATATTCAAATTTCTACAGGTTATGTTACTGGCGAAGATCTTTTAACTTTAACTGGAAATCACCCAACAATTATAAGTACTTGGAATACAATTACTGGAAAATTAACATTGACTGGTGTGTCCAGCCAACCTACTTACCAAGATTTGATTGCTGCTGTCAAAGAAATTGTATATTCAAGTAGTGCCACAAATCCTAGTGGAATAAAGAAATTTTCAATTACCGTTGGACAAGCAAATTTTTTGCCTTTAACAGGTCATTATTACGCTTATGTGCCCAATATTGGAATAACCTGGACTGCTGCAAAAAATTTGTCTCAAACAAATTTCTATTATGGTTTGCAAGGTTATTTGGCAACCATAACTTCCGCAGAAGAAGCGCAAATAGCAGGCAAACAATCTTCTGGTGCTGGCTGGATTGGCGGTAGCGATGAACAGCAGGAAGGTGTTTGGAAATGGATGACTGGTCCTGAAGTTGGCACTATTTTCTGGAATGGACTAGCTAACGGAACAACACCAAACTTTGCCAACTGGAATAATGGCGAACCCAACAGTCTTGGCAACGAAAATTACGCACACATAACAGCATCTGGAGTTGGTAATCTTGGCTCTTGGAATGATTTGTCAAATACTGGCGAAGCATCCGGAAATTATCAGCCCAAAGGATTTATTGTTGAGTTTGGTGGTTTGCCTGGCGACCCCGTTTTGCAAATTTCTACAAGTACGACGATCACGATTCCAGCAATTTCAATAACAGCCAGCTACACTAATTGTGGTCCATCTAGTTTTAACCTATCAGCGACTACAACTGCTGGAGTTATAAATTGGTACGAAAATCCTACTGGCGGAATACCAATTGCAACAGGAGATAGTTTTACAACACCTGTTTTAACCGCAAACAAAACGTATTATCTGGATGCTTTACCAATAAATTGTAATTCTGCAACGCGAACTGCTTTAACAATAACTATAACAGAAATACCAACCATTTCGGCTACAAACCCGAACCCTATTTGCGAAGGGTTATCTGCAACTTTAACTGCAACACCAAGTATTGGCATTATTAATTGGTTTGAAAATGCTTCAAGCACAGCACCTATTGCAACAGGAACTAATTTCGTAACACCAATATTGTTTGAAGATGCTACTTATTATGCGCAAGCAAATAACAACGGTTGTCTCTCAATTTCTAGAACCTATTTTTCTATTTCTGTAAAAAAACTACCCGAAATTAATGATGAATTTTATGAAATCTGCCCAAATGAAAATATTATTTTAGATGCTGGAATTCCAAATTATACCTATTCATGGTCAACTAGTGCCATCTCACAAACCATACAATCAACTGGATTGACAAACTATTCTGTGGTAATAACTTCACCTGATTTGTGTTCGAAAACTAAAAATTTCTCGATTACATATTCTGAAATTCCTAAAATTTCTGAGGTTATAATTAATGAAACTACAGCAACAATTATCACTGAAAATACGGGTGTTTTTGAATACTCGATTGACGGAATCCGTTTCCAAACTTCAAATATATTCTCTATAACAGATGGCGGCATTTATACTGCTTATGCACGAGATCTTTTGGAGTGCTTTACAGATGAAGAAGAATTTGTATTTATAAAAACGCCTTCGTATTTTAGTCCGAATAATGATTCCATAAATGATTTCTGGATAATTAATGGATTAGAAAATTATCCGAAAGCGGAAATCTCCATTTTTGACAAATACGGAAAACTTCTCAAAGTGCTCACGAGCCAAAACTCGGGTTGGAACGGGACTTTTAACAACCAAAAACTACCAGCTTCTGATTATTGGTTTATACTAAAAATTGACGAATTGAATCTTTTGCGAAAAGGACATTTTTCGTTAATTCGTTAAAAATTCAACCTAATTTTTTCTGAATTTCGTTTAAAATAAAAATATAATCTTCTTGTTTTTTGACAAAATCTCGATCAGAAACATCAATTACCAATACATTCAAATCGGTTTGCGACTTGATATAATCTAAATAACCTTTATTGATTTTATCTAAATATTCGGCAGGAATTTCTTGCTCATAACTTCTTCCACGACGTTTAATATTTTGAAGTAATCGATCTGTATTTTGATACAAATAAATATACAAATCGGGTTTTGGCATTTCTTTATAAATAATGTCAAAAAGTGTTTTATACAATCGAAATTCATCTTCGTGCAAGGTTACTTTTGCGAAAATTAAGGATTTAAAAATATGATAATCGGCAACGATAAAATCTTTAAACAGATCGAATTGTGCCAAATCGTCCGAAATTTGTTGGTAACGATCGGCCAAAAACGACATTTCTAACGGAAAAGCATAGCGGTTTTGATCTTTATAAAATTTTGGAAGAAAAGGATTGTCGGCAAAACGTTCCAAGACGGTTTTGGCATTAAAATCTTCAGCAATTTTGGTCGCCAAAGTCGTTTTTCCAGCACCAATATTGCCTTCAATAGCGATATAATTAAAAGTATCGAGTTTTAATTTAGCTAATGAAAAATCCAAATTAGAAACAAAATCTAGCTTACTTTTATCTTCGCAATTCTGAATTAATTCTGATGTTTTTTGATTTAAAATCGGGTGTTTCCAATCGAGTTTCAAATCTTGCAAAGGCAATAAAACAAACAATCGTTTTTGCATTTTTGGATGCGGAATAGTCAGATTTTCGCTTTCGATAATCTCATCATTCCAATAAATGATATCAATATCGATGGTTCGCGCTTCATATTCATTAGTTTCAAGGCGCTTTCGACCCAAGTCTTTTTCGATTTTAAGCAGTTTGGAAAGTACTTTTTGAGGCGTTTTGGTTGTATGAATTAAAATGGCGCAATTATAAAAATTTTCACTTTCAAAACCCCAAGATGGCGATTGATATAAACTAGAAATTTTTATAACCGTTCCAACTGAATTATGAATCAAATCAATAGCCAATTGGATGTTTTCTTGCTTATTGCCAAGATTACTTCCTAATGATAATACGACTTGATTTTGAAAATTCATAGTCTGCAAATTAACTAAAAAGAAAATGAACATCGAAGGCAAAAAACAAATCTGTTGAAAACTATTTTTGACATAAAGTTATCCTAAAATACGCATAAAAAATGTATTTTTGCGTTATCATTTTTATTAAATAAACAGTCATGATTAAGAAAATAGCTCTATCAATCGGAATCCTTTTTGCGCTTTTAGTCGCTTCATTATTTGCAATTCCTTACTTTTTTAAAGACCAAATAAAAACAAAAGTTATGGAAGCTATCAACGAGAAAGTCGATGCCAAAATTAGTGTTGCAGAAGTAGATTTGAGTTTGTTTAAAAACTTCCCGAATGCCAATGTCAATCTCGAAAAGTTATTAATCATCAACAAAGCACCGTTTGCTGGCGATACGTTGGTTTCTATGGGCGAATTGGATTTGAAAATGTCAATAAAAGAACTTTTTAAAGATAAAAATGAAGTCATGAGCATTGACGGAATTAGTTCCAAAAACGGAAAAATTAATATTCTTTTCAATAAAGACGGTATTGGTAATTTTGACATTGCAATGAAAGATGATAAATCGAAAGAAGATGGAAAAAGCGATCCTTTAAATCTTAAAATTAAGGAATATGCTATCGAAAACTTCCGATTCAAATATTTCGACGAACGTTCCAAAATAAAAATGATTATTGACAGTTTGAATCATGAAGGAACAGGCGATTTTGCAGCTCAAAAACTAGATTTAGTTACCAAATCGACGGCAAAAGTTTCCTTAAATATGGATAAAGTTAATTATATGAACAAAATTGCGTTGACTTTGGATGCCGTGTTAGGGATTGATTTGGACAACAAAAAATATACTTTCAAGGAAAATAAAGCCAAAATCAATGAATTGCCGTTGGAGTTTAATGGCTTTATACAATTACTAGAAGCGGGTCAGAATTATGATTTGACTTTTAAAACGCCAACTTCTGATTTTAAAAATTTTCTAGCACTAATTCCTGAAGCCTATGCCAGCAAATTGGATGGCGTAAAAACTACAGGAAATTTCTCGGTAGCTGGTTTTGCAAAAGGAACTTTGACCGATACGACTGTTCCGAAATTTAATATTGCTATTGCTTCCAATAACGCGTCGTTTCAATATCCAAATTTGCCAAAATCGGTTCGAAATATTGTAATCGACACCAAAATTATAAACGAAACTGGTGCAATGAACGATACCTACGTTAACCTTGATAAGTTATCGTTTGCTATAGATCAAGATGTTTTTAACGCTTCGGCACATGTCAAAAACGTGGCTACAAATGCCTTGGTCGATGCCGATTTGAAAGGAACAATCAATCTTTCGAATTTGTCAAAAGCCTATCCGATAAAACTTGACAAGCCGCTTTCTGGTATTTTGAAAGCCGATGTTACTACAAAATTCGATATGAAATCGGTAGAAACTAGTCAATATCAAAACATTAATAATGCAGGAACGATGCAACTTTCGGGTTTCAAATATGCCGACGAAAAAGGCAAAACCATGAACATTACCAATGCTTTGGTTCAGTTTAATCCAAGTCGTGTGAACTTACAAGAATTTAAAGCAACAACAGGAAAAAGCGACATGAATTTGACTGGCGTTCTCGAAAATTTTTATGGATTTGTGTTCCGAAATCAAGAATTGAAAGGAAATTTCAATATGGTTTCCAATCAAATTGCGGTTGCTGATTTTATGACAACTGGCGAAAAACCTTCAACCGAAACCAAAAAAACAGAACCAATGAAGATTCCCGCATTCTTAAATTGTTCGTTAACGGCAAAAGCCAATACTGTTTTGTATGATAATTTGACTTTGAAAGATGTTTCGGGAAAATTGCTTATTGCCGATCAAAAAGTAACACTTCAAAACGTGAAATCTTCAATTTTTGGAGGACAAATTGGAATGAATGGAGCGGTTTCGACCAAAGAAGCTACGCCAAAATTTGATATGAAACTCGATTTGAATAAGGTTGATATTCCGTCGACATTTACACAATTGGAAATGCTTAAGAAAATTGCGCCAATTGCCGGAATTATTAACGGTAAAATGAGTTCGACGATAAACCTTTCGGGAAATTTAGATGCAAAAGAAATGACACCGGATTTGAAATCTTTAACAGGAAATTTATTGGGACAACTTTTGGAAACATCGGTAAATGCCGAAAAATCGACGTTATTAACTTCCTTAAATTCTAATTTCAAGTTTATTGATGTTAACAAATTGAACTTGAAAGATTTGAAAGCAGCCTTAACTTTCGAAAACGGAAAAGTAAACGTAAAACCATTTGATATAAAATACCAAGATATAAAAGCAACCATCGGCGGAAGTCATGGATTTGATCAAGCCATGAATTATAACATGAAACTTGATGTTCCAGCCAAATATTTAGGCGCTGAAGCCAATGCGCTTTTAGCCAAATTATCTCCAGCTGATATGGCAAAACTTCAAAACATTCCGATTACGGCATTGATTGGCGGTAACTTTTCAAACCCGAAAGTTACTACTGATATGAAAACCGCTCTAACAGGATTGGCTACGCAATTGGTAAAACAACAAAAAGACAAATTGGTAAAAGAAGGCACTACAAAATTAGGAAGTTTGATTGATAAAAGCATCAAAAAACCAGGCGATACAACCAAAACTGTAATTCCAACTACCAAAGCCGAAGTCAAAGAAGTCATTAAAGAAAAAGCCAAAGAAGAAGTAACCAAAAAAGCAGGCGATTTGTTGAATGGATTGTTTGGGAAGAAGAAGGAATAGGTAGTTTTTGAATTTTACATTATAAAAATCTTGATAAGTAAACTTTAAAATAAGTATAAATAAATCTCAAAAATAAATCTTGCAAAAAAGTCTTACATCTCATTTTCAAGAAGAGAAACAGTCAAAAAGAAAAGGCGGTTTGTATCATAAAACGCAGGTAAATTTGGCTTATAATTCAAACAAAATTGAAGGAAGCAAATTGACTGAAGAACAAACGCGTTACATTTTTGAAACCCGAACTATTGGTTTTAAAGACCAAGAAGCGGTTCCTGTAGATGATATTATTGAAACGAATAATCACTTTATTGCTTTTGATTTTTTGATTGATACTATAGAAAAACCGTTGTCAAATGAAATCATTAAAGAGTTTCATCGTATTTTAAAATCTGGAACTTTTGATGCAACCAAAGACTGGTTTCAGGTTGGCGACTGGAAAAAACTGCCAAATGAAGTTGGAGGTCAAGCAACAACTTTACCAAAAAATGTAGAAAAAGAAATGACTTTGCTTAATGATAACTACAACTCAAAAGCTATAATTGTATTTGAAGATATTGTTGCATATCATTATGAATTTGAAAAAATTCATCCCTTTCAAGACGGAAATGGCAGAGTTGGTCGATTAGTAATGTTTCGGGAATGTTTGAGAAATGATATCATTCCTTTTATTATTGATGACAATTATAAACAATTTTATTACAGAGGTTTAAAAGAATTTGAAAACATCAAGGAATACTTGATGGATACTTGTTTATCTGCTCAAGACACTTACAAGGAATGGGTTGCTTATTTTTATAGTAACCTATAAAGAAATCATTACCACAAATCCCTCAAAATTTCGAACATTAAAAACAGTTCCGTATTCAAAAATTAGATATTGTCCTTTAATTCCCGTTAACTTTCCAGAGAAATTTGGTGTTGTACCTAAATTTAAACTCGTTACTTTTTTAGGATAGTCTAAAACAGGAAAAATCATTTCGGTGATATCATTTTTATCAATATCATAAAATTCTTGGGCTTCTTTCGGAATCAAATATTTTAAACTTGCTTTTTCTTTAATCAAATCGGCTGGAGCGACTTCGTTTTTGAGCATTTTTTGCCAATTGGTTTTATCGGCATACAGTTTTTTGAGAGCAACCTCTGTAATTCCTGCCAAATATCGGTTTGGCACTTCAACAATAGGAATTGCTTGGGTTGCGCCTTGATCGATCCAGCGCGTTGGCACTTGCGAGCCACGAGTTACCCCAACTTTTACCTCGCTAGACAAGGCCAAATACACAATATGCGGTTGTAATTGTACTTTTTTTTCGTAAACCAAATCGCGGTCTTCAATATCCAAATGTGCTGTAGAAAGTTCGGGTTTCATAATCCAATCACCTGCATAAGCACTTCCCATGAAACAATCATAACAAAAACCTTGACGGAAAATTTTCTTCTTTTTATTACAATTCAAGCATTGATATCCTAGAAACTGAATTTCTATATTTTTGCCCAATAACTGATTTACATTCAAAAAACTAGTTTCAAAAACCAAGTAATATTGAATTGGGTTTCCAATTTCGGTTTGCATTTTGGTAAGAACGCCTTCGTATTGCATATTAAATTTTAGATTTGTGATATTAGATTTTAAATATTTTACTATTTTAGCGTAAAGTTATCATTCGTAATTCAAAATTCATAATTCGTAATTCAAAAAATGCCATTTCCAATAATCAATTCTATCGCGACCTGGTTTTTGAAACAACGAATTCATCAAATTGAGTTGTTTCTGAAATATCCGCATGAGGTTCAGGAGGAGTTGCTTATGCACTTAATTCGGAATTCGGAAGAAACGGTTTTTGGCAAAAAAAATGGTTTTGAATCTATAAAAAATTACGAATCGTTTTGCAATCGTGTTCCCGTATCCACCTACGAAGAGCTCGAACCCATGATTGAGCGCACCCGAAAAGGCGAGCAAAACGTTTTTTGGCACGAACCCATCAAGTGGTTTGCCAAATCGAGTGGAACGACCAATGCCAAAAGTAAATTTATTCCTGTGAGCGAAAGTGCGCTCGAAAATTGTCATTATAAAGGCAGTAAAGACTTGCTTTGTTTGTATTTAAACAACAACGAAAACTCCGAAATGTTTCTGGGCAAAAGCCTTCGCCTTGGTGGAAGTTCTCAAATTTATGAAAACAACAACACGTCATTTGGAGATTTATCGGCGATTTTAATAGAAAATATGCCTATTTGGGCCGAATTTAGCAGTACGCCAAGCAGCAAAATATCGCTCATGAGCGAATGGGAAACCAAGCTAGAAGCCATTATAAACCAGACGATTACGGAAAATGTAACCAGTTTTGCAGGCGTTCCGTCGTGGATGTTGGTTTTGATGAATCGGATTCTCGAAAAAACGGGCAAAGAAAACTTGACCGACGTTTGGCCCAACTTGGAAGTTTATTTTCATGGTGGCGTAAGCTTTGATCCGTATCGGGAGCAATACCAGAAGATTTTACCTAAAAATAACTTCAAATATTACGAAATTTATAATGCTTCTGAAGGGTTTTTTGCGATTCAGGATCTCAATAATTCTAGCGATTTGCTGTTGATGTTGGATTACGGCATTTTCTATGAATTCATTCCGATGGATACTTTTGGAACGCCAAACCAAAAAACAATTCGTCTTTCGGAAGTGAAATTATTTACCAATTATGCCATTGTTATTACGACCAACTCAGGATTGTGGCGCTATTTGATTGGCGATACCGTGCGATTTACATCTTTAAATCCGTATCGAATTCGGGTTTCTGGCCGAACAAAACATCATATAAATGTTTTTGGCGAAGAGCTCATGGTCGAAAATTCCGATCAAGCCATTGCCAAAACTTGTCATGACACCAATGCCGAAGTAAAAGATTATACGGTTGCTCCTATTTTTATGAAAAACAAAGAAAAAGGTGCGCACGAATGGATTATTGAGTTTAATAAAAAACCAGAAAATATAGCTCACTTTCAACAATTGTTGGACGAAAATCTTCAAGCTTTAAACTCCGATTATGAAGCCAAACGCTATAATAACATGACTTTAAATAGATTGAAAATCAATGTAGCTCGCGAAAATTTATTTTATGATTGGCTCAAAGACAACAACAAACTTGGCGGACAACACAAAATTCCGAGATTGTCAAACAGTCGGGATTATCTGGAACAACTTTTGCGATCGAATTCATAAAAAATACAATGAAAAAAATACTTTTCCTATTTTGCCTTATATTTTTATTTTCTTGTTCTACGCCTGGACGAACTTGTGGCGGTGGCAAAAAACGTTTTGGAGTTGTTATTAAAACATCTTCACAAAAAATTATTCAAAAAAACACCTAATCATTGTAACATTTTTTGATGTATTTAGTCTTACTAGATAACAACACTAAAACTTATTTCTGATCAAAAGAGTTTAGATTAAATTAGTATAAAGCTATAATTTGAAATTTCAAATTTGCTACAAGACAAACAATCATCAAAAAATCAAAACAATGAAATCATTTTTACTTTCAGCAATTGTATTTATTGCTGCTCAAGCCACTTTCGCGCAAGAAACACCAACCACTGTAAAAGATTCTGTACCTAAAATAGAAAAAACCAACGACCTGAAGGAAGTTTTAATTTATGGAAACAAAAAACAGTTTGTAAAAGTTGAAGCCGACAAAACAACCGTAAACGTAAAAGACAATGCTATGCTTAGCACTGGAACTGCCTACGAGGCCGTTCGGAAACTTCCGGGCGTAATCACTTCGCCAACAGGCAGTTTGGTATTGAACGGAAAAGGAGTTAGCATCTTTATTGATGGTTCTCCAAGCACTTTGACAGGCGATGATCTCCAAAATTATCTTTCTAGCTTGCCTGCCAATGCCATCGACAAAGTAGAATTAATCTACAATCCCGGTGCTAGTTATGACGCCAATGCGAGCGGATCGGTCATTAATATTGTAACCAATTCGAAAAGATTAAAAGGTATTAATGCCAGCGTTAATATCAACTACAATTTCAATAAATATCAAAAACCAAGTCCGCAGATTTTGCTTAACGGAAAAGAAAAATCCTTCTCGTGGCAAACCATGTTAGGTTATAATTATATCGATAGTGACGAAAAATCGACAAATGATCAGGTTTTTACTTCATTTACTCCTAATAAAAAAATAACACAAAACAATTTTAAGCAAGATACTGATAGAAATCTCTATTTTCGGGCTGGAACCAATTTTAAACTTTCGCCAAAAAGCAACCTTTTGTTCAACTACAATGTTACTTCAACCAACGATCGAAGTCAATATAACTCGAAGATTACAGGCGAAATTCCTGATTATTTTACAAAAGGTGTTTCCAAAACCAAGAATTTGAATAACGAAATTAGCTTGCAGTACAAAACCAAATTGGATACACTCGGACGCACGTTAGACATCGTTTCATTTACCAATATTTTTGATAAAAATCCCGAAAATAACTCCATCGCAACAGGAAATACCATTAATAATTCCAAAAATGATTTTGGTTTACTCAACTATTATATCAAATATGATTTTGCGTTGCCAATCGGAAAAAAGGATTTCAAGATCAATACAGGTGGAAAATACAATACTTTAAAAATCAAAAACAACGGTCAATATTTTGCCAATACTTTGATTCCGAATGAAATAAATTTTGACTATACCGAAAATAATTTGGCTTTCTACGCCGAAGCAAGTAAGAAAATTAAAAAATTGAGTCTTACCGCTGGTGTACGTTATGAAGATTATAAAACAATCCGTTCGGCAAATGTTTTGTCAAACAAAATTGAATTTAACAACACCAACTTTTTTCCAACCATTAGTGCTACTTACGAATTGATGGAAAACATTAATGCTTTTGCCAATTATTCCAAGAAAATTGACCAGCCAAGTTATAATAACCTCGACCCGAATAACGGCTCCAACTTTAACGATTACAATACCTCAACAGGAAACGTAAACCTGAAACCTACGTTTTATGATAATTATGAATTTCGTATTTCGGCTTTCGATTTTGTGCAACTTGGTGCCAATTATACCATTGGTAAAGATGATAACCGTTTTATTTTTAATGCCAAACCAAACGAGCTAGTTAGCAATCAAACCTCTCAAGGATTCGATAAAATAAAGACTTTTAGTGCTTATTTTTCATTTCCGTTGCCGCTAGATTATTTCTTGAAAGGCGCAGCCGAATTCAAAAAACGGATGAACACAATTGATAAGATGAACTATATTTTCTTCAACATTTCGTATGTGAAATCTACCATCGACGGCTATACTTTTCCGTTCGAGAACAAACCCATCATCAATTATTACGCCCAATCTCAAATTATGTTGCCTTGGGATATCACCAACAATATGACCTATTTTATATTGCCTCCAGGCGTTTGGGAAATTTATAAAATCGAAAAACCAATACAGCAATTTGACATTTCGTTCAACAAAAACTTCCTATCCAAAAAGCTAAAAGTATCGCTTCATGCCTTCGATGTTTTTAACGTTAACGAAATTAACGCCGTTGTTGCGGGCGAAAACCTAAATACCAATTTCTATCAAAAAAGAGATTCTAGAAGTTTCCGAGTTTCATTGACTTACAATTTCGGAAACCTAAAACTAGAAAAAGAAAACACCAAAATCGACACCGAAAAAGTCAAAGAAGGTGGCGGCATGATGAAGTAGTTTTGTGTTTTTTGAAGCTAATCTCGCCATCATTCCAACTTTTGCGTGCTTGGCTGCTTTTTTTGTTAAAGTTTGTAGGAACTTCCGTTGGTCGTTCTACAAACCCTACAAAAAATAGCACCAAGCCCACAAAGAGTTTCATTACTGTCAAGGCTAGAGCCTATAACAACATAGAAAATCTCAACCAAAAAATAACTTCCTAATAAATCGTATTGTTGCGATTGGCTGCGCAAATCGCAACAGAAAAGTAACAAACACACAACAAAACCTCAAAACTTATTTTTCTTTGCGCCTCCGAAACTTTGCGCCTTTGTGACTTCGTGGCAAAAAAAAAACCAATTCCCTCAATCAAAATAAGCAACCGCTAATTCGCTCAAGGCAACTACTCATTTATCCAAAATATTTTACACAAAAAAAATAACTTTGATAGTATTTATTCCAATAAAAAGACACCCTTCTTATTTATATACCTATAATGCAACACAACAAGCCAATAAGTATAAAAAATACAATTATTTAACAGTAAATAAATTTTTGTAAGAAACTATTTTGTAGCTTTACAAAACCAATAGTAAAAGTATGTTCGCAGTTCGCAGTTCGCAGTTCGCAGTTCGCAGTTCGCAGTTCGCAGTTCGCAGTTCGCAGTTCGCAGTTCGCAAATTTGGCGATACCATACCTATTTGGTTTATTACAAAAAAAGATAAAGAAGAAAACCGTTTGTGCTCAGCTCGCACCACGCAGAAAAGGAGTTGACCAAATCATTTTTTCTTCCTACATTTTTATTTATAAACCAAAATAATACAAAATGACAAAATTATATAGATTTTTTAAAGCGCAATTGCTGTTGGTGGTTGTGTTGTTAGGCGTAAACTTCGGGTTTGCGCAAACAGTAACTGTACCGTCAAACTGCATCGTAGTAAGTACCAATACAACTCTTGGTGGTATATTAGGTGCTGGCGGAAAAGTAACCACTGGTGGCGTGGTAACGATGGCAGATGCTGTAACCCCAAATGGCGGTGTGTTTACCTTTGCTGGACCCGCAGGGGTTACTTTAGGACCGCTTATTTCTTGGGGTTTAAGTGGTGATCTTTCATCAGCGGTTACCGTACCAAATTATGGCAGTCCTGTGCAACCTGCAAATGGGGCTACTGCTACGATACTTTATTATAATAAATTTTTAAGACCCACGGAAAGCCTTGCCCCCTCTATTGCCACATGGGCTAGAAGCAAAGGAAAAGTTACAGTAGGTTATACCACCAACCTAACGCTTTGTCCTGGGGTTTTTATTGGCGGAAATGTAACTTTTGAAATTTTTAAAAGATTTACGTCAACGCCTGTTACAAATGTGCCCATAATTGTAGGACCAGCTTGCGTCGAAGCTGGTGTACAATGCACTTTTTCGGTAGATCAAATAGCTAGTGATAACGCGAATGACAATATTGGTTTTGATAAGTATTATTGGAGCGGAGTTCCTATTACTGCAACAAATATTTATTATTCTGCAGATAATAGCTCTATTTCTTTTAAACCTTCAACTAGTGCAGCTTTTATAATTAAATGTAGTTTTGGAAGAGCAAACCCTTGGGATGGGGGAACATTAGTTTCACAAGCCGTTACTGGTACTACATTTGTTACAAAACCCGTCGGTGCAGCACCAACACAACCTGTTTTTACTGGTGGATCACCAAACGGATTGTGTGTAGGAACAGGAACTGGTGCTAATCCATTTACTCTTACTTACACATCACCAAATACATGTACTTGGACAGCCGCAAATACAGGTTGGACAATTGCATCGCAAACTGCGGGATCTGTAACTATAAACACCAATGGTTTCAACAATCCTGGGGTGCTTACCCTAACGGTGAGTAATGGTACTTGCACACCTTTAACTTTTTTATATCAAATTAATCGTAAATTTGCCAATGATGTTGTTATAGCACCTGTAAACACTACACTTACCACAAGTTGTTTAAATATTGGTAGCACTAGTAATACCACTACTGGACAAAATATATTTTCGATAAGTACTTCAGCAGCAGCAAACCCCGTTACGTGGAGTGTTACACCAGCAAATTCTACAACAGCAGCAACCGGATTTAGTTTTACAACCCAAACACCAAGTTCATCAATAGGGTTAAACGTTTTAGCAACCGCAGCAGTTGGTTCCTATGAATTGAAAACAACTACCATTTGTGGACCAACAATATCCTATCCATTTACTGTAAGACCAGATGCTCTAACCATCAATGCCACTTCGCCTAGTTGTGTTACTCGTGGTGGGGCAGCAGTAACGTTTACCTGCACCACATCATCTGGTGCAACAGGATATTTATGGTCTTTTCCTAATGGTTTTACCCCAGCAGCTTCCTTTACTACAACGACCAATTCTATTAATGTAACTCCTACAACTGCGGCTGTAGCAGGCAATGTAACCGTTACTCCGCTTGGTGCCGTTACAACTTGTAACGGTGTTGCATCTGCTGCTTATAGGGTCAATATTAATGCAGTAGCTCCAACTGGTATAACACCATCAGCTTGTCTAACAGCAGGTTCTACATCGGCTACCTTAACGGTTACAAATGCACAAAATTTTGGAACGTATACTGTAACTAGCACTCCAGTGGGTATAACAGGTTCTGTTAGTGGTAGTGGTGTTATTCCTATAACCTTACCCGCAAATCTAACAGCAGGTAGTTATGTATTGGTGGTGACACACTCTAATAGTAGCACTGTAGCTCCAATTTTTAATTGTGGATCAGCAAGTTTTAATTATACTTTAACAGTTGGGTTAAATCCGTATTCTATATTTACATTGACAAGCGCACCAAACGATACTTTTTTTGTAAGTGGCGCGCCAACAGGAGCAACTTATGTTTGGTTTGTAAACAATATACAAGTAGCAACACCAACAAATCCAAACCAATTGGTGCTTGCAGGTACAGGTACAATACCTACTTCCGTGTTTTGTAATGTTACTTTTAACGGTTGTACCACAAAAATGATTGCGTCATTAGTAGGTGTTACTCACAGCCAAAGAACTACTAACAATGGTTTAACTCCCATAATAAAAGATGTTACGGTGTATCCCAATCCTAACAATGGTAGTTTCACAATACAAGTACCAAAAGTTAAAGAAATAGCATCCGCAACAATGTATGACATGAGAGGAAGAGCAATTGAAACTTTCAGTTTACAAACTGGTGAAAATACTATTCAAAAACAAGATTTGCGTAATGGTCAGTATATTCTATCGATAACGGTAGATGGTATACTAACTGCACAAAAAATACAAATTAAAAATTAATTAATAAATCCAATAGACTTTGGTAATACTACCAAAGTCTATTTTTTTAAATCAAATAATTATGAAAAAACTTATAATTATTCTTTTTCTACAAACATTTTTCATTACAAATGCTCAAAAAGAACTTTGGGGAGTTAATAACGGTATAGATGATGGCAATCCAAACTCTACAGGCTATAAAGGTAATATAACCAAGTTTGACATTAACGGAGAAAACCCAACGATAGTGCACGAGTTTACAGATATTGCTACAGGAAAAACGCCCAAAGGAAAATTATTTTTAGCTTCAAACGGCAAATTGTATGGCAGAACTGTTGCAGGAGGAGATACTTCTATTCCAATTGTAGACAATGGATTTGGTGTTTTGTTTGAATATGATTTAATTCTTAATAAATATAGAGTTGTACAACTATTTAATACCCAAGCACCTAATGGCATATATGGTACTGGGATAATAGAACCTTTACCAGGCAAATTATATGGGGGATTAAACAATACAGTTTTTTGTTTTGATTATCAATCAGAAACGTTTAGTTATTTAAATAGCTCAATTGACAACAGTGTTATTGATGGCAATCTATATAAAGCGTCAAATGGCTATTTGTATGGCACAACTGTAGAGACATTCTGCCCTAATAGCAATTACATAGGATATGCGAATTATGGTACAATTATTAAAATAAATACAGCAAACAATACAGTACAACAAGTTTATCAGCTTAAATGTGATGCTTCTGAAGGCATAAGATTTTCAGGCAACTTACAAGAAATCCAGACTGGCAAATTAAATGGTGTAATTGCAGGTGGTACTGAATTTGCAAACACCTACTTTGGTAACATATTTGAATTTGACCTTGTTACAAATACTTTGACAAAAAAGTTTGATTTTGACGGTGATAACCTAGGAGAGTTTCCGAAAGACATTTTTAATGCAGACAATGGTATACAATACGGTGTTTGTCTAAACGGAGGTACAAATGTATATACTAATGTAGATAATGGTATTATTACAACAAATCATTGGGGTACATTATTTCAATATAATACTGCTTCTAATGTTGTAACAAAGTTGCACGATTTTGGTAATCAGCAAGGTCCGCCGTTTTTTTTTACTGGTGCTAATCCAACTTCAATAATAAAGACATCTACAGGAAATTATTTTGGCACGACGCTTTGGGGTTTATATAAATTTAATCCAAACGATAATTCTGTAATAATGCCTATACCACCCGGCTGTGCTGCATGTCCTGAAAACGCATTTGTAACAGAAAGTTTAATAGAAATCTGCCGCAAACCCTCCTACCAAGAGTTTTTGCCTAACACCTATGCACCAGCAGCTGGTACAGCATTTACCTACAATGTGCAAAACACCAATGCCATTACTTATGTCTGGAAAAAAGGCACCACTATTTTGCCTTTGCAAACAACTGGCATCTTGACTTTAACTAATGTAACCACCAACGATACAGGAATATACACCTGCACCATAACCAACGAGTGTGGCACAACGGTAACGGCAAACCTAAATATAAATGTTAATAATCTTGGTACTGATATCATAGACAACTATAAAGAATTAATAGCTTTATATCCCAATCCAACTAATGGTAGCATCAACCTAAAATTTCCAGAAAATAGAGGTTTACAGGCTTCGAGTTACAAAATTACTAATTTGTTGGGGCAAGTTATTGAGGAAAAAGATATTAGCGGTACTGGTAAAAACGAGCTAAACATAAATACGGCAAATTATGCCAACGGCGTGTATCAAATTACTTTGGTGACCGACAAAGGAAACTGGAACGGGAAATTTATTAAAGAGTAAATCAAATGCAAATTTTTTAAATTAAAAATTCCAATTCAGAAAATAGTTGTTTCTGAATTGGAATTTTATTTGCCAAACTATTTTAAATTTTAATCTTGGACATTCATTATAATATAAAGCCTTTTTTTTAAAATTGAACTAAAATTTACTAAATTTGAACAAATATAAAAACCAATGATTACAACATTTGAAGAACTAGACCTTAATAAAACGTATTCCTACGCCGATTATTTAACTTGGAAATTTCAAGAAAGACTAGAACTTATAAAAGGTCAAATCTTCAAAATGAGTCCTGCACCAAATACTTTTCATCAACGAGTTGCGGCAAATCTTCACGGTATTATGTTTGCTAATTTCAAAAAACATTCTTGCAATTTATTTTTTGCGCCATTTGATGTTCGCCTTTTAGATAAAAAAAAATCTACTGCAAATACTGATATTTATACCGTTGTGCAACCCGATTTGTGTGTAATTTGCGATCCTAGCAAACTAGATGAAAAAGGGGCTATTGGTGGTCCAGACTTGGTAATTGAAATTTTATCACCTGGAAATTCGAAAAAAGAAATGAAATACAAATATGATTTGTATGAAGAAGCCAAAGTAAAAGAATATTGGATTGTAAATCCTGCAGATAAAACGGTGTTTATTTTTGTTTTGAAAGAAAATCAATTTGTAGGACAACACCCGCTTATTGAGGAAGATACTATAAAAAGTATTTTGTTTCCAGAACTTGATTTTATTTTAGAAGAAGTTTTTAACTGATTTTTGCTCAATATTCAAGCTCAAAAATAACAAAAATAAAGCTCAAAAAACATTCTTTTTGAGCTTTATTTCGATTTTAAATGAGCTTGAAATAATTTATGAAGCGATTTCTAATCGTTTTAATAAATTTTTACTCAAGGCATCTTCGGTATATTCTCGGTCAATATGCAATTCTTTTTCGTCAGAACTTGGCAAATCGTACATGGCATCGGTTAGGATTGCTTCGCAAAGTGAGCGTAGACCACGAGCACCAAGTTTGTATTCCAACGCTTTGTCTACTATATAATCTAATGCATCGTCAGATATTGTAAACTTTACATCGTCCATGGCGAACAACTTCTCGTACTGCTTAATTAGGGCATTTTTTGGTTGTGTCAAAATAGCTCGCAAAGTTTCGCGATCCAATGGATCCATGTGTGTAAGCACTGGCAAACGACCAATAATTTCTGGAATTAACCCAAAATCTTTGATGTCTTTTGGGATGATGTATTGAAGCAAATTATCCTTATCTATATTATCGACGTTTTTGGAAGTGCTATAACCCATCGCTTGACGATTGAGTCTTTTGGAAATTACTTTATCAATTCCGTCGAAAGCGCCACCAGCAATAAACAATATATTTTGGGTATCTATTTCTACAAATTTTTGGTCGGGATGTTTTCGTCCGCCTTTTGGTGGCACGTTTACAACGGTTCCTTCCAAAAGTTTTAATAAGGCTTGTTGCACACCTTCGCCCGAAACATCACGAGTTATAGAAGGGTTGTCGCCTTTACGGGCAATTTTGTCTATTTCGTCAATAAAAACGATGCCGCGTTCTGCTTTGGTAACATCATAATCGGCAGCTTGGAGCAATCGTGTCAAAATACTTTCGACGTCTTCGCCTACATAACCCGCTTCGGTCAAAACGGTGGCGTCTACAATAGATAAAGGCACGTCCAACATTCGAGCAATGGTTTTGGCAACCAATGTTTTGCCGGTTCCTGTTTGTCCCACCATAATGATGTTTGATTTTTCGATCTCGACATCGTCATTATCGTTTTGCTGCATCAAACGTTTGTAGTGATTGTATACGGCAACGGACATGACTTTTTTGGTTTGGTCTTGCCCAATAACATATTCGTCAAGGAAAGCTCTGATTTCTTTGGGCTTTCGCAAAATTAAATCGGAAACGCCTTTTTTGGTAGTAGGATTCGATTTTAATTCTTCGAGTATTATGCCGTGGGCTTGCTCGATGCATTTGTCGCAAATATGCGAATCGATACCAGCTATTAATAGATTGGTTTCGGGTTTTTTGCGTCCGCAGAAGGAACATTCTAATTTTTCTTTTGCCATAGTATTAGTTGACAGTCGCAGTTTTTAGTCGCAGTTACGTTACTGTAAACTGCGACTGAAAACTGAAAACTGAATTTATCTTCTCAAAACTTCATCAATCATTCCGTATTCTTTGGCTTCGTCGGCGATCATCCAATAATCACGTTCAGAATCTTTATGCACTTTATCAAAAGTTTGTCCAGAATGGGATGAGATTATTTTGTATAATTCGTCTTTAAGCTTCAACATTTCGCGAAGATTGATTTCCATATCGGTGGCAACGCCTTGTGCTCCGCCAGATGGTTGGTGAATCATCACTCTTGAGTGTGGCAATGCCGAACGTTTTCCTTTGGCTCCTGCGCACAACAAAACGGCTCCCATTGATGCCGCCATACCTGTACAGATTGTGGCTACATCGGGCTTGATGTATTGCATGGTATCATAGATGCCTAATCCTGCATAAACGCTTCCGCCTGGCGAGTTTAGGTATATTTGAATGTCTTTGCTAGCATCGGCACTTTCTAGAAAAAGAAGTTGTGCTTGTACGATATTGGCAATTTGATCGTCGATACCTGTGCCAAGAAAAATGATTCGATCCATCATTAATCTCGAAAAAACGTCGAGTTGTGAAACATTCAATTGACGTTCTTCAATAATATAAGGAGTCATGTTAGTTGGTGTCATGGCAGCCGTGATTTTATCGAAATACATGGCGCTTACTCCGTGGTGCTTGGTGGCAAATTTCTTGAATTCTGTTCCGTAGTTCATTTTTAAAAAAAGGTTATTAGGTTATAAGTTTAGAAGGTTTAGTCCTTCGACAAGCTCAGGATGACAATATTAATAAATAGCCCAGATATTAGTGGAAAGCCTTTTGAAGTTGAAAATCAATTTTTGTTTTTATAAAAAAGCGACCGCAGGAAGTTATTTTTATAAATTACAAAAATGGTTTGAAACGAGAAAGCTTGGAACGTATAGCTGGATTGGCTTCTAATAAAAAAACGTCAAAAAATACATTTCTGACGCTCAAAGATACTATTTTTTTGATAAAAGTTATTCGCCGTAAGATTCTTTTATGAATTGTTCGTAGGTTACTTCTTTGGTTTTTGGATTGGCTTTTTCGACCAATAGCTGCATCAACTTATCTTTGGTTACTTGCTCCGAAAGGCGTTTTACTTCTTCTTGGTTGCTGAGAACTCGGGCTACGATGCCGTCGACGTCTTGATCGGTTGGGTTAGCTTGTCCGAACTGTGCCATTTGTTGACGTATATTTCTAGCGGTGAAGGTTTTGAGGTCTTCGAAAGTGATTTTGATTTGGATTTGTGCTAGCGCGCGCCCTTCAATCATTTGGAAACGCAATCCGTTTTCGGTACGATTGTACTCGGCAGTGGCTTCGTCGAAAGATAGATTTTTTTCGCCAGTGGTTTGTAACCACTTGATTAGAAAGTCTTTTGGCAAATCGAACTTGGTGTTTGCGATTAAGGCATCGACTACATCGTTAGTGAGTTTTTGTGCTGACGATTGCTCGAATTGGGCTTCGGCATCTTCTTTTATTTTGGCTTTTAGCTCATCCAAAGTAGCTATTTTACCTTCGCCGAAGAGTTTGTCGAACAATTCTTGGTTGAGTTCGGCTTGTTGCACGGCGTCAACGCTGGTAATGGTTACGGCTAAATCTACTGCCAAAGTATGCACAATATCGTGGTTTACTTCGAAAATATCCATGAGTTTGTGGTCGTCTTCGAACAATCCTAACGTATTAACGGTAACAACATCACCTACTTTTTTGCCAAGAAATTTACCGGCTGTGGTTTTGTCTTTGAAAATGGAAAGTTCAAACGGTGTGCTTTTGTTGATTCCGGCAGTTTCGTTGATGAAGGTTGCTGAAATCTCACTGTCGTTTGTAATAACTTCTGCTGGTGTTAGGGTTCCGAATTGTTTTTGGATTCGGGTTACTTGCTCATCGATGAGTTTATCGTCGGCCTTAATGATGTATTTGGTTACTTCGGGTTGAGTTTCTAAATCAACAGCGAAAAACGGAGACAAGCCTATTTCGTATTGAAATGTAAGGTTTTCTTGTTCCCAGTTGAAGATTTCTTTTTCGATAGCGAGTGGCGTTCCGAGAAGGTTTAATCTTTCGTTGTCGATAAATCGTTCTAGGGCAAGATCTACCACTTTTTTGATTTCTTCTTTTTTGATGGCTGGTCCGTATTGTTTGGCTACCAAGTCTTTTGGCACGGCTCCTTTGCGGAATCCTTTGATGGTTGCCAATGGCATTTTTTCGTTGATACGTTTGGCTACTTGTCCTTTATAATCGGAAAGGAAAACGTTTATTTCTATGATTTCGGTAACGGGATTGATGGCGATTCTTCTGATATCCATTTTGATAAATTTTCTGAAATTGGGTGCAAAAGTAAGGAATTTTAGGTTTATAAACAAATAGTCTTTTTTGAAAAACAAATTTTTAAAACTTGGAAGTTATTGACGTTTCTTTAAAAAAATTAAACACATAGATTCATAGAATTGTTCTTTTAGAAAAGAAAGGATAGGCATACCATTTTCATAGAAATGAATAATAAAGCATTTTTTTTGAAAAATGTATGGAATTGAAGTTCATATAAGAAAAGAACTTAATAATTCTGAAGTTTTACTTTTTTACTTTTCTGAAATAAAACGATTGGTGATGGATTGCGACATCGACAAAATAACACTAAACAACATGGCTGTCCAAAAGGTATCGACCTGAAAACCGCCCACGATCTTGGAACATAAAATAATAATTAAAGCATTTATCACAAATAGAAACAAGCCTAAAGTGACGATCGTTACCGGAAACGTGAAGAAAACTAAAAGTGGTTTGATAAAAGTATTGAGTAAACCTAGCACAACGGCAACAATAATTGAAGTTATAAAACTAGAAACGGTAATACCCGACATGAAATAATCTATAACGAGAACTAAAATAGCGGTTACGAGGATTTTGAGGATGGTGTTCATGATTTTAAAATTACAGATTGATTTAAAAAACAAATATAGTCTTATTTGGTTATTAAATTTAATTTATTAAATTGGGTAGGGTTTTTTCATGTTGAAGTGTTTAAATACAATAACTACCTAAAATTATTATTATGAAAAAAATTATTTTATTACTAGCAATTACCTTTTCTTCTCTCGTAAATAGCCAAAATTTCTGGACAGAAGTAAACAATATTTTTACTGATCCAAATATTTATGCTGGCGAAATATCTATTGTCGACGCTAATGTGGTCTGGGTAAATGGAACAAATAATAGACAATTTCCTGGTGTTACGCAAAATTATATGTGGGCCAAATCTGAAGATGCAGGGTTAACATGGTCTTCAGGTATGTACAATCTACCCAATGCGTTTATAACTGGGATTAAAGCCCTTTCTGCCACAACTGCTTATATAAGTACCTATGTAATGAACCCTACAACAGCAGTTACTGGTGTTTATAAAACTACAAATGCGGGACAAACTTGGGTTTTACAAACGCCAAATTTGTTCACAAATCCTAGTTCATTTGTTAATTTTGAAAATTTTGGAATGAAAATGAAGGTATAGCTATTGGTGATCCTGTTAATGGAATTTATGAAATTTATTCAACTAACAATGGAGGTTCAAGCTGGACATTATTGCCAACAGCAAACATTCCGACTCCATTTGGAGAAGAATATGCTTATCCTGGAATATACGATGTGGTTGAAAATACAATGTGGTTTGGTACTTCCCGGGGAAGAATATACAAATCGACTAATAAAGGTGTAAATTGGACAGTTTCTCAAAGTCCTATTATAGATTTTGGCGGAATACAAGGTACTAGCGGTAGTTTTGCATTTAAAAATGAACTAGAAGGATTAATTGTTGACTTTAATAATAGTCAATGGCGAACTACTGATGGAGGTCTAACATGGTCTCAAGAATTTCCAACTGGAACTATCAGAAATTATCGTACAGTTGCTGTGCCACAAACAAATAACACTTATTTTCAATTTGGTTTATCCGACATAAGTGCCAGTCCGTCAGTAGCTAGAGGAGCATCTTACACAACAAATGGCGGCTTAAATTGGATAGATCTGAATACAGATGCCGAAGCTGTTTATCCTTTTACCGCTGAATTTCAGAGTGGCACAGTAGGCTTTTGTATTGGATATGTTATTGACGCTCCATCCTCTGATGGATTTATTTCAAGATTTTACAGATTAACCGATCCTTTACAAAGACTAACTGGCTCATCTCTTGCAAATAATAATTTCGAAAGTAAAACTAAAATTAATTTATATCCAAATCCAAATAATGGATTAATTAAAATATCAGGAAATTCGATTTCTGAGGTAATAATAGTTGATGTTTTAGGGAAAGTAGTTTATTCAGAAAAGTACAATGATTTAAATGAAGTTAACTTAAACATTGATAATCTCAATAATGGTATGTATTTAGCGACTATTTATTCTAAAGATGGGTCAAGTAATTCTCAAAAAATAATCAAAAACTAAAATCTATTGTTATGAAAAAATTAGTACTAATCTTAATTTTCTTTATTGTTCAAATTACAACTTCGCAAATTATCAATATTCCAGACGCCAATTTTAAATCATTTTTAACGTACACCCCTACAAACGGATATGGTTATGCGGTAGATTTAGCAGGCGCATACATAAGGGTCGATAGTAATAATGATAATCAAATTAGCGTTCAAGAAGCTGCGAATGTCGCAGGATTAGAGATCTACGACAATGCACCTGTTGCTAATTTATCTGGTTTAGAATATTTTATAAATCTAAATTCTTTAACCATTTATTCATCAGCATTAACGTCATTTAACTTCCCTACGCTTGTTAATCTAGAATACTTAACTATTAATGTATATATTTTTATACAAGCAACGCCTTACTATGCATCGTCATTAAACATTTTAAATTTAGATGGTAACGTCAACCTTAAAACACTTTATGCCGTCACAGGAAATGCGACAACATTAAATTTATCTAACAATACCAATCTAGAAAGTTTATATCTATGGGCGGTTGATCTGATAAACCTAGATGTATCAAATAATGCTAACCTGACTAATTTTTATTTAGCAACAGGAAATCTTTCTACGCTAAACTTTTCTGCGAACAATATTGATTTAGTTACTGCACAAATTACTATTCAAAATTCTAATTTTAGTATACCAAATGGCTCTTCTTACTTAAAAAATTTATATTGTTTTTTTGAAGCCAACAATAATTTAAATTTAACTGCACTTCCAGGATTATTTGTAATTAGTTTTGCTGGATCGGGACTAACAACCTTGGATGTAAGTACAAATCTAATGCTTGCAGGAATTCGTTTAGAAAATGCTAACATAGCTACATTAAATTTAAATTCGAATCTTAATCTTGAATATATTGGTGTTATCAATTCTAATTTGCAATCTATAAATATAGATAATTTACAATATGTAAAAGATATAGATTTTTCAAATAACAATCTTACAACTTTAGATTTGAGTAATTTATTTATTTTATACTCCTTTAATGTAGGCAACAATTTGTTAACGCAACTTTCTATAAAAAATAGTTCTACGGAAGTAGGTGGTTTCAATATATTTGGAAATCCTACGTTGCAGAATATTTGTTGCGATGCCAGCCAAATTATAACCGTTCAAAATCAGTGTAACTTTTATAACTATACAAATACAACAGTAAGTTCTAATTGCACTGGACTAAGCTTATCTACCGAAAATGAAATGTTTGTAGAAAATAGCATTTCATTATTTCCTAATCCAACATCGAATATTTTAAATATTGAGTCAAAATCGATTATTAATTCTATTTTAGTTTCTGATATTAATGGAAGAAATATTCCTGCTAATTTATTTGATTCTAATAAATTAGATGTCCAAAATCTGCAAGCAGGGGTTTATTTTTTACAAATAATCTCTGATTCTACTGTTAAAACTCTCAAATTTATTAAGGAATAAATACTGATCTAATTTAACAAAAAGTCGATAGATTATTTCTATCGGCTTTTTTCATTTCAAAAACCCAATTGTTTTCTCAAAAAATATCTTTGGATTTTCGGCATGCAACCAGTGCCCAGCATTTGCAATAGTTTCTAGTTTGAAATTTGGAAAATGGTGTTTTATTTTTTCTAAATCTTTATCCAAAATATAATCGGAATTGCCGCCACGAACAAAAAGGGTTGGTTTATTGAAGGTATTGTTTTCGAGCAAAACTGTTCCGATTTGGTCTATTTTGGTGTTAAAAACTTCAAGATTAAATCGAAAAGCCAGTTGCTCTGGCGTTTGCCAATACAAACTTTTTAATAAAAATTGTCGCGTTCCAAAATCAGGAATGTATTGTGAAACGATTTCATCAACATCAGTTCGGCTTGGTTTTTTAGAAAAATCCACAGCATTTAATCCTGCCAAAATACTTTGATGGTGTTGCGGATAAAATTTTGGTCCAATATCGGCAACTATCAATTTATCAATCAAATCTGGGTAGTTTGTTGCCAACAGCATCGCTACTTTTCCGCCCATCGAATGACCTATAATATCAATTTTTTGTAAATTTTTTTCTTGACAATAATTTACAATATCTTGCACCATAACTTCATAACTGAAATCATCCGAATGAAAACTGCGCCCGTGATTGCGCAAATCAATGGCGTGAACTTCAAATCCTTCTAACGCATATTGCACTGCCAAGGTTTTCCAATTGTCTGACATTCCTAGAAAACCGTGGAGGATAAGAAGCCCACCCAACCCTCCCAAAGGGAGGGCTTCTGAACTTATATTTACTCCAAAAATATTTGATGCTAAAATCATAATTATATTTTTACTCCTTCCCTTTGGAAAGGTCGGGATGGGATTTCAATTTATGCAAATACATATTGACAACATTGTCTAGTCCTAAATATATAGCTTCTGAAATAAGTGCATGACCAATAGAAACTTCTAGTAAATTCGGGATATTTTCTTTAAAAAATTTAATGTTATCCAAACTCAAATCATGCCCAGCATTTACGCCCAAACCAAGTTCGTTAGCTAATATAGCCGCTTTTGTGAACGGCGCAACGGCGCTAGTATTACCCAAACCATATTGATACGCAAAGGCTTCAGTATACAATTCGATTCTATGAGCACCGCAGACTTTCGCACCTTCAATCATTTCGAGAACTGGATCAACAAAAATGGCGGTTCGAATGTTATTTCTTTTAAATTCAGAAATTATTTCATACAAGAAATCTTTATGTTTTATAGTATTCCAACCAGCGTTTGATGTTAAGTTATCATTTGCATCTGGCACCAAAGTTACTTGCGTTGGTTTACATTCTAATACTAAGTCGATAAACGATTTTTCGAGCGGATTGCCTTCAATATTATATTCGGTATACACAATTGCTTTTAAGTCTCGTGCATCTTGATAGCGAATATGACGCTCGTCTGGGCGTGGATGTACAGTAATGCCCTGCGCACCAAATTGCTGAAGATCTTTGGCTACTTGCAGTAAATTAGGCACATTCCCACCACGAGCATTTCGCAACGTTGCAATTTTATTGATATTTACACTTAATTTTGTCATGCGAACTATTTTTTGCAAAAATACAACTTATACTTAGTTTTTAACTATTTTTGTATTTTAAGAATCTGATTTTTACAAATTTTATGACAGAAATTTCAAATTATATTTCCAAGGATTACAAAGCAATTCAGGTGGAAGAAACCATTGCAGATGCTCAAGAATTTTTTGAAGAAATTAATTTTTCTCATTTTCCTGTTCTGGACGATTCCTTATATATAGGTAGTATTTCTAAGGAAGATTTGGAAACTTTCGATTCAGATAAAAAAATATCCGATTATAAATACACACTTGAAGGTTTTTTTGCTAGAAAAAACATGATTTGGCTTGATGTTTTAGAAGTTTTTGCAAAAAATCACACCAATATAGTTCCTGTTTTGGACGATGATAATTCGTATTTGGGTTTTTATGAAATGGAAGAAATTATCAAATTTTTTCACGAAACACCTTTTATGAAAGAAAAAGGAAGTGTAATTATTGTACAAAAAGGAGTTTTGGATTATTCTATGAGTCAGATTTCGCAAATTGTAGAAAGTAATAACGGCAAGATTTTAGGGGTTTTCGTTTCAAATACAACGGCTTCGACGGTAGAAATTACAATAAAAATAAGTTTGGGAGATGTAAACGAAATTGTACAAAGTTTTCGCAGGTATGAATACGAAATAATTTCGGAACATAAAGAAGACGATTATATGACCATTTTGAAAGAACGCTCGGAATATTTGGATAAATATTTATCTATCTAAAGCCCACCCAACCCTCCCAAAGGGAGGGCTTTTAAAAATAAAAAATGAAAATAGCTATTTTCGGACAATATTATCAAAACGACACACGACCTATTATTCGTGATATTTTTGTTTTTTTTAATGCCAATAATGTCGAATTAGTTATTGAAGAAAAATTTCTTGACATATTATATAAGGAAGAAATTCTAAAAAAAGAATACAAAACCTTTAGTTCGCACCAAGATCTAGATTCGAGTTTTGATATGTTGTTGAGTATTGGTGGCGACGGCACCATTTTGCGAGCTGTTACTTATGTTCGCAATTCTGGAATTCCAATTCTCGGAATAAATGCTGGTCGATTGGGATTTCTAGCAACGGTTCCGAAAGACAATATTCAGGAATTTTTGCAATTGGTTTTAGAAAAAAAATATTCGATTTCCAAGCGAACATTAATTAGCCTAAAATCTTCTAAACCAAATGAAGAAATAGATGACATTAATTTTGCCTTGAATGAAATTACCGTATCCCGAAAAGATACCACCTCGATGATTACCGTAGAAACTGCTCTTGATGGAGAATATCTCAATTCGTATTGGGCAGATGGCTTGATCGTTTCTACACCTACAGGATCAACAGGATATTCGTTGAGTTGCGGCGGACCAGTGTTGACACCTGATGTAAAAAGTTTTGTAATTACACCTATTGCGCCTCATAACCTAAACGCCCGACCACTTGTAATTCCTGATGAAACTACTATTGAATTGAAAGTTTCTGGTCGCGAAAAAAATTATTTAATATCGTTGGATTCACGAATTGCAACGGTCGAAAACGATTCGGTATTGACCATCAACAAAACGTCTTTTCAGATAAATATGGTCGAAATTCACGACGAAACGTTCCTGAAAACACTTCGCAAAAAACTACTTTGGGGCGAAGACAAGCGAAATTAAATTTCCTACATACTACAAATGGATTTTTATCGTTTTTTTAAATAGCTATTTTTCAAAATCTATTTATTTTAACCGCTAAATATTTAATTTTTAACATTTACTAATTTCATAGCATATTAGTACCTAGAATTATTATATTTGCACGCTATTTTCAGAAGCATGAAAAGAATTATTGTCCTATTTTTTATTAGTTATTTATCTAACATAAATGCTCAAATCCATGAGATTGGTGCTTTTTTGGGTAGCAGTAACTATGTTGGAGATATTGGACCATCAACCTATATAAATCCTAACGAAACCGCATTTGGGTTGTTGTATAAATGGAATAAAAGCCCTAGACATGCTTGGCGATTTTCATATACCAAATCCAAACTTGCAGCCGATGATAAAAATGCTGATTCAAAAGCAAGAAAGCAACGAAATTTTAGTTTCGAAAACAGTTTTCAAGAAGTATCAGCAGGATTAGAATTTAATTTTTTTAAATTTGACCAGCATAATTTTGATAAAATTTTCACACCATATGTTTATTCGGGTCTCAGTTATGCGCGATATGATGGTTTGTATTTTCAGGATTTAAATTATCCAAAAAAAGATAAAACACAAAGTGCTATTGCAATTCCGATGATTGTTGGTGTAAAAACAAAAATTTTAGATAATTGGGTTTTCGGAGCAGAAATTGGAGCGCGATACAGTTTTAAAGATAATCTTGACGGAAGTAATCCTACAGATGATAAATTATCGGAATATAGATTCGGGAACATCAACAGTAATGATTGGTATGTTTTTTCAGGATTTACAATAACCTATACCTTCGGTGAACGACCGTGCTATTGCAAAAATTAAAAATGAGTTTAGAAACTACTATAAATTTAGAAAACCTACCCAAACACCTCGCTATCATTATGGATGGCAATGGTCGTTGGGCAAAAAAACAAGGTTTTCTGCGCGCAGTTGGTCATGAAAAAGGAACCAAATCGGTACGCATTACAGTAGAAACTTGTGCGCGCCTAGGTATAGAAAATCTAACTCTTTATGCTTTTTCGACCGAAAACTGGAACCGCCCAAAACTAGAAGTAGACACCTTAATGAAACTTCTAATAAGCTCTTTGAAAAAAGAACTTAAAACACTTCAAGACAATAATATCAGATTAAACTCAATAGGAAATCTAGAGCGATTGCCAGCTTCTGCAAAAAAAGAGCTGCAAGAAGTTGTTGATAAAACCAAAACCAACTCGCGCATGACACTAACCCTTGCACTCAATTATGGCGCAAGAGAAGAAATCATAAATGCTGTTAAAAACATTAGCGATAAAGTTAAAAATAATATAATTTCAATAGACAGTATTGACGAATCAATTATAAAAGAGCATCTTTACACGCAAAATTTACCCGACGTAGATTTGGTAATAAGAACAAGTGGCGAGCACAGAATAAGTAATTTTTTGCTGTGGCAAATTGCCTATGCCGAGTTCTATTTTACTGATGTGTTGTGGCCTGATTTTAGAGAAGAACATTTATTTGAAGCAATTATAAGCTATCAAAAAAGAGAACGAAGATTTGGAAAAACAAGTGAACAAATTAAATAAATTTTTAGTGTTACAAGCAAACATAAGAGCAATCTTAACCCTATTATTTTTTGGAAGTATTTTTACAATAAATGCACAAGAACAAGAGCGAATACCGTTTGACCGTGGCACAACCTACATCCTTGCCGATGTAGAAGTTTTAGGAAAAATAAGTTATAACCAGCAAACCGTTGTTACATTCGCAGGTCTTGAAAAAGGTCAAAATGTGACAGTTCCTGGGGAAGAAATATCAAATGCTGTAAAAAAATTAGGTAAATTAGGTCTTTTTAGTGAGATAGATTTTTACGTTAATCGTATTGAAGGAGATAGCATTTACTTGCAATTAGAAATCAATGAATTGCCAAAATTAAGTGAAGTTAAATTCAAGGGTGTAAAGAAAAATAAAACCGAACAACTCATCAAAGACAATAACCTTTCTAAAGGAAAAGTTGTTACTGAAAATCTTATAACAACTACACGAAATTATCTAGAAAATAAATACAAAAAAGACGGTTTTTATAATACCAAAGTGGTTATCAATACCGCCGTAGACACAACCGTAATCAACGAAGTAAAAATGTTGATTACTATCGATCGGGGTCAAAAAATAAAAATCAGCACCATTGACTTTGCAGGCAACGAGAAATTTAGCGATAAAAAATTGCGTAAATTCATGAAAAACACGAAGCAGAAAATGAATGCAGAAGCATTTTTTTCTAACCCTTTGCGTGTTTTCAAAAAATCAAAATATATAAAAGAAAAATACAAAGAAGATCTTGCTTCTGTTATCGAAAAGTACAAAGAAAAAGGCTATCGTGATGCCAGAATCGTATCTGACTCGGTTGCTTTCAATAAAAGTGATAAAAAAATTGGCGTCAAAATTAATATAGAAGAAGGGCGCAAGTACTATTTTGGTAACATAAAATTTATAGGGAATTCTGTATATCCAGATAACGGTTTGCAACGTATGCTAGGTATCAAAAAAGGCGATGTTTACAACGGAAGCTTACTCGAAAAAAGAATATCAGACAAGTCCAAACCAGATGGTGACGATATTACCAACTTATATCAAAACAATGGTTATTTATTTTCTAACATAAATGCTGTAGAAGTTAAAACCGCCAACGATACGATCGACTTTGAAATTCGTGTGGTTGAAGGTCCAATTGCCTACTTCAATAAAATTACAGTTACCGGAAACGACAAGACAAACGATAAAGTTATTTATAGAGAATTGCGCACCAAACCCGGACAAAAATATAGCAAAGAAGAGCTTGTTGGAACAATACGAGAAATTGGAGCCTTAGGATTTTTTGATCCCGAAGCTATAAAACCAGAGTTCAGAAATGTAGATGCGGCAGCAGGAACGGTAGATATTGAGTATCAAGTAGTAGAAAAAGGATCCAGCCAAATTGAACTTCAAGGTGGCTATGGCGGAGGCGGTTTTATTGGCACATTAGGATTGTCTTTCAATAATTTTGCTGCAAGAAATCTTTTCAAAAAAGACGCCTACAGACCATTACCTATGGGAGATGGACAAAAAGTATCTTTACGTTTGCAAGCAAGTTCTTTTTTTCAAACCTATAGTTTGTCCTTTACAGAACCTTGGTTTGGTGGCAAAAAACCAGTACAACTAAGCACATCACTTTCTCATAGTAAACAATTTTTGAGTAGTGGTTTTGGAAGTGTAGATAAAAGCAAAAGTTTCAATATCACATCATTATCAGTAGGTTTAGCAAAACGATTGAACGCTCCAGACAATTACTTTGTATTTTCACAAGGATTAAGTTTTCAATATTATGATTTGAATAATTATAATACGGGACTTTTCACTTTTGGTAATGGAGCCTCGAGAAATCTTGCCTACACCATTGGATTGAGTAGAAATAATAAAGGTGTAAATCCTATTTTTCCTACCTACGGATCAGAATTCAGTATCTCTGGAAAATTCTCGCCACCCTATTCGTTATGGAATGGAGTTGACTATAAAAATCTAAAAAACGAAGAAGCCTACAAACTTAAATATTCCACAGCTGCAGGTTATATTGGTACAGTAAATGCAGATGGAGCAATCCCAAGAGATGGTGATTTTATAAAATTTGTAAGCCTTAATGCCAACGGGCAACCTGTTTATGAAAAAGCAAATGCTATAACGGGCGATGCCGATGCTAGTAAAGTAGACCAGAAAAAATACAATTGGCTAGAATATTACAAAGTAAAACTAAAAGCAGACTGGTATACCAAAATTTATGATAAGCTAGTTTTACGATCTTTAGGAGAATTCGGGTTTATGGGAGCCTATAATAAAGACAGAGGTCTTGTTCCTTTCGAAAGATTTTTCTTAGGCGGAGATGGATTGGCAAACTTTGCGTTAGACGGTCGTGAGGTTATACAATTGCGTGGCTATCCAAACAACTCTTTATCATCTCAAGATGGTGGAACTATTTATAACAAATTTTCAATGGAGTTGCGTTATCCTATAACTTTAAAACAGGCGGCATCTATATATGTACTAGGATTTTTAGAAGGTGGCGCATCGTATGACAATTTTAAACAATATAATCCGTTTGTACTACAACGTTCTGCTGGAGCAGGGCTTAGAATATTCATGCCTGCTTTTGGATTGTTAGGTATTGATTTTGGACATGGTTTTGATGCTGTTCCAGGATCAACACAAAAAAATGGATGGGAAACCCATTTCATTATTGGTCAACAATTTTAAATTCAATATATTTGAAATCTTTTTCTAATTAAATTATTTAGAATTATGCGTAACTATTTTATAATTTTACTAGCATTTATAGGCTTTTCTAACGCATCAAATGGTCAAGGTCGTGGCGTTAAAATTGGCTATATTGATATGGAATATATCTTGCAAAATATTCCTGATTATACGGAAGCCAAAAACCAATTGGAGCAAAAAGCTCAAAAATGGAAACAGGAAATAGAAGTAAAATCTATTGAACTAAAAAAACTCGAAGAATCATTAAAAACCGAACGCGTTTTACTAACCAAAGAATTAATTGAAGAAAGAGAAGACGAAATTGCTTTTCAGAAAAAAGAACTACTTGATTTTCAAGAAAAACGATTCGGTCCAAAAGGAGATTTAATTATTCAAAAAACGGTACTTATTCAGCCCATTCAAGATCAAGTTTTTACGGCAGCTCAAGATATTGCCGAAGCAAAAAAATTCGATTTTATTTTCGATAAAAGCTCTGATATGACCATGCTATTTGCTGCCAAAAGATTTGACATTAGCGATCAAGTTGTGCGAACCATAACGCGATCTGCCAAAAGAAGTCAGATGACAAACAAGCAATTAAAAGCGGAAGCCGCAGCAGATGCCAAGCAAGAACTAGAAGATGATATTAAGTCAAATCCAGCTCTTGCAGATCGACAAAAAGCATTGGATGACAAGAAATTAGCCCGCGAAAAATTGCTTGAAGATAGAAAATTAGCTGCTGATGCAAAAAAGGCAGAAATTGAAGCCGCCAGAAAAAAATTGCAAGAAGATAAAGAGAATAAAAAGAATGGCACGGTTATAGATAATCCATCAAAAGAAAGCGGAACATCTCAACCTACTACAGACGACAAACCAGTAGTTAATACAGATAAAGCCGAACAAGAAGCAGCAAAAGCATTAGAAAAACAAAAAGCCGCAGAAGAAAGAGCGCGACTTCTTGAAGAAAGAAAAAAGGCTAACGACGAAAAAAGAGCCAAAATACTTGCCGATAGAGAAGCTGCCAAAAAAGCGCGAGAAGAACAAAAAAATTAAATAAAGAAAAAAAGTAAAAACCCGATTAAATCAATAACTAAATTAAAATTAAAACAATGAAACAATTCAGAACTTTGCTTATAGTTGCCGTAATGTTAGTAGGTAGTCAAGCAGTAAATGCACAAGCAAAAACAGCACACGTTGAAGTAAACGAAATTATTACTAAAATGCCTGCCATGCTGGAAGCTCAAAAACAATTAGAAAAATTGAGTGGAACTTATGATGCTGAATACAAAACAATGGTAGAAGCCTATCAAACCTTATTGAAAAAATACGAAGGAGAAGCAACTACTGTAACAGAAGCTATCAACGAAACACGCTCTAAAGAAGTGCAAGACATGCAAAAAAGAATCACTGACTACAGAGACAATGCACAAAAAGAGTTGCAAACAAAAGAAGGTGATATTATGAAGCCAATTTACGAAAAAGTAAAAGCTGCTATCGCCAAAGTAGGAAAAGCAAAAGGATACCAATATGTACTTAATGCTGAAGGATTATTACTAGCTGACGGTCCAAACTTAACAGCAGATGTTAAGAAAGACTTAGGATTTTAATTCTAAAATAAAATTAAAAACTGCCTCGCTTTAAAACGAGGCAGTTTTTTTTTACATTTGTTTTAATGAAAACCAATAACAATCCAATAGGACTTTTCGATTCAGGAATTGGCGGCACATCGATCTGGAAAGCCATCCATCAATTGTTGTCAAACGAGCAAACCATCTATCTCGCTGATAGTAAAAACGCTCCTTACGGAAAAAAATCAAAAGACGAAATCATTGCACTTTGTATAAAAAATACCGAGTTTCTACTACAAAAAAATTGCAAGATAATCGTAGTAGCCTGTAACACCGCAACTACCAATGCCATAAAAGAGCTAAGAGCCAACTACGATATTCCGTTTATTGGTATCGAACCCGCTATAAAACCCGCTGCCATTAACTCCAAAACGCAAACCATTGGAATTCTTGCAACGAAAGGAACTTTAAGCAGCGAACTTTTTAATAAATCATTGGAGTTGTACCAAGAAACGACCATAATTGAGCAAATAGGTCATGGCTTGGTCGAATTAATTGAAAACGGCGACATCAACTCGCCTGAAATGAATCTGTTACTTCGCTCCTATCTCGAGCCAATGATTGCAAAAAACATAGATTTTCTTGTTTTGGGCTGTAGTCATTATCCGTATTTGATTCCGCAAATTGAGAAAATTATTCCAAAATCGATTCAGATTATCGACTCTGGCGAAGCTGTTGCGAGACAAACACATAAAATATTGTCAGAAAAAATTGGTTTAAACAACAACGTAATTACCAACAATAGTTTCTATACCAACACCAATCCTAATGTATTGAAACAAATTTTAGGTTTCGAAAAAGGGATAGAAGAAATAGATTTTTAGTTTTATTTGGCGGGTGGCCGGCTATTCGTTTCAATCTTTATGGCTTGCCCGAGCCTGATAAAGGAAGCGCTAACAGATATAGTAATCCCTAGCCGATTATCATGATTTGTCTACAGGTTTGCGTTAGGGATAGAAGCGAAAATCCTTTTTTGTGGTTTTGTCATCCTGAGCTTGTCGAAGGACAAAGCCACAAAAAAGATTGTAGCGAATAGCCCGCCGCGACAAGTCATTTTTCTTGACTTGACGCGGAACGCCCAAAATAAATTACTCCTTATACCAACTAGAATACATGACATAATTGTTGGATATTCGCTCGATTTCTCCAGCAAATTCAGACGCATCTATATCTTTCACTTTTTTGGCAGGAACACCTGCATATATAGTTCCAGACTCGACAACCGTATTTTGAGTAACAACAGCACCAGCCGCTATAATCGAGTTGCTTTCGACAATGCAATTGTCCATTACTATGGCGCCCATACCTATTAATACGTTGTCTTGCAGGGTACATCCATGCACAATGGCATTATGACCTATAGATACATTATTGCCAATTTTGGTGGGATGTTTAAGATAAGTACAATGAATAATTGCACCGTCTTGGATGTTTACCTTATTGCCAATTTCAATTGAGTTGACATCGCCACGAATCACGGCATTAAACCAAACACTACAGGATTCGCCAAAACGAACATCTCCAATTATAGTGGCGTTTTCGGCAACATAACAATCGTCTGGTATTTGTGGCGATTTGCCATTGATAGATTTTACTAACATAGGTATAAAAAATTGTCCCGAAAAGATCGGGACATAGTTTTAAAAAATTTAATTAACAGCAGGGCATTTACAATGCCATTTTCCTTTTCGGCAATTAAGATTCATCCCAAGTGTTATTTGATGAAAACCGCCATTATCAAAATTTACAGCACCTGCCAAATAGGAGTAATTATAAGAAAACATATATTGTTTATAATTTACACCTAGGATAGGGGTTATATACTGTAATTTCTGAACTCCTCTTGATCCATTCTGGATATATTCTGCTCCATCAAGACTTCTTCTGTAGGATATTCCGCCCCAAAGTCGACCAAAGTCCATTGCTTTATAGGCTTTCAAATTGAGGTCAATAGATTTTTCTTTCGTTTTACTAGCAGACTGAAACATTATTGACGGTTCCCACATAATTCGCTCTTCGTCTCCAAAAACATATCCCGTATTTATAATAAATTTTCTGATATTATCACTTTCTATATCAGTATACAATTGACGTCTGGTCTCAACAGCATTTTTTACGGTTCCGTGCACATAAAAATCTAGATAATTATAAGACATTCCTACGTCAACATTAAAATACGAATCTTTTTGTACTGTTCCAGCAACAATTGGATCATAACCATAAGGTCCTAAAAATTGTGTTTCATCCAAAATACTTTGTATCAATCCGACACTCATACCAAAAGATAACTGATTCAAATCGGTCTCATCTCTAGAAAACATCAAATGATGCGCATAGGTAAGTTTGATACCTTGTTGTGAATGGTACCCGTTTTTATCGTTATAAACAATTCCTCCCAACCCAGATTGTTCCCCAACTCGAGCATTATAACTCAAGGTTTGCATGGCTGGAGCGTCTTTTTGTCCGAACCATTGTGCTCTTGCTGTTAGTCTAACTTTGTCACAACTTGCAGCACCTGCCATGGAAGGATGTAATAAATAATAATTATCTGATAAATAATCTGAGTACACAGAAATCCCTTCTTGAGAAAGTGAAATTTGTGATATAAACAATAATAATAGTAAATAGCTTCTTTTAAAATTCATCTGAATTATCTTTTTAATGAGAAATGGGCTTTAAATGTTTTATTTATTTGTGCTTCTTGATACTCCACTGTAAACCAGTAATCGTCTGCTGGAAGGTCGTTATT
>JAYVHB010000069.1:0-65772 GCA_043771555.1 Flavobacterium sp. | reverse complement strand
TTGTCTAATCGTCTACCATTGATGGTAATTCGTTGAAAAATTGGAGCCAAACCTTGAGCATTGACTTTGACTCTTTTTAAATAAAAAAGGATTGAAATTGGATTGTCCATAATTGGTAACCTTTAAGTTAATAGAAATTTAGAAAAACTATCAACACAAAACAAGATGTTCAATGAATGAACCCCTTATTTTAAAAGGGTTTACAAAGGTAGGGGCACAATGATTTTGAAATTTTAAAGTGCCCCGAATTGTACCCCTTTAGAATGAGAAACTATGAATAATTTGGATAGGGAGTAAATTAAAAAACCCTCTAAATCATACGATTTAAAGGGTTTTGGTAGGTTTTTTGAAATAACCAGCGGAGAAAGAGGGATTCGAACCCCCGGACCTGTTACAGTCAACAGTTTTCAAGACTGCCGCATTCGACCGCTCTGCCATTTCTCCTGTGAGCGTCGCATACATTCCTATATTGCGAGTGCAAATATAAGATTGTTTTTTCGGTTTTTAAAATTTATTTGTTTAAAATTTTGAAAAAATAATACTTAATAATTAAGTCTTTGATTTTGTTTTGTTTGCGTGAGGGATCAAGGCTTTGTTTGAGCTCTTTATGGTGTAACGCAGTGGAGCCATAAAAGCGAGTGCCGAGAGCCCGACCTCTGGAGCTTGCGGAAGTAGGTCACGCCCATGAATTAATAATTGACGTAATCGGTAATTTCCAATCCGTAGCCTATCATGCCCACTCGTTTGGAATGTTCGGCATTGCTCACGAGCCGTATTTTGGAAATATCAATATCATGAAGTATTTGTGCTCCAATCCCGAAATCTTTACTATCAATAACAATTTTTGGAGCTTTGGAAACTCCTTTGGATTGTAGTTTTTTGAGTTCGGATATGCGGCTTAACATATTGATGGACTGCATGTCTTGGTTAATAAATATCACGGCGCCTTTGCCATGATCGTTTATTATTTGGAACATATCATCCAATTGCTTGTCTGCATTGTTGGTCAATGTGCCTAGCAAATCGTTGTTTACTTGTGAGGAATTGATTCGTGTTAAAACGGCTTCGCCAATGTTCCATGTGCCTTTTGTGAGGGCAATATGTATTTGTTTGTTGGTGGTTTGCTCGTAGGCGCGCAGTCGGAAGGTGCCAAAACGGGTTTGCACATCAAAATCTTCTTTTTTGACGATCAAACTATCGTGTTGCATGCGATAAGCAACTAGATCTTCAATGGAAACGAGTTTGAGATTGAACTTTTTGGCTACTTCAACTAGTTGTGGTAATCGTGCCATGGTGCCATCTTCGTTCATGATTTCTACAATAACTCCTGCTGGTTTAAATCCTGCTAATCGTGCAAAATCTATTGCGGCTTCGGTATGACCTGTTCTTCGCAAAACTCCACCTTGCTTGGCTACTAACGGAAATATGTGTCCGGGTCGTGCCAAATCATAGGGTTTGGTCTTTGAATTGACCAATGCTTGGATGGTTAATGCTCTGTCTGATGCTGATATTCCTGTAGTCACTCCATTTCCTTTTAAGTCTACAGATACTGTAAATGCGGTTTCCATATGGTCGGTATTGTTAGAAACCATCGGTCGCAGCTCAAGTTCTTTGCATCTACTTTCGTTGAGTGGTACGCAAATTAATCCACGACCGTGTGTTGCCATAAAGTTGACCATTTCGGGTGTGATTTTTTCGGCAGCAGCTAAAAAATCGCCTTCGTTTTCTCGATCTTCATCGTCAACAACAATAATGATTTTGCCTTGGCGAATTTCTTCGATGGCTTCTTCAATGGTGTTGAGTTGGATTTTGTTAGACATTGTATTTGTGCTAATTTATTTTTTCGATTTTATTTATTTTCTGGTTAATTACATAATAAACCAAAGGGTAAAGCGGAAAGGCAAGTATAAGGCTCACGACCATTCCGGGATCAAATTTTAGTTGGGCGTTTTTTTCAATAAGTGTTACTTTTTTTTGTGCTAAATAGACCAAAGCTAAAACTAAAATAATTGAAAAAACGGCAATTGCAATTACAGTTCTTGTTGGGTTGTAAAGTACAAAAATAGTGCAAAATAGTGCGAAAAAATAGCTCAAAAGTGCTGAAAGGCTTGACTTCGAGTAGCTTGTTTTGAGGGCTTTAAATTCTTGATTCTCTGTGTAATTTGCTGCTACTTCTTGCGTATTGTTTACTTCTTTCGGCACAAACTTATAAGTTGCAATTTGGTTGTTTATTTTTTTATTTGCTAGAAAAAAAACAATTCCGTACAATGGAAATCCTAGAATTAAACTTACGGTTTTTCCTGGATCAAATTTTTGGGCAACGATGGTTTCAATATGTTCTAGTTTATTTTGAGAAAAATAAATTGTAGCATATAAAAATGCATTTGTTAGGATCCAAAAAACAATTTTTTGAGACGTGTGTTCTTTTATTAAATTAAGAAATAGTACAAACGATACAACACTAAATGCTACAGCAATATAACTTACTATTTGATACTGTTTTTGTAACGAAACTAAATTATTTTTTTGGTCTACTTCACCAACTTTAAGTGTTGAAGCTTTTGGGAATAATTTTTCAAAAAATAGTGCTACTGCATCAAAATTCATAATTCCGCCAATATCTTTTATAGCGCGATAGGTCAATAAAATACCTAAAGGTGTCATTATTAATGTTGAAATCCATGCCCCTAAAAAAGCGGGCATGCCGTTTTCTTGCGCTACACGTTTGCCGAATGTATTGGTAAAATGATAAATAATAAAAATAATTACTGCAAAAACTATGGGCAATCCCAAACCACCTTTTCTAATAATTGCTCCTAATGGCGCACCAATAAAAAACATTAATAAGCAAGCAAAAGCAATTACAAATTTTTCGTACAAGGCGATCCAATGTGAACTAATATTTTTTTGTTTATAATCAAAATCTGTCATCGCACTATCTACAGAAAACCCTGAATTTTCTAGATTAGATAATGCCGTTTTAATAATTTCTTCTTTTTGAGAAGTAGAAAATGAAGCCAATATTTCTTTAGGAATGGTATTGTTTTTTTTAACTTTAGAAGTATCAGTATAGTTACTAAAAACGGTTCCGTTAGTGATTCCTGTTCGTAAATAGCTATTATCTGCAAAGGATATTTTGTCTTTTTTGAAATTTCTATTTAACGAATCAATAGTATATTTTAATTGATTTACAGTGAGCATCGCATTGGTGCTTGTCTCTTGATTTTGATCGGATGCTTTGTTAAGCAAGGTCAAATCAATATTAATTATATAACGTCTAAAAGCACTTTTGCCAAAAGGCAACTTGGTTCGATCTTCATAGTTTTTGGGGACAATATCTTCATAATAATACCCATCAAATAGAATTAATTGTAAGTTATTGGATTTTTCATTACTTACCAATTCGCCCGTTTTAGCACGAATTACGGTTTTGTTTCCAGATTGATTTACTGTTTTTTTATGAATGGTAATTCCTTTGAGGAAGTTGCCGTTTTTTCCAGATTTTTTTTCGACTTTAATGCTAAAGTTTCCTACTTTACTAAATTGTCCTTCTGCAATTGCCATTGCTGGCGTGCGTTGGGCAATTTCTTTTCGAAAATTAATAAATTTATATTCGGCATACGGAATAACATTATTAGCAAATATAAATGCTACAATACTCAAGAAACACATAAAAACAATCAAGCTTTTCATGGCACGTTGTAGCGAAATTCCAGACGATTTCATGGCTGCAAATTCGTAATTTTCTGACAAGTCGCCAAAAGTCATTATGGAAGCCAATAAAATAGAAAGCGGTAAAACTAAAGGAACTATTCTCGGCATTGAAAACAACAAAAACTTCAAAACCATCATAAAGTCAAGATCTTTACCTGTCAATTCTGAAATAAATAACCAAACTGTTTGTAGTATAAATATAAAAAACAGAATAGTAAATACTGATAAAAGTGTGGTTGAAAAGGTTTTAAGAAGGTAGCGATCAAGAATTTTCATTCCAACTAGTCTAGTTTGTTGATGTAATATTTAGGATATTTACTTTCAACAAATATAAACTGATTTTTTGATAATGGCTGATCGGTTTTAAAAGAATTAACAGTCAACGTTGTTTTTGTTCCATTTTTTCCAACCTCGATCAAATTGTAGATGTTTTTGGTCTGAATATCAATACCTAACAAAACTTCCTTGCGATGGTCTTTGGTGTTGGTTGGCGTGAGTTTTATATACTGAATTTTTCTTCCTTTTACATTCTGCTCGATATCCCAAGCATTTTTGTAGCCCGAATTGAAAAAAGTAAGCATTTTTGATGGTGTAATTGAAGATTCGTCTTTATCATTATATTTAGAAATAGCAATTTCCTCATCTTCTGGATTGATAGTATAGTTTTTTTTGCCATCAAAAATTTTGGTAACACCCATAAAATTCAAAACATACATATTTCCTTTCAAGGTTACATTTCCTTTGCTGTCTTGATTGATATTTTCCTTGGCATTGTTTAAAGTATATTTAAAGTCAATAACGATATTGTCATAACTTTTAACTTTTGCGGTAACAGCATCCAGTAAATCTTTGGCTTTTTTATCTTGCGCTTGAATTGAAATACTAAAAAAAAGAATACAAATAAATTTAAATAATAATTTCACTTTAATTGTCATTTTGTTCATTGCTAAAAAATTGATCAAGAGCGCTCAAGTCAGTAATATTTACACTTCTGGCTTTACTTCCTTCAAACGATCCTACAATTCCTGCCGCTTCGAGTTGGTCTATCAATCGACCTGCTCTGTTATACCCTAATTTTAGTTTTCGTTGAAGCAAAGAAGCCGATCCTTGTTGGGCTGTAACGATAATCTCGGCAGCTTCACGAAACAAGGCGTCTCTCTCTGAAATATCTATATCAAGATTAATGCCACTTTCTTCTCCAACAAATTCTGGGAGCAAATACGCATCGGCATATCCTTTTTGAGCTCCAATAAAGTCAACTATTTTTTCTACTTCGGGCGTGTCTACAAACGCGCATTGCACCCGCACAAGATCGTTTCCGTTGGTATACAACATATCGCCACGACCTATCAATTGGTCGGCTCCGCCTGTATCCAAGATGGTTCTCGAATCGATCTTGGAAGTTACTCTAAAGGCAATTCGAGCAGGAAAATTTGCTTTTATCATCCCTGTAATTACGTTAACCGATGGCCGCTGCGTTGCAATAATAAGATGTATTCCAATAGCTCGAGCCAATTGTGCTAATCGTGCTATTGGTGTTTCGACTTCTTTGCCGGCTGTCATTATCAAATCGGCAAACTCATCGACAACCAATACTATATAAGGTAAAAAACGATGTCCGTTTTCAGGATTCAATTTTCGGTTTTTAAATTTGTCGTTATACTCTTTTATATTTCTAACCATCGCATCTTTAAGCAACGAGTAGCGGTTGTCCATTTCGACACATAAAGAATTTAAGGTATTGATAACCTTCATGTTATCGGTAATAATTGCATCGCCACCATCAGGAAGTTTGGCAAGATAATGTCGTTCTATTTTATTAAAAAGTGTGAGTTCTACTTTTTTTGGATCGACCAAAACAAATTTTACTTCTGCAGGATGTTTTTTGTAAAGTAATGAAGTTAAAACGGCATTTAAACCTACAGATTTTCCTTGTCCTGTTGCTCCAGCCATCAATAAATGGGGCATTTTGGCAAGATCTACAACAAAGGTTTCGTTAGAAATTGTTTTGCCAAGTGCAATCGGAAGTTCCATTTCAGCTTCTTGAAATTTTGCAGAACCAATGACGGTTTTCATAGGAACCATCGTAGGATTTTTGTTTGGAACTTCAATACCAATAGTTCCTTTTCCAGGAATTGGTGCAATGATTCGAATTCCTAATGCTGCCAACGATAATGCAATATCATCTTCTAGACTTTTTATTTTCGAAATTCGAATTCCTGCTTCTGGCACAATTTCGTATAACGTTACAGATGGTCCAACGGTTGCTTTAATTTGTGCAATTTCAATTTTATAATTTCGTAGTGTTTCTACAATATTATTTTTATTGTCCTCGAGTTCTTCTTGGTTTATGGTAATTCCGTTGGTAGGATATTCTTTGAGTAAATCTAATGTTGGAAACTTAAAATTAGATAAATCTAAAGTTGGATCAAACAAACCGAAATCGGCAACCAATCTATTTGCCAAATTTTCTTCAATAATATCTTCTTCTGCGGCTTTTTCTATTACAAAAACTTCTCCTGAATTTTCGGGAATGGTTCTAATAATTTCAGGTAATGGAGTAAGAATAGTTTGCTTAGCTTCCGGTTCTTCGTACTTCTGAACTGTTTCTAATTTTATTTCAGACGTTTTAGAAATAGTAGGTTTTAAATCTTCTTTATTGAGTTCGAATTGCGAAATTGGTTTTAATATTGGCTCTGTAAATTCTTCTTCAAAATCTTCTTCTTTTTCAGGAAGTAGTTGATTGGTTTCATTTTCATTTACGGCAAATTCTTCTAGATTATAGGCTGGATCGTCTGAGGATGTTACAAGTGGTTTAAATTCTTCTTTGATTTCTGATTTTTTCTTTTCAAAAAATGATTTTACGGTATCTGGAGAGATTTTTATTTTGAAAATTAAATAAATTATAATTCCAAAAATTAAAACCAATAAAGTTCCAATTTTTCCGATATAATCTTGTAAAAAAGAATTCATTTCGAAGCCAATTGTACCACCAAGTTCTGGAATTGATGTTGCAAAATATCCAAAAAGCACTGACAATATGACCATTACAAACAAATCCCAAAACCAAATAGTTTTAAGTTTAAACAATGAAATGTCAAGTACTAAAAATGCTCCTGTCAAGAATAAAAGTTTTACTAGCACAAAACTTGCGGCTCCAAATCCTTTATAAATGAAAAAATCTGCAAGCAAAGCACCAAATTTCCCAAGCCAATTGCCAGCAACTTCCTCTCGATTGCTCATAGCATTCACAATACTTTGGTCTTGGTTACCATGAATAAAAAACGATACAAAAGCTACCAAAAGAGCAATTGAGAAAAGCACTAACAAACAACCCAAAAGTAATTTTTGTTGTCTTGAAGTTCTAAAAAAACCGTTCTTTTCAGCAGATTTTTCTCCTTTTATTTCAGATTCTTTTTTGATTGTTTTTGCCATTCTAGGAATTAGGAACTTAAAAAATTAAATAAATATTGGAATATAAATCATTAAAATAATAATTATAGCTGTAGTTGCTGCAAATAAAACGGCTCCAGCGGCGATATCTTTGATAAAACCAATGCGAGAATGAAAATCGGGATGGATAAAATCGGCAATTTTTTCGACGGCAGTATTCAAACCTTCGATACTCAAAACCAAACCCATAGCGAGAATTTGAAACATCCAATCGGTTTTTGAAATTTGAAAATAAAAACCTAGTATAGTAAGGATGACCGTTAACGACGATTGCACCATCACACTATGCTCTGTAGTAATTAGTTTTATAGCTCCTTTTATAGCAAAACCAATACTTTTAAGTCTTCCTGTAAAAAAAGTGTTGTCTTTTTCGAATTTCATATCCGTATTAAAGTGCCGCTAATGCTGCTTCATAGTTTGGTTCGTCGGCAATTTCTGGAACTTGCTCGGCATACGTTACAATTCCGTTTTCATCAAGCACAAGTACAACTCTAGAGTGTAATCCTGCCAAAACACTATCGGCAATCTCTAATCCGTACGCTTTCCCGAAATTACCATCTTTAAAATCAGATAGGTTTTCTACATTTTCTAATCCTTCTGATCCACAAAAACGCTTTTGAGCAAATGGCAAATCTCTGGATACGCACAATACTTTAATGTTATTGAGCTTATTAGCACTTTCGTTAAATTTACGAACAGAAGCTGCACATGTTGGTGTATCGATACTCGGAAAAATATTTAAAACAACCTTGCTTCCAGAATAATCGGCTAAGGATACGACTGACAAATCATTTTTTGTTAAAGAAAATTGAGGTGCTTTACTACCTATTGAAGGCAATTGACCTGTTGTATTTATTGGATTTCCGCCTAGTGTTATTGAAGCCATTTTTATAGTTTTTATTAAGTTTTCAAAAGTATGAAATTATTTCCAAATTGGGAAAATTCATTTTGCTAATAAAATTAACATAAAAAGATATTGCATATCATTTAAATATCGTAATATTGCAATATAAAAATATAAATATATGGGAGCTTCCAAGTCTGAATCGTTTTCTGAATCGCATAATGAGTTGGCAATTTTGTTTAAAGCATTATCTCATCCTGCCCGAATTGCCATTGTTGATTATTTGCTAAAAGTTGAAAAATGCATTTGTGGTGACATCGTAAACGAATTACCACTTGCGCAACCAACTATTTCCCAACATCTTGCCGCTCTAAAGAATGCAAATATTATAAAAGGAACAATCGAAGGAACAGCAATATGCTATTGTCTTAATGAAAAAACAGTAGCGCAATTTGAAAATTATTTTGCCATAATCAAAAATAAATTGGCTCTTAAATGTTGTTAAATTTACTATCAAAAAATAAAAAATCATGAAACTGTCTGAATTTAAAAAACAATTAGAAAATCTAGAAACTTTAGAAATTTATTTAGAAAATGGTCAGAAAGTACCGGCGCATTTTCATATTACAGAAGTAGGTTTGACTACCAAACATTTTACCGATTGCGGCAATACGTTCCGAATTAAAAAAAACGCTACCATTCAGTTATGGACAAGTGTTGATTATTGGCATCGACTTGATCCTAAGAAAGTGGCGAGTATTATAATTTCTTCAGAAAAGATTTTTGAAGGCGAAGATCTTGACGTAGAAGTAGAATATCAGCAGGAAACTATTGGAAAATTCAATCTCGAATTCACAAACAATCAATTTGTATTGGCAAAAACCCAAACTGATTGCTTGGCAAAAGATTCGTGCGCTTTTCCTTTAGAAAAAGTAAAAATTAAAATGAGTGATTTGCAAGAGCAAATAGCTAGTTGTTGTAGTCCAGATTCTGGTTGTTGTTAATTTTTACTATAAAATATTAAACTAATGTTTGAAAATTTATCCAAAACTATTTCGTCATTTAGTGAAATTCCTATTTTTGAAGAACGGAAAAAAGTGTTATTACCACTTGTAGAATACCTTCAAAATAAAATTACAAATAACGAGTCAGTTCGACTCAATTTTATATGCACACACAATTCTCGTAGAAGTCATTTGGCTCAAATTTGGGCACAAACTATGGCATTTCATTTTGATATCAAAAATGTTTTTTGCTATTCTGGCGGAACCGAAGCTACAGCAATGTTTCCAAAAGTAGCAGAAATTCTGGTCAATCAAGGTTTTAAAATTCAGAAACTAGCCGAAACTCAAAATCCAACTTATGCCATTAAGTTTGATGAAAAGGAGCATGCAATAATTTGTTTTTCTAAAACATTTTCAGATGATTTTAATCCGACAAGTAATTTTGCAGCTATCATGACTTGCAGTAACGCAGACGAAGGTTGCCCTATGGTTTATGGTTCAGAAGCTCGTTTTGCAATAAAATACAATGACCCAAAAGCTTTTGATGGAACAGATTTAATGCATCAAAAATACGAAGAACGAAGCCTTGAGATTGCATCTGAAATGTATTTTGTATTTTCGCAAATAAAAAATAACTAATCATGAAAGAATTTATAATAAAATACAAAAAGCCAATTATCATTACAATTTCAATAACTGTTTTGCAACTCATTTGGGGATTTGATGAAAAGTTTACATTGATAAATTTGATTTGGTTGTTGGTATAATTATATCCAACCCAATCCCAAACAAATTGATAAAAGAAGTAGTGCTATTGCCACAAAATATTGAAGAAATTTAAAGGTAACTTTTTTCAATAATTTATTGCCAATAAATGCGCCTGTCATTGCCGATAGCGTTGCGCAAATCAATAAAATTCCATTTTCTTTCAAATTCAAGTTGAAGATTCGAGTAGCATAAACACTCAATCGTGTAAAATCTACAAACGAAGAAATAACGACTGTTGTGCCAACAAACGCTTCTTTGGATAAGCCTGAACGAATCAAAAAAGCACTTCTAAGCGCACCTTGCGATCCTGTCAAACCACCAAAAAAGCCACTTAAAGCACCACCAATAGGTAATTTATTTTTATCAAATTGTAATTTATTGAAAAAAGGCAGCAAATCTACTACAGCAAAAAACATCATAAAAACAGCAATTAGTAACTTTAATGGAAGTACTTCAAAAGTTTTATTAAGTAATGTATAGGTATAAAGCGGTTGCATATTCGGAATTTTTACCAAGATAAGTGCGCCAAGTAATGCAAAGACCACTGCAGGAATTCCGAATCGAAGCACAACTTCTTTATCGAAATTTTTTCCGACTAAAAATAACTTGAATAAATTATTAGAAAAATGAACAACTCCTGTCAATGCAATAGCAACTTCAACTGGAAAAAAAAGCATCATCACTGGTGCCAAAATGGTTCCCAACCCAAAGCCAGAAAAAAAAGTTAAAATTGCTGTAATAAAAGCAACTACAGATATTAGTACTATTTCCATTTTATTCAACTATAAAAAAACGTCCTCAATAGAGAACGTTTGTGTATTTTTCACCAAAATTTATTTAGCGTTATATATTGAGATCGCTTCTTTGAGAATCTTTACAGACCGAATCAAATCGTCTTTCTTGAGTACATACGCTATACGAACTTCGTTTAAACCATGACCTTTAGTAGAATAAAATCCTGCTGCTGGAGCTACCATAACAGTTTCTTTATCAAGATGGTAGGATTCTAAAAGCCATTGTGCAAATTTATCGGCATTGTCTATGGGCAATTGCGCAATACAATAAAAAGCACCTTTTGGTTTGGCAACTTTTACGCCTTCTATTTTGTTTAATTCGGCTACCAACACGTCGCGTCGTTCACGATATTCGTCAATAACTTCATCAAAATAACTTTGAGGTGTATCAAGAGCTGCTTCGCTGGCAATTTGAGCAAAAGTTGGCGGACTTAATCGTGCTTGTGCAAATTTCATTGCCGTGGCCATTACTTCTTTATTTTTGGAAACAATACAACCTATTCGTGCGCCACACATACTATATCTTTTGGAAACCGAATCGATCATAATGGCATTTTGCTCTATTCCAGGAATATTCATAACCGAATAGTGTTTGTCTCCATCATAAGTAAACTCGCGATATACTTCATCGGCAATCAAAAACAAATCGTGTTTTTTTACCAAAGCTGCCAGTTGTAACATTTCGGCTTCTGTGTATAAATATCCCGTTGGATTTCCGGGATTGCAAATAAGAATTGCTTTTGTTTTTGGTGTAATTAATTTTTCAAATTCCGAAATTGGAGGCAAATCAAATCCGGTATCAATTGTCGAAATGACCGAAACTACTTTTACGCCAGACGCCGTCGAAAAACCATTATAATTGGCATAAAAAGGTTCTGGAATAATGACTTCGTCGCCTTGATCGAGACAAGTTCCCATCGCAAATAGCAACGCTTCAGAGCCGCCAGTTGTGATAATAATATCTTCTAGATTTATAGGCAAACCATGATTGATATAATACTGTGATAATTTTTTACGATAACTTTCAAATCCTGCCGAGTGGCTGTATTCCAAAACTTTAATATCTAAGTTTTTAATAGAATTCATAGCCACTTCGGGCGTTTTTATATCGGGTTGACCAATATTGAGATGAAAAACTTTATTTCCGTTTTTCTTGGCAATTTCCGAGTACGGAACCAATTTTCTAATTGGCGATTCGGGCATTTGGCTTCCTTTGTTGGATATTTTTGGCATCGTTGTATTTTTTGATACGCAAATTTCCGATTTTTTAAAGAAATAAACAATTTCTTTTCGGTTTTAATTTCTTGATTTTGTATATTAGTAAAAATTTCAGAAATGAAACGAATTGCTTTTTTAATTGGTTTTTTTATAAGTTTTCAATTTACTTTTTGTCAAACAGGTTTTCAATTTGAAGATAAAAACGATAAAGTTGTTATCCCGTTTCAGTTAATCAACAATCTTATTTTTATTCCGATATTGGTAAACGGTATTGAACTCAATTTCCTTCTCGATACAGGAGTTGAAGAAACTATTTTATTGAGTCTTGACGATAAAACCGAAGTTAGTTTTAATAATATTAAAAAAATAAAACTCAAAGGTCTTGGCGCGTCAGAGGCAATTGAAGGGCTTCAATCTTCAGGAAACGTTTTGTACACAAATGGTTTTAAAGACAAAGATCATGAGTTGTATATTGTTCTCGATCAAAGCTTTAATTTTTCATCTCATGTCGGAATTCCTGTTAATGGCATTATAGGATATCATTTTTTTAAAAATTATGCAGTAGAAATAAATTACGATCGAAAAAAAATAATAGTAAGAAAAGAAATTTCCAAAATCAGCAAAAAAATCAACAAAAAGTTCCAATCTTTACCTTTAGACATTCAAGAAAATAAGCCTTATTGCAACACGATGGTTACAATTGATAAAAATAATATTGAAGCTAAGTTGCTTCTGGATATTGGCAATAGCGATGCAATATGGCTTTTTCAAGATGCAAATCGCAATGTAAAAATTCCAGATAAAAATTTCGATGATTTTTTAGGCAAAGGCTTCAGTGGTGATATTATGGGAAAAAGGGCAAAGATATCCAATTTTCAATTTTCAAATTTTAGTTTCAAAAACCCGATAGTTGCCTTGCCCGACACAGTTTCTGTAAAAAGCATTTCAATGATTCGTGGTCGAGTAGGGTCTATAGGCGGCGAAATTTGCAGACGATTTAATATGATTTTTGATTACCCAAATCAAAAATTATATCTCAGAAAATCGGGAGCCTTTAACGAATCTTTTACTTATAATAAATCTGGAATAACTCTAGAAAATTCAGGAATGCAATGGGTTCCCGAAACCATAAAATTAGCAACAACCTATCAAGACAACACTTTTGACAATGCAGGCAATAGAGCAGGAAGCAGTAATTTTAAATATAAATTCGAATTAAAACCAATATTTTCTATAGCCAACATTAGACCAAAATCGCCAGCCGAAATTGTAGGACTTCAACCTGATGATATTATTATTTCTATAAATAATACAAATAGCACCAATGTTTCACTTCAAAAAATAAATCAATTACTACGATCTGAAGACGATAAATGGCTAACTATTGAGGTAGATCGAAAAGGGCAAATACTCAAATTTAGATTTTTGCTAAAAGATTTGTTATAAAAAAAGCCTCTTTCGAGGCTTGTAAATTATTGATCGCTAGTTGGTAAACCTTTCTTTTTTTCCAACATATTCACTTCTGGTTTAACAAGAACTTCGCCTTTTATTTTTATAGCAACACGACCTTCTTCAACGTTTTTAGCATTCGTTTCAACCGTAATTGTTTTTCTAATAGGGCCTGGATTCATGTTATATTTCACATCAATTTTTCCTGTTTTTCCTGGGGCAATAGGCTCTGTAGGTTTTGTAGGTACCGTACAACCACAAGTAGATTGAACATTAGTAATAATTAATGGCTCGTCTCCAGTATTTGTAAACTCAAAGGTTCTCAAACCGCTGTCACTATCTTTATAAACTTTACCATAATCTATTGTGTTTTCGGCATCTTTAAACTCAATTTTCGGACCAGTTTGTGCAAAAGCAGCAACATTAAAGGCAATAATCAGGGCAAAAATAATCTTTTTCATCTTTTGGGTATTTTAGTTTTTGGTTTTGTAAATGTATTTATTTTATTTTAAATACAAATTATTACATCTTAATTTTATAAACAAATTAAATCATTTACTTTTGCAATAAATACAAAAAGCATACCAAATTCATTTTTTCTTTTGGAGCGAATGGCTTGGGTGTATCGATAAACCATTTTCCTGCTGTTCGTTACAATCTCTTTCGCAAAAGCGAAAAGAGGATTTTCACTTCCATCAGGGCTAGTTTTTTATCCATTTGTATTTTTTTATCAACTATCAGATTAATACATATAATATGACAATTCCTGCTCAATTCGACGCCAAAACTATCGAGAACAAATGGTACGCCTATTGGATGAAAAACAACTATTTTCATTCTACGCCAGATCATCGCACGCCTTATACCATAGTAATTCCACCACCAAATGTGACAGGAGTTTTGCACATGGGGCACATGATGAACAACACCATTCAAGATGTGCTCATACGTCGTGCACGTCTCAAAGGCTTCAATGCCTGTTGGGTTCCAGGAACCGATCATGCATCAATAGCAACCGAAGCCAAAGTAGTAGCCAAATTAAAAGCAGAAGGAATCAATAAATCCGATCTTACTCGTGAAGAATTCCTCAAACACGCCTACGATTGGACAGACAAATATGGCGGAACCATACTTGAGCAACTCAAACAATTAGGTTGCTCTTGCGATTGGGATCGTACCAAGTTTACCATGGATCCAGACATGTCTGCTTCTGTAATCAAATCGTTTGTCGATTTGTATAATAAAGGACTCATTTATAGAGGTTACCGCATGGTAAATTGGGATCCAGAAGCCAAAACAACCTTATCCGACGAAGAAGTAATTTTTGAAGAAAGACAAGGAAAATTATACTTCTTAAATTACAAAATACAAGATTCAAACGATTTTTTGACTGTTGCAACCACAAGACCAGAAACAATATTTGGCGATACTGCCGTTTGTGTCAATCCAAATGACGAGCGATTTAACCATCTTAAAGGAAAGAAAGTCGTTGTGCCAATTTGTGGACGCATCATTCCAATTATTGAAGACGAGTATGTTGATATGGAATTTGGAACGGGTTGCCTAAAAGTAACACCTGCGCACGATGTGAATGACAAAGCGTTAGGCGAGAAGCATAACCTCGAAATCGTAGATGTCTTCAATGAAGATGCTACTCTCAATAGTTTTGGATTGCATTATCAAGGTAAAGACCGTTTTGTTGTGAGAACAGAAATCGAAAAAGAGTTGGAATCTATTGGTGCGTTGGCAAAAGTTGAAAATCACATTAATAAGGTTGGAACCTCTGAGCGAACCAAAGCCGTAATCGAACCAAGATTGTCCGATCAATGGTTCTTGAAAATGGAAGATTTGGTAAAACCAGCCATAAAATCGGTTTTGGAAGACAACGAAATCAAATTGTATCCAAAAAAATTCGAAAACACCTATCGCCATTGGTTGGAGAACATTCGAGATTGGAACATTTCGCGCCAATTATGGTGGGGACAACAAATTCCCGCCTACTATTATGGCGACGGAAAAGAAGACTTTGTAGTTGCCGAATCGATTGAAGAAGCATTAATTTTAGCAAAAGCAAAAACTTCTAATTCCCAACTTCAGTCGTCCGACCTTAAACAAGATGCAGATGCGCTCGATACTTGGTTTTCCTCTTGGTTATGGCCAATGGCTGTTTTTGGCGGAATTATGGATCCTGAAAACGAAGATTTCAAATATTATTATCCAACCAACGATTTGGTTACTGGTCCAGATATTTTGTTTTTTTGGGTTGCCAGAATGATTATTGCTGGTTATGAATATACAAGAAAAAAACCTTTTGAAAATGTGTATTTAACAGGTTTGGTAAGAGATAAACAACGACGTAAAATGTCAAAATCATTAGGAAATTCGCCCGAACCATTAGAACTTATTGAAAAATTTGGTGCCGATGGTGTTCGTGTAGGCTTGCTTTTGAGTGCTTCTGCAGGAAATGATATTATGTTTGATGAAGAATTGTGCAATCAAGGAAAAGGATTTTCAAATAAAATCTGGAATGCTTTCAAACTTATAAAAGGTTGGGAAGTTTCAGATTCTATTTCGCAACCCGAATCTTCTAAAGTAGCAATCGAATGGTATGAAGCCAAATTGCAACAAACATTAGTAGAAATTGAAGATAATTTCGAAAAATACCGAATATCTGATGCGTTGATGGCAATTTACAAATTGGTTTGGGATGATTTTTGCTCTTGGTTTCTAGAAATGATAAAACCAGCGTATCAGCAACCTATTGATAATAATACATTTGCAAGTGCTATTGAAATGCTCGAAAACAATCTGAAATTATTAAATCCGTTTATGCCATTTCTTACCGAAGAAATTTGGCAAACAATTAAAGAAAGAAGCACTTCAGAAGCATTAATAGTGTCAACTTGGCCAGAAATGAAGCCGTTTAACGTAAGTTTAATTTCTGATTTTGAACACACAAAAGAAGTTATTTCTGGACTTAGAACGATTCGTAAGGATAAAAATATCCCTTTTAAAGATACCATCGAATTAAAGATTATTAATAACGATAAGGTTACAACTTATTTTGATTCGGTTATTACCAAACTAGGAAATATTTCTAAATTAGAATACATTTCTGAAAAAGTAGCTGGATCCTTATCGTATCGTGTAAAATCGAACGAATATTTTATTCCGATTTTGGGTTCAATAAACAAAGAAGAAGAAATTGCAAAACTTTCGGAAGAATTAAAATATACACAAGGTTTCTTGAAATCGGTACAAGTTAAGTTGTCTAACGAAAAATTTGTAGCCAACGCAAAACCAGAAATTATTGCAAACGAACGTCAAAAAGAAGCCGATTCGTTAGCAAAAATTGCCACCATCGAACAAAGTTTGGCTAGTTTGAAGTAAATAGTATCAAAAATTTGTTCAAAACTTATAAGTTCATCTCAGATTTAGAATAAAGTTTTTAATGGAATTTAAACCATTTTCAGTCAAATTTTTAATAAAAGCACTTCCAATAATAGCGCCTTTTGCAAATTTTGTAGCTTGCTCAAATGTCGATTTATTGCTAATACCGAAACCAACAATTTGAGGATTTTTCAAATTCATATCTTTAATTCGCTTAAAATAATCTTGTTGTCTGTCACCAAATTCGTTTGAACTACCGCCAGTTACAGATGCCGAAGAAACCATATAAATAAATCCCTCAGAGACTGAATCTATATATTTAATTCTACTTTCAGATGTTTGTGGTGTAATCAAGAAAACATTGATTAAGCCATGTTTTTCGAAAATTTCTTTATATTGTTCGTCATAAATATCAACTGGCAAATCGGGCATGATAATTCCGTCAATACCAATTTCTTGACATTTTTTGCAAAATGCTTCCACGCCATATTGCAACATTGGGTTGAAATAGCCCATAATTATCAACGGAATTTTTACGCTTTCCCGAATATTTGAAAGTTGCTCAAATAGTAATTTGGTGGTCATTCCGTTTTGCAAAGCAATCGTAGAACTTTCTTGAATAGTTGGTCCATCAGCCAGTGGATCGCTAAAAGGCAATCCTATTTCGATCATATCGACACCTGATTTTTCAAGGTCTTGAATAATTTGTGCGGTATCATTTAGGTTTGGATATCCTGCTGAAAAATAGATAGACAATAATTTTTTGTCTTCTTGAAGTTTTTGATTTATTCGGTTCATTTTTTTATTTAACCACAAAGTGCACAAAGATTTCACAAAGTACACAAGGTATTTTTAGAGTTTAAAATAATCTATATAAGTATTCAAATCTTTGTCGCCACGACCAGACAGGTTAATAACCACAATATCAGTTGGTTTGAATTTCTTGACATCGAGAATTGCAAAGGCGTGAGCGGTTTCAATTGCGGGAATTATCCCTTCGGTTTGCGATAATTTAATTCCCCAATTCATAGCATCTTCATCGGTTATGGCAATAAATTCGGCACGATTGGTTTCGAATAAATGGGCGTGCATTGGGCCAACACCAGGATAATCAAGACCTGCTGAAATCGAGTATGGTTCAGTAATTTGTCCGTCTGGTGATTGCATTAGCAAGGTTTTTGCACCATGAATAATTCCGATTTTACCTAGTGCCGATGTAGCTGCACTTTCGCCAGTATCGATGCCTTTTCCTGCTGCTTCAACTGAAATGATGTTAACTTCTGGATTGTCCAAAAAGTGATAAAAAGTCCCTGCAGCGTTGCTACCGCCACCAACACAAGCGATGACATAATCAGGGTTTTCACGACCTTCTTTTTCGAGTAATTGCACTTTTATTTCTTCTGAAATTACGGCTTGAAAACGCGCTACCATATCTGGATAAGGATGTGGTCCAACCACCGAACCTATGATATAATAAGTATTTTCGGGATTGTTTATCCAATCTCTAATGGCTTCGTTAGTAGCATCTTTCAAGGTTTTTGAACCTGATGTTGCTGGTCGAACTTCCGCACCAAGCATTTTCATTCGTGCTACATTTGGTGCTTGACGTTTGATATCGACATCGCCCATGTAAACAATACACTCCAAACCCATTAAGGCACAAACAGTTGCAGTGGCTACGCCATGTTGTCCTGCGCCAGTTTCGGCAATAATTCGGGTTTTGCCCAATCGTTTTGCCATTAATATTTGTCCGATTGTATTATTGACTTTGTGTGCGCCTGTGTGACACAAATCTTCTCGTTTTAGATAAACTTTGGTGTTGTATTCTTTGGACAATCGCTCCGCAAAATAGAGTGGAGTAGGGCGACCCACATAGTCTTTTAACAAATAATGAAATTCTTCTTGAAACGATGGTTCAGCTGCTATTTTTAAATAATTTTGTCGCAATTCTTCTACATTTGGGTAGAGCATTTCGGGAATATATGCTCCGCCAAAATTGCCATAAAATCCTTTTTCGTTAACGTGATAGGTTGTTGTCATTTTATAGTTGGGTTATAAATTGTTGTAATAAATATGTATTTTTTAATCCAGGTTCAATTTCAAATTTGCTATTTATATCAATTGCGAAAATGGGCAAACTCATTGTTTTTATTTTTTCTATTTCATTGATTCCGATGCCACCAGAGAGAATTAATGGTTTTTTTGATTTGTATTTATCCAAGATTTTCCAATTGAAAGTTATGCCGTTTCCACCGTGTAATTTTCCTTTGGTATCGAAAAGAAAATAATCGCAAACTTGTTCGTATTTTTCTAAAATATTAAATTCAAAATCATCATCTACCGAAAAAACTTTTATGATTTCTATTTTATCTTGTTTTAGATTTTTACAAAATTCTGGAGTTTCGTTTCCGTGAAGTTGAATTAAATCTAAATCGTATTTTTCGATTTTCGATGTGATTTCTTCTAAACTTGCATTAACAAAAACACCAACTTTTTTAATTGTTTTTGGAATTTCAGGAATTTTGCCATCAAAATAGCGTGATGATTTTTTATAAAATATAAATCCGAGATAATCTGGAAGTAATTGACTTACTTCGAGAATATTTTCGGGATATTTCATGCCGCATATTTTTAGTTTCATATTATATCTATTTTAACCCTATCAGGGTTTAAAACCCTGATAGGGTTCGTATAAATTCTTTTGCTGCTAATCCTGCATTTTGGGTTTTCATAAAGTTTTCTCCAATTAGAAAGCCTTTGTAACCAAAAGGTTTTAATTCTTGAATCGCTTCGACTGAACTTATTCCGCTTTCGGAAACTTTTACAAAATCATCTGGTATTTCGTTGGCTAATTGTTTACTGAAATCCAAACTTACTTCGAAAGTTTTTAGGTTTCTATTATTCACGCCAATCATATCGAGACTTGGCATAATCGATTTTTGTAATTCTTCTAGATTATGAACTTCTAACAAAACTTCTAAATCTATTGCTTTGGCAAATTCAGATAAATATTTAATTTCCTCTCGAGATAAAACGGCTGCGATTAGCAAAATTAAATCGGCTCCGTTTGCTTTTGCTTCGAGAATTTGATATTCATCAATAATAAATTCTTTTCGTAATAACGGAATATTTACCGATGCTCGTGCTAATAGTAAATCGTCCAGCGAACCACCAAAATATTTTCCATCAGTCAAAACAGAAATCCCACAAACACCAGCATTTTCATAACCTTTGATTACTTCTTCTACTGTAAAAGAATTGTTGATATTTGGTTTTGATGGCGAACGACGTTTGTGTTCGGCAATAATTCCAGTGTTACTATTTCGTAAATTATTAGATAGAGAAATTGTTTTTCTATAAAATAAAACCGAATTTTCTAGTTGCGAAATTGGAATTATGGACTTTTTGAGAAGTACTTCTCGTTTTTTGTCGATTATTATATTGTCTAAAATATTCATTTGCTTAATTCTTGTAGTTTTTTCAATTTTTCAAAACCTTTTCCAGACAATAAACTTTCTTTTGCGAGTTCAAATCCTTGTTTTATCGTTAAATTATTCACAGTTGCAATCGCCATTCCAGCGTTGGCACAAGCCACATTGTTTTGGGCTTGGGTTCCTTTTCCTGATAAAATATTGATAAACATTTGTGCGCTTTCGTCAATGGTTTTTCCGCCTTGAATATCAATTTGATTCAAGTTATGCAAACCAAAATCAGCTGCTGAAAACATGGTTTCTTTGGTTCTAGAAATGGATTTTGTATTTCCTGTCAACGAAATTTCGTCATATCCATCTAAACTATGCAAAATATTGAAATTGGTATCGGTGTTTTGATACAAATAAGCATACATTCTTGCTAATTCGAGATTAAAAACACCAACTAATTGATTTTTCGGAAAACTCGGATTGACCATTGGCCCTAACATATTAAAGAAGGTTTTTACGCCTAATTCTTTTCGGATTGGTGCTACATTTTTCATTGCTGGGTGAAATAATGGTGCATGTAAAATGCAAATTCCCGCTTGGTCGATACATTTTTCAAGAAAATTAGCATCGTTACTGAATTTCACACCTAAATTTTCCATCACATTACTTGATCCAGAAATTGATGAAACGCCATAATTGCCATGTTTGGCGACTTTAATTTCTGCTCCTGCTGTCACAAACGATGCTAATGTAGAAATATTGAATGTGTCTTTTCCATCACCACCTGTTCCGCATAAATCGATAGTATTATAATCTGATAAATCTATATGTATACACAAGTCCAATAATGCTTCTCGAAAACCTGAAAGTTCCTCGATGCTAATGCTTCGCATCATGTAAACGGTCAAAAAACTAGCTACTTGGCTATGATTGTAACTTCCGTTTGAGATATTAACTAATACGTTTTTGGCTTCATCTTTTGATAAAGTTTCGTGGTTAAAAAGTCGGTTTAATATGTTTTTCATTTTATTGGAACGCGGATGGCTCGGATTTAGTTGATTTACAAGGATTTTTTGAGCAAAATATGTTGCTGAATACTTTTGCTATTGAAAACGGAACACTAATTACGAACCCAATTCTCTAAAATTTTCTTTCCGTTTGGTGTCAAAACACTTTCGGGGTGAAATTGTACGCCACGAACATCGAATTTTGAATGTTTCAAAGACATAATTTGTCCATTTTCATCAATTGATGTGATGATTAAATCGTTTGGAAAATCTTCACTACTAACTACCCACGAATGATAACGCCCAACTTCAAATTCGTTTGGTAAATCTCTAAAAAGAACCTCGTCAGGATTAGTGATTTTTATAGTTGTGGCAACACCGTGATATACTTTTTCGAGGTTAATAAGGCTTCCGCCAAAAACTTCGCCAATGGCTTGTTGCCCAAGACAAACGCCCAAAATACTTTTGGTTTCGGCATAAGTTTTAATAACTTGTTTCAGCAATCCTGCTTCATCAGGAATTCCTGGTCCAGGTGAAAGTACAATTTTATCAAATTTTTCTAATTCTTCAATTTCAAATTCGTCGTTGCGAAAAACGTTGACTTGACAATTCAAATCTTCCAGATAATGAACGAGGTTGTAAGTAAAACTATCGTAATTGTCTATGACTATTATTTTTTTCATTTTTAAAATCTTAATTCTTAATACTATATTTTTTCCGCTAATTCCAATGCTTTATTCAAAGCTCCTAATTTGTTATAAACCTCTTGTAATTCGTCTTCTTCGGTGGATGAATTTACAATTCCAGCACCAGCTTGATAGTGCAATTGATGATTTTTGCTCAAGAAAGTCCGAATCATAATGGCGTGATTGAAATTGCCATCAAAATCCATAAATCCTATCGCGCCGCCATAAAAATCACGATTTGTTTTTTCATATTTCTCGATGAGTTGCATGGCTTTGTGTTTTGGTGCGCCAGAAAGCGTTCCTGCAGGAAAAGTATCGGCTACAACTTGCATTGTGGTGGCATTTTCGTGTAAATTTCCCGTTACTTTTGAAACCAAATGAATGACGTGCGAAAAAAACTGCACTTCACAATAATTTTCAACTTGAACATTATTTCCGTGTCGGCTTAAATCGTTTCGAGCCAAATCGACCAACATGACATGTTCGGCATTTTCTTTGGGATCGTCTTGTAATTTTTTGGCTAGAAAAGCATCTTGTTCGTCGTTTCCTGTTCGTTTGAAAGTTCCAGCAATTGGGTGAATTTCTGCTTTTCGGTTTTTGACTATAATTTGTGCTTCGGGCGACGAACCCATTATTTTAAAATTTCCGTAATCGAAATAAAATAAATACGGACTTGGATTGATGCTTCGCAAAGCGCGATATACATTGAACTCGTCGCCTTTGAAATCTTGTGTAAATCGTCGTGACAACACTAATTGAAACACATCGCCGCGCCCGCAATGTTTTTTTGCTAGTGCTACATTGGCTTTAAATTCGTCATCAGAAAGGTTGGAAGTCTGCTTTCCTTCATTAGTATAAGAGTAAGATGCAAAATTTCTCGATTGTAGCAATTGCTCAATTTCTTGAATATTATTTTCATTATTTATAGAATGACAAAAAATAAAGGCTTCGTTCTTGAAATGATTTATGGCAATTATATTTTGATAAATGGCATAAAAAACATCCGGAATTTCGAGATTATTTTCTTTTTTGGTTATTTCTATTTTTTCGAAATAACGAACAGTATCATATGAAATGTATCCAAATAATCCGTTATTGATGAACTTGAAATCGTTTTTTTGCGATTCGAATTGTGATGCAAAATTTTGAATAACTTCCGGAATATTGGTCTCTTTATTTACTTCAAATTTTGTTGAAGTTCCGTCAGGAAAATATTGAGTTACTGTTTCATTTTCAATTTTAATACTCGCAATTGGGTTGCAACATATATAGGAAAAACTATTGTCGTTTCCACGATAATCAGAACTTTCGAGTAAAAGACTGTTTGGGAATTTATCGCGAATTTTCAAGTAAACACTTACAGGCGTCATGGTGTCAGCAAGGATTTGTTTGTGAAAAGTATGTAATTGAAATTGTTTCATATTGATTTTGTAATAAAAAAAGGACTTGTCGTGATGACAAGTCCTTTTTTGATATTTTAATATAAATATACTATAAAGTAAACTTCTTCACGACGTATGACGTAAATTGTTCCACCACCAAGTATTGTTTAGTATGTTTTTCATAATAGAATTACAAATGTATAAAAAAATCTTTAATTAACTAATTATGTTTCTTTTTTTATTTGCGTGAGGGATTGAGGCGATATCCTTTTGTGAGCTTGCGAAATAAAAGATAAAGCCGAAGCCCGACCTTAGGGCACGCCCAAAAAGTAATAAAACCTCGAAAAGAAACTCGAGGTTTAGATTTTATTTTTCAAAAAATTAGAATTTTAAAGCTACAGCCAAATCAAATTCGTCAGAAATGGTTTTGTCGCCTAAGTTTTCAAAAAATGTTCCCGATCCGTATTTAATATCGTATTTGGTACGGTCTATTTTTAGGTTTGTAGTTGCGGTTTTCCCTTTTACAACAATTTCGAATTTGATAGGTTTGGTGATTTCTTTGATAGTTAAATCGGCAGTAACAGTGTATTTTCCGTTACCATTATCGGCTATAAGTTTGAAATCGATTTTGGCTGTTGGATATTTTGCTGTTCCGAAAAAATCATCAGCTTTTAAGTGTCCGTCAAGATCTTCTTTGCCTTTACCAGCTTGCAAATCTGTTGTATTTATAGATGTCATATCGACAGTTATCAAACCACCTTTTAGTTTTTTCTTAGCAAACACGAGTGTTCCGTCTTTGATATTTAAAGTTCCAGAGTGTTGTCCAGTTACTTTTTTTCCTATCCAAGAAATCGTACTTGTTTTTGCATCAATTTTCTTTTGTTGCGCTGACATTGTGAGCGATGTAGCTAGTAATAAAGTTACTGCAATTGTTTTTAAGTTTTTCATGTTTTAAAAGTATTAAAGTTAGTATTTAGATAATTAGTATTAAATTTTTATGTTCTAAGTTTTTCTAATAATGAGTTGAGTTGTTCCAATTCATTTGAATTTAATTTATTTGTAAAAAAAGATTCAAGATTATAAATATTTGGTTCTAAACTATCCAGAGTATCAAGGCCTTTTTGAGTGATATTGATTTCAATTTTTCTTTTATTTGAAGGACAAACGGCTCTTGTAACCTTCTGTTTGTTTAATAATTTATCTATTAATCGTGTTGTATTACTGTTTTTAGTGATCATTCGTTCTTGAATTACATTCATATTGGCTGGAATTCCTTTTTGACCTTTCAAGATACGAAGCACATTATATTGTTCAATTGATATATCGAAAGGCTTTAATAGTTCAAGTAGGTTATCTACTACTACATTTCTAGTAAAGAAAATATTGAGTATCACTTTTTTTGATATTTCTAAAGGGATCGTACTTTTTATTTCTTTTTCAATTGTCATTACAATAGTTGCTATTTTATATTGCAAATCTATATAGTTTTTTTATTTGTATATACAAATGTCTATTAAATATTTGTTAAACTTTATAGTTGTAAAATTCAGTAGTTTTTCTATTTTTGAAAAAAATAAAGAAATGGACTTATCACAACAGGAATGGACTTCACAATTGGCAATAGACAATAATGCAATAATTTTGGATGTCCGCACACCAGAAGAGTGCGCAGAAGGCATTATTGCTAATGCTATTTGCATTGATATTTTCAAAGGTCAAGGTTTTATTTACGAAGTTGATGTGCTTGATAAAACCAAAAACATCTATGTTTATTGTAAAGCAGGCGGTCGTAGTGCTCAAGCTTGCGGCGTCATGAACCAATTGGGATTTGAAAAAACGTACAACCTTGTTGGAGGTTTTATGCAATGGCAAGGCGAGATAGTTATTCCATAAATAAAAAAACCATTTCAATTATTTTGAAATGGGTTTTATTTGTGGGGAGAGCAGGATTCGAACCTGCGAAGTTCACACAGCAGATTTACAGTCTGCCCTCGTTGGCCGCTTGAGTATCTCCCCGAAAAGCGTGCGCAAATATAAAAACTGTTTTGTGGTTTGCAAACTAATTACGAATATAAATTTATTTGAATTTTAATTACTGCTATTAGTCATACAAACTAAAATTCAATTTATAAAATTATATGGATTTTGATAAAATTAGGATACATCAACTGTTGTTCGATCGGCAATTTCTTTATACGTTCCGCTAGTTAATTTTTCACGAATCGCTTCAAATGCAGATAATGTTTCTGAAACATCTTCGAGTGTATGACTTGCAGTCGGAATCATTCGCAATAAGATAATTCCTTTCGGGATAACGGGATAAACTACTATAGACAAGAAAATTCCGTAATTTTCTCTCAAATCATTAACCATAATCATCGCTTCTGGTATAGAACCTTCAAGATAAACGGGAGTAACACAAGTATTAGTATCTCCAATATTAAAGCCTTTCTCTCTCAACCCATTTTGTAGCGCGTTAACATTTACCCAAAGTTTGTCTTTCAAGTCAGACGATTTTCTTAGCAATTCCAAACGTTTTAGAGCCCCAACCGTTTGTATCATTGGCAAGGATTTAGCAAACATTTGCGAGCGTAAGTTATATTTCAAGTAATCAATCACATCTTTATCGGCAGCAATAAAAGCACCAATACTCGCCATCGATTTTGCAAAAGTCGAAAAATATACATCAATATCTGCCTGAACACCTTGCTCTTCGCCTGCACCTGCACCTGTTTTTCCTAAAGTTCCAAAACCGTGCGCATCGTCAACAAGAAGTCTAAAATTGTATTTCTTTTTCAGTTCCACAACCTCACGAAGTTTGCCTTGTTGTCCGCGCATTCCGAAAACACCTTCTGTGATAAAAAGGATTCCACCACCTGTTTCTTCGGCCATTTTCGTAGCACGCTGCAGGTTTTTTTCCATGCTTTCAAGGTCATTATGACGATAAGTGAAACGTTTACCCATATGCAATCGTACGCCGTCAATAATACAAGCATGCGCATCAACATCATAAACAATAATATCATTTTTAGTCACCAAAGCGTCAATAGTAGACATAATACCTTGGTAACCAAAGTTTAGCAAATAGCAAGCTTCTTTTTGTACGAATGAAGCCAACTCATTTTCCAGTTGTTCGTGCGCATCCGTATGACCACTCATCATTCGAGCGCCCATAGGGTAAGCCGCGCCATATTTGATAGCAGCATCCGTATCTGCTTGGCGCACTTCTGGATGATTTGCCAATCCCAAATAATCATTTATAGACCAATTGAGGATCTCTTTGCCATGAAACATCATTCGAGGTCCAAGTTCGCCCTCCAATTTTGGAAAAACAAAATAACCTTCTGCTTGCGACGCCCATTTTCCTAGTGGGCCTTTATTGTTCTGAATTCTTTCGAATAAATCTTTTATCATCGGAATCTTACATTTTTTTGAAGTTGCAAAATTAATTATTTAATCTCTTATTTCATAATTTTTTGAAGCTATTTCCCGCTATTCGTTACAATCTTGTCTCGTTCTGAAAAACGAGACAAGGATTTCCACTGCTATCGGGGCTAGGGCATCTGTCTTCAATGATTTCTTTAGGATTATAGAAAACCAAATAATAACTTTGTAAAAAAAAGAATCATGCAAACATCAGATTTACTTGCTCTTGCCGAAACTTTCGAAACACCTTTATATGTATACGATGCTGCTAAAATCGAATTTCAATACAACCGACTCGAAAAAGCCTTTTCAAAAGTAGCCAGACTTCGCATCAATTATGCTTGCAAGGCGTTGTCCAATATTTCGATTCTGAAATTAATGCGAACTTTTGGAGCCAATCTAGATACTGTTTCTGTGCAAGAAGTACAATTGGGCTTGAAAGCTGGGTTTTTACCCGAAGAAATTATTTTTACGCCAAACGGTGTTTCCATCGAAGAGATAGAACAAGCCGTTGGTTATGGAAACATTCAAATTAATATCGATAATCTTTCAATTTTGGAACAATTTGGAGCCAAATATCCGCATATTCCAGTTTGTATTCGTCTCAATCCACATGTTATGGCTGGCGGAAATGCCAATATTTCGGTAGGACATATCGATAGCAAATTTGGGATTTCTATACATCAAATGCCTCACATTCTTCGCATTGTCGAAAATACAAATATGCACATCAACGGCATTCACATGCACACAGGATCAGATATTTTGGATATTGAAGTTTTTTTATATGCTGCTGAAATCCTTTTTGATTCGGCCAAAAATTTCAAAAACTTAGATTTTCTAGATTTCGGATCTGGTTTTAAAGTTCCGTATCACAGAGGCGATATCGAAACTGATCTTGAAGAACTGGGTCGAAAATTATCAAAACGCTTCAATCAATTCGAGAAAGAATATGGTCGCAATCTAACCTTGGCTTTCGAACCAGGAAAATATTTAGTGAGCGAAGCTGGAAATTTTCTGGCTACCGTAAATGTTGTAAAACAAACCACTTCCACAGTTTTTGCTGGAGTCGATTCAGGTTTTAATCACCTTATTAGACCAATGTTGTATGGTTCGCAACATCATATCGAGAACATCTCGAACCCAAAAGGCAAGGAGCGATTTTATACCGTAGTAGGTTATATTTGCGAAACCGATACTTTTGGAAACAACCGACGCATTCACGAAATTACAGAAGGCGATGTTCTTAATTTTCGTAATGCTGGTGCCTATTGCTTCTCGATGGCATCCAACTATAATTCGCGCTACAAACCCGCCGAGGTTTTGTGGAAAGATGGAAAAGGAAACTTAATACGAGAAAGAGAAACGATTGCCGATATTTTGAAAAATCAAATTTTGATTGATTTGTAGTTTTTATATTTTTATATTAAAAATTTGAATTCATAGCTATGTGAAAAATAAAATTCTATTGTATTCTTTTTCAACAGATTAATCTATGACTCTATGTGTTTTAAAATTCCTCAATCTATTCATTAAAATGCAGATGCTAAAATTTGGATATTTAAAAACAATACAAAGAACTATAGCAAAAAGTTAAACTCTTTGGCTGGCATTATTTTTGATTTAAATTTACAAAAAATACAAAAATGAAGTTATTGCTTTCTTTTTTATTCTTATTTCTATCTTTATCAGAAGGCTTTTCTCAAAAAAATGAATTTTTGAAGAAAAAATCCTTTCCGATTACGCCATCCAAAAAAATAGAAGTACCAAAACCTGAAAAGCCAGAACCAAAACCCGAAAATCCATTTACGGGTATGGAGCCAGTCAACCCATCAGTTACTGACGATAAACCTGCCACAAACCCAAATCCATTTTCGAATCCTGCACCAATGTTACCATCAAAGACTATTGGAGCAAAACCCATCTCGATGGAAAATAAAAGACCTTTTGCTAATCCTGGTGATAAAATTGTTGAGAAATTAAATAAAAAAATCCAAGCTCTAGAAGGCGATCCTAACATTGATTATAGTGTTTTTCGTAAAAATGAATCGTTTGGTGAGTTCAGAACTAAAAGTACTTTTGTAACTTTAAATTGTAAAGACCATGGGGAAATCGACGGCGACCGAATTAGTATATACGTTAATGGCAAGTTATATGTAGAACAAATTACACTGCAGTATGACTTTCAGAAAATAAATGTCAACTTAGAAAAAGGTATTAACAAGATAGACTTTATCATGTTGAATGAAGGCTATAATAGTCCAAATACAACGCAGTATCTTATTTTAGACGATCAAAACAAAGTAATCTCAGGTCAAGTTTATGCTCTTGCCACCGGCTTCAAAGCTTCTATAATTATTGTCCGCGAATAATTTTGTTTCCTTAACATGCACTTCAAGATTGTTTTCTATCTTTGAAAATATAAATTTATTTTTACAATGAATAGAAGAAAATTTCTGCAAAACGGTTCGCTTTTTACTATTGGAGCGTCAATAATTGCACCATTTGATACTCAAGCACGCAACATAAGTACCGAAACGTTTAAAAATCATAAAGCCAAAAATATTATTTTCATGGTTGCCGACGGTATGAGTCAAGGCACCTTGACGATGGCCAATGTTTTTAAAAACCACAAACTAGGTCAAGACACGCATTGGATTCAGGGTTATAAAGACAAAAAATTGGTTCGCGCCTTGATGGACACCGAGTCGGCAAGTTCGCTAGTTACCGATTCGGCTGCTGGTGGGTCAGCTTGGGGTGGCGGTTTTCGGGTAAATAACGGTTCCATAAATGTCGGGATTAACGGCGAAGAATATTTGCCAATACTCCAGAAATTTAAACAAAAAGGAAAAAAAGTAGGTTGCGTAACCACCGTTCCAATAACGCATGCCACACCTTCTAGTTTTTGTACTAACAGCAAAAGCCGAGGAAGCCAAGATGATATTGCCGAAAATTATTTGGCATTGAATTTTGATTTTATGATGGGCGGCGGACTCGAATTTTTTGACAAAAACAAACGAAAAGACAAACGTGATTTGCTAGCAGAATTTTCCCTAAAAGGCTATCAAGTACTTCATAAAAAAGAACAACTTTCTAACATTAAAAGCAATAAACCCGTTTTAGGGCTTTTTGCAGAAAACGGAATGGATTATGAAATTGACAGACAAACCGACTCGCAATTGTCTAAAGAACAGCCTACTTTGGCAGAAATGACAGCAAATGCAATCACACACCTCGATAACAAAAACGGATTTGTAATGCAAGTAGAAGGCGGACGGGTAGATTGGGCGGCACATGCCAATGATATTGCAGGTTTGATTCACGATCAATTAGCCTTTGATGATGCCGTAAAAGTTGCCTTAGATTTTGCAACTAAAGACAAAAATACTTTGGTCATTATTACAACCGATCATGGCAATGCTAATCCAGGTTTGATGTACGGAAAAGACGTAACCACACGTTTCGAAACAACCATGAAATACACCAAAACCAACGAATGGCTTCTGAATCAGATAACCAAAGATACTTCGGCTTCTAAACTGGACGAGTTGGTCGATTATGCCAACGGATTTAAACTAACTGACGATGAAAACAAAAAAATATTGAGTTATTATAATGGATTAGAAAAACCCGAAAATGGCTTATATAATTACAAAAATGTGCCTTTGCAATACTACTCCGAACTTCAAAAAACCCGAAACGCTGTGGGTTGGATAAGTACCGAACATACAGGCGATTATGTTGAGCTCGCCATGTTTGGTCCCGGAAGTGAGTCGCTTCCTTCATTTGTTAAAAATACCGATTTGCATTATTTGATGTTACAAGCAGCCGAAGTTGAAAATAAATTTTAATATGAAGAACTTATTTATAATTCTGGTCGTATTTATATTTTTTTCCTGTGGAAAAAAACTTCAAAACAAAACGTTATCTAGTACTCTGGTGACAAAAGATTCGACTTTTGTAGATTCATTTGAATACCAGGGGTCGATAGAAGTAACAGGAATTGTTACTGACGAATATGGCTTGCCAATTCCTTCTGCTAATGTGTTTATTAAAGGCACTAAAATTGGTACTCAAACTAATATTGATGGAAAATATACTTTAAATACAAAAAACAATGATATTGTAATCTTCTCATTCATTGGTTTTGAAAATATTGAATTAAAAATAAAATCGAAAGTTGATAATTTAAAAAATGATGTTCGATTTCTAAAACTTGTAAATGTTAGATTGATAAATAATGCAAGAACTTTAAAACCAGTAATTTATCTTTATCCAACCAAAAATGAAGAAATTTCAATTCGATTGGATTATAAGGGAAAAATAGAGACAACATTTCCTAATTATGAATTAAGTTGGGAATTAACTGCATTTCCTGATGGAAAAATTTTTGATAAAAAAACAAATCGATATTACAATTCACTATTTTGGGATGGTATTTCAAATTTTTCTAAAAATCATTTTAACTATAAAGACGGATTTATTGTTTATAAAAAAGATTTGACTTCATTTTTTATTGATAAATTAGATTTGATTGGGTTATCAAATTCTGAAACAAATGATTTTATTCAATTTTGGTTACCAATTTTAGAAAAAAATGATATTAATTTTATTCATTTTTGGATAAATGATGATTATAACGGAATTTCTAAAAGTATAATTAATCCCAAACCAGATTCTGAAATTAGATTGTTTATGGATTTTTATAATCTAGAAAACCCAATTGATGTAAAACCCCAAGATTTAATCTCCGTAAAAAGGGAAGGTTTCACATACATTGAATGGGGTGGAACAGATGTAACTAAAAAAATAAAAAGTCTAAAAATGTTCTAATTAATTTTATTCTTGCAAAATTCATTTGTAATTACTAATTTTAAAAATTGAACTAAAATTGGTATGACCGAAATTGACATTGAAGTAGAAAATAAAGCAATTGCCCGCGAATACAAAGAGTTATTACGAATAAGTTATCAAACATTATCTCTTGATGACAAAAAAATTATTCGTAAAGCTTTTGATGTTGCCGTTGATGCGCACAAAGAGCAACGACGCAAATCTGGCGAAGCGTATATTTTTCATCCCATTGCTGTTGCCAAAATTGTTGCTTCAGAGATTGGTCTTGGTGCTACATCAATTGCGGCTGCACTTATGCATGATGTAGTCGAGGATACAAATATTACTGTTGAAGATATTGCCAAAATGTTTAATCCAAAAGTAGCGCAACTAGTGGAAGGATTAACTAAAATTTCGCAAGTAAAAAAAGACATGAACGTCTCGATGCAAGCCGAAAATTTTCGGAAAATGCTTTTGACACTCAATGATGATGTTCGTGTAATTCTCATAAAACTCGCCGATAGGTTACACAATATGCAAACTATGGACTCGATGCCCGAGTACAAACAAATAAAAATAGCTTCCGAAACTTTATACATTTATGCACCGCTTGCCCACAGGTTGGGATTGTACAATATAAAAACCAAACTAGAAGATTTGGGATTGAAATTTACAGAACCAGTTGTTTATAATGATATTGTAAGTAAGATCAAAGAAACCAAAGAAGAACAAGATTTGTACATTAAAACAATATCTGATGTTTTAAAAAAATCGTTAGATGAAGAAAATGTAGACTATATTATTAAGGGTCGACCAAAGTCTATTTATTCCATTCGTCGTAAAATGAGTGCACAAAATGTAAGTTTTGACGAAGTTTATGACAAGTTTGCGCTCAGAATTGTCTACAAATCATCACAACACGACGAAAAATTTGTAGCTTGGAAGGTTTATTCTATAGTAACCGATCATTACCGACCAAGCCCGAGCCGACTTCGAGATTGGATATCGTCGCCAAAATCCACAGGTTATGAAGCCTTACATATTACGGTTATGGGACCAAAAGGACGCTGGGTAGAAGTACAAGTGCGTAGTGAGCGCATGGACGAAATTGCCGAAAAAGGATATGCAGCACATTATAAATACAAACAAGGTGCCACCGAAGAAAGCGGTCTCGATATTTGGCTCAACTTGCTCAAAGAAGCTTTAGAAAATTCAGAAACCAATGCCGTCGATTTTGTAGAAGATTTCAAAATGAATCTTTATGCCAAAGAAATATTTGTCTTTACACCCAAAGGCGAAATAAAATCCTTGCCCAAAGGAGCCACATCATTGGATTTTGCATTTAGCATCCACTCCGAAATAGGAATAAAAACCTTAGGAACTCGTGTAAACGGAAAATTAGTACAACTCAATTACGAACTCAAAAGTGGCGATCAAATAGAGATAATCACTTCGCAAAACCAAAAACCAACAGCGCATTGGCTCGAATTTGTGACCACTTCTCGTGCCAAAAATAAAATCCGAAACGTACTCAATGATAATAATAAAAAAATTGCCGAAGAAGGTCGCGAATTATTAACCCGAAAACTCAAGCACCTCAAAATTACCATTTCAGAAACAGTAATCAATGAAATGGTCAATTTTTTTAAACTTAAAACCAGTCTTGATTTATTTTACCGTGTCGGAATTGGTTCTATAGAAAACCAGCAAATCAAAGATTATGTAGCTCAAAAGAGTAATGTATTAATGACTTTTTTGAAAAACAAAATAAAAAGAGCACCAAATACTGCCGACAAAGACATTCACAAACAAGTTCTAACAAACAACTACGACATGCTCGTTTTTGGTGCCGAGCAAGATAAGTTAGATTATAAATTATCTACTTGTTGCAACCCAATTCCTGGTGACGAAGTTTTTGGATTTGTAACGATCAACGAAGGTATAAAAGTACATAAAAAAGATTGCCCAAACGCATTGGCCATGCAATCTAATTATGCTTACAGGATTTTGCAAACCCGCTGGATCGATTCGTCACAGCAAGAATTTAGAGCCATATTAAATATAACAGGCATGGATTCTATGGGATTAACCAACGAGTTGACCAAAGTAATTTCGGGCAATATGCATGTTAACATTCAAAGTATTTCGCTCAGTGGCGAAGCAGGAATTTTTAAAGGGCAAGTAGCAGTTGTTGTGCAAAACAATTCAATTTTAAAAAAATTAATAGAAAATATTAAGAAAATACAAGGTATAGAAAAAGTGGCAAGGGTTTATAACTAATAAAAACTTTAAACCACAAATTATTTTATACTAATAAATAAAAATTATATTTGCCATTATGACATTAATAGCTACCGATAATATCAAAAATCAAGAAACTGTAAAACATGTTTTTACACTTTATCTTGAAGCCAAAGGCCATCGTAAAACGCCCGAGCGTTATGCCATTTTGGAAGAAATATACAATACCGACGAGCATTTTGACATAGAAAACCTGTATGGCAAAATGAAACTTAAAAATTATCGAGTTTCAAGAGCAACATTATATAACACCATCGAGTTATTGCTAGATTGCAATTTGGTGCGAAAACATCAATTTGGGCAAAACCAAGCCCATTACGAAAAATCCTATTTCGACAAGCAGCACGATCACATCATCATGTTGGATACCGGCGAAGTAATCGAGTTTTGCGATCCACGCATACAAACCATAAAACAAACCATGGAAGACATTTTCGGAATCGAAATCGAAAGTCATTCTCTATATTTTTATGCAAAAAAGAAACAAATTAAGTAGGAGCAATCCCGAAGTCTCAGGAGCTTGGGCTTAATCCGAAACGCATTTCCTGATTTACGCATTATCTTGACTGAAAAAGTCAAGGATACTTGCTACAATCGATGCTAGATTATAAATATTTTGAATATTAAATAACAACACATAAACTCCATTTATAATTTACATACCTTCCCTTTGGGAAGTGCAGGGATGGGCTAAAACAATACACAATGACCGTAGACTTACTACTCGGATTACAATGGGGCGACGAAGGCAAAGGTAAAATCGTAGACGTTCTTACTTCCAAATATGACATAATAGCTCGTTTTCAAGGCGGTCCAAATGCGGGACACACTTTGGAGTTTGATGGTATAAAACACGTTTTGCGAACCATTCCGTCAGGAATCTTTCATGACAATAACATAAATATCATTGGTAACGGTGTAGTTATTGATCCAGTGGTCTTCAAATCAGAAATCGACGGATTAGCAAAATTTAATTTAGACATCAAGTCGAAATTAATTATTTCAAGAAAAGCGCACCTAATATTACCAACGCATCGATTGCTAGATGCTGCCAGCGAAGCCTCCAAAGGTAAAGCCAAAATAGGTTCTACACTCAAAGGAATAGGGCCAACCTATATGGACAAAACTGGACGTAACGGACTGCGAGTAGGCGACATAGAACTTTCAGATTTTAAGGACAAATATCGAGCTTTGGCAAACAAACACGAAGAAATGATAAAGTTCTACGATGTTGCCATTCAATACAACCTTCCAGAACTCGAAAAAGAATTTTTTGAAGCTATAGAAGAACTTCAAAAACTCGATTTTGTAGATTCAGAAGAATATTTACACCAAGCCCAAGTAGCAGGAAAATCAATACTTTGCGAAGGCGCGCAAGGTTCCTTATTGGATGTCGATTTTGGTACGTATCCGTTTGTAACATCCTCCAACACAACGGCAGCTGGAGCATGCACGGGATTAGGCATTGCGCCAAACAAAATAAAAGAAGTTTACGGAATCTTCAAAGCCTATACTACACGAGTTGGTTCTGGTCCATTTCCTACCGAAGATTTTGAAGAAGCTGGCGACGTGATGGCACGAGTTGGCAACGAGTTTGGATCGGTTACTGGCAGAAAACGACGTTGTGGTTGGTTGGATCTAGTAGCCCTGAAATATGCTATTCAAATAAACGGCGTAACGCAGCTTATGATGATGAAAGGCGATGTACTTTCTGGCTTCGAAACGTTAAAAGTTTGTACTTCATATAATTATAAAGGAAATCAAATTTTGCATTTGCCTTACAATATCGAAGAAGAAAACGTAGCACCAGTTTATACTGAATTTAAAGGCTGGAAAGCAGATTTAACAGGATTAACCACTTTTGAGAGTTTACCTTCAGAGCTGAAGGAATACATTGAATTTATCGAAAAAGAAGTTCAAGTGCCTATAAAAATAGTATCTGTTGGTCCAGATAGAAAGCAAACCATTACCAAGTAATAGTTAAAAATAAAAAAATCCCAACTTCTATTTCAATTTAGATTTCGGGATTTTTTTTTGGGATTTTTTTTGAATTATCCTTTAATAAATTTCATATCGTCAACTGAGTTATCACGATATACTTTCAAAAAATACATACCACTTTGTAGTGATTGCATGTCAACAACGTTGGTTACTCTTTCAGAGGTCATGATAAGTAAACCGTTTGTACCAAAAACTTCAACTTTATTTATTTTGTCTGTACAATCCAAATGCAGTATGTCTTTCACTGGATTTGGGAACATAGTAAGCGGTCTAGCTTCTACAGGTGGTGGTAAACATTCACTTACATTTGTAGTATAATCAAGAGTATTACAAATGTTTTGAACATACACAATTTCATTTGCATCACAACAAATTGTTGTTAAGTCTGGATTTTTGCTAAAATCAATACCAGAATTATCTCCAAAAATTAAATTATCATTTTTAATTGACAAATATGACAGATTATTATCATTACAATAAAATTGTTGAAGGTTGAACAAATTATCTGTATTTAAGGATGTTAATTTATTTTCTTGAACAAATAAATATCTTATGTATTTTATTTCTCCAAGATTTAATGTTTCCATTTTTCCTTTGTTGGCATAAACAATTTCAAGGTTTGTACATGCACTAAGATCCAAGTTTAAAAACTCGGTGTTTGACAAATTTAAATTTATAAGTTTCGTGTTATTACTCAGATTTAATTCAGATAATGGAGCTGTTATACCTAATTCAAGTAAATTAATACAATCGGTTAGGTCTATTTGAGTGAAAAGCCCTGCTAAGCCTATGTATTTTATATTAGTAAGTCCGTTCAAATTTACATTTCCGTTGATTGAACAGGTAATTTTTTTAAGATTAGGATATATAGATAAATCTAAATCGTTAATGCTAACATAACCACTTAAAGCATTCGCTAAAGAAATTTCTTCAATATTAACAAGAGTTGGAAAATTGAAGCTAGGTGCTTTGTAAAATAAAGAATTGTAACTTTTTATATTTATAAAAAATTCAATACCTGTTAAATCATTTATTTCTGTGTAATAGGTATCAATTTTAGAAACTAACAATGCCTCTGTTTGTGATATTTCATTATCATTATCAGTGTCAATAAACGTATTAGAAGAGCCATTGTAGGAGTTTAGAAGTACACTTTTAAAATTTACATCTGCGAAAAAAATATTTTGGGCATTTGTAGAAAAAAACATAAATAAGCTAGATAAAAGTAATAGTTTTTTCATGAAATATAGTATTAAAGTTTTTTTTGATTGTTTAAACAATTAAGCACATAGTTAGACAATATAATTATATAAATTATAAACCATTGAAAATCAAAAAACCCTACCATAATTATAAAAATAATTATTTTTATTTAGAAAATCCATAAACAAAACTCTCCAAAGGTTTCAGAGTTATTGTAATGTGACCTTCGCCTTTTTCAATTATTAAATCATTCGTACTTCCATAAAGTTGGTCTTTCAGTGCATATTTCCCATTGGCAAGCTTCCATTTCGAAATTACATCCGCTGGAATTTTGAAATTGAACGTACTTGTTTTATCAGCCGAAAAATTGGAAACAACAATCAATTTTTCTGATTTTGACCAACGTACAAACGAATAAATATAATCATCATAACCTTCCGTTTTATATCGGTTTGCCGACTGAATTTCTTGAAAACTTCCCATCAAAGCTGAACTCTTAGTCGAAAAATTTAATAATTTTGAATAAAAATCTCTCAAGTCTTTTTCTGATTGGGTCAATTGTCCGCCATCAAATTTGCCGTTATTCATCCAACGTTGGTGATTAGGAACTCCAATATAATCGAAAATGGATGTTCTGGAATGAGTACCAAAACCAGCATTTTCGTTACCAGCTTCACCAACTTCTTGACCAAAATAAATCATGGTAGGCGAGGAGCTTATCAAAGTTGAAACAACCATCATTGGTTTTCCTTTTTCGGGCAAACCTGCAAATTCAGGACTTGCCAAGCGTTGCTCATCGTGGTTGTCTAGAAAATGCAACATATGATGCTCAATATCTGCCAAACCTTTTTGAATATCCGAAATGGCATCAGGCCAATTTTTGCCCTGAATAACTTCTTTTAGCTTATCATACAACTCCACTTTGTCATACAAGTAATCCATTTTTCCAAACTTGATATAATTGCGATACTCTTTTGGATTATAAACTTCGGCAAGTAAAAATGCATCAGGATTTTTCATTTTGATAGCCGAGTTCATATAACTCCAAAACTCATAAGGCACCATTTCGGCCATATCATATCGAAAGCCATCAACACCTTTGGAAGTCCAAAAAAGCGCAATATCTCTAAACTTTATCCATGAACTAGGTACACTTTTATCTTTCCAAAAAGCATAATGTTCTTGTATCGATTTGGATGCATAATTAGCTGGCAATTCAGCAAAATCTTTGCTTCCGTCAGGACGAATTCCGTAATTTATTTTAACGGTTTCATACCAATCATTTATATCTGGTTTTGCCAATCGTGAGCCGTTGCCTGTCCATTTTGCTGGATTTTCATTGAACATTCCGTCTATTAAAGGATTTTTTTCGCCATTTAAAGGTTTGTAATTTTCCGAAGTTGGCACCTGAAATGCTTGGCCTGGAATGTAATAAAAATTGTTGTTACGATCATATTCCACAGTCGTATTGTCGTCTGCGCCAAAATCACGAATTCCTTTCAGATTATTTTTTCCTTCATATTTTCGAGCAATATGATTTGGGACAATATCAATGAGGAGTTTCAAGTTGTTTTTGTGAGTTCGCGCAATCAAAGCATCAAATTCTTCATTTCTTTTAGCTGGATTTACTGCCAAATCTGGATTTACAGAATAATAATCTTTTACCGCATACGGTGATCCTGCGCGACCTTTTACTACTTCAGGATCGTCGTTAGAGATTCCTATGTTGGCATAATCATTTATCAAGGCATGATGTGGTACTCCAGTGTACCAAACATGTGTTACGCCAAGTTTCTTAATTTCAGACAAGGCTTTGTCTGTAAAATCATTAAATTTTCCTACGCCATTTTCTTCAATTGTTCCCCAAGGTTTGTTGGTTGTATTTTTATTTCCGAAAAGTCTTGTAAAAACTTGATATACGACTGCTTTTTTTTCTTGAACCACTTCTATAGTATTTTTTTTAACTGCTTTTTTCTTTTTCTTTTGCGCATTAGTCGAAAGAAAACAACCCATTACAGCGAGTAAAATTATTTTTTTCATTTTCAATTTGTATGACAATGTTAGTTTACAAATATAAAAATTTGAATTTCATTATCAACAACAATTAAATAATACTAAATTTTGATTGGTCTTACTCACTTTTTAATAAATTTGCAAAAATATAAATCTTGACAGAAGACTTCCTAAAATACCAAGCACAAACAACACCTTATCCTCTCGGAATGAACGTTTTTTATGCACTTGGTTCATATATTTATAGCTGCGACAACAAGAAATATTTGGATTTTGTTGCTGGCGTATCTGCTATTGCTGTAGGACATCAAAACAAGCGTGTCAATGATGCTATAAAACACCAGCTTGACCGCTATTCACATGTTATGGTGTATGGCGAATATGCGCAATCGCCAGCGGTTGAATATTGCAAATTGTTAACTTCACTTTTGCCTGAACAACTCAATAAAGTGTATCTTGTAAATTCGGGCACAGAAGCTTGCGAAGGTGCATTAAAACTGGCACGACGGGTTACTGGAAGAAGTCAACTGATATCTTGCAACAATGCTTATCATGGCAATACTATGGGCTCGTTGAGTGTTATGGGGTTTGAGGAGCGTAAACAAGCCTTTCGTCCGCTTTTGCCAGATGTTGATTTTATTACGTTTAACAACGAATCCGATCTTGAAAAAATTACGACCAAAACTGCTGGAATTATTTTAGAAAGTATTCAGGGCGGCGCGGGTTTTATTCAGCCAGAAAACAATTTTTTGACTAAAGTAAAAAAACGCTGTGACGATGTTGGAGCGCTCTTAATATTAGACGAAATTCAGCCTGGTTTTGGACGAACAGGAAAATTATTTGGTTTCGAAAATTATAATGTAGTTCCAGATATTATTATTATCGGAAAAGGGATGGGTGGCGGATTGCCCGTAGGTGCTTTTGTTTCCAAAGCAGAATATATGGATTTATTGACCGACAACCCGAAATTGGGTCATATTACAACTTTTGGCGGAAATCCTGTCATTGCGGCAGCCTGTTTGGCAACGTTGCAAGAAATTATAGAAAAAAACCTTATTGAAGCAACTTTGGTTAAGGAAAAACTCTTCAGGAAACTTTTGGTACATCCTTTGATACAAGAAGTTAGAGGAATAGGGTTGATGCTAGCCATAATGACTCCAAGTGCCGAAATTACAAATCAGGTCGTTTTGCGTTGTCAAGATAAAGGATTAATATTGTTTTGGTTATTATTTGAAGGTTGCGCTGTCCGAATAACACCGCCATTAACTATTTCTGATGAAGAAATTAGAGAAGGATGTGCAATTATTCTGGAAGTTATGAATGAGCTGTTATAAAGACAAAAAAATGAAATTAAAAAGCAACCATGAAATTAAGTAATTCATTTAGTGGCGCATTGCGAACATTTGCTTTTTTTATGGCAAGTGGAACACAAAGAACATTGCACGGAATAGATTATTTATTGCTTTATGGTAAAGATCCAAGTGCTATTGAAAAAGTATTTGCAATATATGCCAATGTAATAGAATTAGATGAAAATGGAATAGTACTGAACGCTAACTATGCTGAAAATAGAGCCACAGATTACATAAGACAATATTGTGATCCAAATTTTAAAGTAGAACCTGACTACGAGGATTGGGAAACCACTTTGCATGATGCGCCATCTATGAAAAATTTAATTTAAGAATTATCTAAAAAATACAGTTGCCTTAAGAAAACTGTAAATTTTTATAAAATATCGGACAGTAGAAGTTAAAAAAAAGCCATAACATTGTTAATTAAATTGTTTAAAACAAAAAATCAAAATTAGTTTATAAACAAGATTTTACTTAATTTTATTCAAGATAAAAAAGTCAAAAAGATGATGCAACTAAGCGAGGAAGAAGAAGAATATAACTTGTCTTTATCAAAGTTTGAGTCGATGATGAAAACCAATAAGGTGCTCTTTTTTGATTCAGAAGAGTTTGAAGATATAATTCTTCATTATCTAGATATGGGCAAAGTAAATTTAGCCAAAAAAGCATTGAAATTAGCTTTAGATCAGCACCCAAAATCTACAGGTTTAAAGCTTGTTCAGATAGAAATGTTGGTGTATGAAGACAAGCTTGATATTGCTGAAAAAATGCTTAATGATTTGTATGCTATCGAGCCTACAAACGAAGAAATCTATATCCAAAAAGCAAATATTTATTCCAAAAGAGACAACCATACCAAAGCTGTCGAATTGCTTGAAGAAGCCTTAAAATATACAGATGATTTTGCAGATGTTTATAATCTCATAGGAATGGAATACCTATTTATGGACGATCTGGAACTGGCAAAACAAAATTTTATTCGCTGTCTCGAAGAAGATTTAGAAGACCAATCTGCTTTGTACAATGTGGTTTATTGTTATGAATTTTTAGACCAAAATGAGGAAGCAATTGCTTACCTTGATAAATACATTGACCAAAATCCCTATTCTGAAATTGCTTGGCACCAAATAGGACGACTGTCTTACGGGCTAAAAAAATATGAAGAAGCCATTAGAGCTTTTGATTATGCAACTTATATAGATGATGAATTTGTAGGTGCTTTTATGGAAAAAGCAAAAGCCTACGAGCGACTAAAACGTTATGAAGAAGCAATTGAAAGCTACGCACAAACTATCGAGTTGGACGATGCAACATCTTATGCACTGCTTCGCACTGGAAAATGTTATGAAAAGTTAGGTAACAAGCAAGAAGCTTTAAAATTTTATAACAAAACAGTTCATGAAGATCCTTTATTGGACAAGGGTTGGATTGCCATTACTGATTTTTATGTACGTCAAAAAAATTATACAAAAGCGCTGTATTTTGTAAACGAAGCTCTTGGAATTGACAACATGAATCGCTTGTACTGGAAACGGTTTGCCGCAATCAACAAAGAATTAGGTAAAATCGAAGAAGCCGAATTCGGGTATCGTAAAGCGGTCGAGTTTGGCGATACTCATCTAGAAACATGGTTATTTCTTATTGATGTTTTGATAGAAAATCAAGAATACAAATCGGCAATAGAAACACTTTTGCAGGCTACAGAATTTTTCGTAGACGCTGATGAAATAGAATACCGATTGGCAGGATTGTACTTTATTATGAGTGATGATAAACGAGGAACGTATCATTTGGTAAACGCATTGCATCATAATTTTGAAAACAATGCGATTTTACAAGAATTGTTTCCATTAATTTGGGACAAAAAGAAGGTACAAAAGCTCATTAACATGAAAAATAAGTAGTTAGACGATTTTTTTTTTAATTATATTATAAAAAATATAATTTTATTGAAAATCAACCACACTATGACTACTACCATAAAACTAGTATTGCTATTTGCAATTATAAATTCCCATAGTCAAAACAATGAATTTATTACAAATATTGTTGGCACTAATCAAAATTTGGCCTCTGAAAATTTGAAAACAGAAGATCCAAAAGTTGTAAAATATACTTATTTGGGGCTTACCATGAATGCTCCTGATCCAAACAAAATTTATGCAATTGACGAAATAGAAAAAAAACCAGAGTTTCCAGGAAATGAAGTTGCATTAATAGCATTTATAAAAGAAAACTTCAAAACACCAATAGCTTCGTCAGGAGAAAAAGTAGCTGGGACAATTTTTGCTTCTTTTGTTATCGAAAAAGACGGTTCTATTTCAGAAATAGGAGTTTTGCATGATTTCGGACACGGTTCTGGTGACGAAGCTGTTCGAGTTTTATCGAAAATGCCAAAATGGATTGCTGGTAAAAATGATTCGAGTGCTGTAAGATGTATGTATGCCATGCCAATAATATGTGATGGAGAATAAAAAAAAATTTGGGTTAGTAGGAAAAAATATTTCGTATTCTTTTTCTAAAAAATATTTTGACCAAAAATTTTCTGAAGCCCATTTTACTGATTGTGAGTATCAAAATTTTGATATCGAAAAAATCGAGTTATTTCCTGATATTATAAAACAAAATCCAAATCTTCGAGGATTAAATGTAACCATACCTTACAAAGAAACGTGTATTCCTTTTCTTGACGAAATGTCAGATAAAGCAACAAAGATTGGTGCCGTAAATGTTATCCGATTTAAGAAAAACGGCATTTTAAAGGGCTATAACTCAGATTGGTATGGTTTTATGAAATCACTACAACCATTGTTACAATCACATCATAAAAATGCTTTAATTTTAGGAACTGGTGGCGCGGCAAAGGCAGTTGCATTTGCCTTATCAGAGCTTGATATTCATTTTACGTTTGTATCACGGGAAGCAACAGAAAAAACCATTGATTATAGCCGAATTAATGCAACCACATTTGATAATTTTCAGATCATCATAAATTGTACACCATTAGGAACAAGCCCAAATACCAAAGAAAGTCCTGATATTCCTTATGAATATTTTACAGACAAACACATTGCATTTGATTTAATTTATAATCCTGAAGAAACACAATTTCTTAAAAAAGCCAAGAAAAAAGGTGCTATTACCAAAAACGGGCACGATATGCTTATTTTTCAAGCAGAAAAATCATGGAAAATATGGGGTAAATAGGTTATTTTTTCAAAATATCATTTACAATCTTCAAATGATGATGGTTGTGAATTTCCAGAAAACGAATAGTTTGTTTTAGGTTTAAAGTCCCAAAATAAGGATGACTGAAATTACTTTTGGCATTGCAAATTGCTAATTCTTGAATGGCAATTTTGGCTTTTTCTAATTGAGAATTCAAATCATCTAGCGTAATTTCTCCTTTAGAAATGACAGTTTCTGGCGCACGAGCTTTTCCTCTCGGAATTTTTCCTAATGTTAAAACCAGAATACGTTTAAAATTAAAACTAGATTTGAACTTTTCAGGATCAGATTTTTTGACAACACCAGAAATTCCGTTTAGGACCTTCAAAATATGATCCAAATGCCAAGAGACATCACTTTTTGAAACAGCAGTGTTTTTTGAATTATGAAATGCTATTTTTGTGGAAATTGTATCAAGTTGTGTATTTAATTTTTCCAAAATCTATTAGATTATTTCTTATTTTTTCCGTTATTGAATTTTACTTTCTCAACAATTTGTATTTTTTTTGCAGGTTTTGCATCCCTAGATTTTGGGTTTGATGCTTTCTTTTTGGCAAATTCTACCTTTGGTGCTGCTTTAAATTCTGGTCGAGGTTTTGCATTTTCTTTATTTGGAATTTCTGCTTTGTGTTTGGCTAAAACATCGGTTGGATTTTTTGGATTTTCTTTGGTTCCACGCAAGTGTATGACCAATCCGTTAAGAAAATTGCGCAAAACTTGATCGCCACATTCCATAAAATTTTCGTGTTTTTCATCACGAAAAAAAGCGCCTAATTCGGATTTTGAAATTCTAAAATCCACTAATTCAAGAATTTCTACTATTTGATCATCACGAAGCATTAAGGCTACTCGTAGTTTTTTGAAAATATCGTTATTGTTCATTTTTATGAAGGTTAAAGTTATGTAAGTTTAGAAAGTTTACTTTTCTAAAAAAGCCAAAGATACGCCTTTTTGAAACCTTCACGCCATAATTTTTCGTTGTGATTTCCATCTTTAATAATGATTTTTTTGTTCAACTTCAGACATTCGCAGCGTTTTGAATTTATAATTTCTTCCACCGTGATGAGGTCGCGAATCATATCGTCATCGCCTTCTGAATCGCCACATAAAAAATAGATTTTGGTTTTGAATGTTTTGGTTTTACTAATCAAATCTAAAATTTCATTTCTATTAAACCAGAAAGAAGGCGAGAAGCAACCCACTTTTCCAAATATTTCTGGGTGTTTTAGTGCTGCATAAAATGAAATTAGTCCGCCTAACGAGCTTCCAAAAATGGTGGTGTTTTTTGCATTTGACTTAGTTCGATACGTTTTGTCAACATATGGTTTGAGAGTTTTAATCATAAAATCCAAATACAAATCGGCTTTTCCGCCACCATGTTTTGTGTTTTTGAAAGGTGTTAGTTCGTCCATTCGTTTATCGCCACCATTTTCGATACCTATAACAATAACTTGTGCATGGATTGAATCTAATGTTTCGTCAATATTCCATTCGCCTGCAAAAGCTGTTTTCGTGTCAAATAAGTTCTGCCCATCATGCATGTAGATTACAGGATATTTTTTTTTAGTAAGATTATAATTTTTAGGTAAATACACCCAAATTTTCTTTGATGTACTGAGTTGTGGTGCTTCAATAGTAAAACTTGAAACTTGTGTCGTAGCTTGCGAGTATAGTTTTGAATTTATAGATAAAAACAAAAAAACTAACGCAACTAAATTTTTCATGTTATTGAATTTAAAATAGTTATAAGTTTTTTTAAATCTTTTTTGGTGTGGTTTGCGGTAATCACTATTCGGTTCAAGTAACCCGTTTCGTTTGGATATTCGAAATTGGTTATGATGATATTTTGATCTTTCAATTTTTGATTGATTCCTGAAATTTTTGGATAAAGTAGCGGATATTTTTCAGAAAATTCAATTTTTGGATTTGGTTTCAAATTTTTCGAAATGTATTTCAAATTCGATTGTAGCTTATAATATTGAGTCAAATAGATAAAGTGTGTATCTGAAATAGATTGAGCAAATCCCGGATTCATTCCAGCTGCAGATGCATACGAAGCATTTTTTTTTATTTGATTAATAAATGCCAAGTCGCTTGCTATAACACCACCAGTTATTCCAAATGCTTTGCCAAGTGACGAAGTTAATATTATCCGATCAAGATTTTTATTTCTTATTTTTGAAAAAATTCCGCAACCTTCTTTCCCTAAAATTCCTAATGAATGTGATTCGTCGACAACTAAAGTAATCTGTTTTGAATCTGAAATCAGGTCTAAAACCGATAAATCAATGGCTTCTATTTTTGAAGTTGGTACTGCGTCAGTCAAAACGACAATTGTTTCTTTTTTCGAATTCGTTAGCAACGAGTTTATTTTTCCGTCAACAAAAAAGGGCAAACTATTTGGTGCTTTTATGGCTGTATGAGTTTCAGGAAAATGAAAAAAAGTATTCGTTGATTCGATCAATTGTTCGATTATGATTTTACCAGCCAACATACCTGAGGAAATGGTTATTGCAGCATCAGATTTGATAAAATTTGCCAATTTTTGTTCCGCATCGTCGTAGCATTTCAGTTGAATATTGGCGTTTCTAGAGCTTCCGTAAGCTGTACCCCATTTTTTTAAGTTCTTAATTAAAATTTTTTGAAATTTCCTATTAGTTGGTAATCCAAGATAGGAAGTTCCACCAAAGTACAGATATTCTTGATTGTCAACATTGATTGTTCTGTCAGGAAATTGATTTGCTATCATCGATTAAAGTAACGTTACACCAGTTCCGTGCAAACTTGAGTAGTTTATTTTTCCATAATCTAAAGTAATACCCGTAGCAATATCCTCAGCAAGAAGCAAGGCGCCATCCATATCGACATAATCGAGTTGTGGCAAAAGTTGGGCAATTGCCGAAATGCCAACGGTCGATTCGGTCATACAGCCAACCATTGTTTTTAATCCAAGAAGCTTTGCTTGTTCTATCATTCGTTTTCCAGGAGTTAGCCCGCCGCATTTCACCAATTTTACGTTGACACCATGAAAATGGTTGTGGCATTTCGCTACATCTTCTTCAATTATGCAACTTTCGTCTGCAATAATTGGCAAAACAGAATGTTTAAAAACTTCTTTATGCGCTTCCCATTGGTCTGCTTTGATGGGTTGTTCAATAAATTCTACGCCAAGTTTTTTGAGCGCAACGGCATTATTTATGGTTTCTTCAACACTCCAAGCACAATTGGCGTCGATTCTAAAAATAGCATTGGTATGTTTTCTGAGTTCGGTAACAATTGCAATATCTTCTTTAGTACCCAACTTTATTTTGTAGATAGGCCAAGGTAATTCTTGCATTTTTGAAACCATTTTGTCAATAGATGCAATTCCAATAGTATAATCGGTCAATGGATTTTTTTCGATAGTATACTTCCATAAATCGTATAATTTTTTTCCTTTTTTGCGTGCATATAAATCGTTATATGCCATGTCTAACGCACACAAAGCAAACATATTTTCTTGAAGATAGGGCTGAATTTTTGCCCAAAATTCGGTTGGTGTTTCTTCAAAATTTGTAGTTTCAATGAGATGACGAATAATTTCTAAATCTTTCATCATCATTGGTACAGTAATATTATAGTACGGATTTGAGGTTGCTTCGCCAAAACCCGAAAATCCCTCGTTTTGCAATTCTACAATCAACGAAGGTTGCACATCTATAGATTCTCTCGAAATTGTAAATGTGTGTTTCAGTTTTAGAATGTATTCTTTTAGAATAAGTTTCATTTTTGCCTATTTTATTATGTTGGATAAAAGTATTCAAAATTTTGTTAAAATAAAAATAGTATTGCGACAACAATTTTTTGAGATTCAATTTAAAATCAATATTTTAGCAAAAAATTAAGATTTAATGAATTCAGAAAAAGAGAAAGTGAGTTTACTATCAGAGATGATTGCTTTTGCATTAGTTGATGATGAATTGCATCATTTGGAAGTTATTTTCTTGACTGAAGTCGCTGCTAATTTGCAAATTAGCAAATCGGTATATTCCGATTTGTTCAATAGACGCTATGAGACTTCAGTAGTAAAAGATCCATTTTCTCAAATTGTACATTTTTATCAATTGGCTTTATTAATGTATTGCGATGGAAGGTTGCATGTTAATGAAGAATCTTCTATAAATAGTATAGGATTGAGAATGGGTTTGAATACAGATGTTATGGAAGCTATTATTGCAATGGTCGCTCAAGCAAAAAATAAAAAAATACCTTCAGAAAATTTGATGAAACTTTATCTAATGCAAAATAATTAATTAGCAGTATGACTAGTCTTAACGAAAAAATAGGATTACTTTCAGAAATGGTGGCTTTTGCATTAGTCGATGGCGAATTGCATGAAGAAGAGCTATTTTTTTTGACCAATGTTGCCGAAACACTTGATATCTCAAAAGAGCATTATTTGAGTTTGTTTACCAAATCGTATGAGCCAATGATTGTAAAAGATCCGTTTACTCGTATTGTTCATTTTTATCAATTGGCAATGCTAATGCACTGTGATAATAGATTGCATATTAATGAAAAAATAGCCATAAATCATATCGGCGTTCGTCTTGGTTTGTCATTAGATGCAATGCATATTGTACTTGAAATGGTTGCAAATGCACCAGATACGTCGTTGCCTATTGAAGCTTTAGTTTCAGTTTATCAACTGCAACACAATTAATAAAAATGCTTATGAATAAACGTTCGGAAAAAATTAGTTTGCTATCAGAAATGATTGCTTTTGCATTGGTAGACGGCGAACTACATGATAAAGAATACGATTTCTTGAAATTATTATCTCAAGAATTGGATATAGAAAAACCTGCTTTTTTAGATTTATTTCGAAAACGAGATAAAATAATTCCGATAAAAGATGGATTTGATAGAATAGTGCATTTCTATCAACTTTCATTACTTATGTATTGTGACGAAATTGTGCATAAATACGAAGATGTAACGATACATAAAATTGGGCTTAAATTAGGTTTAAATCCTGTGGCGATGAACCGTGTTTTGGCTATGATGCAAAAAGCTCCCAATCATATTGTTGCTCCAGAAAAAGTAATTTGTATTTTTGAAGAGCAGTTGAACTAATAATTAAATGGTAGTATCCTTTTTTCAATACAGTTTTTTTCCTTATTAGATACTAAACTTGTTTCATATTGTGATTTTTTAAAGATTCTCTATCAATATGACAGCGATTTCAATATATCGAAAATGTTTTAATGCAAAGCATTATTTAAATTGCTTTTTAATTTTGTACAAAAAAAATCGGCTAACTTTCGTTAACCGATTTTTAATATAAAAATTTTAAACTAATTACTGAATAATTCTGAATTCAGTTCTTCTGTTTACTTGATGTTGTGATAATGAACAATCTACACCGTTAGCACATCTGTTTTTCAATTGTGTTTCTCCGTAACCTCTAGCCTCTAATCTGCTTCTAGAGATTCCTTTTGACACAAGATAGTTAACAACTGATTGTGCTCTTTGTTGCGATAACGATTGGTTGTAATCATCATTTCCTCTTGAGTCAGTATGTGACATAATTTCAACTCGTAAAGCTGGTTTGTCATTCATTAATTTCAATAAGTTATCATCAATTACTCTTATAGATGCAGGAGTTATTTGTGCACTTGCAGTTTCATATAATATTGGAAGTACATTTCCTTCTCCAGATTTGCTTACTAAAGAACATTCTATTTCTTCCCAAACCGTGATGCCACCTTTTTTGATTAGCTCCGTTTTTGTGATTGTTTTGCTTACACCTGGAACAATATCTTCAACAGATGTTGCTGGTTTGTCTACAACTTGTTTTCTTATTACAGCATATTCTGCTGGAGTTTCTGTATCTACAGAAGAAGCTGGACGATCAATTACTTGACGTTTTACGATTGCATATTCAGCAGGAACTTCTACTTCAGAAGAAGAAGCTGGTCGATCCACAACTTGTCTTTTTGTAACAGCATATTCAGCAGGAACTTCAACCTCAGAAGAGGAAGCTGGAGTTGCAATAACTTGACGTTTTACAATGGCGTATTCTGCAGGCACATCCACTTCTTGAGTAGTTGCAGGACGATCAATTACTTGACGTTTTACAATTGCATATTCTGCAGGAACTTCTACTTCTGAAGAGGAAGCTGGTGTAGCAATAACTTGTCTTTTTGTAATTGCATATTCAGCAGGAACTTCCACTTCTTGTGTAGTCGCTGGACGATCAATAACTTGACGTTTTACGATTGCATATTCAGCAGGAACTTCTACTTCTTCTGTACGAGCAGGAGTGTCAATTACTTGACGTTTTACAATAGCGTATTCTGCAGGCACATCAACTTCTTCTGTACGCGCTGGAGTAGCTACAACTTGTCTTTTGGTAACGGCATATTCAGCAGGAACTTCTACTTCAGAAGAGGAAGCTGGTGTAGCTATTATTTGTCTTTTAGTGATTGCATATTCAGCAGGAACTTCTACTTCTTCAGAACGAGCTGGTTGGTCAATAACTTGTCTTTTTACAACAGCATATTCAGCAGGAACTTCAATTTCTTCAGAACGAGCTGGAGTTGTAATAACTTGTCTTTTTGTAATTGCATATTCAGCAGGAATTTCAACTTCTTCTGATCTTGCAGGTGAGTCTATAACTTGTCTTTTTGTAACCGCATATTCAGCAGGAACTTCTACTTCTGATGAAGAAGCTGGAGTTGCTATAACTTGTCTTTTTACGATAGCATATTCCGCAGGAATTTCTACTTCTTCCATACGAGCCGGTGTAGCGATAACTTGTCTTTTAGTAACAGCATATTCTGCAGGAACATCAACTTCGTTTACTTTTACATCTGAGTTCAAAACTTGTTTTTTGTAGCTAGATTGTAATGTAGAAGTTGCTCCACCTGCTCTGTTTCCAGCTCCAGAACCTTCTCTTGTTGTAGCATCAGTTAAAAGTTTAGTAACTGTTACAGTTTCTGTTCGTTCTGGCGTTTCAATATAACAAGCAGTTGCACAATCTTGTTTATTTGCAGATGGACAGTCTTTTAGGAATGTATATTCAAATTTTCCTGATTTTTCTTTAACTACAAACGTTCTTGTTTCGTTTGCAAATGTTGCAGGAACTACTTCTAGAGTGTTTAAAGCAGCTCTAATTTCGAAAGCAACATCTTCTGTTCTGTATGTTGCAGGGCTAACAGATAATCTTTTGCTAGCTTCTTTAACCATTATTCTGTCGTCTTCTGTTTTGTAAGTTGCAGGAACAAAAACCAATCTTTTGCTTGCTTCTTTTACCATAACTCTTTCATCAACAGTTTTGTAAGTTGCAGGAACAGTAGTAATTCTTTTCCCAGCTTCTTTAACCATCATTCTTTCATCTACCATTTTGTATGTAGCAGGATACGTTACGATTCTTTTTCCAGCTTCTTTAACCATCATTCTTTCGTCAACAGTTTTATAAGTTGCAGGATACGTTACGATTCTTTTACTAGCTTCTTTAACCATAACTCTTTCGTCAACCATTTTATATGTTGCAGGATAGGTTACAATTCTTTTTCCAGCTTCTTTAACCATCATTCTTTCGTCAATAGTTTTAAAAGTTGCAGGTGTAGAAGAAACTCTTTTACCAGCTTCTTTAGTCATCATTCTTTCATCAACAGTTTTAAAAGTTGCAGGATAAGTAACTAATCTTTTACTAGCTTCTTTTACCATAACTCTTTCATCAACCATTTTGTAAGCTGCGGGATACGTTACAATTCTTTTGCTAGCTTCTTTAACCATAACTCTTTCGTCAACAGTTTTGTATGTTGCAGGAACAGTAGTTAATCTTTTTCCAGCTTCTTTAACCATCATTCTTTCGTCAACAGTTTTATAAGTTGCAGGAACAGTAGAAATTCTTTTTCCAGCTTCTTTAACCACAACTCTTTCATCAACAGTTTTGTATGTTGCAGGAACAGTAGTTAATCTTTTTCCCGCTTCTTTAACCATAACTCTTTCGTCAACAGTTTTGTAGGTGGCAGGTGTGGTTGAAATTCTTTTGCCAGCTTCTTTAACCATCATTCTTTCATCAACAGTTTTGTAAGTTGCAGGAATTGTGGTCATTCTTTTTCCAGCTTCTTTAACCAATACTCTTTCGTCAACAGTTTTGTATGTAGCAGGAGCTACCGATGTAGTTTTTCCAGCAGGTTTTACCATTACACGCTCTTCTTCTGTTCTGTAAGTTGCTGGAACTACTCTAAGTTTTTTGTAAGAAGGTGCTACCTCAATAGTTTCGGTTATTTCCTTGTACTCGTCTTTGGTAATACACTTAGCATAACACTTTCCAGGTGTCGGATTTGCAGGAAGCTCTTGTGCACGAGTGTATAATGATGCGCACAAAGCTACAATTGTAATTAAAGTAACTTTTTTCATTTAGTTTAGATTTTATTGTTTCATGCAAATTTGCTCATTTTCTTGTCTTCTTACAAGAATCTTTTTATATTTTTTTTAACAATTAGATAAAGTGTAATTTTTTATCGATTAAGTACTTTAACATTTTTTTGCCTACTAATCAAACAAAAAATTATTTATTTATGTAAATTGCAGGACTTAAAAAGTGTAAAATAATGGAACCACAAATACCTTATATTCCTAAAAATAAAGTTCGAATTGTAACGGCAGCGTCCTTATTTGATGGGCACGATGCAGCCATCAACATCATGCGTAGAATAATTCAATCAACTGGTGTTGAAGTTATACATTTAGGTCATGACCGAAGCGTTGATGAAGTCGTCAATACTGCTATCCAAGAAGATGCTAATGCAATTGCTATGACCTCTTATCAAGGTGGACATAACGAGTACTTTAAATATATGTATGATTTATTGAAGGAGAAAGGAGCAAGCCATATCAAAATTTTTGGTGGTGGTGGTGGTGTTATTTTGCCTTCTGAAATTTCAGATTTACACGAATACGGAATCGAACGAATTTATGCGCCAGATGATGGTCGTGCGATGGGTTTGCAAGGCATGATTAACGATCTAGTGCAACGATCCGATTATCCTATTGGTAATAAACTTAATGGCGAACTCAAACATATTGAAGAAAAAAATCCGACGGCAATTGCGCGATTAATTTCGGCAGCAGAGAATTTCCCTGAAATTGCAAAACCTACTTTCGATACTATTCATAAAAATAACCAAAATTCAAATATTCCAGTTCTTGGAATTACAGGAACGGGAGGTTCAGGAAAATCGTCTTTGGTGGACGAATTAGTCCGCCGTTTTCTAATTGACTTTCCTACAAAAACAATCGGATTAATATCGGTAGATCCATCCAAACGAAAAACTGGCGGTGCTTTGCTAGGCGATAGAATTCGTATGAATGCGATTAATAATCCTAGAGTGTATATGCGCTCGCTGGCAACACGACAATCCAATCTAGCTTTATCAAAATATGTTGCCGAAGCTATTCAGGTGTTGAAAGCTGCCAAATACGATATCATTATTATTGAAACTTCGGGAATAGGGCAGAGCGATACCGAAATTATGGATCATTCGGATGTATCTTTATATGTAATGACGCCCGAATTTGGTGCTGCAACCCAACTCGAAAAAATTGACATGCTCGATTTTGCCGACTTGGTAGCTCTTAATAAATTCGACAAACGTGGCGCGCTCGATGCCATTCGTGATGTTAAGAAACAATACCAACGAAATCATAATCTTTGGGATGAAAACGTCGATTCAATGCCTATTTTCGGAACAATCGCTTCGCAGTTTAACGATCCCGGAATGAATACGCTATACAAAGCGATTATGGATCGGATTGTAGAAAAAACAAATGCCAACTTGAAATCTACTTTCGAGATAACTCGTGAAATGAGCGAGAAAATATTTGTAATACCGCCACACCGAACCCGATATTTATCTGAAATTGCTGAAAATAATCGAAAATATGACGAAACAGCTCTTTCTCAGGTTGAAGTGGCTCAAAAATTATACGGAATTTATAAAACGATAGAATCTGTAACCAATGTCAAACTGAGCTTGTCGAAGTTTGGAATTGAAGAAGAAGGGCTTCGACAAGCTCAGCCAGACAAAGTTGACTTTTTGAAATTACTGATTGCCGAATTCGACCGAGTAAAAATGAACCTCGATCCTTATAATTGGGAAATTATCTTGACTTGGAACGAAAAAGTAAACAAATACAAAAATCCTTTTTACAACTTTAAAGTTCGGGATAAAGAAATAAAAATCGCTACGCATACCGAAAGTTTATCGCATTCTCAAATTCCGAAAGTTGCCTTGCCAAAGTACCAAGCTTGGGGCGATATTCTAAAATGGAATTTGCAAGAAAACGTTCCGGGCGAATTTCCTTTTGCTTCTGGATTGTATCCTTTTAAACGTGAAGGCGAAGATCCAAGCCGCATGTTTGCTGGCGAAGGCGGACCCGAACGAACCAACAAAAGGTTTCACTATGTTTCTGCTGGATTGCCAGCCAAACGACTTTCGACTGCTTTTGATAGTGTGACTTTATACGGAAACGATCCACACATTCGTCCCGATATTTATGGAAAAATCGGGAATGCAGGTGTTTCCATTTGTTGCTTGGACGATGCCAAAAAACTGTATTCTGGTTTCGATTTGAGTCATCCAATGACTTCGGTTTCTATGACCATTAATGGCCCAGCTCCTATGTTGTTGGGATTTTTTATGAATTCGGCAATAGATCAAAATTGCGAAAAATACATCCGTGAAAACAGTCTTATTGATGAGGTCGAAGCCAAAATTAATGAAATTTATAAGCAAAAAGGAAGTGTTCGGCCAAGTTACCAAGGCGATTTACCCGAAGGAAATAACGGATTGGGATTGTTGCTTCTGGGAGTAACCGGTGATCAAGTATTACCTTTAGACGTTTATAACGATATAAAAATAAAAACTCTTACTCAAGTTCGTGGAACAGTGCAAGCAGATATTTTGAAAGAAGATCAAGCACAAAACACTTGTATTTTTTCGACTGAGTTTGCCTTACGATTAATGGGCGATGTGCAAGAATATTTCATTAAAGAAAATGTGCGTAATTTTTATTCGGTTTCTATTTCGGGCTATCACATTGCCGAAGCTGGAGCCAATCCTATTACACAATTGGCGTTTACGCTTTCCAATGGTTTTACCTACGTCGAATATTATTTGAGCCGTGGCATGAACATTAACGATTTTGGACCTAATTTATCGTTCTTTTTCTCTAACGGAATCGATCCTGAATATGCTGTTATTGGTCGTGTGGCTCGAAAAATTTGGGCAAAAGCCCTGAAAAATAAATATGGTGCCAACGAAAGAGCGCAAATGTTGAAATACCATATTCAAACATCGGGTCGCTCGTTGCACGCGCAGGAAATAGATTTTAATGATATTCGTACTACGTTACAAGCCTTGTATGCCATTTATGACAACTGTAACTCATTGCATACCAATGCGTATGACGAAGCCATCACAACACCAACCGAAGAAAGTGTGCGTCGTGCCATGGCAATACAATTGATTATTAATAAAGAATTGGGCTTAGCCAAAAACGAAAACCCTATTCAAGGTTCCTTTATTATTGAAGAATTAACCGACTTGGTAGAAGATGCTGTTTTACAAGAATTTGACCGAATCACAGAACGTGGTGGAGTTCTAGGCGCTATGGAAACCATGTACCAACGTAGCAAAATACAAGAAGAAAGTTTGTATTATGAAACCTTGAAACACACTGGCGAATTCCCGATTATTGGTGTGAATACTTTTTTAAGTTCTAAAGGATCGCCAACGGTAATTCCTGCCGAAGTGATTCGTGCCACCGAAGAAGAAAAACAATACCAAATAGAAATGTTATCAAGTCTGCAAGCTTCAAGTGCCGAAAAAGTGGCGCAACACATTGCCATTTTGCAAGAAGCCGCCATCAAAAATGAAAATATTTTCGAGAAATTAATGGAAGCGACCAAGGTTTGTTCGTTGGGGCAAATTACCGCAGGATTGTTTGAAGTTGGCGGGCAGTATAGGAGGAATATGTAAGCAGAGAGCCACTTTTTTTTTTCAAAGATTTTGTGCGAATTGCTTATCTCGTATAATAGCGAGACTTTTAAATAATTTTTCAAAAACCTTTCAGAAATGGAAGGTTTTTTTTGTTTTAGAATCCTTGTGAATAGTTGTCATTGCTTTCATTTAAATTATCATCATAAAACTTTTTCAAATATTTTCTACATATTTCAATATCAAGATAGTTTTCACCTTTTAAAGTGTTATTTAAAATCAGTTCATTAAAAAAAATTAAATTTTTATTAGTATCATTTGAAAAATTAATAAAATCATCTATAACAACGAATTCTGGAAGTTCAATGTTATTATTATTATTATTATTATTATCCATTTTATGATTTCTTTGATTTTTATAAGGTTTAGTTAATTCACTTTTTTTATTAGTTAATAATTCAATTAAATCTGATTTTTTAGTAGACTTCAAAACAATGTATTCTGAAAAAGAAATTGTTTTTAATTTATATCCATCTTTAATAAATTCAGGATGTCCTTCAATTTTTTGACCATTAAACATATCATCCAATTTTAGATTAGCCAAAAAATTATTCTTATAATTTTTGTTTTTTTCTGTAATAATCAAATATGAATTATTGAATGTTATAGATTTTCTTAGCCCTAACTCTATTTTATCAAATAATAAATTTTCTGATAATGATTTAAACGAATTGTCATAAAAAAAAATAAACTCCTTTATGTAAGGTATAATTATTGCTTTTCTGAATGGTTTAAAATCTATATCATAACACAAACTGAATACAAATGAATATCTCTCTGATTTCTCACTATAATACATATTACTTAAAATTTCAACTTGTTTATCTTTGGAATCTCTACATATAAATTCAGAGGCGAAATATTCTTGGAACGATTTATGAGACCATCGATATTGAAGTCCTTCCTTATTAAAAAGTGGGACTGACTTAACTAAATCATCAATAAAATCTATAGGCTTAAACTTAATGTTGGGCAATCTTTTGGAAATAGTTTGTATATACTTTGATAAAACTGCATCGTTATATTCAATTTCTCCTTTTTTAAAAGTATAAAATGCTAGTTCCCTCAAAACTTGGAAAAAATCATTGAAACTTAATTTTGTTTTTTTATTTCTTGTAAAACTTTCCCCTTTTGTTAAATCATGATCTTGAAATAAAGCTTCGAAAACATCATAATAAAATTCTTGTAATTGTAACGGAATGTTTTCCCTATGTTCGAATTTTTTATATAACAATGAGACCAGAAGTGGACTTGTGAGAAAATCATCAATATTATGAGAATTGTTTTCACTTAGTTTTTTTATTAATCTTAGTGATTTTTCGCCATTATTTCCAATTTTTTTAATTAATTCAAATGCTTCTTCTTTTAGTAATTTTTTCACTCTAAATTCCTTAAAATCACTAAAAGTATTTAGTGCAACTTCAGGTCTTGAAGTCATAATAAATAAATTTTTAAAAGATTTAGAAATAAAATTCTGTAAATCATTTGTTACAAACTCTCTATCATCATCAGAAATTTCATCGAAACCATCAAAAAAGAAAATAAAATTACCTCGAGCAATTAATTCTGTTACAACATCTTTTTCAATAATCTTGTCTATTGGATTTAACTCTGAAATAATCTCATCAATAATTGTTTTTTTGTTTTTTAATTTTCTTAGTTCAATAAAAATAGGAATTCCTTTTCTGTATTTTATAACACTTAAAAAAAGCCATTTCATTATGGTTGATTTCCCCATACCTCCATTATCTACAATTAGAACTTTTTTAAATTCAGGTAAAAAATCATCTTCATATTTTAAAGTACAAATATTTAATATTTTTGAATTATCTTCATCAATATTACATTCTAAATTTAATGGATAATAAAAGTCTTCTAATTTTTTTTGTTGATTGCCAAATACTAAAGTTCGAGCAGAAGAATAATTATTGTAAACTCGTTGAAGATATTCTTTAAATCTATATGAAAAATCAATATAATTTCTATCTTTATTAGGAATAATTTTATTTAAAATAGGTGATAAATATATATCTATAATACTTTCTAAAAGTGTATTATCAGTTACTGTTAATACTTTAAAAAAGTTTTTTATTATTGTATCATGCTCAATAAGAAATTTATTTAAATCAGATGGGATAATTGGTTTAACATTTATTTTACTTAAAACTTTGTTGATTTCATTTTTATTTATTTCATAATCAATTAAACTTAGACTCTTATATTTTAATTTTAATTCTTCACAATATTTTTTTAAATCTTCGGACTTTATTTTTTTATTGAAATCAGCAAATAAATTTATAGAAGTTTCAGCAAAACCCTTTGATACAGCAAAAAAATAATTAAAGTTATTTATATCTGAAATTAAACTCTTATCAACTAAATAATGTAAAACGAATTTAAGAATCTCTCTTATGATATCAGGTTTAGTTAAATTATTTTTTACTTGTTTGCATTGGATTAAACCAACATTTTTACCTTTTTTTGTCAAAAAACAATCACGACCTCTCTCACCAATTCCTTGCATAAGAAATACATCATCAAATTTTTCATTTAAAGTGAAATCGTTCGTCTCAATTCTTAATTTAAATATTTGATAAAGTAAAATTTCAAATGTTCTATCATTTAAATCTGTAAACGGGAAATTTTGACCACTAAATGCAGTTGGTTTTTGAGATACTTTTGATAGTGTTTCAGTTATTTCACTATCAGTTATTCGCTTATTTTTGATTGTCATATTGAATATATAAATGATTTTTTCCTAATTCAAATTTAAGATTTTGATTGAAATAAATATAATTGTTTATTAAATTTTTATTTTTAATTTTTTTACTCAATTTAACCCCTCTTCAACCAACCCGTAACACTCATCCTTCTCTCGTTAGTCTCTAAAACTTCGTGTTCCAACTCATTGCTTTTAAAGAAAACCGTCTTGCCTTGCGTGGGTGCAATCGTTTGGTTATTTCCCAACTGATGAATCAATAATTCGCCACCATCTTGGGTTTGCCAATTGCTGTTGAGGTAACTAATCATTGAGAATTGTCGGCTAGAATTATCTTGAAACTGGTCGAGGTGTTTTTTGTAAAAACTTCCTTTTTCGTATAACGAATAATGAAATTCATAATCGGTGATTCCGGCATAACAACTTTGGTTGAGATATACAATAAACGCTTCGATTTGTGAAAAAAAAGCATTTTCGTGAGTATTATTATGTTTTTTGTCCAACCAATAAATGGTGTCGCTGCGCACTTTGGCATTATGCACGAGTTTGTTGTCGTTGCCAGTTCCTGCTGTTAAAAGTTGCTCTGAATCGTTGAGCGAAAGTAAATTTTGTTTGAGATGATTGGCGAGTTCGTTGCTCAAAAAATGTTCCGAAATTCCTACTTTATTTTCAATATAACTTGCAATCAAGGTTTCAAAAGGAGTTTCCATAAGAACGTTTACCTGAATTGACAAGTTGTGGCAAGGTAGGGGTATTATTTTCGGGAATCGTTATTCTTGAAACATATAAATTATTTAAGTTCATTTAAGTTGGTTTCGTTGTGGCTACAAAAGTTTAATAAAATGCAGCTTTCCTTTCTATTTATTTTTTTTATGATTTCATGAAGTAAAAAATTTGTGAAAATTTGTGAAATTTGTGGCTAAAAAAATATCTTTGGTTTCCAATTAAAAAAGCCAATTTTGAAAACCGTTGTTTTACTTTTCCTAATCACTGCAAACCTTTCGGCGCAAAAGGTTTTTTGTAAAAAAATAAAAGCAAACCAATCGCATCAGCTCGACAATCAACTCCACGAAACTTCAGGTTTGATCAAGTTTAACAACCGCTTTTGGACACACAACGACGATACGGATTGCAATTTGTATGCGCTCGATACCATAACTGGTGCAATACTCGAAACCTACAAGTTACCAAACAAAAAAAATACCGATTGGGAAGAAATAGCCCAAGACGAAACCCATTTTTATGTAGGCGATTTTGGTAATAATGCCGTAGGAAATCGCCAAGATTTGCATATTCTGAAAGTTGCCAAACAATCGGTTTTAGAGCGAAAACCAAGTATCGAACACATCGATTTTTCGTACTCCAATCAAACTGATTTTGAAACGCAAAAACCCAACCAAACCAACTTTGACTGTGAAGCCATGATAGTAGTTGGCGACAGTATTTTTCTATTTTCGAAAGAATGGAAAAGCAAACAAACAACGATTTATACTTTACCAAAAACCGCAGGAAAATATAGTGCTAGCAAAAAAAATAGTTTCAATATAAAAGGCTTGGTTTGTGGTGCCAGTTTTTACGAGCCCAAAAATCAACTGGCTTTGTGCGGATATACGCGAAACGGCAGACCATTTGCAACCGTTTTTTCAGATTTTGAAGGAACAAATTTCTTTGCTGGAAAAAACATCAAATACAAACTAAAACCTCGTTTTCAGCAAATTGAAGCCATCACGACCAGCGACGGAAAAACCTACACCATAACTAATGAGAAACTAAAATTTTTGTGGATAAACAGAGCGCAAAAAATTCATAAATTTAGTTTTCCTTCTAAATAATTTTGGCTATGATCTAAAAAATATTTAAATAAGCCACAAATTCACGAATTTTAAAATTTGTTTTAAGAATATTCGCTCATCTTTGATGAACATTCGAATTAAAACGAAATTTTAGGAATAATAATCAAAATATAAGTGTTAAAATTCGTGAATTTGTGGCAAAAAAAATGAATATGAATTTTAGATTAAAGCCATAATTTTTAACTGTTGTACTAAACTCTTGTAAATCAAATCAATTTTTCTTTCCTTTGAAATTATTTTATGCAAATTACTATGAAAAAACTTTTACACTATACCTTTTTTATTTTCTCTATAACTTCGTTTTCTCAAGTAACGTATTTGTCTACCGATTATGCTTCACAAACCGAATCGTTCTTGGTAAGTCATTCTGCAACAGGATTGATTGGCAATAATTTTGTGCAAACGGGCGCAAATTTTTCGTGGGATTATAGCGCACTAGTGCCTAGCACGCAAGAAACAATACAATTTCAAAACCCAAATACGGCTGGTTATAAAAACATTTGGTGTTTTCTCAACGGATTTTTATTTAATTGCAACACGCAATTTAATAATAATTTTAATTTGGCAACAAAACTTTCTAATGGTATAGTGATACAAGGTAATGGATTGACAAATATTATTGATCATCTTAAATTATCAACTACAGCACTCGAAAATAAAATGATTGGTGCAGCGATTACTCTTAATGGAGCAACAGTGCCATTTGCAGCTTCGTATCAAATTCCCGATAAATTGTATCAGTTCCCGATAACTTATTCGAGTACTTATACTAACAACAGCACTTTGAATCTAGACTTAACGAATCTCAATGTGCCGTTGCAATATGCTTCTAACGGCATACGAACCAATGTAGTAGAAGGTTGGGGAGCACTTACAACGCCTTTTGGTGTTTTTGCAAATGTCTTGAAACTAAAGACTACTTTGGTAAATGATATTACAGTTACTTTAAACGGAACACCAACCCAAAACACTATAACGACGATTTCCTACCAGTGGTTCGACAAGGCATATGGAATTCCGGTATTGCAAGTCGACGGCAATGAAGTAGGAGGACAGTTTGTTGCGACTAACATTAGCTATTTTGATATTCCTCGTTGCTTGTCACCTAATGCTTTCTTTGCTTTTTTTCCGTTAACAAGTGATATTAATCCTGTTACAGGAAATGCATCGGTTTCTTTTATCAATTTGAGTAACAACTACGATAGTTTGGTTTGGAATTTTGGTGATGGAACTCCAACGTCTACTGCTGTAAATCCCACTCATAATTTTTCGTGTCCAGGAATAAGTCAGGTAACTTTGACAGCAACAAATGCATTTTGTAATCCAGCACAAGTAAATTCGATTACTATTCCTGTAACTATTACCGATACGCAAAATCTTTATACAACTGGTGTTACGCTAGAAGGAACAACTTTAACTACCGATAGAACTTTGACAGGAACGACCTATCAATGGGTTGATTGTGGTAATAATAACGCTGTAATTCAAGGTGCCAATTCGCAAAGTTATACACCACTAGTTAGCGGAAGTTATGCCGTTTTTATGACTACCAATGGTTGCGAAAGTATTTCAGATTGTACTGAAGTGAATCTTTTGGCTAATTCAAGTTTTGAATTTGAGAACAAAATCAGCATTGTTCCTAATCCTACGAATGGTTCACTATCGATTATAAATCCGTTACAGATTCTTGTAAAAGAAATTGCTATTTATGCTGTTTTAGGAAATTTGGTTTCAATCAAACTTGATATGTCTGCACAAAGTGCGGGAATTTATTTTGTGAAAATCACAACCGAAAAAGGTGTTATAGTAAAAAAAGTTATCAAAAAGTAAATCTTGAAAGAATTCGCAAGCTTTCTAGTCTAGCCCCGATAGAAAGGAAAATCCTTTTATTTTTTCTTTTTAAAAATAAAAGATTTGGGATGATAGCGGGAAGGATCTTGAAAAAAAGCGAAAATGTTTGTGCTCCAAAAAAAAATCCCAATCTTGCGACTGGGATTTTTATAAGTAAGAAGTAAATTGTTGTTGATAAAACGTTTATTTTACTTTATTAAGTACAGCTTTGAAGGCAACTGGGTGATTCATAGCAAGATCGGCAAGAACTTTACGGTTCAATTCGATGTTATGCTTTTTTACTTTACCCATAAATTGAGAATAAGACATTCCTTCCAGTCTAGCTCCTGCGTTGATACGCTGAATCCAAAGTGCCCGGAAGTTTCTCTTATTTTGCTTTCTGTCACGGTAGGCATAGCACATGGCTTTTTCTACTGCGTTTTTGGCAACTGTCCAAACGTTTTTACGACGACCAAAGAAACCTTTGGCTTGTTTCATTATTTTTTTTCTTCGTGCTCTTTTAGCAACCGAGTTTACTGCTCTTGGCATAATTTTGATGTTTTTTTGTAGTAAGGCGACTTGAATTGAATCGAAAGTACTTAATGGCCCACTCCAAGGTTATTTAAAATTGTTTTAACCTAAAGGAAAGAATTAAGTTTTCAGTCTCAGTTCACAGAGTATACTGCTTACTGATACTGCAAACTGAATACTAGATTATCCTTAATTGTTGTTTGATACTTTTCATATCTGTTTTGTGAACTAGTGCTGAGTGTGTCAACGCTAATTTACGCTTTTTAGATTTTTTGGTCAAGATGTGACTCTTGAAAGCGTGTTTTCTTTTAATTTTTCCAGAACCAGTAACTTTAAATCGTTTCTTGGCACTAGATTTGGTTTTCATTTTAGGCATTTTTTCCTAGATTTTTAATTTATTCTTACTTACTTATTTTTAGTTTTCAGTCTCGGTTTTCAGCAAAAAACTGAAATCTGCGACTGTCGACTTATTTCTTATTCTTTTACCTCGTTATCTACTGCAGGTTTAACTTCTGCAGTTTTAGCTGGTGGTCTTGGTTGACTATCTTTTGCTTTTGGCGCAGGTTGTGACGTTTTGCCTTTTTTTGGAGCAATAAACATGATCATTCTTTTTCCTTCAAGAACGGGCATGGCTTCTACTTTTCCATATTCTTCAAGATCGGTAGCAAGTCTTAATAACAAGATTTGCCCTTGATCTTTATAGATGATGGATCTTCCTTTGAAAAATACAAATGCTTTTAGTTTTGATCCTTCTTTTAGGAATTTTTCTGCATTTTTTCTTTTAAATTCATAATCATGCTCATCGGTTTGTGGTCCGAAACGAATTTCTTTCACAACAATCTGAGTAGATTTTGCTTTTAGTTCCTTCTCACGTTTCTTCTGCATGTAGACGAACTTTTTATAGTCCATGATTTTACATACAGGTGGCTCTGCGTTGGGAGAAATTTCTACTAAGTCCAACTCCAATTGGTCGGCAAGTTTCATAGCCTCAGAAGTTTTCATAACCACTGGTTCTACATTTTCTCCTACTAGACGTACTTCTGGAACGCGAATAAAATTATTTATTCTGTGCTCGTCTTTCTTTTCTACTCGAGGTTGATACCCTCTACTGTTTCTTATTGCTATGACTCTATTATTTATATTTGTCTTCTTGACAAATGGTTATTCTATATTAAATGTTTTTAATGTTTTTCCGATTTCGTCATTCACAATTTTTGTAAATTGTTCTATCGAAACCGTCACATTTCCTTTTCCTTCTTGTCCATGACGACGAATAGAAATGGTATTGTTTTTCTCTTCTTCTTCGCCCAAAATCAGCATAAACGGTGTTTTTTGCATTTCGGCATCACGAATTTTCCGTCCAATCGATTCATTTCTATTATCAATTTGGGCGCGAATGTCGTGATTTTCTAGCAGATTTAAAACTTTTTTAGCATAATTTTCATATTTATCGCTCAAACATAAAATTAATGCTTGTTCTGGCATCAACCAAAGCGGGAAATTTCCTGCTGTATGTTCTATCAAAATCGCTATAAATCGCTCCATACTTCCAAATGGCGCACGGTGAATCATTACTGGCGTATGCAACTCATTATCAGAACCTTTATAAGTCAATTCAAAACGTTCTGGCAAATTATAATCTACCTGAATCGTTCCCAATTGCCATTGTCTTCCTAAAGCGTCCTTAACCATAAAGTCCAATTTCGGACCATAAAAAGCTGCTTCGCCATAAGCGACAACTGTTTTCAATCCTTTGTCGGCAGCGGCATTAATGATAGCATTTTCTGCTTTTTCCCAGTTTTCGTCACTACCAATATATTTTTCTCTATTTTCTTGATCGCGCAACGATATTTGAGCCGTAAAATTTTCAAATCCTAACGATCCAAAAACATATAAAACCAAGTCAATCACATTTTTAAATTCTTGATCCAATTGGTCTGGCGTACAAAAAATATGCGCATCATCTTGCGTAAACCCACGCACACGAGTAAGTCCATGCAACTCGCCACTTTGTTCATACCTATATACAGTACCAAATTCAGCATAACGCTTTGGTAAATCCTTGTACGACCATGGTTTTGTGTTATAAATTTCGCAGTGATGCGGACAATTCATCGGTTTCAACAAAAATTCTTCGCCTTCAGCAGGCGTATTGATTGGCTGGAAACTATCCGCACCATATTTTGCATAATGCCCCGAGGTTACATACAACTCTTTCTGACCAATATGAGGCGTAACCACTTGCTCGTAGCCCGCTTTTTTTTGTGCTTTTTTCAAAAATTGTTCCAGTCTATCTCGTAAAGCAGCGCCTTTTGGCAGCCATAAAGGCAAACCTTGACCTACTTTTTGCGAAAAAGCGAATAAATCCAATTCTTTACCCAACTTTCTATGATCGCGACGTTTTGCTTCTTCCAATAATAACAAATAATCCGTCAAATCCTTTTGTTTCGGAAACGACGTGCCATAAACACGAGTCAACTGCTTGTTTTTCTCATCACCACGCCAGTAAGCACCAGCAATACTCATGATTTTCATGGCTTTAATAATTCCTGTATTAGGGATATGACCACCACGACACAAATCAGTAAAAGTAGCATGATCACAAAACGTAATCGTACCGTCTTCAAGATTCGAAATCAATTCTGTTTTATATTCGTTGTCCTTATATAAGGTCAAAGCATCGGCTTTCGATACAGCTCGAAGCTTAAACTCATGCTTTTCTCTCGAAATTTCCAAAACTCGATCCTCAATTTTCTTAAAATCAGCTTCTACAATTTTATTTTCGCCAAAATCCACATCATAATAAAAACCGTTATCAATTGCAGGACCAAGCGTAAGTTTCAATCCCGGATACATTTCTTCTAAAACTTGCGCCATCACATGCGACGTCGAGTGCCAAAAAGCCTTCTTCCCTTCAAGATCATTCCAAGTAAACAAAACCAGCGATCCGTCGGTCGTCAATTCCGTCGAAGTCTCTATCGTAGTACCATTAAAAGCAGCCGAAATCACATTTCTAGCCAACCCTTCACTAATACTCAACGCAACATCCATAGGCGATGCGCCAACCTCAAACTCCTTCACCGACCCATCTGGCAACGTAATCTTAATCATACTATATATTTTTCAGAGCGCAAATATAAGGCATTCAACAAACACATACAATACAGGTATACGATTTATCTTTTTTTTCCTTTGGGCGTGCCCGCATCTTCCGCTTCGCTCCAGTACGGTCGGGCTATCCGCTACAATCTTTTGTCTGGTTTTGTCTTCCTGAGCCTGTCGAAGGACAAAACCA
>JAYVHB010000068.1:0-2421 GCA_043771555.1 Flavobacterium sp. | reverse complement strand
ATAAAATGTGTAAAAATTAAAATTAAGTAAAAAAAGTATTAGGGTTTGCACAAACCCTAATACTTTTTTTACTTACACACTTTATGGGATACTACCTTTAGAATATACGAATTTAGAATAACTAGGTTTGGGATTGATCAAGCAGATAAATATTATGATATGATGAATGTTTGTTTTGATAAACTTGCTTCAAATCCGTTATTTATTTCCTGCAGTTCCAACTATCAAGTCCTACTATTTTGTTTGCGGCGTTGATGCTATTTATTATAAATTTGAAAGAAATGAAATAGAGATTACTACAATCATTGGAAGACAAGATTTCGAAATTGGAAATTTGTTTCATTAATTTATGACATCAAACTAGTAAAAAGAAAAGAATTAAAAAGAAGCGTTCAAATTTAAAAATCCGTCTCATTTTTCAACGAGACGGATTTTTAATTATAATCTAGAATTTATTTTTTGGAATGTAAAAGAGATTACATCATCCCCGGCATACCGCCACCCATTGGGTTTCCTGCTGGAGATTCTTCTTTAATTTCTACCAAAGCACATTCGGTAGTTAAAATCATTCCAGCAACTGAAGCAGCATTTTCTAACGCAACTCGAGTTACTTTTTTAGGATCGATAATTCCTGCTTTAAGCATGTCTACATATTCGTCTGTTTTGGCATTATAACCAAAATCGCCTTTTCCTTCTGCAACTTTTGCTACAATTACAGAACCTTCCAAACCTGCATTTTCTACAATAGTTCGCAATGGCGATTCTACAGCACGAGAAATGATTTGTATTCCTGTAGCTTCATCAGCATTACTTGGTTTTAATTTTTCTAATGAAGCTTTAGCGCGTAATAAAGCAACACCGCCACCAGCTACAATACCTTCTTCAACTGCTGCACGAGTAGCATGAAGTGCATCATCAACACGGTCTTTTTTCTCTTTCATTTCTACTTCAGAAGCTGCACCAACATAAAGTACGGCAACACCACCAGCCAATTTGGCTAATCTTTCTTGAAGTTTTTCTTTGTCATAATCAGAAGTCGAACTTTCCATTTGCCCTTTTATTTGGTTGACACGATTTTTAATCATGTCGGCTTTTCCAGCTCCGTTTACGATGGTGGTATTGTCTTTGTCAATCGCAACTTTCTCCGCAGTTCCTAGCATTTCTAAAGTTGCATTTTCTAGTGTATAACCGCTTTCTTCGGCAATAACAGTTCCGCCAGTTAGGATAGCGATATCTTCTAACATTGCTTTTCTTCTATCGCCAAAACCAGGTGCTTTTACGGCAGCAATTTTTAATGCGCCACGAAGTTTGTTTACAACCAAAGTCGACAAGGCTTCGCCGTCAACATCTTCTGCAATAATCAATAAAGGTTTTCCTGATTGTGCTACTGGCTCCAAAACGGGTAGTAATTCTTTTAGTGAAGAAACTTTTTTGTCGTACAAAAGAATGTAAGGATTTTCTAATTCTACATTCATTTTGTCTGGATTGGTAACAAAATATGGAGATAAGTAACCTCTGTCAAACTGCATTCCTTCTACAACATCTACATAAGTATCTGTTCCTTTGGCTTCTTCAACAGTTATAACACCTTCTTTACCAACTTTTCCAAATGCTTTTGCAATCAAATCTCCAATAACTTCGTCGTTATTGGCAGATATTGAGGCAATTTGTTTTATTTTTTCAGAATCGCTACCAACTACTTTTGCTTGTTTTCCAAGATCGGCAACAATAGCTTCTACTGCTTTGTCGATGCCTCGTTTCAAATCCATCGGGTTGGCTCCAGCAGCAACGTTTTTCAATCCTTCTTTCACTATGGCTTGTGCCAAAACGGTTGCCGTTGTAGTTCCGTCTCCAGCCAAATCATTGGTTTTTGAGGCTACTTCTTTTACCATTTGCGCACCCATGTTTTCTAATGGATCTTTCAGTTCTATTTCTTTTGCAACGGTCACACCATCTTTGGTTACGTTTGGTCCGCCAAATGATTTTCCAATAATAACGTTACGACCTTTTGGTCCAAGTGTTACTTTTACTGCATTAGCTAATGCGTCTACGCCACGTTTTAAACCGTCACGTGCTTCTATATCGAATTTTATATCTTTTGCCATTTTTGTTTTTTTTTTATATTGAGACGTTATAATGCAACGTTTCTACGATTTATATTATATAATTATCATCTTTATTTTTTATACTATTGAGACGTTGCAATGCAACGTTTCTACGATTTATATTATATAATTGCCAGAATGTCTTCTTCGCGCATTATTAAATAATCTTTTCCTTCTAATTTTAATTCGGTTCCTGCATATTTGCCATACAAAACGTTGTCGCCAACTTTTACTGTCATTGGTTCGTCAACTTTTCCGTTTCCTACTGCAAGTACAATTCCTTTTTGTGGTTTTTCTTTAGCTGTGTCTGGAATAA
>JAYVHB010000067.1:0-2597 GCA_043771555.1 Flavobacterium sp. | reverse complement strand
TAATTTTTTGCATTTGAGTTGTGTTTATTACTATGTTTTATTATTTATAAATTCGATAATTAACAAAAATAAACTTATTTATAATTGGGGTTGAAATTACAAAAAAAACTAGAAAGATTGTGCATTTGGAAAAATGATTTTATTAAAATACAAAATCTGTTTGTATCAAAAATTTTAATAAACAGTTTAAAATTTATAGGGCAATTTAAATTATTAGTTAAAAGTTAAAACTGCTTCATTTATAAACCATAACTCTTAATTAATTGATTTTTTCTAACAAAAAAAACCCTCAACTTTAGGTTGAGAGTTTCGTTTAATCTTTCAAATGTATTTAGATTGCAGCAACCGACTTATCAATTACTACTTGTCCACGGTAATACATTTTTCCTTCGTGCCAATATGCTCTGTGGTATAAATGTGCTTCGCCAGTAATTGGACATGTTGCGATTGTAGCTACAGTAGCTTTATAATGTGTTCTTCGTTTATCTCTTCTTGTTTTGGAGATTTTTCTCTTTGGATGTGCCATTTTACTATATTTTTAATCCGTTAATAGTTGTTTTAATTTGTCCCAACGTGGGTCGGTATTTTCTGTTGTTTTACTTTCTGTTATTTTTGATTCTGAAACTTTTAGGGTTTGCAATTTGTCGAGAACATCCGATTGCAATGTGCCATCTTTAATTCCTGGATGTACTCTTCGCAACGGAATAGAGAGTACTACCATCTCGTAAACAAATTGCGAAATATCTATTTGATGCTCGCCATGTGGTAGTACCAAAAGCTCTTCGTTGTCGTTGTTAAATGCATCTCCAAACTGAACTACTATTTTAATTTTACCTTTTATTGGCATATCAAACATTTCGCCAGTAGTATCACAAGGAACCAAAATAGTACCTTTGTGTTTGAGAGACAACTCCATAAATGCTGATTTTTTTTCTAAAACTGCATTTATTTGAATGGTCGAACTTTCAAAATCTGAATATTCAAAAAAGTCAAAGAACGTATTGTTTATAATGTATTCAAACGAGTGTTTACCTAATTTTAATCCTAAAAACGGAATCAAAAACTCATTTAACTGTTTCATTTTAACTACAATTTTTCCTTTTAAAAGGAGTGCAAAGATATACTATTTTTGTAAAATAAAAAAGGTTATTAGTGATTATTTGTTGATAAGTTTTTTTGATTTACTTTTTACAAATAATTTATTCCAAAAAAAATAATTTAATTATAGTTTTTGCAAAGCAACTGTAACCTCATCGACTAAGTTTACTATCGATTGGTGCGTTACTTGTGTATGCAAACTCAAACCTATTTCGCAAGTTCTACTGTTCGAAAAACCTCGTTTTACTTCTTTTGGGATTTGACTTTTTAGGTTTTCTAATCCATATTTATTTAGTTCTGGAAACGAAAATCCTTTATCTCCCGAAAATCCACAACAATTTATCTCTGGAATAACTACATTTTTGGAACACTTTTGAGACAATTCTATCAATTTATCTTCTAGACCCATTTTTTTCATACTACATACCGGAAAAATAGTAATCGCTTCTTCGGTTGGAATTATCGTTAAATATTTTAATAAAATATCGTTAATAAATGTTACGGGTTCAAACATTTGAAGCCCAAGAATACTATTTTCTTTCATAGTGAGCAAACACGGACTCATATCGCAAATTATCGGTAATTGCCCGTTTTGGCTTACATCGTACAGTGCTTTTTCGAGTTCGGATGCTTTGTTGCTGCCAATTTCCTGATATCCTTTGCTCGAAAACGGCATTCCACAACACAAATTATTTAGATTCTTTGGGTAAATTACTTCAAAACCAGCCTTTACCAATAATTTATGCATCGATTGGGTAACTTGTTGTGCATCTTTATTCGAACCGCTAACACCCATTGTTCTATTGATACATGACGGAAAATAAACTACTTTTTTAGATATTTCTGAAATAATTTTGGTTGTATTTTCTATTTTTTTTGCTCCAAGTGGCATTTCGGGATTCCATAACGGAATAGTTTTTCTGGACCATTTGTGCATACCTTTTGCGATAGCGAACATTGTTTTAGTCCCTAATATCAAATTGATAAAACCTACTAGTGTTAGCGTTTTGCGACCCAAAAAAGTAATTTTATCGATATTGTTAGCCAATAATTGGGCGGTTTTAGTCGATTTTCCTATATTGGATTTTCTAATATCTTTTATCAACTCGCCAGTATTAATTTTAACAGGACAACTAATGGCACATAAACCATCGGTGGCACAGGTTTGATTTGCCGAATAATCATAGTTTTTTAGTAACTCTTTTAACCTATCTGGATTTTGGTTGGACTTTGTTAGTGCCGAAATTTCTCGTTGAATAACGATTCGTTGTCTTGGCGAAAGTGTAAAATCGTTGGATACACAATTGGGTTCACAAAAACCACATTCGATGCACTTATCGATAATTTCGTTAGAAGTTGGTATAGGTTTTAGATTTTTTAGATGTGCAAATTTATCTTCGTTTATAATTACGCCAGGATTTAAAAGATTGTTTGGATCAAATAATTTTTTTAAATCCTTCATGAGTTCGTAAGCCACAGTTCCCCATTCCATCTCTACA
>JAYVHB010000066.1:0-34654 GCA_043771555.1 Flavobacterium sp. | reverse complement strand
ATTTCTTTTAAGGGTCGTGGAAGATGACCACGTTGATAGGCTATAGATGTAAAGGCAGTAATGTCATAGTCGAGTAGTACTAATAACCCGTAAGCTTATAAGTCCCCAAGTTCATTGCTTCTCCCTCCCCTTTGGGGAGGGTCGGGGTGGGGCTTGGGGGCTGAAAAAATCTTTAAATTTTCTACAATTATATATTTTTTATCTCAGTATGTTAAGATATTGTCCCGATTCATCGGGAAGTCTTAAAGACGAAAGTCAAAAAGTTAAATCGCCCTACAAAGGACTTTAAAACTTTAGACTTTTAAACTTTATGACTACAATTTTAAGGTGGTTACGGCGGCGGGGCTCACCTCTTCCCATCCCGAACAGAGAAGTTACGCCCGCCTGCGCAGATGGTACTGCAATTTGTGGGAGAGTATGTCGTTGCCTTTCTTTATTTGAGCTTGTCTGAAAAAGACAAGCTCTTTTTTTTTGGAACAACGTGTTCGTCCCGAAGTTTCGGGACTCGATTCGTTGCCTTTCTTTTGAAAATCCTGTCCAAGTTGGATAGGTTTTTTATTATAAATAGTTAACAAAGTTAAATACCTAGTTTTAGGTATTAATAATTGTAAGTATGGGATTTTTTCGATAAGTTTGAGAAAATAAATTTAGAATTACTTGTATTAATGAAAAACGAAGCTCATGCACGAATCAAAATTAACCAATTGCTTATTGAAGCAGGATGGTTGTTCTTTGATTCAGAGCTTGGCAAGGCAAATATTTTACTTGAAAATAATGTAAAAATAACCCAAGTTGAAATTGACGCTTGGGGAAATGATTATGAAAAAGTTAAGAATGGTTCTTTGGATTTTTTACTTTTAGATAGTAATAATAAACCTATTTGTGTTTTAGAGGCAAAAAAAGAGAGTTTACATCCATTAGTAGCAAAAGATCAAGCAAGAAAATATGCAAATACCGTTGATGCACAATATATAATTTTATCTAATGGGATTGTTCATTATTTTTGGGATATAAAAAAAGGAAATCCAAAACCTATTTATAAATTTCCTTCCCCAAATGAAATTGGAGCTATAAAGGAATGGAATCCAAATCGTGAGGATTTAGCGAATGAAATTGTAGAAAATAATTATATAGCTACAATTCAGATGTCAGATTATTTACTGAATCCGGGATGGAAAGGAACTATTGAGAACAGCACCGATTTTATTTGGAATAATGGACTTCGGTTTTTAAGATATTATCAGTTAAATGCGGTTCAATCGATTCAGAAAGCTGTCAAAGAAAATAAAGATCGTTTCCTGTTTGAAATGGCTACTGGAACTGGAAAAACACTAACCGCTGCTGCTGTTATAAAATTATTTCTACGAACTAGAAATGCTAGGAGAATTTTATTTTTAGTAGATAGAATTGAATTAGAAGAACAAGCAAATAAGGATTTTAATGCTTATTTGAAGCCTGATTATACAACATTTATATATAAACATCATAAATCAGATTGGCGAAAAGCCGACATTGTTGTAACTACCATTCAATCGTTACTATTTAACAATAAATACAAAGACTTATTTGACCCAACTGATTTTGATTTATTAATATCGGACGAATCACATCGTTCGGTTTCTGGAAATTCTAGAGCCGTTTTTGAATATTTTAGTGGTTATAAATTAGGATTAACTGCAACACCAAAAAATTACTTAAAAGGTGTAAATATTGACCAAATAAAAATAAATGATCCACGAGAAATAGAACGCAGAATGTTGCGAGATACTTATGCTACATTTGGTTGTGAAAGTGGAGAACCTACTTTTAGTTATACTCTCATTAATGGTGTCGTTGATGATTTTTTAAGAAATCCAATAGTTGTTGATGCAAGAACCGAAATTACTACACAACTGCTTTCAGACGAAGGATATTCTATTGTTGTTCCTTGTGAAGATGGCGAAGAAACCGAAACATTTGTTTCTAATGATTTTGAAAAAAAATTTTTCTCTGAAAAAACAAATCAAATTCTTTGTCATACATTTATAGAAAACGCATTGAAAGATCCCGTTTCTAAAGAAATTGGAAAAACCATTATTTTTGCGGTTAGTCAAAATCATGCTCGAAAGATCACTGAAATTCTCAATGATCTTGCCGAAAAAAAATATCCAAACAAATACAATTCAGATTTTGCCGTACAAGTAACCTCTCATGTTGACGACGCACAACAAATGACTACCAACTTTTCTAATAATAATCTGAATGGAAAAACAAGCTTTCTAGAAGGATACAAAAGTAGCAAAACAAGAGTTTGTGTAACTGTAGGCATGATGACCACGGGTTACGATTGTCCAGACTTGTTAAATCTATGCTTGATGCGACCGATATTTAGCCCTTCAGATTTTGTGCAAATTAAAGGTCGTGGTACCCGCAAGAATAAATTTACTTATAAATTTAAAAACGAACTTAACGAAGACGAGATTATACAAGAAGACAAAAAGTATTTCAAACTTTTTGATTTTTTTGCCAACTGCGAATATTTCGAAAAAGATTTCGATTATGATGAAGTTTTAAAATTACCAAAACCAAGTGAAGGAGAAAACGGACTTCCACCAGAGCGAAGCAAAACCTATGAATATGCTAGTGAAATTTTCGACCCATTGCTAGTAATGGAAGAAATCGAAATAGGATACGAAGGAATGAAAATTGATCGGCAAATGCAAAAATTTGAAAATAGAATTACAATGGACGACATCATCCGAAAAAATGTAGCGCTGGAAAATTGGGAACACATAGTTAGCTATATTCAAAATGAAATTCTCGATAAACCCAATGAATATTTCACAATGGAAAAACTACGAAAAGCTGCCAAAGTTGACCGAAAAATTTCTATTCGTGAAATGGTTGAAAAAATATTTGGGATTATTCCGAAATTCAAATCCAAAGATGAATTACTAAATGAAGAATTTGATAAATTTATTTCCATTTATCCACCAGAAGAAGATGTTAATATAAGAGCTTTGCAATACTTCTTCAAAGCTTATATAATAGATCAAGACATTCGAAAAATAATTGAAACTAAAGATTTTCAGGCATTGCAAACCAACCCAATGTTAACTATTTCACAGTTTAAAGAAGTAGCTACAAAGTACCGAGAAGTAATTCCTGTATACATTAAAGATTATATAAATCTCGAAAATTTTGCAGCATAAACGCAAATAAAAACCCCAAAAACAAATAATGTTAGACACCATAACAAAAAGACGAATAGACGATTGTCGTGATATTCTGGTAGGAAAATTACCCGATCCTAAATCGCAAATCGAACAAATTACCATCGCGCTTATATACAAATTCATGGATGACATGGATAAAGAAGCTATTGAATTGGGCGGAAAAGCTAAATTCTTTACGGATTATTCGATTACCGATCCCAGTGATTCCAAAAAACAAATTCTCATTCCGTTCGAAAAATACAGTTGGGACAACCTTTTTGACACCAAAGTCAGCGCAACCGAAATGCTAAAATTGTATTCAGACGCGATAGAAGGTATGGTTCGCAACCCTAATATTCCTGAATTGTTTGCCAATATTTTCAAAAATGCCTATTTGCCATATCGCGATCCCGAAACCCTAAAAATGTTTCTGAAAACCATAAGCGAATTTGAATATACACATAGCGAAAAATTGGGCGATGCGTTCGAATATTTACTGTCGGTTATGGGTTCGCAAGGCGATGCAGGACAGTTTAGAACACCACGACATATTATCGATTTTTTGGTAGCAGCGGTAAACCCAAGCAAAACCGATACCATACTGGATCCAGCATGCGGAACAGCAGGTTTCTTGATATCGGCGTTCAAGCATATTAAAGAACAAAATAATAATGTATTAACGCCCGATGAACGCAAACGGTTAATCAAAAATTTTATTGGTTACGACATTTCGCCAGATATGGTTAGAATGAGTTTGGTAAACCTTTATTTGCATGGATTTTCAGACCCGCATATTTACGAGTACGACACCTTGAGTAGCGAAGAAAAATGGGACGAGACCTTTGATGTTGTTCTTGCCAACCCACCGTTTATGAGTCCAAAAGGTGGCATACAACCACACAAAAAATTTACAATAACCAGCAATCGTAGCGAAGTATTGTTTATAGATTATATTGCAGAACACCTAAACCCAAAAGGACGAGCAGGAATTATTGTACCTGAAGGGATTATTTTCCAGAGTGGTACGGCCTACAAAGCGTTACGCAAAATGTTAGTAGACAAACATTTGTATGCTGTTGTGAGTTTGCCTGCGGGCGTTTTTAACCCATACAGCGGCGTAAAAACCTCGATATTATTGATGGATGCCGATTTGGCAAAAAAAACCAACGACGTTTTATTTATAAAAATTGACAATGATGGTTATGGTTTGGGTTCGCAACGTAACGCCGTAAAAGGCGGACAATTGCAAGAAGCCATTACAACTTTGCAAACTTTTAGAACCAATTGTATAGAAAATGAACCTTTTGATAATACCACTTTGGCGCAAGCTGTTAGTAAAACCGAAATTGGAAAAAATGGAGATTATAATTTGAGTGGGGAAAAGTATAAAATTGGTCAAGAATTATCTAATATTAAATATGATATCGTTTCTATAGGCGATGTATTTACTACTTCTTCAGGTGGAACACCGTTAAAGAAATATGAAGATGAATATTATCAAAACGGAACAATTCCATGGTTAAGAAGTGGTGAAGTTGCACAAGGCTATATTCATTCTGCTGAAATTTATATTACAGAAGAAGCATTAAAAAAATCTTCTGCAAAATTATTTCCAATCAATACTGTTTTAGTTGCAATGTATGGAGCAACTGCTGGTCAGGTTGGAATTTTAAAATTTGAAGCTTCCACAAATCAAGCTGTTTGCGGAATTTTGCCTAATGATAAAGCAATTCCTGAATATTTGTATTTAGTTATAAAATCACAAAAGGAATATTTAATTTCCTTAAGTGGAGGTGGAGCTCAGCCAAATATTTCTCAAAAAATAATAAGAGACATAAAAATCCCACTTCCGCCCCTTTCAGTTCAAGAAGAAATTGTAGCTGAGATAGAAAGCTATCAAATGGAAATTGAAAAGCAAAAGCAATTAATATTTGAATTAGAGCAAAAAATAAAAGATAGAATTGCTAAAGTTTGGGGCGCGTAATTATACTATTGCTATAATGACCTGAATATAACACTGCTCTAAAACTTAAAAAAAAACACTTTTTAAAACTTTTTATTTTTTTTAAAATTATTTTCCTATTTTAGTAATCTTAAAATTATACTACTAAAATGCAAAATCAAAAACGAGTAATCATCGAAAATATATTGCCTCAACTGGATAATGGGGCTTTTTTTATAAAAAGAATTGTTGGTCAGTCAGTGAAAGTTTCAGCCGATATAATTTCCGACGGACACGATGTCATGCAAGCTATAATACAATTTAAACACGAAAAAGACACAAAACATACTGAAATACGAATGATTTCGCAGCCAAATGATCTTTACGAAGCAAGTTTTTCAGTCGACAAACAAGGTTATTATTCGTATTTTGTTGAATCTTGGATTGATTATGCACTCAATTGGCAGTATGGGATTGGTAAGAAAATAGCCGACAACCAGTATGTAAAATCTGAATTGCTGGAAGGAGTAGAGTATATCAAACCATTATTAAAGTCAGTATCTGCAACGGATAAAAAATATTTGGAGCAAGTAGCAAAACTTTTTGCTGACGAAAAAGAATACGACAAAGCTATCGCCGAAGCAACTTCCGATAAATTAAAAACTATTTTCACATCAAATCCTTCAAAATTTCTTGCCAATAAAAGTCAAGAACTGCAAGTTTATGTAGACCGTAAAAAAGCGTTGTTTAGCACTTGGTATGAGTTTTTTCCGAGATCCGCAGGAAGCACAGAAGGCAAACACGGCACTTTTAAAGATTGCGAAAAAATCTTACCCAAAGTCGCCAAAATGGGATTTGACACCTTGTATTTTCCGCCAGTCCATCCTATTGGCGAAGTGAACAGAAAAGGAAAAAACAACGCAACCGATGCCGCTAATGGCGATGTGGGTTCGCCATGGGGAATTGGCTCCAAACACGGTGGACACAAATCGATCCATCCTGAATTAGGTACTTTAGACGATTTTAAATCTTTGGTAAAAAAAGCCAAAGCATTGGATATTGAAATCGCTATGGATTTTGCACTTCAAGCCGCACCAGATCATCCGTATGTGAAAGATTTTCCGCAATGGTTCAAGTGGCGACCAGACGGAACGGTGCAATATGCCGAAAATCCTCCCAAAAAATACCAAGATATCTTGCCCATTTATTACGAAAGTGACGATTGGAAAAACCTTTGGAAAGAACTACTAGATTGCGCCTTATTTTGGATAGAAGAATGTGGAATTCGAGTTTATCGTGTTGATAATCCACATACAAAACCTTTTTATTTTTGGGGTTGGCTTATTGCTGAAGTTAAGAAAAAACATCCAGACGTTTTATTTTTGGCAGAAGCATTTACACGTCCAAAAATTATGAATGAATTGGCCAAACAAGGTTTTTCGCAATCCTACAGCTATTATACTTGGCGCAATTCCAAAGCCGAACTTCAAGAATACTTGACGGAACTCACGCAAACCAATCAAAAAGAATTTTTTCGCCCTAATTTTTGGCCAAATACGCCCGATATAAATCCGTTTGCTTTGCAAGGTGCTAACGAAAGCACCCATCTTCAAAAATATTTTTTAGCAGCTACATTGTCCTCATCTGTTGGTATTTATGGGCCAATATTTGAATATATGGTTTCTGAAGCAATTCCCGGAAAAGAAGAGTATATGGATTCCGAAAAATATCAAATTCGCCTTTGGGATTGGGAAAAAGAGAACAAAATTACCATGCTTATTGGTAAGATAAATCAGATTCGAAATGAGCAAACTTCACTTCAGCAAACCAATAATATTGAGTTTTGTGATACCGATAACGATCAAGTAATGGCGTATTATAAATATGATGATGCAAAAGAAAACGAAACTTTAATGATTGTGAGTTTAGATGCTTATTATATGAAGCAAGCACAAGTTCGATTGCCATTACAATCCCTAGGAATTCATGCTGGTCAATCTATCACGGTTATTGATTTAATTACTGGAAATAGTTATATTTGGGATAAAGAATGGAATTTTGTTGAGTTGCATCCAACTTTACCATTCCATTTATTTAAAATTCAGAAATAAAATACTTTTTAATTTGTGTAATTAGTGGACAAAAAAATGAAAAACGAAAATCAAGAAAACTTTTCAACTCCTTTTGTTTTTAAAAATAAATGGGCAGATGCCTTTAATGATGACGAATTTAATAAAGTTTTTTCATCAGATATACTCGAAAACTACATTATTAATAAACGTTGGTACGGCGGAAAATCGAGTACGCTAAAGTACATCGAGATCGTAGAGCATTTCAAAATGACCTCTAAAAAAAATACCTATTATGGTGTTTTGTTGGAAGTAAATTTTAATGAAGCTTTTTTTCAGAATTATTTCATGCCGATTTCTTTCATGATTTCTGACGAGTTGGATACCCATACTATTATTGCGCCTGCAACTTTTGGAGGAATCGAAGGTTTTCTGGTAGATGCACTCCATCAAGATGATTTTAGAAAATTATTATTTGATAATATTTTGACATCATCAGAAGTCAAAAAAGACAAACTTATTTTTCATAAAGGGACAAAATTACTCGATACAGCTTATAAATCGTCCAAATTTATGGGTGTGGAGCAAAGCAACACTTCTATTATTTATAATGAATCGTCCGTTTTGAAAATTTTTCGACGTATTTATGTAAGTACCAATCCTGATTATGAGATTTCGAGATTTTTAACCGAACGAATGGATTTTCAGAACGCGCCAGCGTACACGGGAAGTATTAGTTTGTCGCTGCCCGAAGGAAATATTACCTTGGGTTTAATGCAAGAATTAGTTCCGAATCAAGGCGATGCTTGGAAGTTTATGTTGGAGCAATTGGATGGCGTTTTTGATAACTTGAATCGGAAGAAAATAAAAATCGAAAAACTTCCTGAAACCACTTTATTCAAAAGATTAAAAATTAACGAAATTCCGCCCGAAATTATCGATTGGGTTGGTTTGAGTTTGTTTCTTAAAATTCAAACTTTAGCCAAACGTACCGCCGAAATGCATATTGCCCTTGGAAGCGACATTCATGATACAGCTTTTACGCCAACAACGTATAATGGCGATTATACGGTTTGGCTCAAAAATAGGTTATTATATCAGTTTCAAAATAGATTGAATATTATCGAAAACAGTTTGCATAAACTCGATGGTTTGGCTTTAGATTTGGCGCATCAATTTCTTGAAAATAAAAAACTCGTTCGTAAACATTTTGTCGATTTCAATTGGACAAAAATGAAATCCGAACGTATTCGTATTCATGGCGATTATCATTTGGGACAGGTTTTGGTCAATGGAGATGATTTCTTTTTGCTAGATTTTGAAGGTGAACCCGAAAGTACGATTCGAGATCGAAAAGTAAAACAGCCTCCATTAAAGGATGTTGCTGGGCTTTTCCGTTCCTTTCATTATGCCATTTATGCTACAATTTTCAATAATAAAGACAAATATCCCTACGAGCAAGAGGAGCTTTTTAAGGCTGCCGAATTGCTTTTTAAATATTTTGTAGGTACATTTCTTGAAACCTATATCGAAAAAGTACAATCTGAAAACCTAAATATTGGCTACACGCAAGAAATTGAGTTTTTGCTCAAATATTGTATTCTCGAAAAAGCAGTTTATGAGTTGGGCTATGAGTTAAATTCTCGTCCACGTTGGGCGGTGATTCCGTTGCGAGGGATTCAAACGATTATGGGGTATTAATTTAAAAATTAAGAATTAAAAATATATTAAATTTGTAAATGAAATTTGTCTCATATACGTTCCGAAAAAACCAAAGTTTTTTTGTAAATTGATTATAAAAATAAAAAAATCATGACAACAATAACTATTAATGAAAAATCGAAAGCTGGTAAAATAGTACTAGATTTAGCTCGATTGCTTGCAAAAGAAAACAGTGGCGTTGTAATAAATAAAAATGATGAAATTGTTGCTACAAGCATAAAAGGATATCCTATTAACAAAAACGAATATATTGCATTGGTTAAAGATGCCGATACACGAATTTCTTCGGGAATATTTACTACTTCTGATGATTTGGATACTGAAATTAAAAGTTGGTAATGCAAAAAAACATAAAAATTGTTTGGGATAATGAAGCAAAAGCAGATCTAAAATTAATTTTTGAATTTATAAAATTACAATCAGTATCTGGAGCAAAAAAGATTATTTCAGATATAATAAAACAAAGTAAAACAATTCATTTTTCAGAGCAATATCAAAAAGATGAATTTTTGGAAGAACCTTTTCGAAGAATGTTTTTAGGTAATTATAGAATTGTTTATAAAATTCATTCAGAAACTGAAATTCGGATTCTTCAGATTTTTGATACAAGACAAAATCCAATCAAATTAAGAAAATAAGAACAACCAAATGAATCAAGTAATCCCACATTCTCTTTTAACCGATTTTGATATTGACCTTTTCAAAGCAGGAAAACATTTTCGCCTTTACGAAAAACTTGGCGCACATCTTATAGAAGTTGATGGCGTAAAAGGAGTTTATTTTGCCGTTTGGGCGCCATCTGCAAAGACTGTTGCTGTTGTAGGCGATTTCAATTATTGGGTACAAGGCGAACACCAACTCAATGTACGCTGGGATGGCTCGGGTATTTGGGAAGGATTTATTGCTGGAATCGATAAAGGATCTACTTATAAATACAAAATACAATCCAACAATAGCGATATCATTACCGAAAAAGCCGATCCGTTTTCGTTATACTGCGAGCATCCGCCAATGACCGCCTCCAAAATTTGGGATTTGGATTATTCTTGGAAAGATGCCAAATGGATGAAATCCCGAAAAGAAAGCAATGCTTTAGACAAACCCTATTCGGTATATGAAGTGCATTTAGGTTCATGGAAACGCAATGTTGAAGGTAAATTTTTAACCTATCTAGAACTAGCGGACCAGCTTGTCACTTATGTTAAAGAAACAGGTTTTACTCATGTTGAGTTCATGCCCGTAATGGAATATCCTTACGATCCGTCATGGGGTTATCAACTGGTGGGTTATTTTGCGCCAACATCCCGTTTTGGTAAACCACAAGATTTTATGTTTTTGGTCGATAAATTTCACCAAGCTGGTATTGGGGTAATCTTGGATTGGGTTCCGTCACATTTTCCTGATGATGCGCATGGTTTAGGATTTTTTGATGGATCTAATCTTTATGAACATCCCGATAAACGCAAAGGTTATCATCCCGATTGGAAAAGTTTAATTTTCAATTATGGACGTAATGAAGTGCGGTCTTTTTTGATAAGTAATGCCATTTTTTGGTTGCAAAATTATCATATAGACGGACTTCGTGTTGACGCAGTTGCATCGATGTTGTACCTTGATTATTCAAGAAAAGACGGAGAGTGGGAACCAAATATTTATGGCGGAAGAGAAAATCTAGATACGATAAGTTTCCTCAAAGATTTCAATGAAGCTGTTTATTCCAATTTTGAAGGTGTGCAAACCATTGCCGAAGAAAGTACTAGTTTTCCAATGGTTTCTAGACCAACATATCTTGGTGGTTTGGGTTTTGGAATGAAATGGATGATGGGTTGGATGCACGATACATTGCAGTTTTTCCAGAAGGAATCAGTTTATAGAAAATACCATTTGGATGATATTACATTCTCAATGACCTATGCGTTTACAGAAAATTTTATGCTACCATTGTCCCATGACGAAGTGGTATATGGGAAACATTCTATTCAAGGCAAAATGACGGGCGACGAATGGCAGCGATTTGCAAATCTTCGTTTGCTGTATGGCTATATGTTTACGCATCCAGGCGCAAAATTACTTTTTCAAGGCGCTGAATTCGGACAAACGTCTGAATGGAATTTTGAATCAAGTTTGGATTGGCATTTGTTGCAATACAACTTTCATGACGGGATCAAAAAATGTATCACTGATTTGAATGCTTTATATAAAAAATATCCAGCTTTGTATGAAAAACAATTTTCAGCCGATGGTTTCGAATGGATAAATTATTCCGATCATGAAAATTCGGTTTTGTCCTATATCCGTAAAGGGAATAACGAAAAAGAGAAAGTAGTCATTGTTTGCAATTTTACACCTGAAGTTCGAGAAAATTATAGAATTGGCGTTCCTTCAAAAGGTAAATTGACCGAAATTTTTAATTCAGATTCAGAAATATACGCTGGAAGTGGTGTAACCAACAAACCAATCAAAATAGATGCAATTGCTTGGAACAACAAAGATTTTTCTGCCGAAATGACTTTGCCTCCGTTGGGGATTTTGGTTTTTAAGATTTCGTAGTAATAACAAAAGTTAAAATTTTATATTTATGCAACTTCGCAAACGTTTGAGTTAATAATTACAAAAAAATGTTTCTTTTTGAAGCATATCAATTTGTAAATTCGCCACTTTCACAAATAATCTACTATGATTACCAATACTGAACTCGAATATAAAGGCGATTTATTCCCTTCCAAAATAATTTCGTACAAACACGAAGTCGATTCAATAGATTTTAAAACCGACAATAATGTAATTCTACGAGTTACTGTTTTGCGAGACAGTATGATACGATTTCGATTTACTGCCAAAGGTTATTTTAGTAATGATTTTTCCTATGCCATTGATAAAACTCAGTCACATGGGTATAATAATCTTGAAGTTTCAGAAGAAACAGATTATTATCAAATAAAAACCAGTAAAGTAGTTTGTAAAATCCAAAAAGAAGATGCTCGAGTAGGTATTTATGACCTTAATGGAGAAACTATTCTTGAAGACGAAATAGGATTTCATTGGGAAGAAAGCTACGAATATGGCGGTAATATTGTCAAAATGAGTAAAGCTGCCGTGCATGGCGAAAGTTTTTATGGACTAGGTGACAAGGCAACGCACATGAATCTTAAAGGAAAACGAGTAGAAAACTTTGCTACAGATCAATATGCTTTTCATAAAGATCAAGAACCCTTATATAAAGTAGTTCCTTTTTATATAGGTCTTCATAACAATAAGGCTTACGGACTTTTTTTCGATAATACCTTCAAATCCTATTTTGATTTTTCTTCAGAACGAAAAAATGTAACCAGTTTTTGGGCTGATGGTGGCGAAATGAATTATTATTTCATTTATGGTCCAAAAATGAGTGATGTCGTTACAACATATACGCATCTTACGGGAAAACCAGAGTTGCCACCGCTTTGGACCTTAGGATATCATCAATGCAAATGGAGTTATTATCCTGAAAGTAATGTAAAAGAAGTAGCCAGTAGGTTTCGAGAATTGCAAATTCCTTGCGATGCCATTTATCTCGATATTGATTATATGGACGGTTTTCGTTGTTTTACTTGGAACAATGACTATTTTCCAGATCCAAAACGAATGGTTTCCGAACTTTCAAAAGACGGTTTCAAAACTATTGTCATCATCGATCCAGGAATAAAAATTGATCCCGAATACTCTGTTTACAAAGAAGCTTTAGAAAAAGATTATTTCTGCAAACGTGCCGATGGACCTTACATGAAAGGAAAAGTTTGGCCGGGCGAATGTAATTTTCCAGACTATACCAATCCAGAAGTTCGCGAATGGTGGGCAGGATTATTTAAAGAGTTAATTTCAGAAGTAGGGGTAAAGGGCGTTTGGAACGATATGAACGAACCTGCCGTGATGGAAGTTCCGGGCAAGACTTTCCCTAGCGATGTGCGTCATGATTATGACGGAAATCCTTGCAGTCATCGCAAAGCACATAATATTTATGGAACCCAAATGGCTCGCGCAACCTATGAAGGTGTCAAACGTTTTGCCTATCCGAAAAGACCATTTATTATTACACGATCAGCCTATTCGGGTGCGCAACGATACACATCTTCGTGGACAGGCGATAATGTTGCTACTTGGGAACATCTTTGGATTGCCAATGTGCAAGTACAGCGATTATCTATTTCAGGCATGGGTTTTACTGGTTCTGATATTGGCGGCTTTGCCGAGCAACCATCAGCAGAGTTGTATACTCGATGGATTCAATTGGGTGTTTTTCATCCGTTTTGTAGAACCCATTCGTCTGGACATCACGGCGATCAAGAACCTTGGTCGTTTGGTCAAGAAGTAATTGATATTACAAGAAAATTTGTTAATCTTCGCTACCAATTATTACCTTACTTGTACACGATGTTTTGGGATTACATCAATGATGGCGTTCCTATGATAAAACCTTTAGTGTATTACGATCAAGAAGATACACAAACCCATTATCGCACTGACGAATTTATATACGGAAATCAAATTTTAGTTTGTCCAATTCTGGAACCTAATGCTTTGGGCAGACGAATGTTTCTTCCTGTAGGAAATTGGTATAATTATTGGACAAATGAATTGGTAGAAGGAAAAAGAGAATTATGGGTAAAAACCGATTATGATCAAATTCCTGTTTTTATAAAAGAAGGAGCAATAATTCCGAAATTTCCTGTACAACAATATGTTGGTCAGCTAGAAATTGCCGAGTTGTCTTTAGATGTTTACTATAAACAAGGAAAAGAGAAATCGTTTGTTTTTGAAGATGCTCAAGACGGATACGATTATAATAAAGGACGATATTCGTATAAAACGTTTACCCTTAACGGAAAGGAAAAGGAACTTTTGATTAATCAGCATAAAGAAGGAACTTTTGAAACAGCTTATAATGAAATTAAAATAAATTTAATTAGTGTTCCGTTTAAAATAAAAAGTATAGAAGTAGATAACGAAAAAATGTCATTTGAAGATTTAAAATTTGATTTAAACTCACTTATTGTTAAGAAAGATTTTACAGAAATTCATTTGATTGGATAATTTTTTTTACTTTTGAAAAATATTAAGCATAAAATTTATCATTAAAATTATAAATTATGAAAACAAAAATTATAATTGGTTTAGCAGTAGCAACACTTGTTGCATCATGTGCAAAAAACCCTTTTACTGGCAAAAACACGATGGCTCTTGTTCCTGATAGTCAAATTTTTCCATCAGCATTTGCTCAATATGGTCAATTTTTGTCAGAAAATAAAGTTTTGACAGGAACTAAAGATGCCATTCGAGTTGAAAATATTGGATCTAAAATTAAAGTTGCTGCCGAACGATGGTTAAAGGCAAATGGACACGAATCGTATTTGGTAAACTATCAGTGGGAATATAAATTAGTTGATAGTAAAGAAGTAAATGCTTGGTGTATGCCAGGCGGAAAAATTGTTGTTTATACAGGAATTTTACCAATCATGCAAAACGATGCAGGAATGGCAGCAGTTATGGGTCATGAAGTGGCGCATGCACTTGCAAATCATGGACAACAACGCATGAGTGCTGGTATGTTGCAACAACTTGGTGGTGTCGCTGTTGGAGCAGCGGTTGGAAACAAAAGCGCCGAAACTCAACAAATGATTATGCAAGCCTATGGTATTGGTAGTCAAGTAGGAGCAATGTTACCATTTAGTCGTGATCACGAAAGTGAAGCTGACATGATTGGTTTAACTCTAATGGCTATTGCAGGTTATGACCCTCAAAACGCAGTAGCAATTTGGGAACGTATGTCTGCAAACTCAGGCGGACAAGCACCAAACGAAATCATGAGTACGCATCCTTCTAACGCAACAAGAATTGCGCGTATCTCTGAACAAATTCCTGCAGCAAAAGCAGAAGCTGCCAAGTTTGGGGTTACCTCTTTCAAATAATTTGGATTAATAAAATTAGTATATTTGAAGCTGCTCATTGCTATGAGCAGCTTTTTAATTTAAAATAGATTTATATGGCTGATTTAGAAAAAGGCAGTAAAAAATTATTAAACGCTTGGGCTTTTTATGATTGGGCAAATTCAGTATATTCATTGGTTATTGCATCAGCTGTTTTCCCCATTTTTTATGAATCTTTATTTTCTAAAGAGACAAAACATATAGTCGTTTTTGGTATAAATTTTAAAAATTCGGCACTAATTAGTTTCGTAACAGCAGCAGCTTTTTTGGTAGTTGCATTTTTATCGCCATTATTATCTGGAATAGCTGATTATGTTGGAAACAAGAAAAATTTCTTGCGCTTTTTTTGTTATCTCGGTGCCATTTCATGTATTGGACTCAATTGGTTTAGTCTCGAAAACATTTATCTAGGGTTATTTTTTTATTTTTTTGGATTAGTAGGTTTTTGGGCTAGTTGGGTTTTTTACAATTCTTATTTGCCAGATATTGCATTTCCTGAACAAATGGACAAGATAAGTGCAAAAGCTTATTCTATGGGTTATATTGGAAGTGTAATTTTGCTAATTATTAATTTGGCAATGGTTATGAAGCCCGAGATCTTTGGTATTGCTGCCGATGCACAAAACACCGCTTCGCAAATGGCTATGCGATATTCGTTTGTCATGGTTGGTATTTGGTGGATTGTTTTTAGTCAATACACTTATTATTTTCTGCCTAAAGGAAATAAAAATAATGTAAAAATTTCTAAATCGGTTGTGTTTGATGGCTTTAAAGAATTAAAAAAAGTAGCGCATTTGCTTAGTCAAAATTTACGTTTAAAAAGATACCTAACCGCTTATTTTGTATACAGCATGGCAGTGCAAACAGTAATGCTAATTGCTACTTACTTTGGAGCGCAAGAAATACAATGGGCTAATAAAGACGAAAGTACTTTAGGATTAATCATTTGTATACTTGTCATTCAATTAGTTGCTATTTTAGGGGCATTTTTAACATCAAGAGCTTCCGCAAAATTTGGAAATATACCAGTTCTAATTTTTATAAATTGTATTTGGGTTTTTCTCTGCGGATTTGCCTATTTCATCACATTGCCAACACAGTTTTACGTTATGGCAGCTTTGGTAGGATTGGTTATGGGCGGCATACAAGCCTTATCGCGATCTACCTATTCAAAATTTTTGCCAGAAACTCAGGATACGGCTTCTTTTTTTAGTTTTTATGATGTTTCAGAAAAAATAGGAATCGTAATAGGTATGTTAGTTTATGGAATAATTGACCAAGTTACAGGAAGTCCAAGATTTGCAATTGTGTTTTTAGGATTGTTTTTTGTGTTTGGCGTCTTGTTGCTTTTGCGAGTTCCAAAAAAATAAAATTATCAAAGTCGAAAAATATATTTATATTTGAAAACTATTTAAATACTCTAAAAAATGAAAAGCATAAAATTTTTATTCGCTTTATTAACACTTACAATTTCATTAGTTGCATGTGATGCTGGTAATGAACCACTGGATCCAGCGTTATTAAATCAATTACCAGCAACAGATACTTGTGTTACTCCAACTAATCTTCAGACGAGTCCTTTAAATAATGGAACTACAATTAATTTAACTTGGACAACTTCAGGAATTGCAACTGCTTGGCAAGTAGAATACGGTATTTCCGATACTTATATACAAGGTGCTGGAACAAAAATTCCAGCAAGTGCCGCAACGGTTAGTATTAACAATCTTTTTGCAGTTAACTCCTATACATTTTCGGTTAGAGCAATTTGCGGATCAGGATTTGGAGATTGGTCCAATCCAGTAAACGTTGTTGGCATAAACCCTAATTGTGCTAATCCTTCTGGATTATCGGTTGTGCGATCTACAACTAATCCTGCTGAGGCAACTGTAAATTGGACAGCTCCAGCAACACAAACGGCATGGGAAATAAGTTATGGAGCGGCAGGCTTTAATCCAAGTCAAGGTACCAATACAGTTCAAGCCACCACAAAACCAAAAACAGTGAGCGGACTTGCAACAACCAGTTATGATTTTTATGTGCGTGCCAAATGTTCTACTACAGAAACTAGTAATTGGGTTGGACCTGTAAATTTGGTGGCAGTTACAGCTGGTGGAACAAATGTTGTTGGCACTTATATACTTACTCAATTTAATACTACGCCAGCAACAGATTTGAATTTGGATGGTACACCATCAGTAAATCAATTGCAGGAAACAATATGTTTCAATAATTCGCTATTAAAATTAAATGCCGACAATACATTTGTTATAAACAGTAAAGGAGTTGATATCAATATTACAAATAATACCATAACTTGTTCTACTGATCCAGATGAATTAGGAACATGGTCTTTAACTGGAAATCAACTTTTGCTTATAAATCCGAGTTTCCCACAAGAGCCACTTTTATTTACTTTGAGCGGAACTATATTAACCTCTCAATCTATTCCAGCATTAATTGTTTCAAATACTGGAGGAGTTTTTAACTTTATTCCTGCTTCTTCTGCTGTATTCGTTTACACTAAGCAATAAGAATATATATCTATACTAATCCCGACCTGTCGGGATTTTTTTTTGGCATAAACTTTGACCCACTAAGACCGCAAACGAGTATATAAGCGATACATCGATTTTTATCTTTTATTTGGTTTTATACTATTAAATTTGCTCTAGAAATTACTAATTTTACTGTCAATTTGACTTTCAACACTACATGTCACATCATAAAATAATTACACTTGACAATTTGTCATTGCAAGAATTCGACTCAGAAGCCGAATTAATTCCGCTTTTAACTCCCGAGGATGAAGAAGAAATGAATAAAGAATCACTTCCAAATTCATTACCAATTTTACCTTTGCGAAATACGGTTTTATTTCCTGGTGTAGTAATACCAATTTCGGCAGGACGTGATAAATCAATAAAATTGATAAATGACGCCAATGCAGGCGATAAAATAATTGGTGTTGTAGCCCAAATTAATGAAGAAGACGAAGATCCAGCCGATGGTGATATCCATTCCATTGGTACAGTTGCACGAATATTGCGTGTACTCAAAATGCCTGACGGAAATATTACCGTTATTCTTCAAGGAAAAAAACGTTTCGAAATTGATGCTATAACAGAAGTAAAACCCTATTTGCGTGCTACTGTAAAAGAAGTTGCCGAAAAAAGACCTAGTAAGCATGATACCGAGTTTACAGCCATTTTAGAATCTATAAAAGAGTTGGCAATTCAAATTATTCGCGAAAGTCCAAATATTCCCACTGAAGCTACTTTTGCTATAAAAAACATCGAAAGTCAATCGTTTCTTATCAATTTTGTATCGTCCAACATGAACCTAACGGTAGACGAAAAACAAAATTTACTAATAATTAATGCGCTTAAAGAAAGAGCTTTGGAAACCCTTCGTTTTATGAATGTCGAGATGCAAAAATTGGAACTCAAAAACGACATACAGTCTAAAGTGCGGTTTGATCTTGACCAGCAGCAACGGGAATATTTTTTGCATCAGCAAATGAAAACCATTCAAGAAGAATTGGGTGGTGCCTCGCAAGAGCAAGAAATAGAAGAAATGCGAACTCGAGCCAAAGAGAAATCTTGGGACGATAAAACGCAAAAACATTTTGAAAAAGAAGTTTCCAAAATGCAACGAATGAATACCCAAGCTCCAGATTTTGGTATTCAGCGTAATTATTTAGAATTATTTTTGGACTTGCCTTGGGGCAAATTTTCCAAAGATAATTTTGATTTGAAACGAGCTCAAAAAATACTCGATAAAGATCATTTTGGTTTGGACGATGTCAAAAAACGAATGATTGAACATCTTGCCGTTTTGAAACTTCGAAACGACATGAAGTCGCCAATCATTTGTTTGACAGGACCTCCAGGAGTTGGTAAAACTTCTATTGGGAAATCGGTAGCCGAAGCTTTAGGACGCGAATATGTTCGAATTTCGTTAGGTGGATTGCGTGATGAAGCCGAAATTCGTGGTCATCGTAAAACCTATATTGGAGCAATGCCGGGACGTATAATTCAAAGTTTAAAAAAAGCGGGAACATCCAATCCTGTTTTTGTACTTGACGAAATTGATAAACTCACTAGCAACTCGCAAGGAGATCCATCTTCTGCATTACTAGAAGTTTTGGATCCAGAACAAAACAGTGCTTTTTACGATAATTTCCTCGAAATGGGATATGATTTGTCTAAAGTCATGTTTATTGCTACGTCCAACAATATGGCAACAATTCAGCCAGCCTTGAAGGATAGAATGGAAGTGATCAAGATGTCAGGTTATACCATTGAAGAAAAAGTAGAAATTGCGCGTCAACATTTGTTTCCGAAACAACTTAAAGAACATGGCTTGCAACCGAAGGATTTTTCTATAGGAAAAAAGCAATTTGAAAAAATTATTGAAGGCTATACCCGAGAATCAGGCGTTCGAGGACTAGAAACCAAGATTGCACAGGTTATTCGAAATACAGCCAAATCAGTCGCGATGGAGGAAGAATATAACAAGAAAGTTACTGATGAAGATATTATAAAGATTTTAGGCGCGCCAAGACTAGAACGAGACAAATCTGAAAACAATGAAGTAGCTGGCGTAGTAACTGGCTTGGCTTGGACAAGTGTTGGAGGCGATATTTTGTTTATAGAATCTTTGATTTCCAAAGGAAAAGGCATTATGACCATCACAGGAAATCTTGGGACTGTTATGAAAGAATCGGCTACGATTGCCTTGGAGTATATCAAAGCAAATGCTTCTTCGTTGGGACTTGATGCCGAAGTAATTGCGAAATACAACATCCACATTCATATTCCGGAAGGCGCAACACCCAAAGATGGACCAAGTGCCGGAATTGCGATGTTAACCTCGATGGTTTCTTTATTTACCCAAAAAAGAGTAAAGAAAAACCTTGCCATGACTGGCGAAATCACTTTACGCGGAAAAGTTTTGCCAGTTGGCGGAATCAAAGAAAAAATCTTAGCTGCCAAACGAGCCAATATTAAAGAAATAATCTTGTGTCATGAAAACAAAGCAGACATAAACGAAATAAAAGCCGAATACATTGACGGTCTAACGTTTCATTATGTGAAAGAAATGAGTGAAGTTTTGGCGATAGCCATCACTAAAGACAAGGTTAAAAACGCAAAGGTTATTGATTAATAATTTTGGTTTTAACTAAATATAAAAGGTCGCAAAGAATATACTTTGTGACCTTTGTGATTTCCTAGAGTTCATCCTGGTTAAAAAACTATTTAGAACTTTCTTTAACCAATCGTTTTAATATAGCCCATTGCTTAAGTGCTTCTCTAGCTTCAACCGCTGGGTAACCCAACATGGTTTTGCCGGCTTCAATATCGCCAGTTACGCCTGAGCCAGCTCCTACTATCGCGCCATCTCCAATAGTGGTATGGTCTTTTATAGAAGCACTTCCGCCAATGATAACTCCATTTCCTAGCGTAACAGATCCTGCCAAACCAGAATTTCCTGCCATAATGCAGAATTTTCCAAGTCGGGAATTATGTCCTATTTGTACTAGATTATCTATTTTACAACCATCACCAAGGATTGTCGAACTAAATTTTCCTCTATCAACGCAAGTGTTGGCACCAATCTCTACATTATTGCCAATAATTACGTTTCCTATTTGTGGAATTTTGACCAAGCCACGGTCGGGATCTGGACGGAAACCAAATCCATCGGCACCAATTGTTGCGTTGGGATGAATTATACAATCGTTACCGATATGGCATCGTTCTCTTATTACTGTTCCTGACCATATCACGGTTTTATTACCAATAGTTGATTCATCAAGTAGGGTAACATTTGGATAAATTATACAGTTTTCGCCAATTATAACATTAGGTCCAAGATAACAACCAGCTCCAATTTTGGTTCCGATACCAATTGTTGCAGTAGCATCGATTGTAGCTGTTGGATGAATTTGAGAAGCAAAAACGGGTGGAGCAGGAGCATACATTTCTAGAACCTGCGACATGGCCAAATCGGCATTTTTTACTTTAATAAAAGCTCGATTATCTCCAGGTTCTATAGCAATATCTAGATTGACAACGGCAACACACGCTTTGGATGCAGCCCAAAATTTTTCATATTTTTTGTTTCCAATAAATGAAATTTCGGAAGTACTCGCCATTTCTAGTTGTTCTGGCGCAGTAATTTTGGTTGAAGTAGTTCCAATAATTTCTCCTTTTAGGATTTCGTTTATTTCTTGAATTGTGTATGATATCATATTTATTTTTTTAATTTCATTTACAAGTTTAAAATCTCAATTCTGATTTCTATAATCTGCCTTCTGAATACTACGACTGAAAACTGAATACTAAATTTACTCACTATCCTTCTGTCCCATCATCATCAAGAACGCTTTCAAAAACTCGTCTATTTCGCCATTCATAACGCCATCGACATTGCTGGTTTCGTAGCTTGTGCGCACGTCTTTGACTAATTTATAAGGCTGCATAACATAATTGCGGATTTGAGATCCCCATTCGATTTTCATTTTTCCGGCTTCGATGTCGCTGCGTTGTTCTTGCTGTTTTTTGAGTTCGATTTCGTACAATTGCGATTTAAGCATTTGCATGGCACGTTTTCTATTGTCTAATTGCGATCGTGTTTCGGAACATTGTATTTGGATTCCGGTTGGTTTATGAACCAATTGTACTTTGGTTTCTACTTTGTTTACGTTTTGACCTCCAGCACCACTTGATCTTGCTGTTGTTATCTCAATATCAGCAGGATTTATTTCTATTTCGATGGTATCATCAACAAGTGGATACACATAGACGGATGCAAACGAAGTATGGCGTTTGGCATTACTATCAAATGGGGAAATACGAACCAATCGATGCACGCCGTTTTCGCCTTTGAGATATCCGAAACTGTAATCACCTTCTATTTCGAGCGTTACGGTTTTTATACCAGCCACATCGCCTTCTTGGTAGTTGAGTTCTCTAATTTTATAGCCTTGTTTTTCAGCCCACATCATGTACATGCGCATAAGCATAGACGCCCAATCACAACTTTCGGTGCCACCAGCTCCTGCGGTGATTTGCAATACAGCACTGAGATTGTCGCCTTCTTCGGAAAGCATATTTTTGAACTCGATGCTTTCTATATGATTGTTGGTTAGCTGGTATTGGTCGTCGAGTTCTTCTCCAGAAAGTTCGCCTTCCTTAAAGAATTCGTAGGCCAATTGAAGCTCGTCAGACATTTCGATCGCTAGGTTGTAATCTTCGACCCATTTTTTTTTGGTTCGTAGGTTTTTTACAATCAGTTCGGCTTCTCGGGCGTTGTTCCAGAAGTTGGGTGCGAAGGTTTTTTCTTCTTCGTTGGTTATTTCGATAAGCTTGGCATCGACGTCAAAGATACCTCCTTAACGCACCAAGACGCTCCACAATTCCTTTTATTTGTTCGGAATTTGTCATAAATGTTGTAGTTTTGCAATTAGTAAACTAGCCCCGATAGCAACGAAAATCCTTTTCTTTTTTTTCTTTAAAAAAAGAAAAGATTGAAGTGAATTACTTCGTCAGTTCGCTCCTACGGGCTCGGGTGCGGGATTAGCTCCAAAAAAACAAAGATATAATTTTATTTAGGATATGGAAATAAATTTGGTTTCGGATACGGTAACTAAGCCGAGTAGTGAGATGTTGCAGTTTATGTTTGAGGCGAAAGTAGGAGATGACGTGTACAAGCAAGATCCTACAGTAATTGAGCTTGAAAGTGTTGTTGCTGAGATGTTTGGGATGGAAGCAGCCTTGTTTTTTCCGAGTGGTACGATGGCCAACCAAACGGCGATAAAGTTGCATACGAATCCAGGCGACCAGATTATTTGTGATAAATGGGCGCATATTCACTTGTATGAAGGTGGTGGTGCGAGTTTTAATAGTGGTGTGAATTTTAACTTGATAGACGGCAATCGTGGAATGATTACCGCCGAGCAAGTGCGTGATGGGATTAATGATCCTGAGTTTTATCATGCGCCTTTGACCAAAATGGTAAGTATGGAAAACACAACTAATAAGGGCGGTGGTGCTTGTTACGATATTGAAGAGTTGAAGAAAATTAAGCAAGTTTGTGTCGAAAATAATTTGAAATATCATCTTGACGGCGCACGATTATGGAACGCTTTAATTGCTAAAAAACAACATCCGAAGCAGTTTGGGGAATTATTCGATACAATTTCGGTTTGTTTTTCTAAAGGTTTGGGTGCGCCAGTTGGATCGGTTTTGGTGGGAAGTAAAGTTGATATTCATCGCGCATTGCGCATTCGGAAAATATTTGGTGGCGGCATGCGACAAGTGGGTTATTTGGCAGCCGCTGGATTATATGCGTTGCAAAACAACATCAAACGATTGGAAGAAGACCATCGTCGTGCGAAAGAAATAGGGTTGGTGCTTGCAAAACTTTCGTGGGTTGCAAAAGTAGAACCTATAGAAACGAATATTTTGATTTTTGAAGTAAAATCTACTATTAGCGAGAAAATGGTGCTTGAAAGTTTAAAGAAAAAAGGAATTTCTATTAGCGCCATGGGTCACGGAAAATTGCGCATGGTTACCCATCTAGATTATCGCGAAGTAATGCACGGTTATGTGTTGGAAACGTTGGGTAAGTTGGAGTTTTAGGTAAAATTACTTAAACATATCTTCCATTCCAGGAATCATAGGCATATCGACTTTGGCTACAGCATCAAGTTCGGCTTGATTTACACTTGCAGCTTTGGCGATAGCTTTATTCATTACAAGAATAAGATAATCTTCTAGTTGCTCTTTATCCTCTAATAATTCGTCGGCAACCGAAATGCTTTTTACAGTAGAGTTGGCTGTTAATGTCACTTTTAGTAATCCGTCAGAACTTTGTTCGTCAATTAAAACTGAGTCTAAACGTTTTTTTGTTTCTTCTATCTTGTTTTGGGTATCGCGAAGTTTACCCATCATTCCCATTAAATCCATGATGTTTTGTTTTTTGCAAAATTAAATAAAAATCTATGAATCTATGTTTAAAAAAAGTTTTTAATCTATTTTTGTTTTTCAAAACAACCCACGAAATGTCAAAAAGCATAGAAGCTCCAATTGCTAAAATAATTCCAAAAAAACTCAAGAAACATAACGATATCCGAATCGATAATTACTACTGGCTCAATGATCGTGAAAATCCAGAAGTTATAGATTATCTCAACAAAGAAAACGACTATTATAAGGATATGACTTCGCATACGAAGGATTTTCAAGAGGCTTTGTTTCTTGAAATGAAAGCCCGTATTAAAGAAGATGACGTGTCGGTTCCTTATTTTTATAATGGCTATTTCTACATTACTCGTTTCGAAAAAGGACAAGATTACCCAATTTATTCTCGAAAGAAATTAACCTTAGAAGCAAACGAAGAAATACTATTTGATTGTAATCTTTTAGCAAAAGACAAACCCTTTTTTCAACTGGGCGGTTTGAGCGTTTCGCCAGACAATAAACTCGCTATTTTTAGTTTTGATATTGTTGGAAGACGGATTTATACCATTCAAATAAAAAATTTAGAAACCAACAAATTACTTTCGGATAGTATTGAAAACGTGACTGGTACAGCCGTTTGGGCAAACGATAATAAAACTATATTTTACTCCAGCCAAGACGAACAAACACTTCGATCGGATAAAATTTTTAAACATAAATTAGAAACAAAACAAAGTGATGATGTCTTGATTTATTTTGAAAAAGACGAAGCTTTTTCGGTCGAAATTGCCAAATCCAAATCAAAGAAATACTTGGCAATCGAGTCGGGAAGTACTTTAACAACTGAATATCAGATTCTCGAAGCCGACAATCCTGATGGAAATTTTAGAATGTTTCAAAAACGAGTGCGTGGTTTGGAATACAGCATCAATCATTATGAGGATCATTTTTATATAATGACCAATGCCGACAAAGCTGAAAATTTTAAGCTAATGAAAACCCACGAAAACAAGACTTCCAAAGCCAATTGGCAAGAAGTAATTGCGCATCGAGACGATGTTTTGTTGGAAGATATTGAGATTTTTAAAGATTTTTTGGTTTTGGAAGAACGAGAAAACGGATTAAACAAAATTAAAATCATGCCATGGAGTGGAGAAGGAGCTTATTTTTTACCCTTTGATTCCGAAACCTATTCTGTTTATGCAAGTTCAAACGTAGATTTTGAAACTAATATTTTGCGTTATTCGTATCAATCGCTGGCAACGCCCAATTCGGTTATCGATTTTAATATGAAAACCAAAGTTAAAGAAATCAAGAAAGAACAAGAAGTTTTGTCCCGAGACTTCGGGAGCAATTTTGATAAAAACAACTATGAAGAAGAACGCGTTTGGGCTACAGCTCGTGACGGAATTAAAGTGCCTATTTCTCTAATCTATAGAAAAGATTTAAAAAAAAATAAATTAAACCCATTATTGCAATATGCTTATGGAAGTTATGGATATTCAATGGATTGTAACTTTTCTACAACACGATTATCATTGCTAGATCGAGGATTTATTTTTGCAATTGCCCATATTCGTGGTGGAGAAGATTTGGGTCGAAATTGGTACGAAACTGGTAAGTTATTGGACAAGAAAAATACCTTTACAGATTTTATAGATTGTTCCAAATTTTTAATTTCTGAAAATTATACATCTTCCAAGCATTTGTATGCTGAAGGCGGATCTGCAGGAGGATTGTTAATGGGTGCTGTTGCCAATATGAATCCTGAATTGTATAACGGCATTATTGCACAAGTCGCTTTTGTAGATGTTGTTACTACAATGTTGGACGATTCTATTCCGCTTACAACAGGCGAATATGATGAATGGGGAAATCCAAACAAAAAAGAATTTTATGATTATATGTTGTCTTATTCGCCATATGATAATGTAAAATCGCAAAAATATCCCAACATGTATGTTTCAACTGGTTTGCATGATTCGCAAGTACAGTATTGGGAACCAGCCAAATGGGTTGCTAAATTACGTCAATTGAAGACGGATGACAACTTACTTTTTCTAGATACAAATATGGATGCAGGACATGGTGGAGCGTCTGGAAGATTTGAAGCTTTGAAAGAATTAGCCAAAGAATTTGCTTTTTTATTAGATTTGGAAGGAATAAAAAAATAGTTTGAAATTAATTTATTAAATTTGCATCGACTTGAGGTTAGAATTTAGAAAACTTCCTCAATTTACTACGTTTATGAAAGAAAAGATAAATGCCTATAATAATGTTTTGGAGCTAATTGGCGATACACCGCTTATTAAGCTCAATAAAGTTACCGAAAATCTTGAAGGTAATTTTTATGCAAAAGTAGAATCATTTAATCCTGGTCATTCTACCAAGGATAGAATCGCTTTATACATTATTGAAGAAGCAGAAAAAGCTGGAATTTTATCTCCAGGAGATACTATTATAGAAACTACTTCAGGAAATACGGGTTTTAGTCTGGCTATGGTCAGTATTATAAAAGGATACCATTGTATTTTGGCCGTTAGTAACAAATCGTCTACGGATAAAATTGATATGTTGCGAAGTTTGGGAGCCAAAGTATATGTTTGTCCTGCCAATGTTTCTGCAGATGATGAGCGTTCCTATTACAGCGTTGCCAAACGATTGCATGAAGAAAACAAAGGATCGATATATATCAATCAATATTTCAATCAACTCAATATTGACGCACATTACAAGTCTACAGGTCCAGAAATTTGGGAACAAACCAAAGGGCAAATAACCCATCTTATTGCTTGTAGCGGAACTGGTGGAACCATTTCTGGTGCTGCAAAATATTTGAAAGAAAAAAATCCAAATATTCGTATTCTTGGTGTTGATGCTTTCGGCTCGGTTTTAAAAAAATACCACGAAACCAAAGAATTTGATAACGAAGAAATTTATCCCTATCGAATTGAAGGATTAGGAAAAAACTTAATTCCTACCGCTACCGATTTTGACTTGATTGACAAGTTCATGAAAGTAACTGATGAAGCTAGTGCGCACACGGCTCGCGAAGTAGTTAAAAAAGAAGGCTTATTTATAGGATATACTTCTGGAGCCGTTACTCAAGCCATAAAACAATATGCCGAAGAAGGCGAATTTGATAAAGACAGTGTTGTTATTGCCATTTTTCCAGATCATGGTTCCCGTTATATGAGCAAAATTTTTAGTGATGATTGGATGAATGAGCAAGGCTTCTTTGATAGTATAAATGCTGAAGAAGCTCAGAAAATAGAACATATTAAGTAGATAATTGTCCAAAAATAAATCCCAAATTCCAATCATATTAAGTTGGAATTTGGGATTTATTTATTTGATATTTCAGAAGTTTACTCTTGCATGGTATGATATACATTCATGACATCATCATCTTCTTCGATTTTTTCAATCAATTTTTCAACATCAGCAATTTGAGCTTCGGTTAATTCTTTTGTTATTTGCGGAATACGTTCAAAACCAGACGAAAGTATTTCTAATCCTCTAGTTTCTAATTCTTTCTGAATGTTTCCAAAACTTCCAAACGGTGCATAAATCAAGATGCCATCTTCGTCTTCAAAAACTTCTTCAGCTCCAAAATCTATCAACTCTAATTCCAGTTCTTCGGGATCTAACGCACCTTTCGGAATCCTAAAATTACAAGTATGGTCAAACATAAACTCGACCGATCCTTGTGTTCCAAAAGTTCCATTGCATTTATTGAAATAGCTTCTTATGTTGGCGACAGTTCGGTTATTATTATCAGAAGCAGTTTCTATTAAAACCGCAATTCCGTGCGGTGCATAGCCTTCAAACAGAATTTCTTTATAATTGGCAGTATCTTTATTACTAGCATTTTTAATGGCGCGCTCCACATTGTCTTTGGGCATGTTGGCAGCTTTCGCATTTTGAATTACGGCACGCAAGCGAGAGTTAGCCTCAGGATTTGGTCCGCCTTCTTTAACGGCCATGACAATATCTTTGCCAATTCGAGTAAACGTTTTGGCCATTGCCGACCAACGTTTCATTTTTCTACCTTTTCTAAATTCGAACGCTCTTCCCATTACTTGTTGTATTTTATAAATTTAAAACGTGCAAAAATAGCATATTTTGTTTGTATTTAATTAGTGAATAAAAAAATCTTACCGCAATTTTCCAATGATTTTTACTGCTTCAAAAATAGTGGTATTCGATTTTATATTTTTAATTCCAATTTTATCAGACGTTAATACCGAATCACTTTTGTCTTTGTTATCAAAATTATGATAGGAGTTATAGATTTGAAGTTCGTTTTCGGTCTTCAAATAATCGCCTATATCTTTATAAAGTGATTTGTTTATATTTACAAAATCAAAAACACTGGCTATATTTAATTTTACAGGCGCAATAGCATCATCATACAACTTATTAAATCGTTTTTTTAAGGAAACTATTTTTTGAAGTGTTTGATTTTTTTGAGTTTCAAGGTTGTAATTCTGTATCACTTCTTGCTGACTTTCGCTCAACGGATAACTATTTGGTCCAATATAACCTTGCATACTTTGATTTCGAAGTGCTGTTTTTGATTTTTTCTCTCTTGGCAATTGATCTTCAAAAATTGAAGGAATCGTTATAGTTGGTTTAATTCCAAAATATTGGTTACTTTTTCCGGTAATTCTATAAAATGAACCAATTGTAATTTTAATAAAATCTTCTTTTTCATTATCAATTTTAAAAATTTCCTGAATGCTTGCTTTCCCAAAAGACTGTGAACCAACCAATAACGCCATACTGAAATCTTGCATTGCGTTAGCAAAAAATTCACTTGCAGAAGCAGAATAACCGTTTATAAGCACAACGATTTTACCTGTAAAAATAGGTTTTGCATTTTCTGGAGCCAACAAATAAGGTGGTGCATTAGCATATTTTACTTGTGCTATCGCTGGCGCATTGATAAAAAAACCACATAAATTAATTGCTTCCTGCATGGAGCCGCCCGTATTATTTTCTAGGTCGATAATCAAGCTGTTTATTTTGTTATCTTTAAGTTTTACAATTTCTTTTTTTACATCGTCACTAACATTGGTTTTTCCGTTTTCGAATTTAGAATAAAAACTCGGAATTTTTATATATCCTGTTTTAATACCTTTATATTCAATTATATAACTGTAAACGCTGTTTTGGGTATCACGCATTAATTGCTTTGATAATTCAACAGCATAGATTTCGCCCGTATTTTTTCTAAAAGTAAATAGTGCTTTTTTTGTTTCGTTGGCAGTTAATATTCTATCGGTTTCTTCATAATTATTACATTTCAATCCAAATTCTGTTTCATTCACTTTTATTTTTTGAAGAATATCGCCAACATCAATTTTGTTCGAATAATAAGCGGCACCATTCGGAATTATTGTAGCTATTTCCAATTCGTTTTTGTCGTTAAGTGTCATGTCGATTCCGAAAGAATAATTTGACGAACTCAAACCCGAAAGAAAATTTGACTTTTCATCTTTAGAAAAATAAAGTGTATGCGGATCAAAATAAGAGCAAAAAACATTTATAAACATGGCATTAAATGCCGTTTCTGATAGTGTTTTATTTTTGGCTTCACAATCATAATTTTCTAAAACCTTTATTTTAGCTGCTTTAGTAAGTGAATCAAAAGCAATTGTTATAGAATCTTTATTTTGATAACTTTGCGATATTTCAGTTAGAAGATCAAAAAGAATTCGTTTTTTAAACAATTTTTTAAGCTCATTTTCTTGATTATAATACGGAAATTTTTTTTTGGAAAACTGAATAACCTCCGAACTTGAATTCGAAATAGGTTCGTTTTGTAACGTTGTAATTATTTTTTGGTGTCTAGAAACCGCTTTGTTATAAATACTAAAAAAAGATTCCAGAAAAGTACAATTTCGGTCTTTGATAAAATTATCAATTTTGAACTTATTTTTTTTTAACTCGGCAATATCTTCATTGAGAAATATGGAATTATTGTCGTCTAGACTTTCTATAAAAGTGTTATAAACATAAACCGAAAGGCTATCGTCTATTGGTTTTGGCTGGTAATGTTTCTCGAGAATAAGTTTATTTATTTGCGACAAGGTGCTGCATGCTTCGTCTGCGCTTTGAGCGAAAATTATTGAAGACGAAAAAAGAAGAAGCCAAAGTTTTTTCAAATTTGAATAACTACGTTAAGATTTATATTTATCAATTTTAAAAAGCATAACCTAAAGAAATACCAATTCTGGGCTTTAATCCTTTAATATCAGAAACATCCAAAGTTGTAGATTTTACAAAATTATTTACAAATCCAACATGCAAATCAATCACGAATCCTTTTTCCTTTTCATTTTGAAAAATAAATTGATATCCTCCTAACACTCCGATCCCGTAAACTGAGAGATCATTTGGACTAGAATAATTATTTAAAGCTACTTTACCTGAAATAATAGAACCAATTGGAGCCAAATAATAACCTTCAAAAGATTTTAAATCTTTAGACAATAAAAATTTATAGCGAAGTTCTGCTCCATAAGCAGTTAGTTTTTGATCATTTTTATTAGAAGAAATGTATGCAAAAACTAACTCTGTACTTGATTTATTTTCATTCATCATTTCATAGCTTATTTCAATACCATCAAACACCAAACTTAATGGGTTAGCCTTAAATGCATGATTTTGAGCTTTTAAATTGGATGAAAAAATAGCTATTAAAATTAAAATAATTTGCTTCATTTTTTTATTTTTTATAAAAAGGTAATTTAACCACTTTTGCCAATACATCATTTTTTCTAATTCGAATAAAAATATCTGAATCGAGTTTGCTGTTATCAACCGTTACATAACCCAAACCGATTCCAACATTCATGGAAGGCGACATAGTTCCTGAAGTTACAATACCAATAACTGTTCCTGTTTTGTCCACGATTTCATAATCATGTCGAGGCACAGCACGTTCTTGCATTTCAAAAGCCACGAGTTTTCTAGAAACGCCAGCTTCTTTTTGTTTGGCTAAATTTTCTGAATTGGTAAATTGTTTATTGAATTTGGTAATCCAGCCCAAACCAGCTTCCAGTGGAGAAGTGGTATCGTTAATATCGTTTCCGTACAAGCAGAAACCCATTTCTAGTCGCAATGTATCACGAGCAGCCAAACCAATTGGTTTGATCCCGAAAGATTTTCCGGCTTCGAAAACCCGATTCCAAATCTGTACAACTTCACTATTTTTACAATAAATTTCGAAACCACCTGATCCTGTATAGCCGGTTGCTGAGATAATTACATGTTCAATACCTGCAAAATCCGCTACTTCAAAATGATAATAATTTATGGCAGACAAATCTACAGAAGTCAATGATTGCATGGCTTCAACCGCTTTTGGACCTTGAATTGCTAGTAGCGAATAATCCTCAGACAAATCTTTCATTTCAACACCAAGATCATTGTGTGACGAAATCCAGTTCCAATCTTTTTCAATATTCGAAGCGTTTACGACAAGTAAATATTGGTTTTCTTTCATCATATAAATAATCAAATCGTCTACAATTCCGCCATCTGCATTCGGCAAACACGAATATTGCGCTTTACCAATTGTTAAAACCGATGCGTCGTTGGAGCATACTTTCTGGATCAAAGCCAAAGCATTTTCGCCAGTTAATAGAAATTCGCCCATGTGCGACACATCAAAAACGCCAACGCCATTGCGAACAATTTCGTGCTCAGAATTGATTCCTTCGTATGAAACGGGCATATTATAGCCAGCAAAAGACATCATTTTTGCTCTTAAACTTTCGTGAATATGGGTTAAAGCTGTATTTTTCATTTGGGATTTTGTTGTTTTTTTGAATGGCTAATTTATTGAAAATTTTTGAAATAAAAAAAACCAGCTTTTTGAGCTGGTTTAATAATTTTGAGAACACGGCTGGAGTTTGCTCCGCAACATCCAACAATGCTACGCTTTGAAAGTAGTATTAAAAAGAAAAAACGCTCAAGTGAACTTGGCGTTTTTTCTTTTTAATACTACTTATTCGTGACCGCGGCTGGATTCAAACCAGCAACCTCTTGAGCCGTAATCAAGTGCGCTATTCAGTTGCGCCACGTGGCCTTTTTTGTGAGTGCAAATATAAACAATCTTTTTTAAAATCCAAAATCGAAATTTCAAAATTCAGAAAATTTTTATTTCAATGCTTTTTTCAAAATATAAAACTTCCAACCTATGATTGCTAACTGCCATTTTTTGGCTTTTGCCAAATCCAATCCTTGCTTGGTAAAACTAGGAAGTAGTAATTTGTTGAGTTTGGCTAAAATTGCATACATAAAATTAATTTTTTGTAAAGTTCAATAAAAAAACCGCGAATTCGCTAATTTGATGATAAAATTAGCGAATTCGCGGTAGAAAAATAAATTTGAAGAATCTTAAATCTTGCGTGTTTTCAATTCAGACTTGGCTTTTTGCAATTCTTTCTTGGCTTGTTCCATTTCGTCTTTTGCTTTGAGCATTTCTTCTTTGGTTTTTTTCAATTCTTCCCGAGTAGGAGCGTCGCTATTGGAATTTGGAGTTTCATTTTTGGATTTTTCTTGCATTTCGGGCATGATTTTCATCATTTGACGTTGCATTTTTTCCATTTGCTCTTTCAAATTACCAAGTTCCATGTCGTTGCCATTAAAGTTAAAATTGAGACTTCCGTCATTCATTTTGTTATCGTTCTGGATTTTCTCGATTTCTTCTTTCGAGTAATCGTCTTGACCTTCAACTACTTTTCCGTCTTCAATAACTAGTGGTTTACGACCGTCTTTTTGAATAATAATTTTGGATTTTTTATTGATTCGTGGTGTTTCATTATCATCATTGAAGTTGAAACTAAAACTTTTATTATTGCCTAGCGTATCTATCTGAATTCGGTTTTGAAATTGCTTTTGCAAATCGCCAAAATCAAAATTATTGAAAGCCATTCCCATATTTTGCTGGCTTTCACCAAAACCAATTCCGTTGGCATCTTTGTGAAAACGAATTCCGTCTATTGGGTTTTTCCCATTATATTCTTGGCTTCCAGAGTTGCCGTCTTTGTCTTTATATTCTATTCGTAAAGCAATAATTTCGTTGTTATCGTTTCGTTTTAGCTTCGAATATTCAATCGCAACACCATTTTTTTGCCGTAAGGCTTTAATATCGTCTTGCATTTCGGTTTCGGGCGTGTCTTTGTTCCAAGTCATTACGACGCCATTGTTGTCGAAATTTTCTTTTAAAAGTTTACTTTTTTGGGCAAAAGTAACCTGAAAACAAATTGCTAATAAAGCTACATAAAGTGATTTCATTTTTTATACTATTTAAATTTTAACTTTTCAAAACTATAAAAAATCTGAATTTAGATTTCTAACAAACTGTTAATTAACTAATTTTTAAGTTTTCTTTTTTTACCAAATCAATTACCCAAAAACCACAACCAACACCTATCAGTCCCAAAATCCCCATAAATATCCAATTGGCTTGATAACCGTATGCTTTGATAATACTCATTCCTAACTTGGCACTTATTATATGAGCAAGACTAAAACTCATCGTGAAAATTGCCATATAACGACCTTCATGTCCTTTTGGTGCTCGGCTCAAGGCAAACGAATTGGAAAACGGAAACGAAAACATCTCACCAAAAGTCATAAAAAGTATCATAACAATCAAAATTCCAACCCAAAAATTCACGAGCATTACAAACAAACTCAAGCCCATAAGCAAGCAACCATAGGTGGCAATGGCAACTTTATTGATTTTTTTGCGTTCCACAAAACTCACAATTGGCATTTCGAGAAAGAATATTAATATTCCGTTAAGCGTGAGTAATAATCCGGTTTGAAATTCGGTTAGACCAAATTGCGTTTTATAATAAATAGGCATCGTCGTGAAAAGCTGAAAAAATAAAACGCCAGTTATAACACACATCGCGAGGAAAATCCAAAACGGTCGGTCTTTAAAAACCGATTCTCTTTCAAGCTCAGAAATTTTCATCTTTTGATCGGGTGTTTTCTTTTTTTCTTTTACCAAAAGCGCAAAAATCAAAATCGAAATAATGCACGTCGCGCCATCAACCCAAAAAAGACCTTTGTAACCTATCGCCATAATTATCAATCCACCAAGTGCTGGACCTGCTGCAAAACCTAGATTAACCGCCAATCGAACTAAGGTTAACGACCGCGTTCGGTCTTCGGGTTTGGAATAAGCGGCTAGCGATACGAACATAGCTGGTCGAAACATATCGGCGACGGTCATCAAAACCACCATTCCAATACATAAACCTATAAAACTAGTAATGTATTGCAACACAAAAAACAACAATCCGCTGACAAACAAACTGAAAATCATGATTTTATAAAAACCAATTTTGTCTGATAGTTTTCCGCCCAACCACGAGCCAGCCATCGAACCAACTCCAAACGCTACTAAAATCCAGCCTACTTTATCGAGATCAAAATGCAAATCTTCATGCAAATATTTCGACAAAAAGGGCAAAACCATCGTACCTGCTCGATTCACGAAAGTGACAAAAGTAAGTATCCAAATTTCTCTAGAAAACCCACGAAAGTTATTGATATAGCGGTAAAATGCGGTTTTGAACATAAAAAAACTTGAAATGCAAAGTTACACTATTTTTTAGGAGCTATTTCCTGCTATTCACTACAATCTTTTTTTCGCTCGCTTCGCCGCTCACAAAAGGATTTTTGCTTTAATCGGGGCTCATATCTTTACAATGATTAAAAATATATGATTTACGTATCTTTGAAATAGTATAAATTGATAAGCAAAACC
>JAYVHB010000065.1:0-8045 GCA_043771555.1 Flavobacterium sp. | reverse complement strand
CTAAAGAAATTAATTTCTTAGGCTTAAAAATAGACGCTTCAAACGAGTCTGGAAAACAAAAAGGTTACATTTATTTAGGATTAGCTGCAATACTTTTTGCTGGCGGAATTTATACAATAAATAAGTCTAAGGATTAAATATAGATTGCTACAATTGCTATCACTTGCTAAAACTCATGGCTAGGTTTTCGGTAAATTGTGCGTTTACTTTTCAAAACTTCACTCGGTCGGCAATGGAAAAAAAGATTTCCAAAAGCCCTACCCTTTTTGGGTGTGATACGTTTGATAAAGGCAGTAGTATTGATAAGTTGGCGGTAATTTTTTGAGCAATAAACTTTATAATGAGACAAATTATATTAGAACGAAATATAGATTATGCTTCTTGGGAAAATTTAATCTATTCGTTAGTGATCTTAACTGGTTTATTTGTCGGAACAACATTCTTTTCAAGCGGCGAGACAGCTAATTTTTTCACCGTAGTTTCAGGCTTTCTATTATTATGTATACTAATTTCGTTAGCAATAAAAAAAGGATTGATTCAAGATAAAAAACTTTACAAAGGTTATTTTTTACTTGGCAAAGCAATTTATAGAAAAGAAATTTTAAATCCGATGTCGGTTAATTTTACCTTGCTAAAAAAAAGATATAGACAAAAGTATGTTCGCTACCACCGAGAACCTGATTTGGAATATTCAGTAAATTCTTTTGAACTATTTTTCTTTGATGAAGATGGAGCTATCCAAAATCTAATAATAAAATGCTTAACTTATCAAACCTGTGAAAAGGCAAAAATATTTCTAATTGAAAACTCAAATTTGAAATTTAAAAGTCTAGATTAAAACTACTGGTAACCACTCTCAAACACAATCGCTAGTATTCGGTTTCGGGTTGTTTTTTTTTATTATATTCGTATTTTGGTAACGGAGAAAACGCATTCCACATGCACTTTATCTTGACTTAAACATGCCACGCAAAAATGGCTTTGATTGTTTAACCGAAATTAAACAGAATAACAAATTAAGACAACTTCCTGTCTTAATTTTTCGACTATCTTTGATACAAATATTACTAATATTTTATAGGAACGCAGAGCGAGTTATTAAATTCAAAAGCTCGCAGAGTTTGATAATCTTAAAAAAACTAATTCAGAAACACCAGAACTGATTGCTAATGCCAGTAAAGAACAACCATCAAAAGAAAATTTATAATAACCCTAATTCAATTTATTGCGAAAATGACTAAATCTTCTAATAAAAAAAGAAAAATTGAAGAAAGCGAACTCTTATACCGCCAGATTTTTAATTTTTCACCAGTTGCAATATGGGAAAAAGATGATGAAGCCCTTTACCGGGAAATTGAATTGCTGAAAACAAACGGCATTACCAATTTCCGGAAATATTTAGATGAAAATCCTTCAGAAATTATACGGTTGGTACCATTTTTAAAACTTAAAAATGTAAACGATGAGTCAATACTTTTATTGGAAGCTGAAAGCAAAGAAGAAATACTTAGCGGCTTTCAACGCCTGTTTACGGAAGAAAGTCTTCCGGTATTAAAGGAAGGTATCATTGGTGTTGCCGAAGGGAAAAAAAGGTTAAACATTCATTCTGTTTTAAAAAGTTTTAAAGGAACCAGGCTCGAAATATTATTCGGTTTCGATTTCAGTGCAGGAAATTCAATTAATGAGTCACTGGTTACCCTAACGGATGTGACTGCTCTCAAAAACGCAGAAAAAGCGCTAAAGGAATCAGATGAACGTTTACGTTTGGCTACACAAACTTCGGGCGTAGGCATTTGGGAATGGAATGTAATAACTAATAAAATTCGTTGGGATGCACAAATGTTTCATATTTACGGTGTAACGCCAACAGCCGATGGATTTATTGAATATCAAACCTGGAGCAATGCAGTAGCTTCGGAAGACCTTACAGAACAGGAAAGAATATTACAGGATACAGTTAAAAATAGTAGCACCAGCAATCGTTCTTTTAAAATTTACCGGGCAAACGATGGTGTGCAGTGTGATATAGAAGCCATAGAAACCACTCGTACCAATGCGCAAGGAGAAACGGAATGGGTGGTGGGCACCAATATGGATGTAACAGATGAAAAAAGGGCATCGGAAAAAATAAAAGAAAGTGAAAAGCAATACCACCATCTTATTTATTCTTCTCCGTCAGCAATTGGCATTTTATATGGAGAAGATTTGGTTATTACTATCGCCAACGAACCAATTATTAAAATTTGGGGAAAGGGAAAAGATATATTAGGTAAAAAATATTTTGAAGCATTACCTGAACTTGCCGAACAGGGTTACAAAGAAGTTTATGCGCAAGTGTATAAAACAGGAGTTCCATTTTCTGCCGTTGAAACACCAGTGCACATTTTGCAGGATGGAAAGATGGAGTTCAAGTATTATAATTTTATTTTGCAACTGCAGCATAATGTAACTGGCGAAATAATTGGTGTGGCCATAATTGCCACCGAAGTAACTTCACAAGCTGAACACAATGTAAATTTAAGAGAAAGCGAAGAACGGTTTCGCTCATTGGCAGATAATGTTGCCATGCACATTTTTATAATAGAACCTAATGAACAAGCTACCATAAGTTATTGGAACAAAAACTGGCTGGATTATACAGGGCAAACAATAGAAGAAGCACTTGGCAGAGCATGGGAAGGAATAATACACCCCGATGATGTGCAATGTATAATGGATGTTTATATACCTGCATTTGAAAAACGCCAACCGTATTTTTTAAATGGCATTAGAATAAAGCGGCACGATGGTGAATACAGGTGGCATTCGGTTAAATCTAATCCACGCTATTTGTCCAATGGCGAATTTATGGGATACATAGGTGTGGGTGTAGATATTCATGAAAGCAAACTATTGGAAAAAGACTTGATAGAAGCTAAGGTAATTGCGGAAAAGGCTGTAGAGTTCAAACAACAGTTTTTATCTAACATGAGCCACGAAATTAGAACTCCATTAAATTCCATTTTAGGATTTACAAATGTGTTATTGAAAACTGAATTAGGCATAGACCAAAAAGAATTTGTCCAAGCAATAAAGACAAGCGGCAAGACTTTAAATGTGCTCATAAACGATATACTTGATTTAGCAAAAGTAGACGCAGGTAAAATGACATTTGAAAAACAACCATTTGAAATACGTGAATCAATAACATCAATACTGCACTCTTTTAATCCGAAAATACAAGAAAAGAATTTAGAGTTTGTAAACGAATACGACAGCAATATACCATCAATGCTATTAGGCGATTCAGTAAGATTAAATCAGATTATTTTAAACCTAATGAGCAATGCTGTAAAATTTACACACAAGGGGAAAATTATATTAAGCGTTAAATTACTAAATGAAGACAAAGAAAATGCAACTCTTGAATTTGCAGTTACCGATACAGGAATTGGCATTGCTGATGACAAAATAAATTCAATTTTTAATGTCTTTGAACAGGCTGAACATAGCACATCAAATTCTTATGGCGGAACAGGATTGGGATTAGCTATTGTTAAACAATTAGTAGAAACGCAAGGAGGAAGTATTAGTTTAAAGAGCAAGCTCGGTGAAGGTTCAACATTTACTTTTATCTTGCCTTTTGGAAAAACAAATATAAAATCAGTAGAAGAGATAGAAATACTACAACCGGATTCAGAAATTAAAAAACTTCGCGTATTAGTAGCCGAAGATGTTATATTAAATCAATTATTAATCAAAATTATTTTAAGTGATTTTGGATTTGAATATGAAATTGTAGCCAATGGAAAAATGGCAATAGAAAAAATGCAAACAAATACCTACGATATTATTTTGATGGATTTGCAGATGCCCGAAATGAATGGATTTGAGGCAACAGATTACATGCGCAAAACAATGAAATCTAAAATTCCGCTAATTGCTTTAACAGCAGATGTAACCACAGTAGATGTTTCCAAATGCAAAGAATTTGGAATGGACGATTATATTTCCAAACCTATTAATGAAAACTTATTGTACAGTAAAATAGTGGCGTTAGTAAAAGAAAAACAATAATTATTAATGAATAAATGTTACACCAAAAGAACGCCACCGCATTTGCAAGCACATTTTATTTTTCTCAACGCAGAATGCGACCGCAGAAAAAATAAAAAGAGCTTACAAGCTAACACACTGGGGACAGGGCAAACTTGACACGACAGACCTTCGACCGAGAAAAACCACTACTGCTAACACAGGTTTGGCAAAAGTGGCGGTTAAGTGCTCCGCAGACACATTTGTGGTTAATCAAAGTTTGGCTCTCCGCATCAACATTTGTGGTGAAAATCGCCACCTTCGCCAAGCCCGAAACCGTTGTGCGTCATGCTAGCAGACCGCAGAAGAATGGAATAAAATGGAGAAACTAATAAAAAATGGAAGAAAAAATAGACGATGAAACTTTAGACAGTGCAATGGAAACTCAAAAAGAAAACCATTCGGAAGAAAGTATTACTAAACAGGATATAGTAAATAATAAACCTATTCAAGAAGCAACTACTATGGAAGTACATCATCATGCATATCACGAAGGAAAGAAAAACTGGAAATCCTATTTCTGGGAGTTTGCAATGTTGTTCTTAGCGGTATTTTGTGGTTTTTTGGCTGAGTATCAATTAGAGCATACGATTGAAAAAGATAGAGCAAAGGAATTTGCAATATCGTTAGTGAAAGAATTGCAAAACGATATAACAGCTCTGGAAGAGCATAAAAAAACAAGAGATTTGTTTTGTAGAGCAACTGATAGTTTATTAAAAATAAATGCAATCCGGATTTCGCCGAGTTCTCCTACCATAAAGGATTCATTCTAGGCATAACACAGCAATACGATCCCTGTGAGAGTGCTGTTGCTGAAATAATAAAGGGTATTTAAAATATGAATTCAGACTAAGGAAAACGTTGAAAAATGTTGAAGTAGCGCATAAAATATTGACCCAGACAGTATATATTTACAACCACATCCGATTGCACTAAAGCTTGGACATGAAAACACTACAGCAAATCCAATTAAGCTACAACCAACAAACTTATAAAACCTATACGCTCAAAGCCGCCGAAGGACTGTTGGAAAGTTTAAAACAAGAAATAGAATCTTAAAAACTTTTCAATAATCTATTAATTAAAAATCGTACTTTTATATGATTACTAGTAATCAAAAACGGTCAACGTATTTTAGGACGTGACAAATGAAATTGAAAGTTTAAATTCATAGAATGTATTGCTGCAATATGACTATATTCTAACAGTTAAACTTATTAAAAACTAAAACAATGAAAAAACTATTAATCACAATAACAATTATTAATTTTTCTCTGCTGATTTCATCAGCACAGGTAACACAACAGTGGTTGAAGCGTTATGACTTCGGGGGAACCAGTGATAAAGGCAAAGCGCTTGCTATTGACAGTGACGCTAATATTTATGTTACCGGCACCGGTGCTGCATTGGGTAACACGGATATCATTACCATTAAATATGATTCTGCAGGGCAAATTATTTGGACAAGAGTTTGGAACGGACCAAATAACTCGTATGATGGTGCTAATGCAATTATGGTTAAAGACAACGCTGTATATATTACAGGCTTTACAGAAGATCCTCCTCTGAACAACAGTAACCGGAGAAAGGATTTTGTAACGCTTAAATATGATTTGAACGGCACTTTACTTTGGGCTGCTTATTACAACCACAGTGCAACTGATAACTGGGAGGATATTGCTTATGCCATTGGTGTAGATAATCAGGATAATGTTTATGTGACCGGTTCGAGCAAAACGGCAGTGCATCAAAATGGTTATCGCGATATTGCCACTATAAAATATAATGCTAATGGTGTTCAGCAATGGGTAGCGCGTTATAATCATCCGGATGCCGGTGGTGCTCCGGGCACAAATGATGATATACCTGTTGCATTACAAGTGGACGGGTTAGGCAACGTATATTTAACAGGAAACAGCCTTGACGCTACTACCGGAACTGATTATGTAACGCTGAAGTACGATTCATCAGGAGTAAATCTTTGGGAAAGACGTTATACCATGCCCGGTGCGTTTAATGATTCACCTTATGCTATGAAACTGGATGCAAATGCAAATGTGTATGTAACAGGAGCGAGTTCTGCTTATGCTGTCAATCCTGCACTTTGGTATGATTATGCTACTATTAAATATAATACTAATGGAGATACTTTATGGATCCGGAGATTTGATAGCGGGGCAACTACTATACCGTGGGACGAAGCAAAAGATTTGGTAGTGGATGATACAGGTAATGTGTATGTAACCGGGTCTGTTCCTTCCATCATTCCTAATACTTATGGTAAAGATTTTTATACTTTGAAATATGATTCAAGCGGAACTCTTATATGGGAATCACGTTGGGACGATTTAGGTTTTGATGATCATCCTAATAAGATGAAACTGGACGCAACCGGAAACATCTATATCACCGGCTACAGCACCAACCCTAATGGAACTTTGAATTATGCCACTGTTAAGTTGAACAATAGCGGGCAAGTTCAATGGTTTCAAACCTATCAAGGACCTTCGGCAACTGAGCATAAAGCCTATGACCTTGTTTTGGATAATGCAGGAGGAGTGTATGTAACAGGACAGAGTTATGGGTTTAATGATGATTATGTAACCATTAAGTATGCACAGGACACAATGGATGCTGCTCCTACGCCAGTAACCGATGCGGCCAATGTGATTTCTATGTTCAGTAACAGCTATGTCAATATTCCTGTTGACACGTGGCTCGCCAGCTGGTCCGCCGCTGTACTGGAGGACATTCAGATCGCAGGAAACGATACAAAAAAATATACAGCGCTTGATTTTGTAGGCATCGAAGCCTTGGGTGCGAATCTCATTGATGCTTCCACTATGCTTCGTTTTCAAATAGATGTATGGACGCCCAATATGACTACTTTTAGAATTAAACTTGTAGATTTCGGGGCCGATGGCACCTTTCAAGGTGGTGATGATTCGGAGCATGAACTTACTTTTACACCCTTATTAGGTCAATGGAATAGTTATAACATTCCGTTGAGTGACTTTACCAACTTATCGACAAGGAGTCACATAGCCCAACTCATTTTAACAGGCACCCCTGCTGGCTCCGGTGTAGTGTACATCGATAATATTTACTTTACAAATGCTGCGTTAGATGTTATCAATTTTAATGCATCACCAATTATCCTGTATCCCAATCCTACTTCGTCGCAAATCACCATTACCTCTAACGCAGTCATTGAAGGACTTGAAATTTACAACGTCCTCGGTCAAAAGGTGCGCAATATGAGAACTTCGAGCCCAACTATAGTGGTGAACATTTCTGATTTACCGGCTGGTCTTTATATCGTTAAATTGAACTCGAATGACAAGTCATCGATGCAAAGATTCATTAAAGAATAAGGCAATACCAGAAAGGGAATGCTAGCGAAGAATTACTGCGACAATGTGATAGAAAAGTAAAATTAAAAGCGCTTATGGATAATGATCTATGTTTCTGGAACGGAAAGTTAGTTAACCTTGCATAACAGCGTGCAAGCAGCATTGCTCGATTCTCTGTACTGGAACTTTTATCGTCACGAAAAAAAATTATATCTTAGCTAACGAACTTAGTCAGCTTCGCCGCAACGACTGCCTGCACACATACTGTTTTGCGTCATACTAGAGGATCACGGGAGCATTCAAGAACAATAGAAATAAAGAAAATGGCAGACCATACAGACGAAGAATATTTGGATCATCCGACAAACATGCAATCGGAGCTTCCTCCAGACGAAGTTATCCTTACTAGCGGCAAGGAGACTATTAATTCAACTCAAGAAACTGAAAATATGGAAGTACATCATCATGCGCATCATGGACACGAAAAGAAAAATTGGAAAAATTATTTTTGGGAATTTCTGATGCTATTCTTAGCGGTGTTTTGTGGCTTTTTTGCAGAATGGCAATTAGAGCATACTATTGAACATAGTCGGGAGAAAGAGTTTATTGTATCAATAG
>JAYVHB010000064.1:0-2556 GCA_043771555.1 Flavobacterium sp. | reverse complement strand
GTCATATTGAGTAATCCTGGCGGAAATACGCCTATCATGGAGGCAAGAAACCCAAACAGAAATGCCGACAGATCGCTCATGTATATTTAGTATTATGGTTTGATGCGAAATTGTAGATAAGTTATGGCTTTGTTTAAGGCTAGATATTGTTTTTCGTAAAAAGTTTGAATATTGATTACCTCGGCAGGTGCACCCGTGTTTACATATATATTGTGGTTAGAATATATTACTTCGTGTCCCTGTCCATGCAACAATCCGAGGGTGTAGCCATGCATAAATTCAGAATCGGTTTTTAGGTTCACAATTCCTTGTGCGGGCATTATTTTTTTGTATAATTCTAAAAAACTTTCGTTAGTCATGCGGTGTTTGGTTCGCTTGTATTTTATTTGTGGATCAGGAAAGGTAATCCAAATTTCGGAAACCTCGTTAGTGTTAAAAATAAAATCGACTAGCTCTATTTGGGTTTTAACAAATGCTACATTTGGCAGATTGTTTTCGATTGCATCCTTGGCTCCTCGCCAAAAGCGTGCTCCTTTTATGTCAATTCCAATATAGTTTTTGTCTGGATTTAGGGTTGCTAATCCAACAGTATATTCGCCTTTGCCACAACCTAACTCAATTATTATTGGGTTATTGTTCTTAAAAAAATTGGTGTTCCATTTGCCTTTAAGAGCGAAATTATTTCCTACAACCTCTTCTCTTGTTGGTTGAAAAACGTTGCCAAAGGTTTCGTTTTCGCCAAATCTCTTAATTTTATTCTTGCTTCCCACTACTTAAATTGTTTTTTGCAAAAATACTAAATTATGCTCGAAGACTGATAAAGTTTTGATAATGTTTGAATAACATTTGGGTTAATAAAATGTATCTAATTTGCAAAAACATTTGTTTTGAAAAAAAGAGAACTCGAAGTTGTAGTTTTGTCGGATGTACATTTAGGAACTTTTGGGTGTCATGCCAAAGAGTTGGTAGCTTATTTATCGACTGTTAAACCCAAAATTTTGGTTCTAAATGGTGATATTATCGATATTTGGCAGTTCAGAAAATCGTATTTTCCTTTAAATCATTTGCGGGTTATCAAAAAAATTATTTCGCTATCGAGTAAAGGTACTAAAGTATATTATTTAACAGGAAATCATGATGAGTTTTTGCGAAAATTTACCGATTTGCACCTTGGCAATATTAGTTTGCTTAACAAATTGGTTTTGGAGTTGGATGGCAAAAAAGCTTGGATATTTCATGGCGATGTTTTTGATGCTTCTATTAGTCATGCCAAATGGCTAGCTAAACTAGGTGGTTGGGGATATGATATTTTGATTTTGATTAACCGTTTCTTAAATTGGTTTTTGGTTAAATGTAAACGAGAACCATATTCGTTATCCAAAAAAATTAAGCAAAATGTGAAATCGGCAGTTAAATTTATTTCTAATTTCGAGAATATATGTATCGAATTAGCCATCGAAAACAAGTACGATTATGTAATTTGTGGTCACATACACGAGCCCAAAATCGAAAAAATAAAAACCAATAAAGGCAATATTACTTATCTTAACTCGGGCGATTGGATCGAAAATTTGACTAGTTTAGAATATAATAATAAAAAATGGAATCTATACAAACACGACAAAAACACGCAAATGGTAGCGGATGAAGATTTAGATAACAACAACAAATTAATTGATGAATTTGTATCGGTTCTTAAAAAAGTAAAATGAGCAAAAACATATTAGTTGCTCCATTAAATTGGGGACTTGGACACGCAACTCGTTGTATTCCAATTATTCGTGAGTTAGAAGTTAGTGGTTATAACCCAATTTTGGCATCTGACGGTGTTGCTTTGGCGTTGTTAAAAAAAGAGTTTCCGCACTTAAAAATATTAGAATTACCTTCGTACAACATAAGATACGCCAAAAAAGGAAAAAATTTTAAATGGAAGCAATTTCGAAACAGTCCAAAAATTTTTGGAGCAATGCTCGAAGAGAAAAAACTAACCAAACAATGGGTCAAAAACTATAAATTAGATGGAATAATATCCGATAACCGACTTGGTGTTCGGTCTAAAAAAGTTCCGTCGGTGTTTATAACTCACCAACTAAACGTTTTAACAGGTAATACCACTTGGATTACAAGCAAATTGCACCAAATGGTTATCAATAAATTTACAGAATGTTGGGTTCCCGACAACCAAAAAACACCTAACTTAACTGGTAAACTCGGACATTTAAAATCGCCTAATACAAAAATTAAATATATTGGACCACTAAGTAGGCTTGAAAAGTCAGAAACACCAATTATCTACAAATTAATGGTTATTTTATCTGGTCCCGAACCACAACGAGGCATGCTCGAAGAAATTCTAAAAATAGAAACCGCTAAGTTCGATGGCAAAGTGCTTTTTGTAGCTGGTCGTATTGAGCCAGAACAAGAAGTTATAGAAATTGGCAATACTACTTTTTATAATTTTATGAATGCTGCTGATCTTCAAATTGCATTTAACCAGAGCGAAATTGTACTTTGTCGTTCGGGTTATACAACCGTTATGGATTTAGCTAAGTTGGG